>JBNKKR010000296.1:0-500 GCA_050291935.1 Desulfocapsaceae bacterium | reverse complement strand
AAAGTTAGAGCAGATTTTGAAAGAAGAGATTTAGAGGAAGCCGAAAAGTGGATTGAAAGGGCTATTGAAGAGATTACGGAAGATTGGATTGATAGAGAAGTAGTCTCTTTTGAGATTTCTTTTGATTACGAGCTTCATAGATTGGTTTATCCTTATGCTGAGAAAGCAAAGGCTGAGTATGAAGAAGAGGAATATAATAAGCGTTTTACATCACAAAGAGAATATGATGAAAATAAAGTGACTTTATTTATCAAAAAAATCAATAAATTCATCAAGAAAAGAAGACCTTACAAGGGAGAAAGGAAAGAGAAGCCAATGTCAAACAGGGTGTGCTACAATTGCGGTAAGAATGAGCACTTCATTGCCCAATGCCCATATGAGAGGAAGGAAGTAGACAATGACAAGAGAAAGAAGTTTGACAAAGGCTACAAGAAAGATAAGAAATACACTAAGAAGAAGCCTTATGGTCAAGCCCATATTGGCCAAGAATGGAACTCAAG
>JBNKKR010000295.1:0-500 GCA_050291935.1 Desulfocapsaceae bacterium | reverse complement strand
AACTTTTCCGTGTGAATGATGATGAGAAAGAACACACAAATTGTGTCTTGGAGGAGTATCCTAAGAAGGTGTGCAAGGATATGACCTCAAATTTGAGAATCCGTGCAACAAATGCATATCTGAAGGCTCACGGTGTTGTGGTCAATAATTTTAAGGACCACTCAGCTACTTTCTTGACTATAGAACAGTATGCTTCGGTAAGTGATAGTTTATTAATCTTGTAATTTCTTACTAGTTGTGAATCATGTTTACTAATCTTGGAATTTCATGTGTAGGTTGTACTACCGGGTTTTGAATCCATGTCAGATGCTTATCAGCCCTTTTGTGAGCTATGATGTTCTTTAGAATATCAAGAGAAGTCAGTAAATAAAAAGAAGAATGGGGAGCTTACTGGAATACATGCGTTTGGAGCCGATGGATACCTCCGTATGGGTCAGTGAGTGATAAATCATCGTATATTTTTTCATAAATATATATACAATGATATGCTACTAATTGCT
>JBNKKR010000294.1:0-504 GCA_050291935.1 Desulfocapsaceae bacterium | reverse complement strand
TCGGGCAAAAATGTGAAATTTTTCAAACCCATAAAAATTGAGATACGGGACCGTTATAGATAACCGATTCACAATACGGGGGTCACGACCCAGAAATACGGAGTTTCGATCAGTTTTGCCCCAAACTGGCAATTTTTGGTGAAACAGTAGGCTAACACCTTTGGATTTTGAGCAAAAATGTGAAATTTTTCAAAACCCATAAATATTGAAATACGGGACCGTTATAGATAACCAATTCATAATACGGGGGTCACGACCAAGAAATATGGAGTTTCGGTCAGTTTTTGCCCCAAACTGGCAATTTTCGGTAAAACCGTAGGCTAAGACCCATGTAGTTCGAGCAAAAATGTGAAATTTTTTGAAACCCATAAAATTGAAATACAGGACCGTTATAGATAACCGATTCACAATACAGGGTTCAAGACCTAGAAAAATGGAGTTTCGATCAGTTTTTGCCCCAATCTGGCAATTTTCGGTAAAACCGCACGCTAAAACCCATGGATT
>JBNKKR010000293.1:0-505 GCA_050291935.1 Desulfocapsaceae bacterium | reverse complement strand
TTCGGTTATATTCCCGTGCATAAATTGACCTGTAAAACTGATAGTAGCAGGAGCTAACGCTGTCCAATTCCTAAGTTTGATTTCATCAGTATTTTTAAATATTAGTCGGGCAATTATTCCCGGACTGATGAGAAACAACACAACGATTAGAATCGTCAGAATCGCTATCAATATGGGGAGTATCGTTTCCATTTTTTGTTATCCCAACGTTTGGTGTGACCCGCCCGGGAATATATCGTCAGGCATGAAAATTGTGCGTTTTACCGGGTAGGGTCCATGCCCTGGTTCTGTATATCTTTTTTCAGTTGGGTTATCCACACAGAGTTCAAGGTTCCCAAGATGCTTAGAATAACTCCGATCACCTGAAAATGATTCAGAGTGTCCTTGTTCATTTCTAGATAATTATTACAGGCAGAGTGAAGCTTTGTAGTGACGCCATAAAGCCACTTTTCTGTCCCAGTGGTCAGATCATCCTCGGATTCAATACATAAGATAGATCGGAAGA
>JBNKKR010000292.1:0-505 GCA_050291935.1 Desulfocapsaceae bacterium | reverse complement strand
AGTTCTATTCTGTAATTTCTGTGCTGATTGCCGATTCAGTTCTGTTTTAAGTCCAGTTCAGTTCTGTTTTAGTTCAAAACAGAAGCTGACTGGTATACAGAAGTTCTGTTCTGCTTTAGTTCAAATTTCTGTGCTGATTCAGTTCCGTTATGTAATCTGCTTACTAATTGTTCAGTTCAGTTTTTCTGTTTACTAATCGATATATGGTTACAACAATAACAACAACCAAGCCTTTTATTCCCAAGCAAGTTGGGGTAGGCACTAATCGATGTTCAGTTCAGTTTTTCTATTCGATATATGGTTCAGTTCAGGTTTTCACCTTTACTAATTCTGTTCTGTTTTTACTTCTTTTACACTCATGGCAGTCATCCCATTCAATGCTATCAACAATGATGAATTTCTACAAATGTGTGAAGCAATTGGTCAATTTGGCCCTGGTTTTCAGCCACCTTCTCAAGACCACCTTAGGGGAGTTCTTTTGACCAAATAGTATGATAGAACCAAG
>JBNKKR010000291.1:0-505 GCA_050291935.1 Desulfocapsaceae bacterium | reverse complement strand
TTGGCAACAAAATGATTCTTCTGATTATATCGATTGGTCTGAGGCTGAAGAGCCTGTTTTTTCAAAGCTAAAACCTTCGACGCGCACCATTTCCATACGCCTCCCTGAATCAATGCTCGAAGAATTAAAGTTGTTAGCTAATAAACGTGATGTTCCTTATCAGTCTCTACTGAAGATTTTTTTGTCTGAGCGAATCGATTCTGAATTGCACCATTAATATATATTCAGCCAGAACATTCGCGTTCACAGGGACGGCGAGGACCGTGCCGCCTGTGACGCAGGTGTTATAAGAGAAAATGAAAACCGCACCAATTAAAACTGAATTGTATTTTGCCTATTTTAGATTGTTGGTGGGGACGCTTATAGGTTTCTTTGTATTTTCCATAATTGCCGCATCCATTAATCAGGCACGCACTCGGATTGGACTGGTTCACGCTCCGAGGAAAAACAAAGGTCTATATCCAGCTAAACTTATATGCGATCTTGCACAATATGCTAAAATTGC
>JBNKKR010000290.1:0-505 GCA_050291935.1 Desulfocapsaceae bacterium | reverse complement strand
GGCTTGTGGATGCTCAGTCTTTAGAAGTGAGATGATATCTGCAGATTCCTTTGAGTAATCCTTAAAACGATACAATGCATCATACCACTGTGCACTCTTTTTATTCATCCGTTATTCTCCGAACGGTCACCATCACTGGAGAGCAGGGTATGATGACTTCGTGAGAGTCACGTTAACACAAATCTATGCAAGGGTGACAGTCGCCCGGCCCTGCGAATCCAGTGCATGGTGTTGTTCGGTGATCTTCTCATTCCTTAAGCCATTTATAAGCCTGTTCAAAATTATCGAAATACGCTTCAGCCTCTGATTTTATTATGGGTGCCATAAACCTTGCCGGTGCTACAAGAGCCACCCTTGAAAATCTTGATTTTAGAACTGTATTGTCTGTTAAATATTCTCTCAAACTCTTCAAACATTGAATTGACTCAAATTTGTGCTTATTTGTATCGAATAATAAGGCAAAATTGTCTGAATTTCGTTTTGTTTTCAATTCTTGATCAAATCT
>JBNKKR010000289.1:0-506 GCA_050291935.1 Desulfocapsaceae bacterium | reverse complement strand
GATTATGTCATCCGTATATTCATCTTTAGAAAATAATAAAATGATAAATGATTCATTTTTGTGCGTTTTAGTTCGTATTACGGTCATAAAATACAGAAGAACCCCGAAATTACGGACAGAAAAGGTGCAATAACGATTTTATTCACCGGTTTATCAATGTTATCCAAGAAATTTCTCTAAATATCACTTCAATTATAAAACAACCGGTAAATAATCTTATTGTTACTTTTTGTGGAAGTATCGAATATTATTGTTACTTTTTCTGGAAGTATCGAATATTAATGCTAAATTTTGGCGAAATATTTCGTATATTGCCCGCTATTGCGGGCCAATATCGATATTGGCCCGTTGCTATGCATATTGGCCCGTTACTATGTAAAACTGTCATTTTTGGCCAAAAAATGAAAAGTTACAATAAAATTAATAATACTAGATCCTTGTAAATGATGGATTTTCAACTGGCCCTTAGTTTTAACCTCGGATTTTATTGAACCTCGCGCTTTGCG
>JBNKKR010000288.1:0-507 GCA_050291935.1 Desulfocapsaceae bacterium | reverse complement strand
ATAATCGTAGCTTGTAGTGATGAAGGGACCACCAGCTGTGCGTCCAAAATTTGTTCCTCCATGATACTTCATGAACAGAAACCAGGAAACCACCAATCATGAATCTCTCCATAATAAAGTAGAGAAAAATAAAAAAGGGCAGTCCGGTGCACATAGCTCCTGCTTGCGCAGGGGTCCGATCACTTTGGGTCTTATGTACACAGTCTTTCCTTGCATTTCTGCAAGAGGCTGTTTCCAGGACTTGAACCCACGACCTCATGATCACAAGGCAACAGCTTTACCGCTACATCAGGGCTCTCCTTCACAGAGCTATATATCTATACAGATGAATAACACTTGGACGGTGCATCATTCAGATTCTGGAGGCAGGTGCAAATGTTTTTCCAAAAAAAAAGAAACAGAAAAGTTGCTAGTAAAAATTGAATTACTTGGTACATGTACGTAATGGTATTTAAATTCAAATACATTGTTTGGTTACAAGTTCAAAATTGCTTTGCAAAACAAAAG
>JBNKKR010000287.1:0-507 GCA_050291935.1 Desulfocapsaceae bacterium | reverse complement strand
TCTTGGCATTGTCAGTACCAGATCGACTTGTTGTCTGTATTCGCAATACTGGTTGCTATTTTCAACTGAGAACATTAAGCGTCTACCATCCCCCTTAAAGCACGGTCAGGATTTTGATTCCTGAAGAGCTCTTTTTGCCTCATTCATAAAATTGCACAACAAAACTGGTTGCATATCGCAACCAGTTTCAAATAGCAACTTTAATTAAATATTATACGGTCACCCTCCTGAATTCAAACGTGGTTATATAGAAATATTTACCTAAATCAGAACCTGTTTGATAATAAACACTCGCTTATTTAAGTCAGCCCCCTTAATATATTTTTCGACTAATTATTTATTTGACGAGATTCTTTTATGCCCATCAATTCATATAAAATAACAACTTAAACTGTTTCTTTTGAACATATTTTCCATTCTGCCCCCCATATATAAAACAAGACCCACCGCTATTGATCATCTGTGATATTTAGACTGTTTTAAACCGATAAAAACATGCTTTAACCC
>JBNKKR010000286.1:0-509 GCA_050291935.1 Desulfocapsaceae bacterium | reverse complement strand
CTTCTCCCCTCAGCATCTTCTTCATCCTTGTCACCTCCATCATCCAAAGCTTTCTTCAGACCCTGTTGAGTTACTAAATTTTTTTTACATAGTGTGGTAGTGATAGCAGCGAAATAAAAGTCCAATGTTCATTTTGAACAAAAACAACAGTAAGGGAATTTGTAGGGATCAGAAGAATCCCCAAAAGCTCATATAGAATTTATCCGCTCCACATATGGCCCAGCAACCATATCAGAAATTTGCCCATGATGTAACCACAGGTTGTCTAATACATACACAAAAAAGAAAACCAACCAACAACCAAGCCTTTTATTCCCAAGCAAGTTGGGGTAGGCATACACAAAAAAGAAAGAACAAGACAAATATTTATCGAAGGATAAATGCATGTGCAGGATCCACAATTACTGATGATAAAAGACTACTCCCTCCTCCTTTTTTATATTGTGCTAACCAGCGACAATAAAAAAAGAGTATTTTGCAAGCTGCCATCACCAGAGCAATACCTTTTC
>JBNKKR010000285.1:0-510 GCA_050291935.1 Desulfocapsaceae bacterium | reverse complement strand
TACTGAATCAGCAATTTCAGTTTTAACAAAATTTCTTGTCCTAAGGACATCAATTTGAGAAAGGGGGATTGCAATTTTTATCCTTGATTGCATTAGTTAGTGAATCTACACAAGCTACTCCTACAAACTAAATTTCAGGGTGTTATGGGCGCTGCAAGAGATCAGTGAATCAGCCCTAAAGTGGCTAAGTACCGGTTTAATATGAAGGAAATAAAATCAGGGATGAATAAATAGAATTAGCCTACCCCAACTTGCTTGGGAATAAAAGGCTTGGTTGTTGTTGTTGATGATGATGAATAAATAGAATGAGATAGGATTCAGTTGCTTCCTTCCAAATAATAAGGCTGGCCTAATCTATGAAGGACGTCCATCACTTGTAAGGAAGAAGAAAACTAGGTCTCTCCTCCGCCGTGGGTTGAGGCCCCCGGCTGCTAGGTCTAGCCAATCCATATCATATCTGGTATCAGATTCATCTGGAGCATCGACAACCATGCCTTGCTCCGAGGTTGA
>JBNKKR010000284.1:0-511 GCA_050291935.1 Desulfocapsaceae bacterium | reverse complement strand
TATGTCTAGAAAAATTAATGTATGCCAAATATTCTGGTTTCTTACACTAAACCAAGGTGAATCTTATTTGAGCATATTCAAGCTTATGAGAGCTGAAGCATATGAAACTTACTCCACTTTGATCAATATCTTATTGAAAAACTAGATTCCCAAACTCATCACCCTTGATTCTTAAGTCAGGCTACACTCAATGCACATGCACACTTTATTTCTTGATATCTTTTCCAAAAAACATGCATTTGTCTGGGCAGACATCAATCTTATCATATTTCAAACCGAGAGCAGACATCATTTTCTTGGACTGGTACATGTCTTTAGGCACTATATGAGGTTTCAGAAGGATATCACTGATCAGTTTCACGAGATCGTTGTATTAATTGTTGAAGAAGAAATACTTAGACTTAATGACCATCAGTCGGGTGATGAAGGCAAGGAGGGTCACTTCTGTGTGTTCATGCAGCAGCTCTTCCAAAATCTTGAGAAGCTTGAAGAACATCTCAACCTCCACTAT
>JBNKKR010000283.1:0-512 GCA_050291935.1 Desulfocapsaceae bacterium | reverse complement strand
TAACATAGACCGGCTCAAACTTGATACCTTGGGCCTTCATTTCAGCCCGTGGCAACACACTAGTACCGAATGCCGCTGGCGAAGGAAAGGCGATCTTTTTCCCGGCAAGATCAGCCAATGTCTGCACCGGGCTATCTACATGCGTAACAATAATCCCTTGTAGCTTTTTATTCGCTTGATGGGCAAAGGCCCTATAACCGGATTTTTTGCTGTAATACACATAGTGATAGGGATTCATATAGGCGATATCGTACGCCCCCTGGGACAGACACGCCTCAAAACTGGGGATATCCTTCATAGTGGCGAATTCGATATGCAATCCTGTCTCTTCCGACAGGCGGGTGATAAATGGTTCCCACATCTTTGCCAGACGGCTGGCCGCCTGCTGTGGAACAACACCGAACAAGATAGTCTTTTCATCCTGGGCTACAGCCGGGTGTGGTAACAGTATTGCTACTGCCGTAATCAGGCTAATAATAGCCAGGTGTATCCTGAGAAACCCGAACATATTA
>JBNKKR010000282.1:0-513 GCA_050291935.1 Desulfocapsaceae bacterium | reverse complement strand
TTTTTTCTTTCGGTGGTGCAGTGATTGTTCTTTCCTCTGGGTTGTCTCATTCAATTTCTCAGTCAGCGTCGGCAGGGACCAAGTCTCTATCCACTTCCGTGTGCATCACCACCGCCAGGGAGTTATTCTGCCATTATTGTTGCTAGAATCGATTCATCTGCTTTGAGTGTTCTGATTCTGTGTGAATGGTTGCAGGGAGTTGCCGGTATTGCTCTTGAGTCACCGGATCAAAAGACTCGAGGAGTCGTGGTTCAAATTGCTCTCCCGCCGTGATTTTTCGAACGTGCCCAACAGGTGTTTGGTGAAATGACTGAGAGGATATAAACTGTTTTTCGAGTCGATTTTCATCGTCGATCTTGCCAAGTTCTTGCTAGCACCATTCCGTGTTTCCGCTGTAGTTCCTAGCCCGGTTCCGAAGGCCGATAGCTTGTCTATAGCTATGCGATTTTGACGAGTTAGAAGAGAGGGGCTTCGGGTTGATTTTGGATATAGGCCAAGTTCCTGCGAGGAATA
>JBNKKR010000281.1:0-513 GCA_050291935.1 Desulfocapsaceae bacterium | reverse complement strand
CGATAGAATAAACTTACTCAAAGTTATTGGGGGCCATGATACATTCTCTGTCTTTGAACCGCTACAATAGTTGACCTATGTGGGTTGATGCAAGATCTCTTTTCTCTTTGGTTAGTTTTTTGTTGTGCTTTTTTATTGCCGCGGCCCTTTTCTTGTTACTCATGTCCTTGAACGTCTCACTTTTCTTGTTTATGACCGGGTTCAATTCTAATTGGTTTATTTGTGTGGGGTTCATAAACCCGAGTCTCTTTTTGTTGTCACATACGTGCACTAAACTACACATGAAAATTGAGTCATTAGATTTCTAACTATATTGTTAAAAACACTTAAAATTATGAGATATTTGAAACACTTACGTGCAAAAGATGGTTATCATAATAATGCCGAGCATTCTAAGTTGATAGATATTATGTAGCTCAAACAGTTCGATGTTTAGATCAAAGCTTTGACTCTCGACAACCGCTTCAGGAATATGACCCTCGATAAATTGCAAGCCACATACACATGCAATAT
>JBNKKR010000280.1:0-514 GCA_050291935.1 Desulfocapsaceae bacterium | reverse complement strand
GTTATATACTTAGGGTTTATGTTCACATTCGTAATTACATATGGTTAGGGATTACATTTCTATTTTTGCTTATGACATGCTTTGATATGTGAAGGGAGGGGAAAGAATACCCGAACGCTAGTTGTCCCGATGCTCCGGTTCCTCCTCATTTTCCCATTCTGAGATGTGACCACCATGAAGAGGCTCACATCAAACAATCAAGACATCCAAGCATGGCCGCTCGTGCTTACTATTGTTGCCCTTACAAGAGTGTGAGTAATAATATTTTTCATGTATGAATATTGTGTAATTTGACACTTACAAGTTTCTTTTCTTGTCAAAGCAGGATAGTTGTAGATTCTTTCAGTGGATTGATGGACCCGAGTTGGTCGATCGACAAATTCTTCTTTTCCCATATGATAGGAATGAGTCTTCTCCGTTACGGTCTTTCAAACGTTGGGTTCCTCCGCCACCAAATCCACCACCAATGACAGATGAGGAGAAGGATGAAGCAAGTACTCATCGTGTCCACAAC
>JBNKKR010000279.1:0-514 GCA_050291935.1 Desulfocapsaceae bacterium | reverse complement strand
AAATGCAACATTTGAATAAAACTTTGCACAAAATAAAGACTGAAGTTCATGAATGCATACCCTGTGAAGGTATGTTTCCGAGTTCTTGGGGAAATCAAAGTTGATAACAACGTTGACAGCCTGGATGTCTATTCCCCTCGTAAAAAGATCTGCAAATGGGGAAACAGAATATTATTAGAAACGATTACAACAACAACAACCAAGCCTTTTATTCCCAAGCAAGTTGGGGTAGGCATTTTTAGAAACGATTCAGTTCCAAAAATGAAAATAACAGCTGTGATGCTGTGGTGTGTCATTGAGAGCTAGACATAACATGAACAATGACAATTTACAAACTACTTAGAATACAAGCGATGTAACTGCTCTGTTCTGTTCTATTTCAACTTTTACAGTTAAGGAGCGTAAATATCCCATATTTTGGGCTACAAAATACTAGCATTCAGTCACAAAGGAAGAAATCTAAAGGGTGTCACTACAAGAGAAAATTTTGATACCTGTACACACAAGGTTCCTG
>JBNKKR010000278.1:0-518 GCA_050291935.1 Desulfocapsaceae bacterium | reverse complement strand
CTCGATATGCGGTCAGTACACAACTCAAGGCTTGTCATCGGGGCCAAAACAGTGCGGTCCTTAACCAACATAGGCGGGGGCTACAACCTTGGAGGTGCTGCCTTCTTGACCGATGGTCTCCACTTTTCACCTAAGGGTCCCGCCCGATCTCAAGTTATCCAATCAACCATATACAAAATGAATTAGAGAGGGAATAAACCCTAAATCTCACCAGTGGGAGCCTCCACTCGAATTCTGCCGTAATCTATCATCTAAGCATAGCATGAGCTAACATTGAACCACCAAGAGATAGGGTAACAAGGGTAATTAGGAAGGTTGGTCTTAAAGAAACTATAGCATCGTACAACTCCTATAAACTTAATGCACAATCCTAATGAAGCATAAGACAAGATTCAAATTAAAAGACAAAGAGCATGATTAAATACACCGGGGCTTGCCTTGATTCAAATCTAGGTTAGTGAAGTCTTCGACTTAAGCTTGCTCCGCTAGAACTTCCAATTTCGGCTCTGTGTGATCTA
>JBNKKR010000277.1:0-518 GCA_050291935.1 Desulfocapsaceae bacterium | reverse complement strand
AGAACAAAAAAATCTAACCAGATCCTGAACTGCTCTCCTTTGTTTAATCCATGGTCCATAATTAGCTTGGATATTGGTCACTTGGACTAAAATGGCAGGTCTTTGGTAGATCAACAAATTGAATGGATATTAATCTATTATTAAGAGAAACAAGTTTAATAGGATGGAGGGATATAGTGTCACAGCCTACCCCAACTTGCTTGGGAATAAAAGGCTTGGTTGTTGGTTGGTTGGTTAGGGATATAGTGTCACAATAATGCTTCTCACAGCTTTTCTCCATATGCAACGGAGCATAGGTATGAGGTTAAAAGGCACACAAGGTGAGGGGTGATAGGATTACCAAATACATCCAATCTAACCATTTTGTTGTGTATCCTGTTTACCATCAATGCCAAATTGTTTTTTTGGAGAAAAAATGTCAAATTGTTTTCTTGACATATATGAATACAAAAAGATCATGTGAGTACTTTGAGCTATTGATCTTTTGGGGCTTATTTTCATGACGTATATGAAAATTA
>JBNKKR010000276.1:0-518 GCA_050291935.1 Desulfocapsaceae bacterium | reverse complement strand
CATTCTGACATGAGCCCTGATCGGCGTACGGCTTTAGCGCCCAGTGGGTCCATGAGTGTGCAGCCTGTCGTCGGCCACCCATGGTAACCATGCTAGGGTATAGCAACCGGCAAAAGATCCCCAACTCCGTATTGATGCAGGTGCAGTGTCCCTCGCAGCTCCAGTTGACGTCCTCCCACTGACGCTCACCAATTGGATGGATCATCATCCTCTCCTCCCAGCTCTGAGCAGGTGGAGCCAGGTGAGAGCGTCGCAACCTAGAAAAATCAAATTAGTTATTTATGCAAAAATGAATAGAAATAGAATGAAAATTCAACTAACCTATAGGTGACTGGCTACTGGTCTCCCCCCTGTCATGCACTCTCCTCCTCTGCCTCCTCACCATCATCATCCTCACCAACATCGTACTCCACACCATCACCTGAACCTCCAACTCCACTTGAGCATCCTGCTCCACCTCCTGCACCCTCCATAGGAACCTGAGCCTCCACCTCCACGTGACCCACCTCGTCACCATG
>JBNKKR010000275.1:0-519 GCA_050291935.1 Desulfocapsaceae bacterium | reverse complement strand
CAATCGCGGTTATTCGCAGCTTTTGTTCCATTTTGGCACCCTCCTATCAGTGTGTTGTTACTGGCAGGGTACCAGAGTTTAGAAAGACCCGATAGGGTCACCGATGTCTTGGCGCAAATGGCCTTTAGGGTAATCGATCTCCTGGCACTTTCGGGTAATCGATGTCTTGGCATCCATCAACCAATGGATAAGATCGTGGTTCGCTGCGCTCACACAATCTATCCTTATTCGTTGGGGCTGGGGGAGAAAAACCCCCGGCTACCCGATTCTGTCATAATTAAATCAATAAGCCCCCACCATCAATATCAATCACTGTGCCGGTGATAAATGGATTCATCATCACCATAATTGTGGCATCAGCGATGTTGTCAGGAGTTCCGACGTGACCAACTGGTAGGCGTGACGCAATCGAATCATACATTGCTTGGCGATGTTGTGCAGTCATCTTCGTGTAAGCCCCAGTACCGCTTGTCATCCCTGGGGATATTGTGTTAACTCGAACTGGCGCAAGGTCCCTGG
>JBNKKR010000274.1:0-520 GCA_050291935.1 Desulfocapsaceae bacterium | reverse complement strand
TGAAAATTCATGAAGCCAAAACATGCCTAAATTATACAAAATATGCACACATCATAATGTACTGAAACTTTGCATGCTTACTTGTCTACTGTTTTTAAGCTCATACAAAATAGTTCACTAATTTTCCCTGAACAGAATAATAGTTCTAAATTAATCCTTTCTGTACACTCATTAAATCATTAAAAACAATCCTTGTGCTGAAAATGCCCATTTTTGGTTTGAGAGTACATCTTGGGCTCCTGAACCTGCATAAAATAGGCAATTCTCAATAACTCTTTGAATTCCATGTTATTAAATTTTAAGTGTTCAACTTAATTGTAAATCAAAATGAAACTAAAAGAAAATTTATAAAAATATTTTAAAAAATATTATACATGTTTTTTTCATATAAAATTTTAATGTTAAATTACTAATAATGAATGAGCAGAAAAAAGATAAAATTTCCGATAGTTAGAAATCTGTCAGAAATTTTTCTTTTTTGTTACAGATAAGCTATAATGAGTTTAAACTTGAAATTTCA
>JBNKKR010000273.1:0-521 GCA_050291935.1 Desulfocapsaceae bacterium | reverse complement strand
GATGAGATGCTCGAGTGCTCTCATGAAGATATACAAGATGCACCTATCATGCTACAAGTATCTCATGAGGTTGTGGTAACATCGGTAAAACACTTTCAACCTCATACACAAGAATGCACATGCTCATCAAACTTTGTAAATCCTATTTATGCTAATGCTTGTTGCTCTCAAAGCCCACAATCAAATGTTGAGCAAATTAATGTAGATTCTTGTGATGACCTCATAGCTGAAGAAAATGATCTACTGAATCTAGAGGTGCAAAGACTTGAAAGTGAGATGGTCAAGTTGAAAGGAAAGACTCTAGGGAAACCAACTCAAGATAATCGTGATCACATGGTGAACAAGCTTGAGTTGAGAACATCTATCACTAGATCCTCCTCACAACAAAAATACAAGTCTCCTCATCACAAGAAATAAGGGAAGGGGAAGAAGGACCTAAAGCATATCAAATGCTTTAAGTGTTCCGATATGGGTTACTATGTCTTTATGTGCTCCACCCAAGTTCAGAGGAAGACAAGACT
>JBNKKR010000272.1:0-521 GCA_050291935.1 Desulfocapsaceae bacterium | reverse complement strand
TTTTTGAGAAAATTAAAAAATCAAGAAAAATTTGTAAAAAGACTAGAACAAATTCTGAGAAGATTAGTGAAGAAAATTTTCAAAAACAACATTGTTTCATTGGTTAAAATTCAAATCTATTCAAATTTGATTTTTTAGGAAATAAAAAAATTAGGAAAATTTTGTAAAAAGACTAGAACAAATTCTGAGCAGATAGTGAAGATTTTTTTTTTCTAAAATGACATTGTTTCATTGGTTAAAATTCAAATCTATTCAAATTTGATTTCTTTGTGCAAATAAAAAATCAGGAAATTTTTGTAAAAAGACTAGAATAAATTCTGAGTAGATTGGTGAAGATTTTTTTTGAAAACAACATTGTTTCATTGGTTAAAATTCAAATCTATTCAAATTTGCGAAATGGATCCCACTTGTAAGAGATTTGGGACATTTAGAGAAATATTTAATGACAATCTAAAATGGCACTGAGGGTAAAAAAATTGCATCCCGATGACATACAGGGGATAAGTGATTTTGCGACGACT
>JBNKKR010000271.1:0-523 GCA_050291935.1 Desulfocapsaceae bacterium | reverse complement strand
GGTGAACACTAGGTGAACACCAATTTTTTTTCATCATATTATAGAATAACATCTACTCTTCAAATACACACCACTTTTTTATACAAATTCAAGTTATAAAATAGAAAATAAAAACATTTGTGGAAGCGAAACACTCGTCGATCGAGAACGAAACCTTGCCCTAAAGATGTCAACCTCAAGAATGGCTCACGCCGAAAGGGAGAGAGAGAGAGAGCACATCTGTAAAACAACATCAAGATAAAGCATGAGCAACTAAAGCTCAGCAAGATTTACCCGTCAACATGACCATAAATAGTCAACTCCTAGCATGCAATGCTATAGGGGAATAGCTCTATCTCTATGTCAAACCCGCACTAAGAGTAGATCCTTAGTTTCATGTTTTAGCTATATTCCAATCATTATAACTAAACCTGACATCTACACTTAATCAAGCAAGAGTCGCAAACAGTAATTATAATAAAGCATAACAATTTCATTATAAACCATCATCTATGTCATTAAGTTATTTACGTGCTGACGACAA
>JBNKKR010000270.1:0-525 GCA_050291935.1 Desulfocapsaceae bacterium | reverse complement strand
TATTACTATAGATCAACTTGTTATAGATAGCCCGAATGAAAAATTTAAAAGAAGAGCAAACGCACTTCTTGAAAGAATAGCAAAACATAGAAAAGAAAACCCTTTACCGGAAAGAACATTAAAAGCAACTCAGGGTGAATTAAACACTACAGGTGTGGTTCAAGAAATATTAAGGAAGAGGCTTGAATAAAATCAAAAAACATAACGAAATAAGGTTAGATCTTGAGAGCGAAGCGAACCAAAATCTGAACCGTTTGTTGGACGGGCCCGGTGGTCGTTATTTACTAGATACTTTGCTATGAAAATAGCTTTTAAGAATTGTGCTGAAAAAGAGAAGCTAAACAATAAGACCCGCTGAAAAACGATCTCCTGACAGCTGTGCTCCAAATATTGGCTTAAAACACACGACAAAAATCGCCTACCAAGCCAATTTTAGACAAAACAATCCCCTGATCACTGAAGATCTTTTTTTCAGACGAATAGTGATACCGATTACATCATCAAAAGCTCATGCCGCTATTCATG
>JBNKKR010000269.1:0-525 GCA_050291935.1 Desulfocapsaceae bacterium | reverse complement strand
GTTCATACTTGGCTAGTTTTGCTTAGTCATGCAGTCAAGAGTGTCATACAAGTCTTTCCATCCTTTGTGATGTTGAGTTTGGCTTGTGTCTTTGTGAGAGATGGACTCCCATCCGTCGAGATGTCATTTGACCATGGTGAGGATCGATGTTGTGATTTGAGCAAGGTTGGAATGGTGGAGATGGTTGGATTCTGTCAGGTGATGTGGTTTGTCATGCTCGAATCTGCTAAGGCCAAATCTTAGGAGTAGACACCCTAGGACAACATGTGCCACCACGTGTCCGGTATGGAACGGCTTGCTTACTAATTAGGTATGCTATAGGTTGTGTGTCGTGCTCGGTTGAGTGGGGATGGCTCCTGTCTGTGTGACCCATCTTTGTGACATTCTTTATGAACTGCCTGAACCACATGGTGCAAAAGGGGCCACTTTGTGCGGGAAACCTCAGCACTGCAAGCGGGGCCACTTTGTGTGGGAATCCGTAGCAAAGCATGACATACTCCTGTAGTAGGCCTTTGTAACGGCATG
>JBNKKR010000268.1:0-526 GCA_050291935.1 Desulfocapsaceae bacterium | reverse complement strand
AGTCGTCAGCGCGGTCTTGGCCTGACTGCCGATCTTGTTGAGCAGGCCCTGTCTGATAATGGCCTGGATGGTTCCTGTCTGGCTCTGGAGATCACAGAAAGCCTGTTCCTGGAACAGAGCGATGAAGTGATTGCATGGCTGAACAGCTTCAAAAAGCTGGGTCTACGTCTCTCCATTGACGATTTTGGCACCGGTTACTCTTCACTCTCCTATCTTAAGCGATTCCCCATCGATATCATCAAAATTGATCGGTCATTTATCAGTGATATATCCGATAACGTTGGTGGTGACTCCCTGGTCGATGCCATTCTGGCCATGGCCAGGAGTCTCGGTCTTAGTACGATCGCTGAAGGTGTCACCACCAAAGAGCAGATTAAATTCCTGGAGGAGCGCGGTTGTGGTTTTTTCCAGGGCTTCTACTTCTCACAGCCAATACCTGCCGATAAGTTCAGGGAGTGGTTGAGAGCATCCCAGCCAATCACTACATCGGATCGGCACTGGCCCGCTACAAAAGTTTAGAATCCAG
>JBNKKR010000267.1:0-527 GCA_050291935.1 Desulfocapsaceae bacterium | reverse complement strand
CAAAATTTGAATTCATTTTGAGGAGCAATTTTTTTAGCTGCATCAATTGTTCATGCCATGTTGTCAGTATATTTTGTTTCTTACTATTTGTTAGATTACAAGCCTATAAACATCCTTTTAGAGGTAGTTTGCCTGCTAACTGAATGAAACATCTTGAGACCTTATTATTCTTATTGATGATTAACAACAACCAAGCCTTTTATTCCCAAGCAAGTTGGGGTAGGCTTATTGATGATTAACAGGAATCACAAAATGCTTTAGGCCTTTGAAAATTTTAATGTATACTACATTGTGTGGCATCTTAGAAAACACCTACCTTCCATACATACACATCACAGGAACACAACTGCTAGATTTGGGCTCATATAAATCATTTGTCGCCATCTTTTGTGAACGATGTTCTTTTTTTCCTGTGTGCTTTGTGATTTTAGCATGCCAGCTATTGAATAGCTTACCATTTCTTCCATTTTGAAGGGAGATTCCAGTTTCATTCCCTCTCTGCGAGTTTGGCATCATACTGGAATATG
>JBNKKR010000266.1:0-527 GCA_050291935.1 Desulfocapsaceae bacterium | reverse complement strand
TAAAGCATTTGAGATGTGTGAATGGTCATTTAGTAGTTAGTACAAGTTGCAGCCAACTTGTGTAGCTGCATTCTCCTGTTAACAACGGAATTGATATTTCCATTTGTATCCATTCGAATCAAATGTTCACTGTTTTTCCTACAGCATGGATAAGCACTGCCAGTCTTTTTTTATTTTTTATAGTGAAGCTTCAAATATGAGCCTACCCAACTTGCTTGGGAATAAAAGGCTTGGTTGTTGTTGTTGTTGTTGAAGCTTCAAATATGACGTGTGGATAACATCACAAAAATAAATACATCCTTTTTTACCAGAGGAAGTACCAGCAGTGATGGTTTAGAAAAGTTTGTCAAACTCACTAAAATATCAGATTGCATCAGGGACAGACAATTGATATTTCACAACAGTGGTGATCTTGTTAGAAATTGTGCAAAATAACTTCAAAGGTCAAAGTTCAGTACAAAAAATCAATTATTGCACGTAAGACCTAAGGTGGAATTCTGCTTTCTCCATCAAATCAAGGCATAAAA
>JBNKKR010000265.1:0-525 GCA_050291935.1 Desulfocapsaceae bacterium | reverse complement strand
TTTTTGCTAGGCCCACCCAATAATATTGGCGTGCATAACTCCATTCTAGAATATGCGTCCACCGCCGATATATCCACAACTCCCCCATTTCTATAATCATGGCTTAGCCATTTCATTCTATTTCATCTAAAAAGAAATTTTTGAAGAGTGTTTTTCTCCTCGTTTATCATCAAAATCCTCAAGTCCTCAAAGAGATGGAGCATTGAAAAAAGGAGAGAGAGAGAGAGAAAGTATTGAAAAAAAGAGGAAGGAAAAAGAAAAGCTCCAAGAGTCTCTGCAAATAAAAAGGGGAAGTCAATATTTTGAGAGGAGAAAAACATCTCAACTTCAAAATCATTTTACGTGAGTCCATTTTCTCCCCCTTCATCATACCATATTCAAAACCCTTTTCCAAAATTGTTTGAGAAATAGAGCAACCACTCATACTTGAGCACCCCAGCTACTCCCCCAAGCTTAAATCTTTGCAATATTTAAGCATCATGTTTGAGGCCACGGTGATTAAAGAGGTTGTTGATGATGTCGGTC
>JBNKKR010000264.1:0-528 GCA_050291935.1 Desulfocapsaceae bacterium | reverse complement strand
GAAATCTAAGGCAGCAAGTTCTGTCTGGAAAGGGAAAACTGTGCAACAATAAAAGTAGATTAAAATATTTGGAAACATCACAGATATGAAATTCCACAGAGGTCAAAGAAATCAACAGCTCCATATATAATGTTTGTAAGCATGAGCCAGAAGCACACAAGTTATGAAATCCTATCACAAAACGTATTTACGGCTCCAGTTTTGAGCACAAGTAATATCCTGCCAGTGCAATTAATGACCAGAGTTCCCAACAAAGCAAACACAACAACAACCAAGCCTTTTATTCCCAAGCAAGTTGGGGTAGGCTCAACAAAGCAAACACAAGAATCTAAAATGCCATGCCGCACAACTGACTTTGTAATATGGCGACAACACAGAATATTCAGAAATTGGATTATCAAACGACATACCGTACACCTGACTTTTAATATGCGGTGACAAGGAATATTCATAACGGAAACTGGAATCTATGCATTGTACTGTACATCCAAGTTTCTAATATGTCGTGATTCGGAATAATAATAATGC
>JBNKKR010000263.1:0-529 GCA_050291935.1 Desulfocapsaceae bacterium | reverse complement strand
TTATACAGATTAAGCGCGAACATAAGCAATCCCTATGATGCCATAATGTTGCTTATTTTCACTCATAGCATGATTTGCTTTATGATTTTTAGAATTAAAATATACCGTAAAATGCCTAAAACTCTAACAGTACCATCTACAGTTGCAAATAGTAATGGTAAGCACATATTCCAAATAAATGGCTGCATGGTCATCATGAGGAAATTATGAGAAAAATTAAAACATGCACCCTATAGAAAAAACTTATTTCAAACTGAAAAACATTTCTTCTGAACCCCTTTTCATTTACAGATATTTCCATACTGTTTTTTGTAGGCTTTGATGTAAAGGTGCCTGGAGAACCAAGAGAAACATGAAAGTGTTATGAATAAGGTGTTTGTCAGACCAATACATTATTAAAAAAATAGTTTTCTTCCTTCCGTAGTCGCATAGGTGCTTATGAATGACAGGTGCTTATGAATGACTAGTGGTTATACAATATCATTGCGACAATAAATAACTACAGCATTCCATCTACAGCTGTCCACAT
>JBNKKR010000262.1:0-531 GCA_050291935.1 Desulfocapsaceae bacterium | reverse complement strand
CCGCGGTCGCTCACACCAACCAGGAGGTGGTGAACTACAGCAAAGAGGACCCATTGGCTGCTCCCTCACTTTTTGCTTCTGCACTGGATGGTGAGGAAGACCTTAGCGCTGAGGATTGGCTATTTATAGGCTATTCCAGCCTATGAGCAGAACTTGCTAGATGCCCTCATGAAGCCTGTGCACTTCAATGTTTTTGAGTACATTGTGGATGAGATTTGGAACATCACCACCAACCCGCTGAGATCATGTTGACTTGCTCCCTATATTCAATACATGATTGAGATGGTGACCAAGGAGAAATTCTACAAAGACTCAAGACATGATCCTCTTCGCCCCGCAGTGCCTAAGGATCTGAGGGCTTCTTGTGCTGGTTCTTCTGTTGCTCCTGCTGCTGCTCCTTCTCACACTATCCACAGCGGCGGTGCCTCTTTTGCCTCCAGCACCAACAGTGGCTTTCTGAAGATGTTTAGAGGCATCTTTGTGATGTGTTGGCACACGGATCAACACTTGGATGTCATAGAGCAACACCTG
>JBNKKR010000261.1:0-537 GCA_050291935.1 Desulfocapsaceae bacterium | reverse complement strand
CTTGTAGATCTCTCCTCAGCCAGAGAATTCTCTGCCCTTAATCGGGCAGACTTCTCATCAGATAACGCTTGCTGCGCTGCCTTCAAGTTATTGGCCAACACTGCAATTAAGAAGGCCGTAAGTCAGCTAAAGAGATTGAAAGAATGAAATAGCGAAGGAGTAAAGGGGTTACCCTCTTGATCGACTTTCCTGTTTTTCACGCCCTCCAAGATTTTAGCTGCCCACCGGCAATAGTCCCAAGCCTCAGCAGTAGGCAATGTGGTGGAACCGATCACTCCTGCAGGAGGAGCAACCGGGGTAGCATGTGAAGAGGACACAGGCTAGGCAAGTTTCTTAGACGGATCGACAGTCGAAGGTTTCCTGCGGACAAGATGAATCATGAGAGTTTAGAAAAAGTCATAAGTAATAAAGCACAAGTCAAGACTGTTACATACCTAGGCACGAGCATTTTCCTCATCGACGAAGCCCGATGCCTTTTGGTTGGCTGAGTGTCAGCCCCAGCAGAAGTATCGATCTGGGCAGCCTGAGTGGGGCGTT
>JBNKKR010000260.1:0-538 GCA_050291935.1 Desulfocapsaceae bacterium | reverse complement strand
CTTCATTAACTCCTATAACTTAACCACAAAAATTACATAAGCTTAGGGTGGTGAACCACACTAATTAGTGCTTATGACAAGGTCATAAGGTGTTCACGTGGTCAGCAATGCCAAAACAGCATGACTCACAACAAATAGTTGCCATGGGAATTTTACTACGCCAAAAATTAAAGCCTCAACTTAATCCTAAGAAAGGAGGCCATTAATCCAAGCAAATTGCCATGAACATGAGCTACAAGGTGTTTGCCATGATAGAGAAAATCCTATCTGAAATTCAGGAACATATTTCATCATTTTTTGAAGCTCTACAAAAATTTATATGAACTTCTATTAAATTTAACTAGATTTAGCAAGATTAAAATTTACATGCATTCCTGAAGCAAGATACATTTATTTAATATTTTTAAACCCTAGAACAGATAAAGATCTATCCAAAGAAATTTATCACAATTTTCTGACTTCAATTCAAATCTGTACAAAATTTTGAAGTTTACAGCAGCTTTGAAATTATTCAGAAAATAGAAAAGAAACAAAGGCC
>JBNKKR010000259.1:0-539 GCA_050291935.1 Desulfocapsaceae bacterium | reverse complement strand
AGCTTCAGAAAATTCTTCTGTCAGCAGGCTACTAAAGTATTAAAATGGGCTACCAAAAAAATGGTATCCACATCTGTGACATTACTGATTGTGCTGAGACTGGGAAGATGTATATCTTCAACTCCACAGTATTGAAATGTAAATCCAATCCTTTTCATCAATCTTTCCATATATTTTGGTTCTTGATTTGTCTACATCAGTCAATGATATGTTCTGCCTACCCCAACTTGCTTGGGAATAAAAGGCTTGGTTGTTGTTGTTGTAGTCAATGATATGTTCTCATAAATCTTAGACTGAATCCATAAATCTTTTCCTCTAGCAAAAGACACCAAGTACAGAACTTCCCACCTCTTGACTGTTGATATTTCAGAAAACAATTTGTGAGATCATCAGATAGTGCTGCACTTCTTGATGTGAATCCAACGTATATCCGGTATTGTTTTTATAATCTTTACTACCAGTAATCCCTGCATGAGCAATGCCCAACTCTAAAATGGTGGAATCGTGTAGTATCCCTCAGTATTATTTCCCGATTTTCA
>JBNKKR010000258.1:0-540 GCA_050291935.1 Desulfocapsaceae bacterium | reverse complement strand
AAAATGTTGGCCACCCTTTGTGTCGCTTCATTCCTCACTCTGGCTGGTCTGGGCAGCTCTAACCCGTAGATGGGTTTCACCTTCAAACCCTGAGCTTTGGCAGACCCCACGGCAATCATGGGACCCATTTTGGATACGGTTGTCATATCCCATGATGTAGAGGGCATGTCGTACGAGGAGTTGGGGTGGCACATAAACTCGTGTTTACTATGCCTTTTTGTAGTGCCTACAAGGGCTCAACACTTGGTGTCATCGGTTGTTACACCACAGGCTATAAAGTTGATGGCCGCTCCTACGCGCAAGCTACGTCATCTCGCACAATCTCCCATCGTCTCCCTGCCTCCTTCCCTATGTCTGAAAAGAAAGAGCGATAGAGAAACATATCTAGAAAACAGGAAGGAGTAGTTGAGCTTACGGGGTGTTGTCTCTTCTAACCTTCTGATCCACGGCAGAGTTGGGTTGGACTGTGTTGGAGGTCATGCAAGAGCACTTACAAAACCTCGTGAGTCAGGGGTATATGACACCGGTGTAGTTGGCTAT
>JBNKKR010000257.1:0-541 GCA_050291935.1 Desulfocapsaceae bacterium | reverse complement strand
TGAGCTCCAAAGGTCAGAACCTATTCAAGATGTACATTGCCGCACAAGAATGGGTTATCGGAGCTGTTTTACTACAAGAAGAAGATGGCAAGGAGTTTCCGGTAGCTGGCACACCCCAAAAATTTCAAATTTTGGAATGTGACTAAAATTCATTAAATTTTAAAACATTATATCAATAGGTTAAAATTATTTTCTAGAATTTAGAAGGGATTTAAATTTATTTAGGAAAAAGATTATTTTCTAAAACTTAATTAAATCAGTTTAGGCTTTTATAATTGATTGCTGCATTCATGCCGCCATGCATTTATTTTTGTACTGGTGTATTGTTTTAGTCCTCTAGTGCGTATAGAAAGCGTTCGCTTTTGTCAAAATTTGAATTAGATTTAAATTCATTTTGAAATAGGATTTGAAAAGAAGCTCCGAGAGGCTTATTTCTAAAAATCTCATGATTTAAATTTTGAATTGAATTTCAAAATCATTTTTGATTTAAAAGTCTCAAAATTATGTTTTTGAAGAAGGTTTAATTTTTTTGAATTTGAAC
>JBNKKR010000256.1:0-542 GCA_050291935.1 Desulfocapsaceae bacterium | reverse complement strand
GAGCTCGGCTCTATTTTCCCCGGTTCCAACTCTGTTCTCCCTGACTCCGGTTCTGTTTTTCCCGATAACCAATCCGTGTTTCCCAGTAACCGCATTGCGTTACTCGGAATCGATTTCTCCTTACCCCGTAACCGATCCAAATCCTCTAGTATCGGCTTTCCTTTACTCCTCAACGCATACCTGTGCTCAACCAAACTAACCGATGCAACCCAAAAAACTCCTTGGCTAACTACGTAACTATTCTCCTCCCGAGGAATATGCTTGATACTAAATGTGTCAAACAACTTAATAATATCTAAGCATCTATCCTGGTAAGAATTGAGCACCCCATCTAAGCATTGGCTATCCCCCCCTGATCTACTAAATGGTTAAATTGGAGTCTCCAAACACATCTACATCCCTTGCCCCCAAGCCTTTCAAATATTCAAGCTCATGCAACAAAGACTCGTACTCGACTTGGTTATTAGTGCAAGCAAACTCTAGTCTAATAGATAGATCTATGTACACGTCACTAGGGGAAATAATCACACACCTGGCTCCCT
>JBNKKR010000255.1:0-519 GCA_050291935.1 Desulfocapsaceae bacterium | reverse complement strand
GTCTCCTCCTAAAAAAAAGCTCCATAATCATCACTCTAATCTTGTCGGCAAGCTGGCAAACAGGGATGTCCTTATAATCAAGTTGTAATTCAGAGTAATCATTTGTGAGGATGGAAGTAATGATAGGGATTGAGTCATTAAGTCTAAGTCTTAAGTTTAGGTTTGAGAATAAGTTTTTAGGATTGAGTGCTGGTGTGTTGTGAGGCATGTCTCGCAATTGCACTTTAATCAACTATTTTCTAATAATAAAGTTGGTATAAAATCATTTAGTATTCTCCTATCTCGATGGATTTATCCCCTATTTCTTTACCCCTGCTATCGTTCTCTTGGGTATTCTTTATCTCATCCACGCTTATACTTCAGATGGATAACACAAGGAACCGCAACAACAATAGCAATGGGGACAACAACGGAGAGAACAACCAGAATCTCAACCCGTTGCCACCCCCTCTGCCTACTCTTGAGCAAGTGCTGGCTATGTAAGCGCAAGTGCTTCAGACCATGCAGCATACCATGATC
>JBNKKR010000254.1:0-542 GCA_050291935.1 Desulfocapsaceae bacterium | reverse complement strand
AGCGTGACACAACACGGTGGCGTGACTATGTCGGTCGGAGGAGAGGCGGCACCGGGGAGGGAAAAGGGATGGCACACCACCAATTGAGCTGACGCGAATCTTACTGGGTCAAAAAATAAAGAAATTTTATGTGATCGATTCAATTGCTACAAGTAGATGGTGAAGATATAAAGCAATGATGAGTTAATTTTTTTAAAACATATGCAAGTGAGATCTAGTTTTGTTCATCTCGTCGTGTAGAACACAACGGTTAAAACAAAATTTAAAATGGATATCATATGAGTGAGATTATTAATCATTTTAAAAAAAACTGTACTATGCAAGGTTAGGTGGTAGATCATCTAGTGGTGATTTGGCAGCTCATGTAAATTACTTGTATGTCAAGAGAATTCACTTAGTGAGTTTCTCCTATATAGTTATAGAGGATTATGTATAGGAAAAATTTAGTGGTGATTGCAACATTCCATCTTGTCTTATAATCATCAATTTCGTAGATATATAAGTACACAACAAGGTGCAATAACGTGTACTTTCAACATCAT
>JBNKKR010000253.1:0-543 GCA_050291935.1 Desulfocapsaceae bacterium | reverse complement strand
CTATGCCAACAAAAGATGTCGACCATTGGAGTTTGAGGTTGGCGACCATGTCTACCTACATGTTTCACTGATGAAAGGCGTGAAAAGGTTTGGGATGAAAGGAAAGTTGTCACCGCGCTACATTGAACATTTTCCCATCCTAGAGAAATGTGGACCCGTGTCACTCCTCAAAATTCTAAATTTTGGAATGTGACTAAAATTCAATATATTTTAAAACCTTTCTAGATAGATAAAAATTTTCTTTTAGATTATTCTAGAGAATCTATTTTATTTATCAAAAAAGATTATTTTCTAAATTATTAAATTAATTTAGGATTTATATAATTGTTTGTTGCATTTCATGCCGCCTGTATTTTTATTTTGCATTGTTGTGTGCTATCAAGTTTATTTGTGATTAGAATCGTGTGAAATTCAAATTTTGGTTTGAATTCAAATGATTGGAAGTTGGAAAACAGTTTGCAAATTAGGAAAAGTTTTGTAAAAAGAAAAATCATCGCGGGTCATATCTTTATCTCCTCAGAATAGCTGGCTCGGCCCGTTACC
>JBNKKR010000252.1:0-544 GCA_050291935.1 Desulfocapsaceae bacterium | reverse complement strand
GCGCCATATTGTCTAATCTGGGCGAGATAACCGGGACGGAACGCCGTTCGTCAGGCCAAAATACACCCCGGTTATCCCGCCCCTACGAAACTATTTGTCCAAAATGAGAATCGTTGGCAATTAGGCCCATCCCCCAAGAGGATTCACGGCCGTTCTAACAGAAGTTACTGAAGAAGAAGAGATGGCTGTTGATTAGTTTCCATCCCCCAAGAGGATTCACGGCCGTTCTAACCCTTTATTATTGAGGAAATATAGTTTTTTCGAACGTGTTTCCATCCCCCAAGAGGATTCACGGCCGTTCTAACCAGCTAAAAAGCAAAGTCACAAGCATTTGGAATATGGTTTCCATCCCCCAAGAGGATTCACGGCCGTTCTAACCGCCGGTGAATACGTCTGGTGGGAAGAAGGTACTCAGTTTCCATCCCCCAAGAGGATTCACGGCCGTTCTAACCAAGTTGAAGAAATCGAACAATGGTTACATGCTTTATGTTTCCATCCCCCAAGAGGATTCACGGCCGTTCTAACACAATATTGCAGGAGTTTT
>JBNKKR010000251.1:0-545 GCA_050291935.1 Desulfocapsaceae bacterium | reverse complement strand
ATGACACAACAACACATTCACCAGCATGACTCAATATCTACATTGCGTCCTGACCAAACTGCCTCGACAGCGTCATCACCAGCATAACTTGGTAGAACCGTCACCAGCATTACTCGGCATCTATATCATGCTGCGGCCAAGTCGCTACGGTAGCACAATCGCCAGCATGACTTGGTAGCGATATCGCACCACGGCCAACATCGCCTCGGTAACGCCACCGTCAGCATGACTCGGTGGCGTCATCGTCAGCATGACTCGACATCGACATCACGCAATGGCTTGATCGTCGACACCAACAATGACATATGTTCTCAGCAGTAAGCAGACACGCTGCCAGCTCATGCCGGTACTATTCACCAATATATTTGGTTCTAAGGTCAATGCAAGCATCTCGTTACGCTGCTTGGCACCTCCGTGATGCATCTACATTTTGAAGATTCACGTTTGAAGACTCTAGACTCCCGAGTTAAATTTTCTGAAAGATTTAATTCGAGAGTCGGGGGCTACACCTAATAGTTGCACCTATACGGTGCGCCTATTCGATC
>JBNKKR010000250.1:0-546 GCA_050291935.1 Desulfocapsaceae bacterium | reverse complement strand
TCTTATAGATTACAATGTTTTTCCTCAGACTTTGATGTTTCCTGTTTCAGGTGCAGGATACGGTGGATCAAATATGTATAGTTCATCTGGGGGATTTGGCAGCAATTACGGTGGCGGCGGGCTCTATGGAAATAGCATGTATGGCTCAGGTTATGGAGGTGGTTATGGTGGTGGCCTTTACGGGAGTTCTAGCATGTACGGTGGAGGCATGCATGGTGGGATGGGAGGATATGGTGGTTATGGTATGGGTGGAATGGGTGGCATGGGCGGAATGGGTGGTATGGGCATGGGTCCTTACGGTAATCCAGATCCAAATTCGCATGGCCCTCCTGCATCACCACCAAGTTTCTGGATGTCCTTCCTACGAGTGGTAAGATAATTTTTTCAATTTCCATTTATTGAAAAATGAGAATAAGGTTATATGATGGGGAGGGTAATAGTCTATCCTAGCAGTCATTATTCTTATTTGGCTTATGTTTATGGATCTGGTGCACATTAAAGCATAACACAACTCTTTAGAATGTTAGTTCATATTTATTATAATCA
>JBNKKR010000249.1:0-546 GCA_050291935.1 Desulfocapsaceae bacterium | reverse complement strand
GCCATCTCCAGGATCAGCTCATCACAGGACTGGATCATTCCTTCCAGAGTGGTCTTCTCCTCCCTTAGCTTCTGAGCGTCTTCCCTCAACCTCTTGCATAAGGCCTCCAGCTCTGTGATCTTCTGGCTTGACTCCTCTTCATGCTCTCCTAGCAGGTTGACCTCCTTGATGGCCTCATCGAGATCTCGAACCAAAGCTCGAGTCAGCTTCACTTGATCGGCGAAGCACCCGATGTGGTCACGATCTCCCGCGGGCATCACGACAGCTTCAGCTCCTTCTCGGGCGCGGCTTGGGAAGTGGTGGTACTGCGATTGCTCCATTTGTTCCTCTGCTTCATGTCGTAGCAGCGCCAAAGCTTCTCGTGTAGCCTCTCTCATGCCTCTCTCTAATGTCCACCTCGGTGTGGTAGCCTCGACCACGTGACGGATGCGGCGAATACGATCGGTCATTGGCCTCTCGTAGATGATCACCCGCACATGCCAAAGGTATGAGTTCCCGCGAAGCAGCCTCGGGACACCGATGAAAAGCGGGAGCTCGCTATACCCC
>JBNKKR010000248.1:0-548 GCA_050291935.1 Desulfocapsaceae bacterium | reverse complement strand
CTCCACCGCAATTGGTCGTCTCTTCCATGTTTCAGCATTATCTTCATCAGCATTATCTTCATCCGTCCCTGCCGCCTATCCCTTCTTTTTCGCTTTTTTTTATCCCTATTTTTTTGACTCATGTGATTTCATCTCTAGCCTACCTCAACTTAGTTGAGATAAAATGATTGGTTGTTGTTTAGTTGGTCCCTGCCACCTCATCCCTTCCCTGCCGATAGTCAATTGATCCCATCATCTTTTCCTTACCTCTCCCCTGTGTTGGACTCCTCATCGTCATGCGAAGGCACGGAGATGCGGCATCCTATATCCAGCTCCATTGAAAGGTAGCGACATGAACAATTTGCCAATCTGAAGCAGCACTACGGCATGGACCTGCAGCTTGTGTAGCGAGACTAATGGCCAGCCGCGACCGCTGATGCAGCGTGGGGCCGGCTCGGGTGATGGTGTGGATGCAGCAGGGTTGGTGGCGTCCATAGCCAGACCTCACTGAAGTTGAGCTAGATGGCGACGCTCGTGCATGAGAGAGAAGCCTTATTTATGTGATTTCA
>JBNKKR010000247.1:0-548 GCA_050291935.1 Desulfocapsaceae bacterium | reverse complement strand
CTATATTCTGTCGAGCTTCATAACTATTACACCTAGAATTACAAGAAGGGTGAAGATATAATGGTTTAGTACAAGAATCACCACTTTTTGTTAGGTGACGATATCTTTGTCGTCACATTCTCTAATCTATATGACCTTTTCACCCTCGACGCACTGGATATATCTCATGCACTGCTTCGCATTGTAAATCTGCAAAAACTAGCTTCTTCAATATACTCAATATAGTGTTATATGTGTCTAACAAATTTGACATTTTCCATGTAGGCACATGCAACAACAAACTCTTCATAAAATAAGAAAGGAGTCTCCTGCATATCTTGACCCACAAATATTGATGAGAACTAATCTCCTAGCGGCCAGCAGTCAAAAAATGTTGTTGCATATTTTGTCAAGGCAATGAGATACTACAGTGATAAGAAGATCTTAGTCATACTGTTTAACACGGGTAACCATTGAGTAACCCTAGCAATTTCTATAAAGTACGATCAGGTCTGGTACTGTGACTCTGCAAGGCCGACAGATTCAATAACTAGCGAGCGACTTACCCA
>JBNKKR010000246.1:0-550 GCA_050291935.1 Desulfocapsaceae bacterium | reverse complement strand
GTGAGCTCCATCAGACAACCTACGCGTACGAATCCCAGTAGGGAACCCAGCCCTCATCGGTCTGAACCTCCCACTGACAACCCTCGTCGGCGTCGCCGGAAGAAGGAGGAACATCCTCACCTGCACACATGCATATAAAAATAACAAGAGCAAAAGCTTGAGCGACTACGCTCAACAAGACTTATTCATCATGACCCGAAGGCCACGAATTTTTGACATGCAAGGCTTCAAGTGAACCAACAGACTCAGGCCTACAAGCACCTACTACTAATCACTTTTAAACAAGTTATTAGCCAAGTTAAGTTGATTAATAATAAAATAGATTAGCAATCTATGCTAAGCATGCATGGTAACTCAATCAACCATTTTTAGTATCATCATTTTTTACCACCAAGTAGTCATAATTAAACATAACCATAAATCTCATATGAACATAATGAAATAGCACTTCTACGGAATTACAGTAGCGAACAAGCTTCACCCATGTCCGAGGGTGTCGCGGAGATTCAAATCAATAGTCACCTTGCAAGGGAAATGACCTGACATCGCG
>JBNKKR010000245.1:0-551 GCA_050291935.1 Desulfocapsaceae bacterium | reverse complement strand
CTCTAGCCTACCCCAACTTGCTTGGGAATAAAAGGCTTGGTTGTTGTTGTTGTACTGTTTCACTGGCGTTGCTTCTATTTTCAACATTTCCTTTTTCTGGAAGGAAGATCAATAGCTACGCCTACACTAATTACATTAACTTTTGAAGTAATGGATCATAGTTTTTAAGGCGATAATGCGACTCAAGGCGACAGACCCCCTTTTTATCTTTTAAGCGGTGAGGCGTAAGGCGAGGCAACGCCTTAATTGTATAGATTTATGTAATAAAATGAATTTATGGAAATAGAAAAGGAAAAAAAGAATAAAAGATGGTATGATTGCCTTTTAGTGGCCCATTTGGCCCATCTCATGTTTTGTGGCCCAATCAGCCCACAAACTCTACATTACCCTAGCATGGATGGAGGGCACGCATCTCTCCCTCCTTTTTGTGCGCATACTATAGCAGCACCTAGGGTTAGGTTTGCTTAGTTCTTAAATCAGGGTTAGGGTTGCTTGGGCCTTAAACCACCACCATCTATAAAGGTGCGGCCATAGTGTGTATTAAGGGCATC
>JBNKKR010000244.1:0-552 GCA_050291935.1 Desulfocapsaceae bacterium | reverse complement strand
AATTTTACCAGACCCTTTTCTCAGAAGGCTGATTCTCAGGTACTTTATCCCATGTATCTTCTGCACTCAAAACTATTGTACATCTTAACCGGAAAAAGGTGTTTCGGTTTCAAATTCTTAAAGAGCAGATTTCAAGAACAATCTTGACCATGATTTTTTTTGCATATCTTCTTTGTGGGTGAAAATTATATTTTGCATAGCCAGATAGGATATGCCTACCCCAACTTGCTTGGGAATAAAAGGCTTGGTTGTTGTTGTTGTATAGCCGGATAGGATACATGTGTGTACAGCGTACTACAGGATTGAACAAATTGTGCATAACACCTGCCTGTACACACCTACTCAGCTTTGTGGGGTTTTTTTTCGAACAATGTCTCAGCTTTGTGTTTTTTTTTCCGAACAATGTCTCAGCTTTGTGTTTTGGGTTCAGTTGTTTGCATACTGCATTTATTATACATGCAGTTAACCATGGTCCATTGCAGGTTTATTTTCTGCCGGGCGGTTCTCTTCTATTTTCACCTGGATGAGCATGAACAACGTGTACCAACATGC
>JBNKKR010000243.1:0-552 GCA_050291935.1 Desulfocapsaceae bacterium | reverse complement strand
GCTTATGTTGGTCTCGCTACTATTGCGGGCTTTGTTTGGTGGTTTGTTTATTCTGAAACTGGTCCTAAACTACCATATTCTGAATTGGTAAGTTGGGAATTTGAAGTTCGTACTGCCCTTTTTCTATGTCGAAACCTATTGGGTTTTCACTGAGGCTGTAGCATTATGACCTGATATTTATTGCCTACCCCAACTTGCTTGGGAATAAAAGGCTTGGTTGTTGTATTTATGTTACCCACAACAATCCAACAAAAACATATTCTTACATATTAATTTAAAATGATATGTTTGCTGTTATATATACAATGTACTAGTTTTGCATGGCAATCAGTCTTGGATGTTTGCTTTGTTGCTTGTCTATTAGTATTCTTGTAGTTAACCATACTTCATACTTGAGTGAGTGCTGCAATTTACTCCATCCGTATTTAAATTATTGTTGCCGTTGACATTTGTTTGACCATTCGTCTTATTAAAAAAATCATATATTTTGTCATGGTTTGTTTTATCACTAAAGAGAATTGAAACATGACTTATAATTTTATATATTTGAAC
>JBNKKR010000242.1:0-553 GCA_050291935.1 Desulfocapsaceae bacterium | reverse complement strand
CTCGGGCACATGACAGGTAGCTATCTCCACCGTTGTCATATACCCCTGACTTATGAGATTTTACAGGTGCTCTCGCGTGACCTCCGATGTGGGCCAACCCAACTCTGCCATGAAACATAAGGGAAAGAGAGGCGACCCCCATAAGCTCAACAACTCCCTCTTATTTTTTCCTATATATGTTTCTCTATTCCATCTTTCTTTTCAGCTGTAGGAAAGGTGGCGGAGGGACAATGGGAGATCATGTGGGAAGATGTAGTATGTGCAGGAGCGACCACCAGCTTTATAGCCCTACGGTGTAACAATTGAGGAGGCAAAGCGGCAGGCCCTTATAGGCGCAGTAAACACATGTTTACACACCACTCCAACTCCTGGAACGATGTGCCCACTACATTGTGGGATACGACAACCGTATCCAAAATGGGCCCCATGATTGCCGTGGGCCTGCAATAACTCAGGGTTCGAAGGCAAAACCCGATAGTAGGGTCAGCACTGCCCCAAGCAAATAGAGCGAGGGACGAAGCAACACAAAGGGTGGCAACTAGCTGGCACACCG
>JBNKKR010000241.1:0-554 GCA_050291935.1 Desulfocapsaceae bacterium | reverse complement strand
CTAGGGTGGTTGGGCGGTCAAGTTTTGTGGCCGCACCGCCTTTGGGCATTGGATACCCCAAGCACCGACCTTCCTAGACACATTGGCAAAGCAGCAATTGAAAAGGCGCCAACACCTTGCCGGCCGACCATGGAGGTGGGGCCGGTTGGCCCCACTTTGGCTCACTTCGGACCGAGCTTTATGTCACATCATCCCCTCGTGTCATATTCTCTGTGACTATGCCTTATTTTGGACATATTAAAGATATGCATGGATTTTGGTCCATATGATGCTTTTCCATCATCAGATGCTTCTGAAATGGTAGATCAATAAAACTCGTGCAACTCGTTAGTAATAAGCACATATCTTCTATATCTTGAATGAAATGTAGGTATGTTGGCAGTAAATATATGCATTTTATGACCGCCGACAACTATGTACCTCGTGGTACGCTCAAGCTCAAAAAGGAGTTCTCCAAACTGCAGTAGGGCGGAATGTCTGTGAATGAATACCTCAACTGATTTACTCAACTATCAAGGTATGCGCCAGATGATGTCAACACTGATGAGAGGAAA
>JBNKKR010000240.1:0-557 GCA_050291935.1 Desulfocapsaceae bacterium | reverse complement strand
GAGCAAGGGTCATGCACGAGTATTTACAACTAATCTCAACCAATAGGAGTATGTATAATCTAACCATGTCCTGTGGGAGTTCTTTTTATTGACTCGGTAGAGACTTAATTAATGGAAGTAATACCTACTAGCAATCATGGCAACGATAGTGGTATGACCAATGGCAAGACAAGTGATGAGATAACTGGAAAAGTTAGAAATAAAATGAGACAAGTGCGGACTCATACCTGAGCACCCGGCACTTCCCCTAAGCTTAAATCTTTGCAAGATTTAAGCATCAGGGTTAATCCTGAAGTGATCGAAGAGGTCGTGCATCATGCTAGTCTATGAGTCGATGCAGGCATCCATCTCCGTTTGCACGTGTGCAAAGTCATCCATCCGTTGAGTCATTCGATCCCCTAGAGTTTTCCCCAACCAATAGTCTAGACCATGAGGCGAAGCTCTTTGTCCATTCCAACCGTCTCGAGCAAGTTCACATTGTATACACAAGTGTGGACAAACTCTCGCTAGCAGAGAGGCTCATACTTCTCTATCTCCATGGTGCTACAGATGGAAAT
>JBNKKR010000239.1:0-558 GCA_050291935.1 Desulfocapsaceae bacterium | reverse complement strand
AACTTCCAGATAGAATTCAAGGTAATATATGCAATAATTCGATAACTGGAAACATGTATCCCATATACTTCGGCATAGTGTCATTTTAAATTGTGTTACTCATCAACAAGGCTGGAGCAACATGCTGTGTGAATTGCATCATCTTTGCAGGTCGACAGGGTCTTGTCTAACTATTGAGCTTGAGAAGCAAAGGTCAGTGATATGAGTTACTATGTGAAAATCAACCAACAACAATAACCAACCAAGCATTTTAGTCAAGTAAGTTAGGGTAGGCTAGAGATGAGACCACATGAGTAAAAAAAAGGATAAAACGAGAGAGAAAAAGAAGGGGGAAAACAAAGGATGATAAAAAAAACAAAATAAAAAAGGAGAAAAGGCAATAAAACGCTAAGTCAAAAAGCGAAAAGGGGCAGAAAAAAAACGTCGACAAAAAGGTAAATAAAACTACCACAGCTTGACCAAATAAAGGGGAAAAAAGAAGCCAAACACCTTGACACGAAATAATTACAAAATTTGCCACAGCTTCTAACACATTATGGTCAAATACTTTTCAAAGAC
>JBNKKR010000238.1:0-553 GCA_050291935.1 Desulfocapsaceae bacterium | reverse complement strand
AAACTCCATATTAAACCCTTATCATTCCTTGTCCCAACTTTGATCCTATTTACCAAATGATTCTCCTAGAAAATTCCAATGAGTCGAATCTCTCCCCAGCAAAAGAAGGATCCTCAAAAAAAAAGAGAAAAAAAAAGAGGAAAAAGGAAGAGAAAAGAAAAAAAGGAGCAAGGATTGAAAAGCAAAAGAGGTAAAACCTCATTTGAAGAAGCTCCATGTTTCAAAAAGAAAAGAAAAAAAAGAGGATGAGATTTACAAGCTGCTGGGAGAGATTCTATCAAAAGAAAGAAAGAAAGGAGATCACATTTTCCTATAGTGCAAAGTCCGATGTGTGGCCTCATCCATACCCACACATCATTTGCATTTGCACTACCTTCTATTCCTTGACTTTTCCCTTTCTTACCCCCATTCACTACACCATTCTCCATCAACCATGATTATTTGCCACATAAACTCTCTAGAATTTTCCTTTGCTTTTACAATATACAAGGTGTAGCATAGGTACCTCTTGAGAGTGAACCACCACAAAAATATTAGCTGACAGGAAAAGAGT
>JBNKKR010000237.1:0-562 GCA_050291935.1 Desulfocapsaceae bacterium | reverse complement strand
GAAGAATGTTTCTTCACTGCCGTTTTGATACATAGAAAACCTTAGTTCAATTTGAAGACCTAACACATGAAATTTTTGAGTTCTTCTCTTAAATGTAAAAATAGTAGTAAAATATTTGTGAACAACAAAATTTACCAAGGCAAGTTGATCGTAAGAATATTTGCATGTTTACCATTTCAAGTTAATTTTAATAATTTTGGTAGTACAAATATCTATACTCCAAGTTACATGAAACAAAAGTTATTCATCTCACAACATCACGTGAGGTATCAAACTAATTTTAGTTGATCATGAGACCGGTGACATTGGAAAGGTTATCTCCTTACGTTTCCATGGAGTCTAGGAATGCAACAATTGGATGTCGTATGCGACCTGGGCATCGGTTTTAATGTGGGTAGCTCCTGGATGAGTTGTATTCTGGTCAAATCTGATTTTATTTAGACTTTGGCCTAGTACCATTGGAAGGGTCAGCTGGCACTCTTTCCGTGCATATGTAGAATGTCCAAATCAGAGGTCATAGCATCCTGGGCGTCAATTTTGATGCAAGGTGGTCCTGAACTCC
>JBNKKR010000236.1:0-562 GCA_050291935.1 Desulfocapsaceae bacterium | reverse complement strand
ACCTTGATTGCATACATAAGTGAAATATCAGGACGTCAGTTTAGTCGCTTATGTTTCAGCATATATTAATTCATGTACTGACAAAATACAGTATCATTTTCTAAAACACAAACTTTTGAAGTGGCGGAATGCTTGTTTTGTGCTAAAAGTTTAGTAGTATAATATAGTCATTCTTGCTTGACCAAGGCTTAAGGTTTCTGTTCCTGAGCAATCTACTACCAACCAACAACCAAGCCTTTTATTCCCAAGCAAGTTGGGGTAGGCAATCTACTATGATTTGTAATTCTCATTATTCATGGATGGTTTTGAATCAAGGAACTATCACCATTACACCCTGCTGATAAGGAAAATAACCTGTAACCATTAATTAGCAATACAATACTTGCATGTGCTCTCATGAGACAAGATATTACGCTATTTGTTTCTCACGTTGACATGACATGAGTGCAGGTACAAGCTAGCATATTCATGTAACTTCAGCAACATATTAGAGCCAATAATCGAGAACAACTATCAGCTGTTCGTGGTCGAAAGATTAATCATGCAAGGAGCAAGAACGTTG
>JBNKKR010000235.1:0-563 GCA_050291935.1 Desulfocapsaceae bacterium | reverse complement strand
ATCAATGGTTTGACCTGCATTCGCGCCCACCTGGAAGGTCTGAGTGGTAAACGAACCATCCAACAGGTTGAGGCCGTTGAACTGGGTCTGGTTACCAACACGAGTAATTTCAGCAACACGCTGATCTACCTCAGCCTGTAGCGCTGCCCGGTCAGATGCACTGTTGGTTGCGTTAGCGGACTGAACTGCCAGCTCACGAATACGTTGCAGGTTGTTGCCAACCTGTTGCATTGCACCTTCAGCAGTCTGAGCAAGCGAAATACCATCATTCGCATTTCGAACTGCCTGGTTAAGGCCACGAATCTGTGCGGTAAAACGCTCTGAGATTGCAAGACCCGCCGCATCATCTTTGGCGCTGTTGATACGCAAACCAGAAGACAAACGTTGCAGGGAAGTTTGCAATGCGGTTTGTGACATATTTAATGCTCGCTGTGTATTCAGCGAGGCTACGTTAGTGTTGATATATTGAGGCATTGTAATCTCTCCTAAATTCCACGCTTTTTCAGCGCCAAACATTAAAATTTCCGGGTCACCGATGCTGCCTGGTTTTCCCTCTCAGTGAT
>JBNKKR010000234.1:0-564 GCA_050291935.1 Desulfocapsaceae bacterium | reverse complement strand
AGTTATAGAAGACTTTTTCCTCTTTCCAACTGTTATTTACACACCCCGATACGATATACGGCCTGAAATTCTGAGCTGATTAGAATTGAGCAATCTGAAAATTTTAAACTTTTGAGTCTAGTCCAAGTACAATATCAGAAAACTTCCAATACCAAACTCGTAGCTAACCTTCTCGACTTTCCAGTCATTACTCATACGCTCAAATCCAATAAACAAAGGAGAAGTTATAAGCACTGCAATTTGGGGGATGCTGCTGAAAATCAGTTCTGGACAGACCAAGTCATCTAGACAAGTTCGGACTTTAAGGTTACTTCCAAAGGGAATCTGGAAGAACTCTGAATACCAGGATCCTAGAGAATTTTATAATTTTTCTAACGATGGGTGGAACTCAGAGTTTCGATCTCGAATAAAGAAATTACGGCTAATTGAAGTTGAACGACATCGCAAGTTACATTTTTCTTGTTTTGAATTAATTTCAAGTGTCTTCGGTTTGTTTTTCAAAGTTCATCTTATTCATGCACATGCATATGCAAAATCATGACACATGGCGATCCTATACGTTCC
>JBNKKR010000233.1:0-564 GCA_050291935.1 Desulfocapsaceae bacterium | reverse complement strand
AGTTTAAGGTGTGCCTCATAAGCATCTGTTCATTGCTTGGCTTGAACACACCAATGTATCATGAAAATGAAATAGTTTATTTCTTGAAGGATGAAATAATCAGCCTGTCTAGGTTTTGTGGAGTTGGAATTACTACAGTTTTCCATGCTGTGTTACTACATTCAAGTACATGTATGGTGATTTTCCAACAAATATTAAGAATCCCTATTGAATTTTATCTAAAGCTGGAGGAAACTTCAGAAATTGAATTAAGACACTCTGAAAGTCAAAAACAGCCTACCCCAACTTGCTTGGGAATAAAAGGCTTGGTTGTTGTTGAAAGTCAAAAACACAACTTTGCTTGTGCTCTATGCAGTGTGCACATCTAAATACTATTTACTTTCAAACATTTAATTAATCTCATGAGTTGGTTTACCGCCCTATTTTCCTTGTTCCTGTGCAGCTGGGTACTGCAAATCTGCAATTATCACTCTCCTTAATTCCATGCCTTGAATTCACAGGTTTTGGGTGACGACTGGAAATCCATTACTCCCTGTGAAATTCATGTCATCTGGCGTTGGACAT
>JBNKKR010000232.1:0-564 GCA_050291935.1 Desulfocapsaceae bacterium | reverse complement strand
GAAATGAGATTGGCTTAATACCAAGCGTCTGAACTAGCTTGCTGATATCCATGGATATGTCTGATGGAGAAGCTACCCCCCGGTTGACCTGGTCAATAAATGGATGGGGGTTTATAGTGATACTACAATTGTACAAAAGAAAAACACTTTACTTAAAATGAGTCCAATGTTCAAGCTGCAAATCAATAAGTACAAAAACATACAACAACAATACTATTTCAATAGGACAAGCTTGTGTCCCAAATCATTCTTGTTAAGGTGCATACAACAGCAACAACAACAACCAAGCCTTTTATTCCCAAGCAAGTTGGGGTAGGCGTTAAGGTGCATAGTGAACCAAAAAAATATGTCTACAAATAGTCTAGAACTCCAAAACTTCTAATAGTCTAGAACTCCAAAACTTCTAATCCAGGAAAGAGAGAATAGTACCGATGACGCAGACACAGATTTGATAACAGAATGGCTGTATCCACGGATATCAGCAACAGATTCAGCCATCTGTAGTCTTGATAGCCTATCTGGTCCACCGACATTCAGAAGTACCTGAATTCTTTTACCATCTGC
>JBNKKR010000231.1:0-565 GCA_050291935.1 Desulfocapsaceae bacterium | reverse complement strand
AGGGCACTTTGTCACACAATAAAATGTGCAGCGGCATGAATGCAACAGACAAAATTATTTATTTATAAATTATTCCCTAAAGTTTTATTTCCTTGTGAAAATCAGAGTGTAACAAATAGAGGAAGATTTTTTTGCTGATTTCTTTGCTCGTGATTTCCTTGCACATTTTGTAGTGGTGGTTCGCCCCACCACTATCTTTTGGTCTCCTATCACCCGTTCGGCTAATGGTTAACGCTAACACCTAGGGTGCTAGTACTTGTTGTTGTGTGTTGTTGTTACAGGTGTTGTGCATGATGAAGAAATTTATAGGTGGAGTGAAGCGAGCATTCTCGTCTGGCCCATCCAGTCGAGGCTTTGGTTCACACTCCGGTGACAACGGATCGCAAGACTCATCACGATCTTCGTCCTTCATGCCATCACCGCACGGGGCCATGGGATCAAGCCATTATCTTGCACATGATGATGTTCCAGAAGCTACAGATAGTGATGGCATCTCTATCCGCACCACTGAGGAGATGGAGAAATGCGAGTCCATCCGCCATTGAGAGTTTGCTCACACTCATGT
>JBNKKR010000230.1:0-565 GCA_050291935.1 Desulfocapsaceae bacterium | reverse complement strand
GATATATATCAAAGATATGTTTTTAGATACCACAGCAGCTCAAGACCCAAGAGGTGCTGGCTATCTGATCAAATCGGTTAGATCGGTTGAAAAAACCGATCAGTCTGGTTTGGCTAAGTCGGCTGGCTCAAGACTTCAAAGAAGAAAGCACCATCGATCAAATCAAAATTCAACTTCTCAAACTAGCCATTTGCCTTCTGCAAGTCATGGGAAGTGCCTTATGGCTAAAGGTAAGAAAAAGAAGAAGCCAATGAAGGTTGAGAGCGAAGAAGAAAAAGAAGAGGAAGAAGAAGATGACGAAGATGATCTTGAGTTTGACAAGCTAAGCAAGAAAGATATGATCAAGATCAAGAATCTCTTTGAAAGACTTCAAGAACAAGAGTTGCTACTTGAACAACAAGAAGAGTATCTCATTGGCAAGATTGAAGAGCTCAAGACTCTAAATTAAGAAAATGAGAAACTCAAGCACACTCATACCTCCTTGATTGATGAACATAAAAATTTAGAAAAGGAATGTGCTTGTGCTACTAATGTATCATCTTGTGTAGATCCACTAGGAAAGGAG
>JBNKKR010000229.1:0-567 GCA_050291935.1 Desulfocapsaceae bacterium | reverse complement strand
AGTATAATTATTTATGTAAAGGAATATAAATTAATAAATAATACTATTTATGAATATATGATATTTAAATACATAATACTTTACAAGCATAATCATTTGTGTAAATATATAATACATAATACTTAATGCAAAAATAATATTTAAATTTATAATACTTGATCACAAATATTATAATAAGGTATTCAGAAATAATTATTGAAAAACTAATTACAAATAATATAACAAAAGAAAAATGTATTACAATACTTAATCACAAATATGAAAATAAAGTATTCAGAAATAAGTATTCAAATACATTACAAATATTACAATAAAGAAAAATGTATTATAATACTTAATCACATTACAAATATTAAAACATACTTCACTTTTTTGTGCGTGGCCCACTTAAGTAGCCGCCACAAAAAATGGGCCGGCAATATTTCATAACTGCTACTTATATGGGCCGGTAAAAAAATCACAATATTGGTGTCGGCCCACTTAAGAGGTTGATACCAAAAAGCATACCGATCTTTGGTATCGGTCATCTTAATACAGCCGCTACTCATAATATATTATTGATATTGG
>JBNKKR010000228.1:0-567 GCA_050291935.1 Desulfocapsaceae bacterium | reverse complement strand
TGACAGCGTAGAACCATTCAGAAGCTGTGCACGAGGTCAGTGTCAATATTTTACGGTTCCAAAGGAAAAAACAATATCACATGGCAATCCAACTGCATGGACCAAAGACTGTGGACAATGAACAGGTGAATCTGTCTTTTTTCTTCTTTGAGTCTCCAGATTCTGATGAAATATCTCATGGGTTAACCGGAGGGAAAGAACAGAACAGGGCAGTTATTCATGGTGCCCAGATGGAGCTTGACCGCCGGAAGTCGAGAGGAGCACAGGCACACAAATATTAGGCCTCCTCTAGAACAAAGGATTTTCATAGGAAAATTAGAGAAAATTTTAAGAGGTGAGAGTGGATGGAAAATTTCCTCCATTTTTCCTATGAAAATCCTATGTTCCAAAGGAAGCCTACATATATAAGTGGCATGAGAAGAGGACATGCAGAAAATGAAAGAGCATACATACTTCTCAAAGCTATAAGGAAGAACAGCTTTTGCCTCCAACTCTTGCACAACATGCTGCAAACCCGTCTCATCAGAGACTGAAAAGAAAAACTAGGTAAATGTTTCGGTAACTGGC
>JBNKKR010000227.1:0-571 GCA_050291935.1 Desulfocapsaceae bacterium | reverse complement strand
TTTCAAAATGGTGAAACGAAGGCAGTGTTATTTCAAAATGCAAGATTGTCTGGTCTTGGGATGATGTTTCCAAAGAAATGCAAGAAACATTATGGGGATTCATCAAAGAACATTACATTTTCCCTTTTGAGAAAGAAAAAATTGGCAAAAATAATACGATGAAAACAATATCTAATGCACTTCGGAGGTTCAGACATACTCTCAACAAGTACTATGTGCATAGGGGCCTATCAGCGCTGAATCGGTTTGGGTAGATCACGCCAAATGAATGGGACACATTTGTACAACAACATACCACTCCACAAGCCATAGCCCTCAGCAACAAGATGAAAGAGCTGAACGTGAAGAATAAATTTAGGCATAAACTAGGACCTGGAGGGTACAAGGCTACAATGCCAAAATGGGCAAAGAAGGAGCAAGAGATTTGTGATGTTGGGATACCAGATCCCCTTGAAGGTTGCACTGTGCACACCAGAAACTGGATCTGGGATCATTCTCGTACAGATGATAGTGGATAATTGATCACTTCAAGCTCTGAAGTTACCAGCATGATTGAGAAAGCCAAGACTCC
>JBNKKR010000226.1:0-571 GCA_050291935.1 Desulfocapsaceae bacterium | reverse complement strand
CGAAATACTTGATATTACTATATCCTTCCAATTTATACATCTTTGGACTTGATTCGACGACTTGGATCAAAAAAGGATATTCAAGGAATTTGATTCAAGAGAAATGATATAATGGATTTGAGAGACATCTCTTTACCAATGGCTAGCCAACAAGCAATCAAAGTGAACAATAGCTATGAGTGAAGTGATATGGTCACAAAGACAGATAAACTCCAAAGATTTTGAAAACCACACAAGCTAACAATTCTAGATAGATTTTCAAAACCAATTACACTAGAGCACTAAGAAGTTTTCAACTTTCAAGTAGTGTCCTTTAGCATATTTGATTTATACCGCATTTCAAAGAAAGGTTATCTTGATGTAACAAATGTCAAGTTTCAATTCTTATCATTAACTTGAGCAAGTTGGAAACTCACAACACACTAGCTATGCAATGGCCTAGATGCACACTATGATTAAATGCATTTAATAAAAATCAAGACGATTCATACCTTTGGCATAGAAGTAAATTTTCTTCATTCGGGTGAAGAGAAACCAACTTGCATGAGTCGTTTACCAAATTATGTATTGC
>JBNKKR010000225.1:0-572 GCA_050291935.1 Desulfocapsaceae bacterium | reverse complement strand
GCACCATCCATCCCGCCGAAGCGAACCGACGTGTGCCACCTCCAAGCCCTCCTCCGATCCGTGGCAGCACCACAGCGCGGCCAGAACGGGGCACAAGCCTTCCACTTTGGGCTGGGTTGGGTTGGCCCTCCTCGTCCAGTTTCCACGGAAGGTGAGAACTGAGCTCTCCTCCCCAATCATGGAATCCTCCTCCCTTCTTCTGTAGTTGACATTTAGGCTGGATGTAGCGGGGACACTTCTATCCCTGCGCCAGAGCGGAAAAAAGTTTCGGCCGTGGGCGGGGATGGGATGCCGGCCACGGCCAGGTATGCAGGGATCTCCGTTGGTCCTAGGTGGGACTGCTGCTCGTCCTATTGGTCAGTCCGCCTCTGTAATCTGCCAGTGATGAGGATTCATGATGTTGCTGTTACTGCAGAGGCGACTGTTGCTGTGATCGCTCATGCTTGTAGGTAGTTACCAGTTCAAGCGGCTCTCTTCTCATGTTAACTAGTTGATAACTCCGCGTGATGTTGCGGGGTTTCAAAATACCTAATATTTAATTAAATTCACATATTGATTCCAAATCAAGAAAA
>JBNKKR010000224.1:0-578 GCA_050291935.1 Desulfocapsaceae bacterium | reverse complement strand
TACAACCGATGAAATAGACGCAATTTCCATCGGCTTCGGTCACAGTCGATGGAAGAACAGGTCATTAGCTGCCCACGCGCACCCCACACACACAACACACACAACGCCCCCCCATATCTATGGAGAGCATGTAACACCCCGTATTACAACTTTCTTAATCACCTTTATTAAGGTCTTAACCAATAATCAAATTTGTCGGTTAATCAAATTCTAGGCAAACCGAAAGAAATTCAAATTTAGTTTTCCAACTGAATCTTCAAGCAAAGATCAATAAATTCCCAAATTTAAATTCCAAACTCCTTTCATGAGTTGGTTGCCATCCAAGTCCAATCAGGAGATCCCTATTCAAATTCATCAATTCTTGAAGTGTTTCAATTAAATTTATCAAATTTCATTCAAATTCAACACCTAGAACCTTTACTAATTCTTTAATTCAAATTCTATCTGGAATATTGAAAAGTTTCAATAAGAAAATTGTTCCTTATTTCAAAAGCTTCAAATCCATATTTTATTTGAAATTTTCAAGTTTGGGAAGACCTCCTATTGGTAGATTCAAATCCAGGTCAGTTTGAAAAATC
>JBNKKR010000223.1:0-578 GCA_050291935.1 Desulfocapsaceae bacterium | reverse complement strand
ACAAAGAAGTCTAACTTACTTGAAAAGCAGGTTTTACTGATCTTTAAAATTATAAATATATTAGAGCAGAACATGTTTCTCGCTGAAAAGCTAAGAGTACAGATGAAAAATGAGGACTGTTGCTACTGGCTATACTGCTGCTCTTGGGCTATGCGCGACAAACTGCATGATGCTTTTCATTACAGAGTAACAGTAATTTCAAATTACACATTGCACCCAACACGGCTCTTCGGCTCATGCGGATTTCATCTCTAGCCTACCCCAACTTGCTTGGGTCTAAAGGGTTTTGTTGTTATTGATATTGCATTACACCCAACAATGACAATATACATCACAGGTACAAAGATGTCTGACTTGCAAACTGAGACAGAAGGAAAACTACAACACAAACTTTGTGTGCCTTGAAATCAAGGAGTAAAAGCACAACTTTCATTATAGATATGCATAACCTGACCACCGAAGACCATATTTAAGCACACAAATTGAAATACCAACCTGCTTTGCAAGATTGCAAGCCTTGTCTGAAGAGTTCAGAATCTCATAATAGAACACCGAGAAGTTAAGTGCAAGTCCAAGCC
>JBNKKR010000222.1:0-578 GCA_050291935.1 Desulfocapsaceae bacterium | reverse complement strand
CTTCATGAAATTCATGTCTCCCACACCAGCCATTCTGAACAATAAGCTAGGAAAATTCCTCCTGTAAATAGTTTCACACAAAATGTGGTAGGGACACTTTCGTGAGATGTAGATATTTCTGTTGTTGAAATTTACAAAGTCATTCAAAAAAGGAACTCATGTTCACAATAAAAAAAAATCTGCACAAATAGAACTGAAGAATAGTTTCTATCTCTGGGGAAAAATACTTGTGAACATGGTGGACATGACAGTTGCCTACCCCAACTTGCTTGGGAATAAAAGGCTTGGTTGTTGTTGTATGGTGGACATGACAGTTCCATTGTGTCTGTTTGATCACTATTTTCTGTTGATATATATTTATTGAATAAAATAATTTTGTAAGACTGAAAGCACTTTTTAAACATATTTACGATGCTTTTGATGTTTCCAAACTAAATATTTTGCAAGTTGCTGAAGTTTCAAAAGTTTGCTATATCTTGCATTCTTGCTCAAATCAAGTATTTGTGACTGGAATAGAATTAGCATCCCCATTAGACCCTTTTTTGTATTACCATGGAACTTCAATCCCTCAAAATGAA
>JBNKKR010000221.1:0-581 GCA_050291935.1 Desulfocapsaceae bacterium | reverse complement strand
GCTTTAGATTTAGAAATGCGAGTAGAAAGCGTCCGCTTTCGTCTGAATCCGTATTAGATTCAATTTCAAAACCAAATCTATGTCGAAGTCTTTCCAAAATCATTGCTTTCCATTTTTGGAAAATATCCTTGGTTTCAAAAATCTGATTTAAATTTGATGTCGGTTCAAAACTGTATTTTGAAAAGAAGCTCCGAAAAACCTTATTTCTAAAATCTTCATGATTTGAATTTTGAATTGAATTTCAAATTTATTTTTGATTCAAAAGATCAAAATCCAAAAGCTTGATTTTTTGAAAAGATTCAAATTTCGTTTCAAATTTTCAAAACTTGTTTTGCTTAATTTTAAAATACCTTTGATTTAAGGTCCTTGGTTTAAATTTGAATATTTAAATCAAATTCCAAATTTCTAGATTTTAAAAGTTCCCAAAAAGGTATTTGAATTTTATCCAATTTTGAATCTAGTTCAAATTTGGTTTGGAAATATCTAAAATCCTTTTGCTTTGATCTAAAACTTTGAATCAAATTTGAAAAGGAAATTATGTAGCCCTCCCTATTCTGTTGACCATTTCGGCCCGAAGGCCT
>JBNKKR010000220.1:0-582 GCA_050291935.1 Desulfocapsaceae bacterium | reverse complement strand
CCCTAATCACTTTCATCATGGTCTTAATCAAGAATCAATCCATTGATTAATCAAATCCTAAGTTGCCAAAGTCAAAATTTTAAATCAAATTCTCAAAGCAAGTCAATGAACTCATAATTTTGAATCTCCAAACTCCTTTCATGAGTTGAAATGTCATCCAAGTGCAATCAGGGGATTCTTGTTCAAAGTGTGGCAATTCTTGAAGATTCTAAGCAAATTCAATCAAATTTATTGAATTTCAAACCCGAGAGCTTCATCAATTTTTAATTCAACTTCTATCTAGAATTTTGAAAAGTACCAATAAGGAAAGTTGTTCCTTACTTCAAATCCTTCAAAACCATATTTTATTTGATTTTTTTGAGTTTGGGAAGGTATCTTTGAACTGTTTCAAATTCAAGTTAGTTGAAATTTTTTATTAAATCCGAATTGACACTTTTCATTTGGGCTAGGCCCATTTCTTTTTCTTTCTCCCCTCGAGCCCACTCTCCCATCCCACATAGCCAGCTCCCGTACCAGACCACCCCCGGCTCCCCCTACTCTGGCACAGCGTGCCGCCCACACTTGCCACCCCCCATCCCCCAC
>JBNKKR010000219.1:0-584 GCA_050291935.1 Desulfocapsaceae bacterium | reverse complement strand
CTAGCCTCAATACTGGCAGATGTGCAGCATGGATGGTGCATGTGGCATCATCACAGAGGTCGTGTGAAGATGAAGCCGAAGACGGACGAGTCGATGTGACTAGCTACATCAGACTCTTCTACCCCAACTTTGCCGTTTTCTTTGTATTAAGCCATAAGGGCAGTTTAGTCATTAGTTTTTTCTATAAATAGGACCCCAAGGGCTGGTGGAGAGGCATGCAATTCATCCATCACTCTCCTAGCCCTTAGCCATAGTTGCTTTTTGAGAGGTGTGGGGTGCTTCATGGTGTAAGAGAGGAAAGGAGAGAAAATGGGAGATCCCTCTAATCTTCCAAAGAGTGGGAGGATGTTGTGCCGGTTTCCACACCTTGTAGACACTTAATGCTCTCAATATAGTTGATCTTTGTGCGTGAATCTAGTCTCCAAGTTGTATGGATCATTTTTCTTTTTCAGGATTTTTTGACTATTTTTGCCTGATTTTTCATCCGTGAGTTTGGAGGAGTTTTTGTTCGATTACTTACATGGATTTGGGTGCTAGGATGAGGCTCATCATCCTCCTCTAACCTTGGGGTGAATGCATGGCTC
>JBNKKR010000218.1:0-586 GCA_050291935.1 Desulfocapsaceae bacterium | reverse complement strand
GTTCTGTACTACCTTCTGCACACATCACTTGCCTACGGGTTTACTCCGCACCAAGCTAAAGGATTTTCTGGACCTGGAGCAAGGGAACCACAGTGTATTTGACTACATAAGGAAATTCAACACCCTTGCCCAATACGGGTCATACCACATCGACACGGATAAGAAGAAGGCCAACCTGTACTGTGTAGGACTCACCATCCACCTACAAGAGCACCTGGTATAGTTCGCTAGCCTATCGTACAATGAGTTGGCAAGTGCAACCACTGACCAAGAAAGGATAATGGAGGCCATTGCCGAGGCCGATGAGAAAAAGAGGAAGAAGATGATGCCAGGATCTGCGGGAAGTGGTAATTCTAGCGGTGCTCCTCTAAAGTACTGCATGGTGTATACCCCACCTGGAGGTCAGCTGCGCCGACTGCAACAACAGCAGAACTAGGGCAATCGTCCACAACTCCAACTGCAGCAATTTCAGCAGCAGTAGCCGCAACAGCAGCAATAGTTCAACCATGCTCCTACCCCACCGCCACAGCAGGCAGCAGTCAGGCCAACACAACAGGCTCCCAACTGCAGCTTTCCATGCATCAAC
>JBNKKR010000217.1:0-587 GCA_050291935.1 Desulfocapsaceae bacterium | reverse complement strand
GTATTTGATTAGTACGTAAAAAATTCTGTTTTGAATATTATAGTTTTATAGATACTATGGTATTTTTGTACTATTTGAAACTTAACTTCAATCTAAAATTTTCATAGTAACAATTAGTTTTTTCGTATGTTTAGCAAATACAATGGTTTGAAATATATTTTTTCTAAATCTACTCTAACTATATAGATATAACTCACTAAGTAGTAAATACCAATTCTCTTGTCATGCAAACTATCCAGCTCATCATCCACTTTAGCATCCAACTCATCAATTCATTTAGTGCAATTTATAAAAAAACTTTAAAATGATTAATATCACTTATATAATATCAATTTTAAATTCCGTTTTCACTATTGTGTTCTACGCGATGAGATAAACAAAACTAGATCTCACTTGCATATGTTTTAAAAAAAATTAAATCAACTTATTATTGTTTTAGCAGCTGAATCAATCGCGTGGATTTTCTTCATCTCAGTAAGATTTGCGTTAGTCCAACTAATGTCGTCTCATCCATTTCCCCTCCCCGGTGGCGCCTCTCCTCCAGCCGACATCGCCATTCCGCTGCGACGTGTCACACTTTCTTTCCA
>JBNKKR010000216.1:0-589 GCA_050291935.1 Desulfocapsaceae bacterium | reverse complement strand
TGCTGGAGAGAGGTTTACTAGAGTTCAGAGCAAGTGGCCTGCTAAATGCAAGGCCACATTTTAAAGGGAATTCGCCATTGGTTATGTGAAAAGGTCACTAGTTTGAGAGATGGAATTATGGCTGCAAAATATTGTGTAATTAGAGTAGTTATGTGTGGTTCTTTTCCTTTTCTGTTTTTTCTTTTTTGGGAAAATAGAATGATTAGTATAATGGCCTGAAATTAAGTTTATTTAAGGAAATTAGTGCAGTAAAATTCTAGATAAAATAAGCTTTATGTCGGTGGCATTTTTCTACAATTTTAGAAATTTTGTGTCCAATTTTCTGGTTAAGTTTGATCTAACCATTAAATTTAATTGGAAAATTTAGTCAAATTAAGTTGTGATTAAGATTAAATGCTGAAAAATATTGTCACTGTCATAATTAAGTTAAGATTAAGTTTAAGTAATTAGGTTGTGGATAAATTTTAGAAATTAAGTTTTTGAAATATTTAGTGGTAAATTTTCTGCAATTTTGAGAATTTTAGTGTTCCTTTCTAGTTAAATTTGATCCAACAATTAAATTCGACTGGAAATTGAGTAAATTAAGAAT
>JBNKKR010000215.1:0-589 GCA_050291935.1 Desulfocapsaceae bacterium | reverse complement strand
AGGAGGTGAATAGGCAATGGAGCTGAAAAACACTTAATTTAAACAATTAGTAACTTCACCACCAGACTTGTTCAGTGTGCTCACCTGACTTGTCTGGTGAATAAGATTTTCTTGCACTTAAAAGTAAATCGACCGACTAGATCTAGATTCTAACTCAAGGGAGCTCTACCACAACCTAACACAAGCTATTCTAGCAACAAGGATAGCAGCATAAAATAGATTACAAGCTAGAATATAGGTAAACAAGAAATCCTAGGTATAGAGCTCAAGAACACGAAGAACATAAAACAGGCAGCAGAAAGTGAATGCAAGAGACACAAGGAGACACAAGATTTGTTCTCAAAGTTTCGCCAACCACAAAGGTTGCCTACGTCTCCGTTGAGGTGCCCACAAAGAGTCGGGTCTCTCTCAGCCCAAACCTTGTCGAACGATCACAAAGATCTAGTTCAGTTTTTCACTATCAAATCCCCACGAAGGAGAGGGTAGCACAAACTTTCTAAGCTTCACCACAACCTTGGTGACTTTTGGACAACACTTAGTCCATCTAGGGGACAAGTCTCAAAGAATAATGAACACACGGAGATCATCG
>JBNKKR010000214.1:0-591 GCA_050291935.1 Desulfocapsaceae bacterium | reverse complement strand
GGGGGGTATTGTGTGTATCGATACAGTAATTTTCTTCTCATTTATGCTGACACCATCTACATTGACATGCATAAACACTATGTAGTTCCACTGAAAAAGAAGCAAGTTAGAGTAAGCAATGATAAGCAAAAAAATTGTTATGGGATCAAGTTCAATCCTCATTGTGAATTTCTGATGCACTAACCATGTGATCAGTGACCTCTTAGCTATATTGGTAAGGTTATCTGTTTGTAAGCTAGTCCCGGTGTACGTAGCACCCACTTGCTCAAAGTCCGGGGAAGGGTCTGACCACTTTGGGTCTTATGTACGTAGCATTTTCCTGTATTTCTGCAAGAGGTTTTCAGGACTTGAACCCACGACCTCATGGTCACAAGGCAACAACTTTACCGCTGCGCCAGGGCTCCCCTTCAAATGTTCTGGTTCCATGTTCTTCATTCTAGCAAGTTTTTTTAAATTTCTAATGTTCAACAGAAACAATCTTTCACTATTTACACTAAAGGCCTAACCCACCATAATTGCTTCCTTCAATACTAAGTAGTTTCCCGAGTAACAGGACTATATAACCTTACCAAATTGGAAGCAGCATAAAGA
>JBNKKR010000213.1:0-595 GCA_050291935.1 Desulfocapsaceae bacterium | reverse complement strand
TTTCGTTACAAGTTCGTTCAAAGCCGTCATCTCCAAGGCTTGAGGTTTCCTTGGTTCTCACTGTGCTTTCATGATGGTTTCTTGATCATGCGCATGAGGTATTTGATGAAATATGTGTGAGGTAGGAAGAAGCCTTATTGATCTGTTTTTGATCGCCATAGTTTCGCTTGTGGCTTTGCTTGCCCTATCGGTATTTCCGCTGTGATCTATTTTTGATCGTCATAGTATAGCTATGTGGTCTTGATCGAGTAAGAAGAGAGATGTGTTGGTCAGATTTGGGACATAGGCTGAGTTACATTGAGGAATTTTAATTGACTCACATTCATCCCCCATTTGATTGCCTTCTTTAATCCTTCAATTGGTATCAGAGCTAGTACAAGCACCCAAAGGCGACATGGAGAAAGGTGCTTCACGATGAGGAGGAGGCTCACGTGGAGTAGGAGACTCAGGTGGAGGAGGAGGTGTCACATCCGGTTTTAAGGCCAAACCGAATGCTCATAATATGTGTGCCCAGTAATCAAGTTTACACATATATCGTACAGAAAATGGATACAGAATAACCAAGGTTACAATATAATATATTTATTACATGAAT
>JBNKKR010000212.1:0-595 GCA_050291935.1 Desulfocapsaceae bacterium | reverse complement strand
ATAAGAAATTTGTAAGACTGAAAAAACAAACATATAACTCAAAAGCATTCATTTTTTTACATCATATAACAACAATCAAGCATTTTAGTCCCAAACAAGTTGGGGTAGGCTAGAGATGAAACCCACAGGAGCCGAAAAACAGAGACAAAACAAAGGTGAAAAGGAAGGGGGAAAAGAAGGGTGATAAAAAACCAAACAGAAAAAGGGGGGAAAGGCAATAAAAAAATGAAACACAAAAAGGCAAAAAAGGTGAATAAAAAGAAAAAAAACTAACATAAAAAGGCAATAAAAGAGGAGGAACCGAAGATCAATGTTCCGACACATGAATTACTAGCTTACACTCTCTCCTTCTAATGCTAACTCCGTGATGTTAAGGGTATAAAAGTGGATTAGGACTCTAATTGTAGAGTCCTTATCCTAGTCTAGTTTGGTCATGTGGCCCATATATATGTAACCCCTTGGGGGTTGTTATCATCAATTATTCCTAACAATTTTGGTCCAAAATACATAAAAGCAAGGAGAATTTGTTAAATTTTCTATCGGAATGTTGCCTAGATAATGGCGCGTTCAAACAAATTTGAATTTTATTGTCCAA
>JBNKKR010000211.1:0-594 GCA_050291935.1 Desulfocapsaceae bacterium | reverse complement strand
GAATCATGATAAATATTTCAATAATGCAACATAAATATTACAAGCTAAAGATCATTAAATATATTATCGGGATCACTCACAATATCTTCTATTTCATTTGAGACATTAAATATAGCATCTAGAATCTTCAACTTCTGTTTTTTCTTTGAATTCGAATCTTATATGGTTTGGTTTTTATAAACCAAGTCATATTTATCATTTGTAAAGGAACTCCAAATTTTTTATACAAGTGAGTCAATCTAAATTCATATTCTTGAAAATTATGTGAAGTTGGTATTTTAAGGAATTTATGAGATTTTTCCAAAAGGTTTAAACTCCTTTAAAATTCAAGGAACATTCAAATTTGAATTTGTTCTAGAATTTCTAACTTGCAATCCTTGTGGATTTTTAAGTTGGTCCAAAAAGTAAAGTTTCTCCATATATCTCAAACTACCGACCTACAAAAGTTGAGGAATTTTGGACATAGGGAAGGTCACCGTTTCAAATTTCAATGTTCAGTTGAGTGAAAATCATTGAAATTACGAAATGAAGCCCAAACTTGGGCCTCCTCCCCGAACCATTGCCTGCCGCTCAAAGCCGACCGCAAGCCACCCC
>JBNKKR010000210.1:0-596 GCA_050291935.1 Desulfocapsaceae bacterium | reverse complement strand
CAAATGTATATCTTTCAACAGTAATTAGATTGCTACTTCTTTTTAGGAAAAGTCCATTCGAAATCGAAAAAAATCTTTACATGCATATTTTTGTAACCGGAAGTTTATAAATACGGTACACAATACAAAATTTGCTTTAAAAAAAATTTTTTTATAGATAAAAGTTTATTTCTTTACAGTATTTTGACGGAAAATTAATTGGATGCTAGCTGCCAGAATCCCGCGGGTATCTCATATTAGCGGTATTGGAACCCCCATAACCTATATATCACTGGAAAGGGTATGTAATATGGAGTAAAATGGTAGAGTTTTTATGTCGCTACCACCACCTGGTGGTCGATGGTGGTTAAAAATGTGCGACAAAACTAGCGAAAATTTGGCTATTTTTGGTTTTTTAAAATTTTTACCAAAAAGGAAAATAGGAACCCCCATAAACTATATATTAATGGAAAGGACATAGAAAATGGAGCAAAATGGTGGTAGTTTTATGTCCCTACCACCACCAGGTGGAGAGTGGTGTTCAAAAATACTCAAGGTCAAAATTCTCGATTTGGACATTTGACCACCACTCTCCACCAGGTAGTGGTAGGGACATA
>JBNKKR010000209.1:0-597 GCA_050291935.1 Desulfocapsaceae bacterium | reverse complement strand
GTCCTTTGTGGACAGGGGTGAAAAATGATGATTGATGTGATCCATCTTCTGCAGGTACACTAACTCACGTTAAAACGATAGAAACGTTTGTTGAGAGCGCTTTTGCCACCGTATACGTGCAATCCACAATAGCAGGTTGTTTTCTTTTGTTTTGGTGAGGACGGTTAGGTCGAGTTGCATTGCATCAAGTCACCTGAACAAAGAAGCTTAATAACAAGTTAAAGGTTGCAATCTCGCCGTTGTCCGAAATCGAATCCGAATCATTTACGATTCCGTTTTACGGCAATCCACTGAACTCCACATGTGGCTGTATTAAAACGGATGCAACCACTACTGTGGTTACCAAAAATGTCTGTATGAGTAGGAGTTGGAAAGCTGAGTAAGTGGCCTATGGAATTTGTAAACATCTCTCGTCAAGTTTTGTGCATCTGCGGCCCTTAAAACCTGATCGTTCGCCGGTCTGCACTGCCTGTCCAGAAAGTTTTCAGCACCTCGTCCTGACTTCAAAATCTCATAGCTACCAAACCGTGCATCGGAATAGGCCATATGAGTAACCAACGGAAAGCTGAGTTCATTATCAGCAACTTTGGTATTTAA
>JBNKKR010000208.1:0-598 GCA_050291935.1 Desulfocapsaceae bacterium | reverse complement strand
GTAACACTGGTTCTCACTATTGACAACATGCTGCTCGACTTGTTGTGGCCTTCATCCTTTGTGCCTTCTTAGTGCAGGGCTGCGTAGTTGAGCTACAGTCCTGCACAAACCAGAGGTCATAAGATCATAGATGACGATGGAATCTCCATCTATACGCCGGAGGAGTTGGAGAGGTTGGAGTCACTCTGAGCTCGAGAGTTCATTCACACTCGTGTTTACGATGTGAACCTACTCAAGAAAGGGGAGATGGATGTCGACCTTCCCACTCTCTTCCGCGCCATTGGTTGTAGTTTTGTGATGAGATTTCTAGGAAGTCCACTACTGGTGGAGGGATCTGACGGATCGAGCACATGATGGAGGGATAGGGACGCGCTCAGGCGATGTTGCGTTCCTCCATCGACTCATAGACCGGCATCATCAACAACCTCTTCAGTTACCATGGCCTCGAACCTGATGCTTAAATTTTGCAAAAATTTAAGCTTGATGGAGTAGACGAGGTGCTCAGGTTTGAGTGGTTGCTTTGTTTGTCCTATTCCCCTTTTTTCAAGTCATTTCATCACTTGTCTTGTCATCCACATCATCATTACCCCCGGCATGC
>JBNKKR010000207.1:0-598 GCA_050291935.1 Desulfocapsaceae bacterium | reverse complement strand
TTAATCACAAATTCTAAATGCTTCCATTTCTAATTTTTTGTACAACACAAACTAAAAAAGTGCTAAGTTAGAAACTCATAAATTCATAATACCTAATTCAATCTGACATTGCATTTCCTAAGTATGCACTGAAACAATGTTAATCAAACTGGAGAAAGTGTGATTTGAAAAGCATATATTTTACCTGGTCATCTTTTAAAAGTGTTGTTATGTGCAAGTGAAGGTTGTGGCTTATATTTAACAGTTGGTAAATTTACGGTAATTGGTTTGCGGTAATGTTAGCCTACCCCAACTTGCTTGGGAATAAAAGGCTTGGTTGTTGTTGTTGTTGTTGTGGTTTGCGGTAATGTGTTCTACGTCAGATTTAAGGATGGCTCAAATTGTTGTACATACACATGGTTTCCATCGACTATATCATCACTGGATCATCTTTTTGGGTGGAACTGGGTCGTATGTTTTACTTTTCACTTGTATATATGGGAGTAAAAGCATGCGGCCATTGCTTTAATTCTTTTTATCTTCATTTTCACCTTTTCGGTGAATATTAATCTCCTTTTCATCTCCCTCTAGTGTTTGCCATTGCAAAAATTGCAAACCT
>JBNKKR010000206.1:0-602 GCA_050291935.1 Desulfocapsaceae bacterium | reverse complement strand
GAGGACTGATTGAATTCAAGAGGTACATAAAAAAAGCAAGATGGATCGCCCCTAGATATCTCAATGTTTTGCAGGCTATGAATTGTTGTATAATCAGTAAGGCAGATAAAACTTGAATTGGACCCATCAACTTTAACACTGAAGACTTACCCCCACAATAGCACTGCTGCCTATGACATCAATAGCTGGCAAAATCCCACTGCAGAAACAAAAATAAGAGAGAATTACATTAGTGTGTGACTTAGAAATAGGTATAGTATATAGCCTAAGTTTCAGTAGCGCTACCTTGTGACAACAACAACCAAGCCTTTTATTCCCAAGCAAGTTGGGGTAGGCTATACCTTGTGACTATATTAAGGTAATATAAAAGCAGTGCAACACAGTTGGGTAGTGAGAGACCAAACATGTTGGTACATCACAAGAGCAGTATCTCAAATCAGAAACATACTGGCATACGCTAAGGCTAGTGAAGAATATGCAGAGGTCGCATCAGCAGTAAAACCAAGTGCAAAATGAACATCAGCTGTCTCAAAATGAAAAGGGTCTCAGCAATGCTTTGTCATCCTCAACTATCAGATTTCTGCATGATCCATAAATCAAGA
>JBNKKR010000205.1:0-602 GCA_050291935.1 Desulfocapsaceae bacterium | reverse complement strand
ATCAATATGTGATGTCAACCAATTGATAGTTCCATATTGAAGAATCTATGTCAAGCCAAACAAGAAAAACACATGAACAATAAGAAAAAGAATATTAACTTGGTTCAACACTTGTGACTTGCTCATAACCGAGAAAGAATTGATCAAGTGCTACTTCTAAGTATTGGATATCTATGAAAGCAACATGATCATAAGAAGAAGGTTTTCAAGAATGAGTCTATGGAAGACATGAAGTGATGTGTGATACAAGATGGTAGTTGAAGAAGGATTAACATGGACTTGGTCATGATGAACCATGCATCGGAGAAGAGTAAGCGGGAGTCTTGACATCGAGGAACCGTATGTGATGGAGAAGGGCAAGTGGATGTTCAATCCGAGGAATCAAGCTTACTATGAAGAATCATATATCACTAAGTGTCAATCTTTATTTAATCAAGAAATGAAGTGACTTGGATACCAAAAGTGAAAATTGATCATATAGTGTGAAGTACTCCAAGTCACAACCTTGAAGAGTCAATGCCTAAGCAAGATCAAGTGTGACAACCCTCATGAAGTCAAAAAGAGATGAAGTGGCAAGATTCAATATTGTGCAAGCTTAAGTT
>JBNKKR010000204.1:0-605 GCA_050291935.1 Desulfocapsaceae bacterium | reverse complement strand
ATTCACACAGAAATGTTTCTACAATATCAAACATTCGATGGTTAGTACAGAAATTATGTATTGCATGAGGTGACAAAAGTTATAAACATATATGAACTTACCCAGAATGCGTTCCTCACGGCTCCCTGAGCATTTCCATATCTTGCATCTGGTGCACGTGCATAGTCACGCCAGCCTGTCACGGGTGCAGTACGACCAGCACCCCTCACCACAACTCCCGGGTAGTGCAGCCGAAGAAGGTTACCCAAGATGGCGTTAACCTGCCTATGGTGACCTCTTCTGTCAAAATTATTGTCAGGAACGGAAAGACAATAAACAAAAAAAGGGAGTATCATGTATAGAATCAAATTTCATCTGAACCTTGCGTCTCATCATAAATAGCACGCTCTGATGGTCACTCTGAGGCTGTCCAAAAAAAAGCATAATTCTGGACCTTCACATGTCACATGCATGGCACATGTGAGACATGTCGGTCCAAAATGGGTGACGCATAGGTTTTGTTAAATCCTACTGACATTTTTAACAAAAACATTGCATATGAAAAAAGAGGGATCTTATATGAAAATTTTGATATAGAAAGAAACTGAAACATCTAATTTGATATG
>JBNKKR010000203.1:0-607 GCA_050291935.1 Desulfocapsaceae bacterium | reverse complement strand
ATGAGTAGGCATTAGAAATCTGAGTTAGTGGTCTACGGAATTTGTAAACAAACCTTGCCATGTTTTGCATATCTTCTATCCCTGAAACATGATCGTTCGCCGGTCTGGCCAGTCTGTTCAGAAAGTTTTCAGCACCTCGTCCTGAATTCAAAATACCATAACTATCAAACCGTGCATCGGAATAGGTCATATGAGTAACCAACGGAAAGCTGAGTTCGTTAACAACTTTTTCTGTATACAAAGTTTCTGGGGAAGTTATGGAGAAATTTTGCCAAAAACCTGATTTGTGCCAAAAGGTCAGGTCTGTCCAGAATTTTTCAATTTCAGCAATCCGGCCAACTTCCGATAGTCATAACTCGGAAACCGCTAACCATTTGGAGTCCTAAAATGAACCATCGGGAGGCTGAGAGAGTTATCTATCGGATTGGTATTCGGAAAGCCGTGAGTTTTAGTTTAGCCTAGTCTTCGGAATTTGGTTTCGATTCAGCTGCAGTTCTGTTCCAAACAGATTTCAGCAGTTTCATCGAAGCGCAAAATTCCATAACTCCTAAACCGTTTGTCGGATTTTGTAGAGAACAGTCCCAATGTAATTCTTCCTTACTGCTGC
>JBNKKR010000202.1:0-609 GCA_050291935.1 Desulfocapsaceae bacterium | reverse complement strand
AAGATGTTGAATTGAAAAGTTTGGCTAAGAAGGATTGCTCTGAAGTGATAGGGCATTATGCCTCCGTCCTTGATTCCTTGCGTATGGTCCAGTTTGGAATTAATGGTCAGCTGATGGTTAAGAGTGAGAGGTGAAGTGTGTTTAGTCTGACTGTCATTGTCAATCTGGTTGCTACATCCTGCATGGCTCATCTTCATCCTGACTGAATTAGCCAATTAGTGACCATGTACCCTTCCCTTATGGCAGGAGCAGCAAATTTTCTGTTGTTCATTATGCATTGTAAATTTTGCTCTAGCCTACCCCAACTTGCTTGGGAATAAAATGCTTGGTTGTTGTTGTTCTAGTGCCCTTCTACGACATCGTTAGGTGAAATCAACTTTTTTTTACAGTGAGGTGAAATCAACTTAGGTTTGTTCGTTTAGGCACAAGACAACTTTCTCCATAATGAGAGCTATGTCAGTAACGCCTTCCTTGATTCTTATGTGAAAACTAGTGAATTTGATGGGCTAGTTCACGTTTTCTGTTCCGTTAACAGAATATGCAGCAATAATGCTAATAATTTAGGTTCGTTTGCTATGAGATCGACTAATCAGAAGTCTTCTGGTATAT
>JBNKKR010000201.1:0-610 GCA_050291935.1 Desulfocapsaceae bacterium | reverse complement strand
ATAAAAAGGTGCTCTTTTGTGACAATATAACTATTTGTCCTTTGTGAATTTGCGTTTACAGTTCTGTATTCTCAGGGAAATTCAAGAGCGGTCTCCACTATTGTAAAAGAACGGGCTGGTGAAATTGAGAAGAGGAGGTCACTTACAGCACCCGTATTGCGAATAGTCACCTCTTTTACTTCACTTGTGGACTCGGCTGATTTCCTTGAGGTTAGCATATTATTTGCCGACCCCAACTTGCTTGGGAATAAAAGGCTTGGTTGTTGTTGTTGTTGTAGCATATTATTTGCCGACATTTTTCTGCCTGTCATATATATATGTAGTGCCTTTGGCAACATATTATTGGTCTAAAGGGAAAAGAGTATCATATCAACTTGTCTGGATTCATGATTGCAGAAAGGATTCCTTAGTGTAGAATGTTATGTACTAGTATCATGCTAGTTCCACAGTAGCAGTAGTCCACCATTAGGATGATGAGTCATCAGCTAAGTAGTTTTAATTTGATATGTGTGCAGTATAATATGCTACATATTTTAACAGTTGTATAATATTCTTTATGGTTTTGGCCAAGGGAATGATACTACTCTTTGTACATTACTTATGCTACATA
>JBNKKR010000200.1:0-610 GCA_050291935.1 Desulfocapsaceae bacterium | reverse complement strand
CCTAATTCCATTTGTCAAAAACAAGCTAAGTAAGACAATTTTTATAACTCTAACTAAATACATTATTATAACCAACTGAAATGAAATAAAACCAGCATATAAATTTTATCTCCATACGGATGTTGGGTCAGGCTGATCCATCAGCAAGCTACTAACAAGAACACATACGCACAGCCTGTAAGTGGTCCTCTCTTAACTACCAGATTAGCTAATGAAATTTACATACGGATGCAACAACAACAACCAAGCCTTTTATTCCCAAGCAAGTTGGGGTAGGTGAAATTTACATACGGATGTTCAAATAAAAAGAGATGTACAATATACCCTTCAGCTGATGTGCATTGTAGCATGTGTGATAGAATATTTTTTTGGTATAACATGTCATAATAATAAAAAATTCGTCTGATAGAGTTGTTGTCAGCCAATTATTTGACTGCATAATAGCAAGATGGACAGGCAATGAGACATGCTCAGGTTAATGAATGTATTCCTGAATAAACTTTCTCATCTCAAGGTTCTTTGTTCCTGTTTGGACTTGCCTAATATCGTACCTATGAATGGGAGAAGGTGGTCACTTAAACAGCTGTACCCATATCTATCTACCTCAGCA
>JBNKKR010000199.1:0-616 GCA_050291935.1 Desulfocapsaceae bacterium | reverse complement strand
TTCTGCACATTGGTGTGTAATGACTGCATTTTACCCCTTTATACCAAATCGTGTATTCAAAATTTTAAACACAAAATAAAATGTGAAAATTTTCTGCATGTATCAATTTTTTCGGCAATTATTTCAAGCTCAAATAACATAAGCAAAAGGTGCTAATCGCAACCCTTTAAAAAAGCACCCTGCCTAGCACTGTCTCTAAAATATCTCTATCTACACAATGACCAGGGTCATCAAATTTTGAAATAAACGTTTCCATTGATTTGCATTTTCAATTTTAAAATGATATGTCATATGCCATATTTTACAAAAAAATTTGTTCCCGACCCCCCGGGCACCCCAACCCCCGGGGGTGGGAAAAAAATTTAACCCCCCTATTCTATGATACTTTTCATGCCCGATCCAAAAATGTATAGCCGATGCCCCTTATATGATTTACCGAAGGGGGGCCGATCCAATTTTTCCATCCAATTGTGTACACGCATGCGCATTATTGGATGCAATGCATGCTTTAGTTTTTTCCTATTCTATTTCGCCTCCAGTTATACACTAGATTCTTAAAGATTTTGACATTTATTTTATAAATGTATTTTAGACACATCGTGTGGCATTTGTCGCA
>JBNKKR010000198.1:0-616 GCA_050291935.1 Desulfocapsaceae bacterium | reverse complement strand
CAGCTAAAGAGATTGAAAGAATGAAATAGCGAAGGATTAAAGGGGTTACCCTCTTGATCGGCTTCCCTGTTTTTCAAGCCCTCCAAGATTTCACCTGCCCGCTGGCAATACCCCGAAGCCTCAGCAGCAGGCAATGTGGTGGAACCAGTCACTCCCACAGGAGGAGCAACCGGGATAGCATGTGAAGAGGATGCAGGCTGGGCAAGTTTCTTTGACGGATCGGAGCCGAAGGTTTCCTGTGGACAAATGAATCATGAGGATGTAGAAAAAGTCACCAGCAATAAAGCACTAGTCAAGACTATTATATACCTGGTCACGAGCATTTTTCTCATCTGGAGCGCCCGAAGCCTTTTGGCTAGCTGAGTGTCAGCCCCAGCAGAAGTGTTGATCTAGGCAGCCTGAGTGAGGTGTTGCAAAGCTTCAAATAGCCACCCAAAAACAAGCTTTACCATAACTAAACCCAGAGAACAACAGGGTGCATGATGCAGAAAGAGTTCAGTTGTCACCTGATCGGATGGCGCATGTTGTTTGCACTTGCAAACAAGCACAAGGTGTTTCTTCTTCGGATGACCGCTGCCCAAAGGAGCAGCAATTATAAGCTGATCGGCGGCAAAAG
>JBNKKR010000197.1:0-618 GCA_050291935.1 Desulfocapsaceae bacterium | reverse complement strand
GCCATTGGAATTCGAGACACAAGTTGTGCTTATGGTAATCTGTTTCGTGATGAAGATACACTTGCCCGGGGTCTGATGATGACATCTGCCGCCATAGTAATCGGAGTGGACATTTTTACAATGTAATTAGTCTTGACAGCAGCATCTAGCAGACTAATCTCTTAGTGTAAGCACATGCTTCACATGACACAAATGTTCTTAGTTTCTTTTGTTTCCATGCTGGCTCAGAAGTCAGAACTGCAAACAGTTTTTGTTGTATTTTGCATATAACAACAACAACCAAGCCTTTTATTCCCAAGCAAGTTGGGGTAGGCTAGAGATGAAACTCATAGGAGCCGAAAACAAAGATGAAAAAGAAGGGGGGAATAAGGAAGGGCAATATAAAAACAAACAGAAAGGGGGGATAATAAAAAATGAAACAAAAAAGGCGACAAATTAAATATGCACATCTAACCACATAAAGAAAGCCTCACTCACCTGCTTATTCTTATTGCATTTTAGACAGGAATTATGCTCTTAACCAACACTGCTTCAGGTCCAACACTGTTTATTGCATTTTAGACAGGAATTATGCTCTTAGCCAAGCTAAGGTAACTTTTGCTTTGGTATGAACTTTTC
>JBNKKR010000196.1:0-620 GCA_050291935.1 Desulfocapsaceae bacterium | reverse complement strand
ATAACACCGCCAATCTGAGTTAACTTTGACCTAGCCAAAGTTTCAAATTAGAATGAGACAGAAACTAAACCACAAAACATTCCTAAGACACCTTAATTAATAGGGTTAGCGTATCAGTCTTTCATATGCACTCTATTGATCTATTCTGTATGAAACTTCTCATCTGCTGACACCATTCTATACAGAATTGCCACTGGCGTCCACGGCAATTGGTTTTGATGAAAGAATGCTGCTCCACAGAGAGGCAAGTTACAACTCAAGTAATTTGAGCTTGCTTATGATATAATATTTGGATGTTATCTCCTAAATCAGTGGTGATAGTTTTTTATGAGCTGCAAATATTACAACAACAACCAAGCCTTTTATTCCCAAGCAAGTTGGGGTAGGCCGAGCTGCAAATATTGCCTACCTAAAACTTGATTACTGTTTGTTTTGGTGACCGTCTTGTTTGATTGCATGTTGAGCCTGATATATGCCTTTTCAATACCCCATCAAAGAAAAAAAAACCCCAAAACAATAGACTTGCAGATTTATATTGCTGTTTTCCCGTTATACTAGTTTGTGTATTTTAGTTGAATGCAAGACTGTAAATTCTCCTTTTGCTGTCTTCTGGAAGAACG
>JBNKKR010000195.1:0-621 GCA_050291935.1 Desulfocapsaceae bacterium | reverse complement strand
TGGGCATCTTAAGTGGGCAGCCTATAGTAAAGTCATTTCCCCACACACCATGTTGGATGGGGGAGTTAAGTGAAAACAATGATCTCATCAAAGGTTAGCATGCATCGCCAAGTGTCACCAGCCGTGAAGCTTAGTGCCATTCATGTGATTAGTGTTTCTTTCTTATGATTGAGGAAATAAAGAACAGTTGTTGGTGTCAGAGGGAACTGTGATAAGAGCAGATACTTAGTTGTGATGTAACAAGCAGCCAACTGAGAAGTAGTGCTTTTGTTCCTTTTGTTTCCATTACTGGATTTCCTTTTCTTTTGCAACTTATGGCAAATTTGGCATATTGTTCATATCTGATTATGAGCCTACCCAACTTGCTTGGGAATAAAAGGCTTGGTTGTTGTTGTTATTCATATCTGATCATGGATGTGTTTATTCTGAGCAGAAACCTGTTTTGAGATGAGTGTTGTGTATTCTGATTTCTGAGCAGCAACCTGTTTTGATATAAATGTTATGATTTCTTACAAGAGAACATGAATTTGGAAATGATGAATAAACAATGTGGATGTGTCCTTTGCTAGTAGTTTGGTTTCCATGCCTCATCAAACTTCAGCTGCTTCATGCTTCAACTTG
>JBNKKR010000194.1:0-621 GCA_050291935.1 Desulfocapsaceae bacterium | reverse complement strand
GCCGGTCCTTTTTGTGTCGCGCGGCGCGATCAGTCCAGAAGGGGGGAGGCGTTTTTGTGTCGCGCGAAGAGAACAGTCCGCAAAGAGTTTAAGGAATATATTGCCAAAATGTTATGGTCAGTAGTTTATGATTTCTTTTAGATGCAACATTTGTTTTTTTACCAGAAAAATTAATATTATTTCACTTATAAGCAATTGATTTTTTTTTCAAAAATTGACTAAGTCCATGATGACGTCACTAACTCCTACCAAAAATTTTTTTCCAAAATTTTTTTATTGCAGATCTGGATAAATCATGCCACTGAGATAACATTAATAAAATTTTCAGCTTTCTGTGACAATTATTTTTCCCGCTATTTAGATTTATGGACTTGAGCCCTTCTTGTTGCAAAAATATGGACTTGAGCCATATTCTTGCGGCAATTTTGCAGAAAGAAATGGACTTGAGCCATTTTTAAATTTTTGATTTTTTTGATTTTTCAAAAACTACTTGAGATATTGGTCTAATTTTTTCAGAGAAGGTGTATCAGGCCATAAGGAACCCCAAAATACTGATATCTCAATTTTGAAAAAATATGGACTTGAGCCCTTCTATGAGCAAACCATCGTTTTTTGGCTAAC
>JBNKKR010000193.1:0-622 GCA_050291935.1 Desulfocapsaceae bacterium | reverse complement strand
TTTTTCATCTGAATTATTCAAATCAATTCAATTCAAATCTGGTTTGAATTTTGGAAATTCGTAGAAACTTGTCCAAGTTCAATAAAATTATAAATTCAATTCCATAATTTGATTTCAAACTTAATATATGAAATAAAATTATTATTTAATTATTAATTCTAGTTTAATAGTTAATCTTGGATAATTAGTTATTAATTCATAATTAATTATCTTTGGCTCCAAAATTCATGAAAATTTTGCTAAAATTTGTGGTTAGCTATCCAACACTAGAACCCTTGTTAGAACCCCTGTTCATGTACTTTGACCATGGAATTTTCCATTTTGCCCCATGGTTAAGTGTGACCTTATGCAAATAAGGTTTCGTGTAGAACTGAGCAAGGATGTTACATGAACCCTTAAACATGGTTTAGGTCGGTAAATCGCTTCTTGCTAGGGCATGAGTGATGGTTAGCATGGAGCCCACCCTGCTTGTGTTGTTAGTAGTAGCTTTTCTTTTTGGGAGTTAATGAAGGAAATTGTATAAGTTGTAACCTAAGTAACCTCATAAAATGGAGAGACGTGTTGTTTCTTGCTGATACCTTGTCTACCTTTCGATAACACTCATGTGTCATACCGCATAGGT
>JBNKKR010000192.1:0-622 GCA_050291935.1 Desulfocapsaceae bacterium | reverse complement strand
CGGCCGTGAATCCTCTTGGGGGATGGAAACCAGCAGGCGCGGCGACGGCTTCTTCCTCAGCAGGCGGTTAGAACGGCCGTGAATCCTCTTGGGGGATGGAAACCATACTGCGGGGATAACATGAGCCGAGTCTTTTTCAAGTTAGAACGGCCGTGAATCCTCTTGGGGGATGGAAACCTTATGGTGTGGGGGGTTGGTGACGTGAACGGATGATGTTAGAACGGCCGTGAATCCTCTTGGGGGATGGAAACTAAACCAAAGCCAATCGTCGGAAGTGAAAACTTCAGTTAGAACGGCCGTGAATCCTCTTGGGGGATGGAAACAAGGTGAGTTGTTCTTGGATAATGTTCCAGAGATCAAGTTAGAACGGCCGTGAATCCTCTTGGGGGATGGAAACACGATGCTGGCTATCGACGAACATGAATTGACTGATGTTAGAACGGCCGTGAATCCTCTTGGGGGATGGAAACTTAGAGCGACGGTCTCTACAGCATCGATTGTCTCATGTTAGAACGGCCGTGAATCCTCTTGGGGGATGGAAACTAGTGGCGTTGGTACGATGACAGCTTCTTCCGTAGGAGGGTTAGAACGGCCGTGAATCCTCTTGGGGGATGGAAACACA
>JBNKKR010000191.1:0-625 GCA_050291935.1 Desulfocapsaceae bacterium | reverse complement strand
TCTTTTTCTGGGCGCCAAGAGAAATTAACTGTGCGCAAATGGTCACAGGTAAACAACAATATAGCATGAACAAGACAATATTCAAATGCACCCTTGTTTATGCATGAACCCAAGAGAATACGAGGGGGGGGGGGACATACCTTCAACTTTACCAAGTCTGCTAGTTTTCTTCTTTTTATTCACTCTTTTTCACCTTTTTCTGTGTTTCAGCTTTTTTTATTGCCTCCTCCTCCCCCCTGTCTATTTGTTTTTTTTATTCCCTTCCTTTTTCCCCCTTCTTTTTCGCCTTTGTTTGTCTCTGTTTTTCGGCTCCTGTGGATTTCATCTCTAGCCTACCCCAACTTGCTTGGGAAGGATTGGTTGTTGTTGTTGAGAGATATATTAAAAAAGGGAATTATGTATCAACCCAAATTAGACTTAATGGACAAATACATTTATCCCTTTACCCTATCAAAATTATGTTCAATTATTCGCCATACATGCAGACCAAACAGTATCAGATAATTCAGGATTCTGAACTAAGGAACAACAACACAACAAATACATTACAGCAGGTGTGCATTATCAAGATCAAGTGCGGTAGTAGAAATTGAACTCACCCGCTGTGGTCAACGTCAAATATCCT
>JBNKKR010000190.1:0-629 GCA_050291935.1 Desulfocapsaceae bacterium | reverse complement strand
AGTTAAACATCTTCAAATTTCCTTGATGAAGATTTGTTCCCCCATTCTTAACAATGAAAACATATAAAATTATATTGGTTTGAGATGATTTACCCTGCTAATTTATTGGGACTGTTGTGGATGCTTTCATTGGGAGGAAATATCAGTGACGGCCCAGGCCTAGAGAGGTCCAGCCAGCCCAACCGACACAGCCCACATCCCTGCAGGGCCTGGCGGCAGGAGAGAAGCAGCCCACAGCAGCTTAAGGAAGCTAATATTCGAGTTATAGTCAGAGATAATTAGCTGAATAAGTTGACATATTATTAGCTTTTAATTTGGGTATGTTAGATTTAGATCATTAGCCTACCCCAACTTGCTTGGGAATAAAAGGCTTGGTTGTTGTTGTTGATGTTAGATTTAGATCATTGTTTAGGAAATTTGAGGCCTGCCCAGGCTATATAAACAGGGGTTCTGCGGCAAGGCTAGACAGAGAAGAAAGAACCCTAGAGCCTGCTGCAGGACAGGGGTTTCTCTCCCTCTACCCTTCGCTGTAATCATTCGTCGTTGAGCAATAGACCCTAGTTCCAACAGGGACGTGATTAGGGCAATAGAATTTTAATTTAGTGGGACTGTGTATGCTTATAATGTGT
>JBNKKR010000189.1:0-632 GCA_050291935.1 Desulfocapsaceae bacterium | reverse complement strand
CAAGGACCGAAGCTGGAGCATTCATGGAATGCAGACAATCTCCGTCGTTTTTACATCTAGAAAATTTGTAAGGCGCAAAACTAATAACATATAAACGAGCCTTCATCATTAGTTTTCAACCCATGCATTTATTTTCTTTTGGCTCATACTCTTTTCCTCACAGGGGAAGCCCGCAAGGGTGTGAGGTTTTTAATAAGGCGGAGCCCACATAATCCCAAAGCACCAATATAAGCTTCTTCCCCAAAAATGTCAACCACCACCATCAAAATCGCTAGCAGCGCTACCTCTGCATTCGACAAAAGTTGGTACACCCATTAAGCCAAAGTGACCTAAGGCCCATTTTTGTAAAATTCACTCGTTGGCTCAAAAGAAAGACCTCCAATGAAAAAAGAGGCAACCCCAAAATGCAAGGGGCTCAAAAGAAAGACCTCCGATGAAAAAAGAGGCAACCCCAAAATGCAAGGGGCTCAAAAAAAAGACCTCTGACAAAAAAAGAGGCAACTTGAAAATGAAAGGGGCTAAGAGCAAAAAATCCCCTAACATAAAATGAGTATAAAAAAAGCCTGCTCCACCAAACTAACACACAAAGGTGAGGGTGACGCTTTTCAGTTCAAATCACAAAGTCGCATGAA
>JBNKKR010000188.1:0-638 GCA_050291935.1 Desulfocapsaceae bacterium | reverse complement strand
AACGATGGTGCAAATGAAGGTAATGAAAGTCATCATTCACATTACATTTGACGTATGTCTCAGAATCGGTGATTTTAGCTCAAAGCAGTAATTATGATCTTAAATTTGTCACTTTGATTGCCCTGCATAGTGCATAGGTGGAACATGTATATCCACGAACCGGTGTAAGTGCTACAGATTGAGTTTAGGATGGGTAAACCATTCATCCCTGGGTTAATGTTGGTATTGTAAATGTAATTATCAATTATTGGAATTTGCATGGGGTTTATTGTTATATGAGCTTAATGAATTATCTGACTGCCTACCCCAACTTGCTTGGGAATAAAAAGCTTGGTTGTTGTTGTTGTTGTTGTAATGAATTATCTGACTGATGGTTTTCTTTGTCACCGTTTTTAAGATCAACTGATCATCGTAAGCATCTTGTGTGCTTGAAACAGCTAGCTTGAGAACCATCTCAGTGTTGGTCTGTTTTTTGTTCTACCGTATCTTCTAGTTCTTGGGTTGTTTTTTTTGAACTGTACAGCAGGGGAAGCCCCTGCTGTGGTAATATAATTATATAAAGAAAGATAGCGAGTACAAGGAAACAAATACACAGCCTAGGGTGTGAAAGAAGCGAGAAAAGGACTAAGCTTGATTAG
>JBNKKR010000187.1:0-640 GCA_050291935.1 Desulfocapsaceae bacterium | reverse complement strand
TGATGTGTGCAAATATAACTACATGATTTTTTACAAAGAGCACAAGAATGAGACAAAATGCTTAAAATGTGATAAACTGAGGTTCATTGAGGTCATAAACGAAGATGGTGAGAAGGTTACGACAAAAGCCGCTCATAAGCAACTTCGTTACATGCCTCTTACGCCTCGGATGAAATGGTTGTTTTTCTCAAAGAAGACCGCTAGACACATGAGGTGGCATAAGGAAGGTGTATGTGAGAATGACCAAGTGATGGTGCACCTGTCTGGTAGTGAGTCATGGAAGGCTCTAGATGACTTTGATGCAGACTTTGCCAGGGATGCGTGGAATGTGCGCATTGGGTTGGAGACGAATGGATTCTTGCCATATAGTACGAGTGCGATGTCGTACTCTTCTTGGCCCATCTTTGCTATTTTGTACAACCTTCCACCTTCTCTTTGCATGAAATATGAATATATGTTGCTGTGTCTCATCGTACCTGGTCCAGACCACCCTGGCAGGGTTGGGGGACACCCTTTTTAGGGGTAGTACTTTAGGCTCAAGCAGGCGGGATGAGATTCTGAGGCACATAGGCCCAACTCTTGTGGGTCGAATGATCTGCTATCAAAGAACTGAGGTAACATTGATATTTTCATACCATTT
>JBNKKR010000186.1:0-646 GCA_050291935.1 Desulfocapsaceae bacterium | reverse complement strand
TAAATTTGTATTGTTTAAAGCAAGTAGATGTTAATATTCTTATTAATTTTGAACCAATGGGCTACTTTAATTTGAGAATTAATTTATATAAAAGTATTGTTTTGATCACTGGACAGTTAATTTTTTTGTTTTCGATGCAATAGTATTGTTTTAAGATTGATTATTTTTCTTGAATTGAAACCAACATTGGAATTGGCATACACACTACGTCATCCATCCTCAAATATTTGTTATTTTGATTTTTTTATATCGACTTTGATCATTCGTCTTATTAAAAAAATTAAAGTTATAAAAAATCAAATATATACTTAAACTACATTATGTAATAAAACAATATTATAGTTAAAATATACAATAATTATAAATTTTGTTTTGAATAAGACGAGTGGTTAAAGTTGGTGAAAAAATCACAGTGATAAATATTTAAAAATGGAGTGAGTAGATAGCTTGTTTGTATCTATTTTAAACACAGGCGTGGTTTGAAATGTGACATCTATATAAAATGAGTCAATGACATGCTTAGCTACCCTTTGCCCCTACCTGAAATAAGTCTCTTCTTGACTTCTTTGCGGATTAGATGAAGACTTTGCGTGCGGAATTGTTCTTGTTTTTCCTTTGAGGTCACGACTGATAGATGTCCACAATC
>JBNKKR010000185.1:0-647 GCA_050291935.1 Desulfocapsaceae bacterium | reverse complement strand
CGGCATGGAAATGAGGGCCTTCGGGGTTGGACATGCCCTCAAGGCGCTGCTTCTACACAGGATCCTCTTGGTTACGGATCGGAAAGAGAGATTGGCATCGCGGTGGTGTCGGTGAGGCAGCTCCCACACAGGGAGGTGAGTGCAACTTGTGCCGTCTGCTCGACGGTCTCATCCAGCTCGACCTCGATGACAGTTGCCATCCACGGCTCCATCGGGTTGAGGGGTATCACCACATTGACCTCACACTTGTCCTGGCCATGGGCCATAGACATGCGGCCGCGGTAGACAGGAGCGTCCCCTTCGTAGCCGAGCTGACGGAGTGCGTCATACAGCACTCACGGAAAACCCGGGCGATGCTGGTCTGTGGAGCAAAGGCTCCCATCCACAGCAATGGTGATGTGGGGGCAGTTGTCCATGTTCATCTGAAAACACAACCATGAAGACATTACCAACCCCAAATTAATTATCTCAGAACAAGAAATTTCTTAAACTGGAATAACATGAGCAGCAGTAAGAAAAAGGCAAAAAAAATGGAACAGCTCGGACCTGATTATGTCCCGGAGTTGAACACCAAAAACTTGGGCAACTCTCTGAGCTTTCCATCCGTTACTCAAATAACTCCATTCACCCAACAGTTTAGGAGTTAC
>JBNKKR010000184.1:0-648 GCA_050291935.1 Desulfocapsaceae bacterium | reverse complement strand
CAACTCCTGCACTGCCAGATGGCAGCACCTGATGGAGTTCGTGCGGCTAGTTTTGGGTTGTTTACTGTTTACGACAATGTCAATATGGCGGCGATAATGCAAAATAAAAAATGAAATTAAATTTTGAAAGGATGATACTTCATACTGTAATAATTATTTTTATTTCATAAAATTTCGGCTTTATAAAAACAGAAAAAAAAACATCTTCTACTTATACAGCATCGGACGGAAAAATTGGATGTTCAGAATAACTGTACCTGAAAACGACGCACACCGTAAAAGTCAGAAACCATAAGAGTTACCCCAACAAACTATGTATGTATGGAATGGTAATAGAAAGTCAAGCAAAAGCCCATATATGGAAAAGTGGCGCCAATATGGCGCCCCCTAGCGGCGAAAAACTGAATTACGCCTCCTGAGTACAGCCTAGACCGTTAGAGATTGCAAAAAACCGATTACGGATTTGAAATCAGCGAACCATTTTACCTTTTTCAAATTAAGGCTCTATGACGTCACACAGCCATTTTTATAACGTCATCAGCCCGAAAATTCACTTTTTGTCCAATTAACATGTCTTGTAATACCTTCAAATTTCGGTAATTTAATTTCCTACCCAAAATGTAATGCAGATGGGGGATTTTAGGCACT
>JBNKKR010000183.1:0-648 GCA_050291935.1 Desulfocapsaceae bacterium | reverse complement strand
CATCCCCCAAGAGGATTCACGGCCGTTCTAACACAATATTGCAGGAGTTTTGGGTTGGACTACTGTTTGTTTCCATCCCCCAAGAGGATTCACGGCCGTTCTAACACGTTCTGTACACAAAGCGATGGGCCATTTGCCATTCGTTTCCATCCCCCAAGAGGATTCACGGCCGTTCTAACCACTTTCATCTGATGGGCTAAACCATGCCATTTTTGAGGTTTCCATCCCCCAAGAGGATTCACGGCCGTTCTAACTACACTACTGTGAATCAGTTTCTTATGGAGAGAAAAGTTTCCATCCCCCAAGAGGATTCACGGCCGTTCTAACAAGAAACTCCCCCGCCACCGTCATTCATTGACATTTGTTTCCATCCCCCAAGAGGATTCACGGCCGTTCTAACGTCACACACCAACCCTTATCAGTTGATTACCGTTAGTCGTTTCCATCCCCCAAGAGGATTCACGGCCGTTCTAACTGTTTTTGTTGGCGTTAGTTGGATATCCCATCTACAGTTTCCATCCCCCAAGAGGATTCACGGCCGTTCTAACACGGTCTGTTGATCAACCTGTACACCGGCGGCTTTATGTTTCCATCCCCCAAGAGGATTCACGGCCGTTCTAACGAAATCATGCGCAAGTTATTAGTAGT
>JBNKKR010000182.1:0-649 GCA_050291935.1 Desulfocapsaceae bacterium | reverse complement strand
TGTTCACTTCAAGTTCAAGTTTCTTGACTTCTCTCTTCAAGTGATCATTTTCTTGAGCAATTTGGTCATCACAAGTTTCCACACTCACTTGACTTGTGGAGGCTTTATCGTTGGTTGAAGTCTTGGAGGTGCTTGACCAAATAGCATCAAATTGCACTTCAAGATCTTGATGTGTCTTTAGTAAGACATCATGTTGACTTTGAAGAGCACCAATTGACCTCTTGAGACTACAAGTAATATCCTTGCCTTTAGCAAGTTCTTGGTCAAGCTTCTCCACCTTTCCTTTTTCAAGAGCCAGGAGCTTCTTGAGTTCTTCGCTGATTTTTCTCTCTTGAACAAGCAATTCTTTTTGTTGCTCAAGTACCTCATCCCTAGCTCCAACTTGCCTCATAAGATCTTTGATCATAGCATTAAAATTTTTCACAAGTTCACTTGGAAGAGGGTTATCATCATCACTAGAATCATAATTATCATTAGAAAGAGTATCTTCATCACTAGATGCATATTTAGGGCAGGATGATGTTGTAGTTTTTACCTTCTTATTATCTCCTTTTGCCATAAGACAAGTGTGCTTTGAGAGGTTGGGAAAGAGTGACTTGCTTGAAGAAGATTCGCCCGTGATGGCTATGGTTGCCAAGTCATCATTTTC
>JBNKKR010000181.1:0-649 GCA_050291935.1 Desulfocapsaceae bacterium | reverse complement strand
AACACACTGAGGAGTGTGCATCATAGGTGAGGAGGAGGCTTCCGTGCGTGGATGACGAGAGGCTACGCGCTCGTGGACCCAGTGGGCGCTCAAGCAATACGCCGACTAGGGCTCCATTTAGGATGCCGTGACGAAGATGTTCTGGGTAAGTTCAATATATATGTTTCAAATTTTAATTGCTTTGTACTTTGACATGCGAATTTAATTCTCTTTTGCATGCAGGAACATTATCGCTTGGCCGACGGAGTTAGCAAGGATGAAGGCAGCCTCATCTTCAACAATGCCACACGCAAGGTGATTAAGGACGCTGTGAAGCATGCTTGCCGCATATCTGTTGCTACATACTACATGCAGGTGCATTTACTTCTCTTTTGCACGCTGATGTTGAAGTTATTATTTTTTTACTTTGACATGCAAATGTAATTCTCTTTTGCACGCAGGTGTTGAAGCAGGAGATGAAGCCCACCCAGGTCCACATGATCTATCTGACCACGGAGCAGCACCTTCAGGGGGGGTCGATTAGTTGGTTAAGGATCAAGAGGCCTGGGACTAGCTCTGCGGCTACTGGGTGTCCGATGAGTTCAGAGCCATGTCGGAGCTTAACTGGGTGAATCAGTAGAGGAAGCCCTCGGTGCATCACTACGGCGTG
>JBNKKR010000180.1:0-653 GCA_050291935.1 Desulfocapsaceae bacterium | reverse complement strand
TATACTATGAATAAGTTGTCTTGTATAAGTTTAGAAAATTTTGGTACTGCTTCACTATTTTCTATATGTTAAATAAATTTCTATGTTGTTATCAAAATTAATTACAAACTGAACTGCATGTGCATCTAATAAGATATCAAAAATTTCACAAACATGACAACTAGGCTCATGTCCCATTCTAGTCTATTTCCTAGAGATAGATGAAAAATTGAACTGTCTTCTAGATACAATTCAAATTTTTTTCTCCAAATTACCACATCATATTTACAATAATATCAAAATTTTGTCAATTTTTAAAAAAATTGTTATGAAAATATATTTTTGTCCATAATATTGACACAAAAATTTAGATAGTTTTAGTAAAGTAAGTCCATACATGATTCACAATTGGACACATCTCTCTTAAAGTTTCATATATATAACAACTCAAGTCAATCTTTGAGATTTCAATACATCATGACCACTTTTGAACTCGTATGCACCTCAAATTTTGACACAACGTTTATTTGACTAAAATATTGACAAACTTGAAGTTACATTACCAATTAATATGCAAAACATGTTGTTTTTCTATTCTCCACTATTAATTCAACATTATTGGATCACATACTATATTGGGTCATAGACAGGTGGGTTGCATCACAGTAGCCACG
>JBNKKR010000179.1:0-653 GCA_050291935.1 Desulfocapsaceae bacterium | reverse complement strand
ATTTATCAAGCAAGCTACAGTTTCTAGTAATGAGAAAAAAGGCACTGATGTACTTCCAGATGCTGTCAAAAGTTGACCACTCCAATCATGCCTATCAACAAAAAAAAGGAAAGAAGGAAAAGTCATATGCATGTAGTCAATTTTATCAAGGATAATAGGGGATGCGAGCTGCATAAGCAAAGCAAAGAGGACAGGAACAGCGGAAGGGTGCATAATGCTAGATTGAGAGAAAATCAGATGGGAATTCCCGAGGTAAGGCAATAACTGGATATTTCATTAACACAGTTACAGAGCTTCATTAATTCAACTTGTATACTGATAAAAAACCATAGAGCATAGTTATAATGCATTGAAAATGTATTCGAGATAGATCCTTTCCCCATTAAAGACACAACAACAACAACCAAGCCTTTTATTCCCAAGCAAGTTGGGGTAGGCTCCTTTCCCCATTAAAGACGAATGACACTGATCTAATCATTTCACAGCAAACAATAACGACCCAAAGATTAATTTCTAGAACCTGCTTTGCCTTTTTTCGACAAAAGAAGAATTATATTAAGAACCTGTTTTGCCTCCAGCTTACCTCTTTTGATAGACTGCTTGCACACATATAAGGGTAAGCTTTTTAACTCTGTGGGCCACAAGAGGTTGGA
>JBNKKR010000178.1:0-655 GCA_050291935.1 Desulfocapsaceae bacterium | reverse complement strand
AATTGCAATCGGCAAATTTTCTTATATTACTATATAATTAAGGTGTCGCCTCGACTTACGCTTTACTGTTTAAAAGATAAAAAAGGGGGTCGGGCGCCTTACGTCGCCTTACCGCCTTAAAACACGAACACTAAAAGTGAACACAACAATTCTCTTTCGTTTAAACATCAAAACCTTTTAGTATATTTTTATGTCTTTGTTTTAATCTAAAGTATATTTTTACATGTTACTTGTAATCACTGCTCTACTAAAAAATTAGTGTTAATGTCTTTCACTATGTGTCTCACCTTTGATAAATGATGATAGAACGCATCTTATTTGTGCATATTTTATCGTTGCTCTATTTCCAACAACCAACAACCAAGCCTTTTATTCCCAAGCAAGTTGGGGTAGGCAAAAATAACAGATGCACCAGCCTGATTGTATTAGTTTTAAAAAATGGCCTGATTATATTAGAGGCAATATAGCCCATCATACAGTTCGTGCGGCGTGTGATAATTCTAGTTTCTACTAAAGTGCTATTTGAAAGACTACGACCAGCTGCTAACTACTTAGCTGGTTGCTGCTGGTGTTCTCCAGAGCTAGAATATCAGCTTTTGTGGAAATATAGGCCATTTTGTGTTCGGTGTTCGTCCTGTCAAAGGAGTGTTGCAGC
>JBNKKR010000177.1:348-655 GCA_050291935.1 Desulfocapsaceae bacterium | reverse complement strand
AGATGACCACCTACCTGACAGAATTGGCAACTGCAGCGGAGCAGATCGCCAGGGGCAACTTCACTTATACCCTGACCCCTAAAACAGAGTTTGATGTGCTGGGCAATGCATTTCATACCATGCGCGGGCAATTGCACGACAGTCAGGACGCACTCCGAAAACTGAACAAAGAGCTGGAACAACGGGTGAGGCAGCGTACCAGTGAGCTGGTCTGGCAAACCGTCGAGCACGCAAAGGCAAAGGAGATAGCCGAGACCGCCACTCGGGCCAAGTCCGATTTTCTCGCCAGCATGAGTCACGAGATTCG
>JBNKKR010000177.1:0-338 GCA_050291935.1 Desulfocapsaceae bacterium | reverse complement strand
ACGCCGATGAATGCCATCCTCGGCATGCTGTTTCTGGCGCTTAGATCCGATCTGTCACCGAGTCAACGCAATTACCTGATCAAGGCCCAGAGCGCAGCACAATCCCTGCTCGGTATCATCAACGACATCCTCGACTTTTCCAAGATTGAGGCGGGCAAACTGGAGGTCGAGGCTATCGAATTCGATCTGGGTAAGGTAGTGCAGCAGACGGTCGACACTATCGCTCTGTTGGCCGACCAGAAAGGACTGGAGTTTCTGGTGCGCTACGATGTCAGCCTTCCGGTGCAGCTGATCGGCGATCCCCTGCGGATTGGACAGATACTGCTCAATCTGTGCAG
>JBNKKR010000176.1:0-656 GCA_050291935.1 Desulfocapsaceae bacterium | reverse complement strand
AATGATCTGGAAAAGAATAATGTACATGTAAACAAGTGGCAGGAAAAATTAAAAACGTCCTTTGTATTAACAAAATGTGACTAAAAACGTCCTTTGCCTTTACAAGATGTGGCTTCACGGCTTTATAAGGGGTTGGAAGCCTTATCAAAAATCTTTTCCACGTGTTTCGATCAATATGTCAACAGAAAATGCCAATCGAAGACAAGTTATTACTAATTATGTTTATTATCATTGTCGGTCGTCAATAAAGCGGATATTATCTGACACGTTGTTGCAAACTTTTCGATTTCAAAAACTGCTAAAACCTCTGTAAATTCATTATAAGTTAGATATTCGAAGTGTGTTATGGAGAGGTGAGAAAATCTAGTATTAATTTAATTTTTTTTTAAAGTTTAAGGCTCAAAAATCTGTTAATTTTAGAAATACTCTACGATCGTGGGATCAATAACAATTCATAACTCGTTATCTCAGTGCTTCGTTGGCCATCAGTTTGACGGTTTTCAGCTAGGATAATTCTCGGGTTTAAACAGCTGTGTTAAACCATTTTTTGTAGACGATATTAACCGGAAAATGAAGGAAGTTTAAAAGAGACACGATAAGGAACCTCTTAAGGATGGGTAAACAATTATTCTTTAAATTTTTCTTGCAACTCTTGG
>JBNKKR010000175.1:0-659 GCA_050291935.1 Desulfocapsaceae bacterium | reverse complement strand
TCATAACGATATGTGAAAGAATAGTATCATTCTTCAACATTTCATTTACATGAGCAACTCACAAAGTGACACTAGCTCTATCAAGGCGTCACCTAGGCAGTAAGGCGCTCGACGGACTGTAAGGCGTCCTGTCGCCTTACGGTCCCGCTAAGGAGGCCGTGGCGCAGAGGGAAGGCAGCGAGGTAGGGGAGGCTGCGTGGGAGGGAGGCGGCGCGGCAGAGGCTTCACCGTGGAGCAGACAAGGAGGGAGGCAGCAGGGTGGAGGGGAAGAGGCAGTGGCGGAGCTAGATTGGAAACTCGGGGTGGGCCGACATTTTTTTGTCGCACAACACATCAACAACAACAACAACCAAGCCTTTTATTCCCAAGCAAGTTGGGGTAGGCTAAACTGTTAAATATTTTTTTGTCGCACAACACATAAACTGTTAAATTATAATAGAAATTTAAGAGATTAATAAAAATGTCTTACAATCGTATAATGTATTGAAAAGGATATTAGAATCTACTTGTTCATATCTGCATACAAAATTTGTCAGGACCATAATAATTGCATACAAAATTGACTAATTTTGACTAATAGAGTAACTGAGCAAGACAAGAATGCAAAAGACCTTAGAATTTTGACTAATCTCAGGCTCTCAGCTCCCTCTCCGGGCTCC
>JBNKKR010000174.1:0-660 GCA_050291935.1 Desulfocapsaceae bacterium | reverse complement strand
GAAGCCTTGCATGTCTAGAATTCGTGGCCTTTGGGTCGCGATGGATAAGTCTTATTGAGCGTAGTCGCTCAAGCTTTTGCTCTTGTTGTTTTTCATTATTTGTGTGCAGGTTAGGATCTTCCTTCTCCTTCCGGTGACGCTGATGAGGGCTATCAGTGGGAGATCCAGACTGGTGAGGGATGGGTTCCCTACTGAGATTCGTAGGTGTAGGTCGTCCGAGGAGGCCCACTCTCTTCTAGGGTGAAGAGTGTGTGCCTATCGTGAGAGATGAACACTTCTGCAAAAACTCTGATTATCTTTTGAAGCACCTTTTGGGCTTTCTCTTGTGTAAACTCTAATACATAGCACTTAATCTGTAATAACTTTAACTTGAATTTCATATTTGGTATTGTATGCTTATTTGTGTGTGTTTGCGCATTCTCATTTCGTCGAGAATCCCCCGATATGATCTTGGGAGACAAACCCCTCATTTTTGAGGTGGTTCTGTCACACTGGCGGCGCGCCCAGATAAGACGCGACCGGCAAACACTGGCGGCGGAAGAACTCAGATCGAAGTTACGAGAGGGAAAAGCTGAAACTTGGGCGCATGATGGCGTTGCTCGGCGGACAAAATTGGAGGCGAAGAAACTCCGGGCGACAGAGCCTTTGGGCGGCACCAGC
>JBNKKR010000173.1:0-667 GCA_050291935.1 Desulfocapsaceae bacterium | reverse complement strand
AATTTAAAGTTTTTTCTACAACTTTTGCCTATACTGTATTCACTATTGCCACAATATTCATGGATTATCTCCCATGAACCTAGCTGTATAATGGTATACTTAGTCATTGAATGAAGAACATATTTTGCTTCCAATGAACATACCACAATAATGACAAGCCACAAAGTTCTTGCAAAATAGAAGAATGTCAGTCACATGGAAGTGTTCACCATTGCCTACCCCAACTTGCTTGGGAATAAAATGCTTGGTTGTTGTTGTTATTGTATATCTTAATGATGGGTTATGTACACTAAAGCATATATTCATTATTCATTATTACTTATAATAATCATCGACAATTACTCTATTTTCAGTTCTGAGACAATTCCATACTGCTTATTTTTTTGTTGATTAGACAAAGAAGACCCTAATAGAAGATTTGACTCCATAACTCCAATGTCCGCTACATTATTTTCTCTTAGATCTTTTAAACAGTGTCAAATACCGTGCAATTGGCGTGCATGGGCACACCCTAATACACTAGTTTCTGATGAAGAGGAAGAGGGTCTGAAACGGACCACAAGTCTCTAATAGACGGATATGTATGTGGATCACCTAACTACCATACAATTTCCTTTTGTCACTAAATAAATTTGCCATAACTACATACATTTTGTTTGTTCTAGAT
>JBNKKR010000172.1:0-672 GCA_050291935.1 Desulfocapsaceae bacterium | reverse complement strand
CATATTCTCAATGATGATGGCCTTGTCAACCAGATGCTGGAAATCTGGGTAGTCTGTGTTGAGCAACTGAAACTAGATCTCATCCTTGAGACCCTTGAGAAACATATCTTGCTTCTTCTCATCGGTGTTAACATCGTAAATGGCATACCTTGATAGTTGAATGAAGTTATTCGGGTACTCATTCACCATCATACTTCCTTGGTTTGGATCTGAAAATTCCTTCTTCTTCAACTTGTGGGTGCCACGGGGCACGTAGTGAGTCTTGAAATGAGCCTTGAACTCATTCCAGGTGATGGTGTCGACGTTTGCATGAGTGTTGCAGTACGTCTCCCACCAGTTGGCTGCTGTCCCATAGAGTTGGTGTGCAGCAAAAAGGACCTTCTCGCAATCCATGCATTGGGCGATCACGAGTTTCTTCTCGACCCCCTTGAGCCAATCTTCTGCGTCCATGGGGTCTTTGGCTTGTGAGAAGGTGGTGGGGCGAGTTCGCAGGAACTCCGCCAAACGGGACTGGTGTGGTGGTGGAGGTGGGGGTACTTGCTGCTGCTTGGGCTGCATGTTGTTGAGGGTCTGCAGCATGGCTTGCATCAGCTGAGTTTGGGTGGTGAGTAGTTGCTCCAGGTGAGCATTGTTGTTGTTGTTGTTGTTGTTGTTGCTAGGCTGGCCATTGCA
>JBNKKR010000171.1:0-673 GCA_050291935.1 Desulfocapsaceae bacterium | reverse complement strand
CACAACAAGAGGAACATCAATGACATCACGGAAAGCAGGCACTGTAGAAAACAGAATTGATCCCTTTTTCATGAGAACTGCAAACCTAAATTATTAGATACTAAAAGTTATCATTCAGATTGTACATACTAGGACAATATCCCGGGAGTCGGAGCAAGAATTCACAGTGTGAGTAATCCTCTGCTATCTAAAGTTGTCAACATGCAGAAATGGTCAATAAACAGAAAAAGTGATTGTCAGATTGCACATATACATAAACAGAGACATGGTATTATCCCAAAAAAAACTAGATGTCACAAACAAGAATTATGCACAGTATGATACTATGGGTAACCAGTACCAGCTAGCTAATCAATGTATAACAACAACAACAACCAAGCCTTTTATTCCCAAGCAAGTTGGGGTAGGCCTAGCTAATCAATGTATGATTACGAAAATTCACAAAAAAAATATATGGGTCTATTTGGATCTATGCCTAACTTGGCACAAACTAACCTTAGGCATGCCACATTTTGTTAGGCAAGTGTTTGGATATTGACTACACTTAGTCAAGTTAGTCTAGTTTAGTGGAATTTGTGTTGGTTGACTAAGAAAAAACTGCCTCACTTGAGTCGCTCGATTTAGCCACCTAACCTTAGGCAAGAGGCTAACTTGAGGCTTAGGTAAATTAGGC
>JBNKKR010000170.1:0-673 GCA_050291935.1 Desulfocapsaceae bacterium | reverse complement strand
GTTTTCATTTCCCTACGTGGCGATGCAACGGTGCACAATCAGAGGGAGATGTGGTCTGGTTATTTTGCAAGAAAACACCTGGCCCGCATTGTAGAAGAATTAATAGAGATTTTAGAGGAAGGTGACATAATGAACTACCTCCCTAAATGTCCTTTGAAAATGAATTTCTTGACTATGCCTTTGAAAATGAATTTCTCCACTGCCTTTGAAAATGATTTTCTTGTCTCCCACGGCAATGCTGTATTTTCACAGTGCTGATTCAGAGGTGGTACGGTTGGATAAAGGCCTTGTGAAATAACCCTCTGCACAGTATCAATGACTCTCTAGTCTGATGGTAAGGTGAGGTTCTGAGTTTGAATCCCTGAGTTGCAATTGGAACTTTGCCTACTTCAACTTGCTTGGGAATAAAATGCTTGGTTGTTGTTATTGTTGACAATATCAATGGGAGACATGTCCTTTGATTTGGCCAGTTTAAATGATGCTACCTTCTTCCCATTCATTCTCATGACAGATGCCATTATATATTTGGGGAAATTCCTTATTAGCCCTTGAAAAAACTTATGATTTCTTATCCGCCCCTGAAAATTTTAAAGTTACTTATTAACCCTCACCTGTAACTTTTATGCCTTATTAGCCATCGCAGGTGTAAAATGGTTTGGAAAAAAGACATGTT
>JBNKKR010000169.1:0-676 GCA_050291935.1 Desulfocapsaceae bacterium | reverse complement strand
GAAGTAAGATTTCAAAAAAATGGCCTTTATCATGAGTGTCGATGAATCTGCCGTGTTTTAATGCTGACTGTTGAAGATTGAATATATATTTTGTGTAGGAATCATTTGTCGAGTCTATGCTTTCCTGTATTATCGGTATTGCTACAGAAAACACCAAAAAAGCGAGTGTGAGAAAAATAATAGACCACAAATCTATTCTGGTGATTTTTGCCTTCATGATATTGGGGTCCTATTTTATGCCGAACGCTTGCGTCACGGGCGGCATGGTCCTCGCCGTCCCTGTGAACGCTGTGGTTCTGCTCATTAATCGGATTCCACGCGTTTACCGAGACTTACGACATCATCCAACTTGTACCCGATCTTCTTATAAAACTCAATCACCTTGGTATTGGTGCGACGCACCTGCAAGTTGATCTTTAGACATCCAACTGCCCGAATCCTGATTTCGGATTCTTCCATCAAGCGCCTGCCGATTCCGGTGTGCTGATGATTTGGATGAACGGCAAGATAGTTTATCCAGCCTCGATGCCCGTCATGCCCAGCCATGACCGTAGCAATGACCTTTTCCGCCAGACAGCCGACCATGAACAATTCCGGCTGCACATCAAGTTTTCGGTGAATATCGCGATGAGGATTGTTCCAAGGAACGACCAAGCCGCAGTCCGTCCATAATTGG
>JBNKKR010000168.1:0-677 GCA_050291935.1 Desulfocapsaceae bacterium | reverse complement strand
TAGAGGCCGAATACCGGCCCAGACTGTTCACCCTATATTAATTTCCAGAATTTTGTTTCTGATTTAAATATTCTAAAAATCATTTAAACTTAAAAAATTCATAATAAATTGGACAAAACTTAGAAAACTACGAAACAAATTATATAGAATCCTTAGGAGCAGATCTACACAGAGAAATTGACCTTGCTCTATTTTGCTCAATAATACAATAATCATTGTACAAAATTGCAAGAACTCAAGTACTAAAGTATTTATTACCAAATATATATACTTGCTAATATTCTAAATTTTTCATGCATGTTCATATCATGATTAGTAGTTCATACAAAAATTTCCATACTAAATTCCTGCTTAGGATAATTTCTAGTATTTAATTGCTGTTCCTGGAATAAATAAATTGTAGAAAATGAAATATGCTTAGAAAAATATTAATTCTTTGTAGGAGCCTTCCTTGCACTGTGTAGAACCTGTAGAAAATCATAAACCATTGTTAGCTTCATAAATCTCATGTTATAAGTTTTCTAGTGCTTAGTTTAATTATAATAAATAGAAAAGCTTATAGGTAATTAGTAAGATGTCTCTTTTGTATAATAATATGCCTACTATTTTGCATCGCATTGCACTTTCATATCTCATGCATTGCATCATTTTGCTCTTAGCTCATATATAGCTCATTT
>JBNKKR010000167.1:0-678 GCA_050291935.1 Desulfocapsaceae bacterium | reverse complement strand
AATGCCTGCTGGAAAGCAGGTCAAGTACAATGGGCCTGGATGTGTATGTTGTGATCTGTTGAATGATTACGACAATGCGTTTACAGCAACTATAGGTAATATTGAACTAACGAATTCTCAGACAGAAATATTGCGGAAAATTGATAATGCGATGAATGATATGAGTGAAGATGATTACGAATGTTTCAATAACAAAGTATTGGATAGAACCGCATGGATTAACATCAGGTTTCTTGCAAAACATGCTTTATCCGAGTTCCAATGGGAAATGAAAGAATTTAATGAACAAAAGGAAGTGGAGCCCGGTGTATGGCGCAGACCTCCTCTTGAACCATAACATCGGCTCTCAGACGGACTCGGTTCCCTCGCCGCTGGAGCCGGGCGTTATAAATTGATACTATGAAAATTCTTGCTATCTTCGCTGTTCTTGTTGTGGCTGTTGCGGTAATTTACGGGCTTAGTAAGGTTAGAAATTCTGATCAGCATATGTCAAAACCAAAAACGGAAAATAAGCCAGATTTTGATCCTGACGAAATAATAGCCAGAATTAAAGATTCACAATATTATAATAATCTACAGCCACTCAATGAATTTGTATCAGGGAAAATCGTTAGAGATTCGATAGCCGGAAATTCCGGATTTATTCTTGTATTAGCAAACAAGACCTGGGTCTCTGCT
>JBNKKR010000166.1:0-684 GCA_050291935.1 Desulfocapsaceae bacterium | reverse complement strand
CAAATAGTTTATGCAAATGGAAATATATGTGTTATGAGCAATGTTTAAAAAAGTAGTTGACGAAATCCTGGCCGTTTTTAGGCGTTTCCACATTTTAGGAATATATGATAAAAATATATTAAAAAGAAAAGAGAAAAGGAAAGATTTATAGTAGGGATGACAATTCGGGTACGAGTATCTGATATCCGTTGGTTACCCGACCTGACGGATACAGGGATGATTTTTAACCGCGGGTGTCACCTGTACCCGACCCGAATCGAGACGGATACGGGACGTGTATTTTTTTCTACCCGCGGGTAACCCGACGGTTACCCGATACTTTACTACCGCTATAATTCTAGGTTGTGAACAAGTGAAAATGTGTTCATTTTGTGATATTAACTATGACTTGTTCTGATTGTTAAACTTTGCTACTTTGTTATCTCAAATATTTGTTGAATATTGATTTTGAACATGTGTATATTGTGTTTTACTCATTAAACTAATTATTTTGATGTGGTTTTTATATGTGGAATGACAAACCCGACGGGTACGGATACGGGTATGAATTTCTACCCGTGGGTATGGGTATAAATTTCTATCCGCAGCCTCTTTACTGGCGGACGGGTAATTGGTCTACTCGACCCGAACCGACCCGGTACCATCCCTAACCATGTGATTTCTGCTGTAATGTCGCAGAGCTGA
>JBNKKR010000165.1:0-687 GCA_050291935.1 Desulfocapsaceae bacterium | reverse complement strand
CTGGTTCCAAAATTGGATGTTCTAGTTTCTACTGGCTAGTTCTCAACGACTAGTTTTTTTTTTTGGGGGGGGGGGAGTATAAAAGCTTGCCCCCTCCCTCCTTTGGAGGCTGCTGGTACAATCAATGAACCAAACTCATTTCCATGCCTTTGTGAGCTCCTCCCTACACCTCTTTGTGAGGTTCGTGTGATTTGTGAAAAATCCAAGTTAGGGTTGAGTGAGATCCTCTTTATGAGCACTTGAGTATTTGAGCTTTGTGAAGCAATCTTCATGGCATTTGTTACTCTTGAAAGTGAAGCCTCCTAGATGGCTAGGCATCACCCTAGAGCTCCCAAGGTTGTGGTGAGCCGTGGGAAAGTTTGTGAATGTCTGCTTCACCTCCAAAAAGAAAGAAGTAAGAGCTAGTGAAGTGAGAAAAGTGGTTGAAAGAGACCCGGCTTGGAGTTGGCACTTGGTGGGCAACTCAAGCTACCTCAACGGAGACGTAGGGATCACGGGTGGTGATTCCAAACTTCGGCAAACAAATCCTTGTGTCAATTCTTTGGTTTGCCTTCTTGCATTCTTACTATCCGAATTACTTGAGTGACTAATTGTCTCTATTGATTATATATGTTGCATGAATAGATTGTTGTATCTCTGGTCAATTCATTGAAATTGACCTTATATGCAATCTTGAGTAACTCTAAG
>JBNKKR010000164.1:0-690 GCA_050291935.1 Desulfocapsaceae bacterium | reverse complement strand
CTCAAATTTGTAAATTCAAAATAGACACATTCCATTGCTACAAAAATTCTCAAACTTTGCATGATGCTAGATTTGAATATTTTGAAAAAACATTCTCAATTGGGTCAAATTCAAATTCCCAACAGAATCCATGCTATAAATTTTGGAACAATTTCCAATTTGAATCTTCCTTCAATTTTAAAGGGGTCTAAACCTTTTGGAAAAATCTGATAAATTCCATAAAATTCTTATTTGCCTTGACCTTCCAGAATGTGAATTTAGATTGGTATGGTTGTATGTTAAAATTTGCATATTCTATACAAGCTCCATTTGCCTTGGTTTGAAAATAAAAGAAAAGACATTTTGGATTCGAATTCAAACTAAACCAAGTTCCATTGCTATTGATTCGCTGCAATTACAAGATGAAGGACTGTAGACTACGCAAAGATTGAGTGACTACGCTCAGCAAGACTTATCCAAGGTGACCAAAAGATCACCTCTAGACATGCAGGGGTTTATCAGGATTAAAGGACTCATAAGCCTACTAGCAACTAGATTAAGTACTATTAAGCATGTTAATTAGCCAAGTTAAGTTGATTACCATGAGACGGTTTGCATCTTACTCTAAACATGCAAAGGTATCCAAACAATATTGATTATTATAAACTATGACTACAATATAGTCATCAATCCATATTGTTATCATCACAT
>JBNKKR010000163.1:0-691 GCA_050291935.1 Desulfocapsaceae bacterium | reverse complement strand
GAGATCTCTTTATTTCATTATGAAACTGAACAGGGTAAAAATCAGTAGCATACTTGTTTTCTAGTGAAAACCAAGCGCTATCATCTCACCCTTTTGAGGCACAGACCAATGCTTTCAAGTGGTCGAGCAGGGAGGGCGACCAGGGCGATTAATCGCAACTAATCGGATGACTTGGTGACTAATCGCGACTAATTTGGACTACAGCTGTTACTACCTGGAGGACTAATCGCAATTAGTCTGATGACTTGAAAACATCGGCACATAATTCATGTTTGATGCAGAGATCTAAAACGCATATACAAACAACAACAACCAAGCCTTTTATTCCCAAGCAAGTTGGGGTAGGCAAAACGCATATACAAACATCGTGTTCAAATGATAATTGATTCAGTGATAGGTACTTGGCTGAGTGTTCATATACCTCTATCAACATGCTACTGTTGACACTAAGAAATTATAGCAACCCACAAAAAATTAGGCGTCACTAAGTGCTCGCTTCAGCGAGCGTAAGCACGAAGCGTGACAGCCCCGCTTCGCTCACGGCCGTAGGCAGCCCCGAAGCAGGTGCAGATGCCTAGGCAGGGGAAGCGGGCATGGAGGCGTGCCTAGGCGGGGGAGGCGGTGTGGAATCGAGGCGATTTGGCGGGAGAAGGGCGAAAGCACGACCCGAATTGATGGCTTGGCGCGGAAA
>JBNKKR010000162.1:0-696 GCA_050291935.1 Desulfocapsaceae bacterium | reverse complement strand
GTGTGCAATAGCGGTCTGGCCGGTAATATAGAATTCAGGACTCTCTTGGAATTTGGTTTCCTTACATCACTCTTGAAATCTCTTTGGGTTTTGAGGACTTTGGTTTTGTCAAGATCACCATGTTGCATCCCTCTTTATAGTACGATGACCTATACTCAAGAAGGAAATAAAAACACTTAAGAATAAACTTAAGCTTGTCAACTTGATTCTTCTTTTTGCCACTCTCCCATCTTTGTCAAAGCTTGAGGGTCTCAACATGATCTTGACTTGAGCAACTTTGCCTTGAGCCGGAGACAATGGATTTCTTTGACCTATACAATCAAGACATCTTTCCTCATGTCTTGATCATATCTTTGTGGCTCAACATGGCATGATTGATATCTCAGACTCAAACATTCACTTGCTCTTCTCCATCATATTTGATACCTCGATGTCAAGAATTCCACTTGCACTTCTCTGATGCATGGTTCATCATGGTCAAGTCCTTATTTAATCTTTCTTCAACTACCATCATGTCTCACACACAACTTCATGTCTTCCATAGACTATTTCTTGAACCTCTTCTCCTTTTTGTTGGATACGATCATCAATTATTGTCTTCTTGATATGATCAAGTTGCTTCCATAGTTATCCTTTACTTAGAAGTAGCACTTGATCAATCCTTTCTTGATTATGAGCAAATCACTAGTGTTGAAC
>JBNKKR010000161.1:0-706 GCA_050291935.1 Desulfocapsaceae bacterium | reverse complement strand
AAAAGCCGCTGAATTAGGGTTTTTTTTTTGAGCCCGAGGCTTTGTAAGCTGTACATAAACTCCTAAAAATTTATAAAAATGAGTAGGGGCTCCCCTGCTATTCAGTTAAAAAAGGCGCTGAATTTGCTTAGGCTGGTTTCAGTGGCAATGCATGTATCTCACTCCCGTTCATGCCACATCAGTTTTCTTTTTTTCTCTCACTCACTACGGTTTCAACAGTAGGCTACAACATCTAGGCTACAGTCCATCAGTATCAGCATCATCAGTTTTCTCTCTCTCAGTCAGCACCACTATTCCAGACTTAACCATTTTAGAATTTATTTTTTGACAATAAAATTAAGAAAAAAATTATATAAAAATTTAAAATATGATACATAAAATAGATCAGGAAATTTGATTTTTTTAGAAAAAAATCAAATTTTTTGGAGCTATAACGGTCAAAAATAGCTAGTTTTTGAATTCCAATGATCAAATTTGAATTTAAACGGATCAATTAGGAGGTGACACCTCGCTACCGCCCACCGACCCTAGCAACGGGCGGTAGCACAGGTGCTATCTAGCGGGCGGTAGTGCCTGGGGCAGCTCCAATGCGGGTGTTGCCGCCCTCTCACCTCAACGTAGGCCGGAGCAGGTGGTAGCACCCTGAGTGCTGGCGCTAGCGCCCTCGGGATGGGCGCTACCGCCTGCTGTTGGAACCCGCCTTAGA
>JBNKKR010000160.1:0-706 GCA_050291935.1 Desulfocapsaceae bacterium | reverse complement strand
TGCCCCGGAGCAGGGTCGGAAACCCGGGACGGTGCAACCCATCGCAACGGTACCATCCGTCGGCTCCGAGGGTGGCATAGGGGTCATCGTCCATCTGTCAAAAACAAAGGAAAAATGAATCAACATTTCATCCATCGAACAAAGACAACAACCAAAACTCTAAATAAACCACCACGGCAAAATAGGAACCCAGATTCTGATTTAAACTGACAACGATCTCGCAAAACTCTTCTAACTAAACACGGTGCAGAATCAGGAGAAATGTCCAATATAAAAGTGATAGGGAATTTTGAGACCCTTCTAGAAAGCACAACTACGCTCTCATCCGACCAACGGTTCAGAAGTTATGGTCACTAAAATTTGTGGGAGGTGTCAGTTCTGGACAGATCGAACTGTCTGGACAACTTTGGACTTTACGCCCACTTCCGAACGAAATCCGGAAAAACCTTGAATACCAAAATCCTAGAGGATTTTGCAACCTTTCTAACGGTGGGTAGAACGCAGAATTTCGATTGCGAATAAGAATGTTACGGTCAGTTGAAGAGAGGTGATTCACGAGTTTCGTTTTCCCGATTTGATTTAACTTAGACTTATCCTTGATTTGTTTTCAAGTTCAACTCAAACATGCATATGCACATGCAACATCATGCAACATGTCGGTCCTATGCGTACCTCACCAAAAGAAAAGTTTGCCCATTATATAAGG
>JBNKKR010000159.1:0-710 GCA_050291935.1 Desulfocapsaceae bacterium | reverse complement strand
AAGTTAGCAACATGAGAATGCACAAGCCACAGATCTGCATAGCTAATCATAATCATTTTGCAATTATCACATGATTTGGTACTCATATCATCGTGCGCGGATCGAAGAGTAGCGATTTCAGAAGAAGCACTTTCAAGCTCAAGATTCAACTTTTTGTTTTCACGAAAAATCTTGCAAAGCAACTTGTCTTGATTGCAAAGGGCATTCTTAAGCTCGGCGACTCTCAAAGAAAGACTCTCGGGGGATGAATCATCACTTACATCAGAGTCGGAGCGTTCGGTAAAGATTTGTAAAAAAGGCACAGTCCGGTGAAGTCGCCTTTCTTGCACTTATTCTTCTCATCCTCTTCTGAGCTAGAGGAATATTCACTGGAGTAGTCAAAGTCGCTCAAGATAGCATAAGTTCAGGACATGATCTTCTAGAACTTCTTCTTCTTGTCTCCAGAGTGGTACTTCTTTTTGTTGTCGCCCTTGTTGCTAGAGTCATTTCAGTTGGTGTAGTCATACTTGTTTGAGGAGTCAAACTTCCTCCTAGGGCAGTCGGCGATGAAGTGGGAGGTGTTGCCGCACTCAAAGCAGCCCCTCGGTGATCTTTTCATCTCCTTACGGAACCTATGCAAGGCGCAAAACTTTCTCACCAGCAGGGCGATCTCATTGTCAGGGATGCTCTCGTACTGCTTATCGAAAGCTGCGGCCAAAGAGATCGGAAGA
>JBNKKR010000158.1:0-731 GCA_050291935.1 Desulfocapsaceae bacterium | reverse complement strand
AACTTACATCGAGACCCCCGGGTTCTGTTCAGATTTTAATCTAGCCCTCAGTTTCAGATTTTATTTACTATCTAATCCCTAGAATTTACATTTTAGTCCCTAGAACTTCAAAACCCTATCACTTTTTAACCGTAACTCCTTTTTAAGTGATTTTTACGCCAAATGTTTCGTAGCTACAAAACTTAACTAGCCATTACATCATATTATTGATATTCCTCTGTTTGCTGTTCTGTTTGATTTTTTTGTTTCCTTGCTTGTTTTTGGCGTGCCGATCATCAATTAGAGAGCGAGCCACCAGTGAACTTCCAAGACATCGACCTCGAAAACACTGAGCAGCAGCAAGCAGGATTTTAAGGCAAGTGTCATTGACGTATATTGTACCTATTTCTTATTCTATCTGTAGTTATGCATGCTAGTATTTTTGTTGAAATTGTAGGAAATACTTATGTGTCTATCTTTACATACATTATCCTTGTTACCGGGATTGGGTAGAATATTAGTAATCTTTTATGTCATGCTTAGCTTGCCAAGTCAGGGGTTAACCATGGGAATTGCTTAACATTTTTGTAGAGTTTGTGAGTCTAGGGGATCCTAGCAGGAGGATGTTGGTGATGGTGCGGGAAGGCACGAGTACTTGTTATGTACTATTTTTGGATTGTGGTAGTGCCTGCTAGCGATCCTAAGGACCTGTTCGTGGAATGTGTAACCATGTGAACCGCGCAAAGCACAGG
>JBNKKR010000157.1:0-738 GCA_050291935.1 Desulfocapsaceae bacterium | reverse complement strand
TACTTTTAAGTTTTAGCTCTAATCAAGACATATCAATTTCTTACTTTCTTGAACCAGCTATATTCAAATCATTATAACTAAAGCTACTATTTAAACTAATCAAGCAAAAGCTGCAAACAAGTAATTATAGTAAAGCATAAATGCGATTCAAAACAAACATTAATCATTAATCCAGTAAATTACTACTTGATGGTAGCCACGAATAAGCGGTTACTCATATCCGAGAGTCGCAATGATTCGAATCGATATACATCATGTAGGAAAAAATCCGACCAACACGTCACATGCTTTCCATGCTCAGTCCGCGTACAGCCCTCGACCATACGTATCTCATGTGGTCCACGTATAGCAATCTTTCACAAAGTCATCAACAACGATGGATAGAGCTACTGCTCCTAAGAAAAATGTCTCCCGACACAATCCACATCACGACGGCTGACTGATCCACGGGTGTAACACCCCATGTCTCTAAACCACATGATTATGTTAATCACATGTTTATGAGACTCTAAGTGTTGATCAAATTCGAAGTCTAGAATCAAATTCGAAGTTTTTAAATTCTGGATTAGTGTGGACCATTAGGCTTGGTTGTCGATTTTCCATAATTAATCTAGACCGAGTTAGTCTCCACTTCCAAAATAGAATTTGTTCCTGATATCATGATCTACAAGTGTGCAAATTTGCATAAATTTTGGAGCTGGGGAGACAATTGTTTCAAGAGTCCAAAGATGGCTACAT
>JBNKKR010000156.1:0-741 GCA_050291935.1 Desulfocapsaceae bacterium | reverse complement strand
TCATCAATTGGTTCAATGGAAAGAGTATTCCCTTCTTTGTCTCTCCATTCACCACAATAGTTATATATGTATGAATCCACTCCCGATTCCTCACTATCATATGTTTGATCTTCTTCTTGATCCATGTATTCCCACATTTCATTTTGATGGAGCCATATTGGATCGGCGTTGTTTCTTATAAATTTATCTGGATCAACTCCATCAATTGTTTCTGGGCGTTTAATCCTTACCTGTTTTCCATTCATAAACACCCACATATATTTTTTCTGTCTTTCTTCCTTTGCTATCTTCTTGGCTCTCTTTTGAGCAGGGGTAAGTTTCGTTTTTGCTTTCGCCATTGTGAGTACTTATTTAGCGCTAACGACCAAGCTCACCCGAGAGGAGCCGCGTAGCGGTGACGAATCGGGTGTAGCGAATGGTTATGTGCTTATTTACCACCGATATCATCACATTTAGGGCATTTGTACTTACCGAAATCTTGAAAACCATCGGGTAGTTCAGTTACCAGTATTAATTTTCCTTCATCGCTATAGCACTTAGAACAAAATGGGCCTTTAGCCATGCCGGCAGTTGGTTCCTTTAGATAATAAAAACCATCACTAAACTCTACTTCACCTTGCTTATTTATTTGATCCTCAAGCTCCTTTATTTTTGCTTTAAGGTCATGGTTTTCTTCTCTTGCTTCAGACAATTGAATCTTGGCTTCAGATAGTGCTTCTATTAATTCAGCAATTTTTAATT
>JBNKKR010000155.1:0-742 GCA_050291935.1 Desulfocapsaceae bacterium | reverse complement strand
ATAGATAGTGAATTTAGCACCCTTATAATCTAAAAGAAATAAAAAATAAAATTGATTTAAATAACCGCTTATTTTCAATCTCTTTCCAGTCATAATATGCCAAAACATGTTTGGCTAACTTCTGGTGCGACCCACCATACCAGCCTTAAGTAAGGTATTTCCCTATGAAGACATCATTTTGAATGCAACTGATAAATCCAAAACGGCATTGCAACAGAACTTTCTGACAATGTCAAGACCCGAATTAGTGCCCTGATAGCTGGTAGTAGGATAATATTATAAGCTATAAAGTACAGTATGTATACCTACAACAACAACAACAACCAAGCCTTTTATTCCCAAGCAAGTTGGGGCAGGCACAGTGTGTATACCTAAATCAAGAAATTCTATCAGCAATGAATCTACATTAAAGAGAACATAGTATTATATATGGGTGCTTGTTGAGCATAGAGGGGATACCACACAAGTTTCTAACAAGAAATTAGGTTCCCACTAAGGTTCCTCAAATTTGGACCCTCACATTTAGTTTGAAATGTACTCACAGAACATCTCAGTTTTTAATGAACTGTCATATTCACATTGCAAAAGTCATAGAACTATGAATGCAAAGCTTCAATTACATCTCAACTAAACTGGATTTTTGGCCAACAATCCCAGCGACAACTAAATTCACTAGTTCGACCATGTCTCTCACAGAAGTATGATCCACATGGTGGAACAGAAATCAGAATTCTGCTTCCTG
>JBNKKR010000154.1:0-746 GCA_050291935.1 Desulfocapsaceae bacterium | reverse complement strand
GAGACGCTAATATAAATGCAATTCATGGGGTGCAAAAAGTGGTATACTACATGCTCATGCACGACTTAACCATATTAGCCATTCAAGCCATTTACTAATTTGCCCCTAACATTTTTAGTATTTAATAAATTAAACCCACTTAGAAACTCAATAACATAAGATTTACACATTTAATCATGCTCTCTGATTTTATACAGGTACTAAACAGTGCAAGGGAGGTCTACACCAAGAATTATTATTTTTCTAAGCCTATTTTATTTAGTACAATTTCTTTACTGCAGAAATAGAGATTAAATTCTAGAAATTATTCTAAGCAGGAATTATTTATGGAAATTTTTTTATAAGCTACTACTCATGATGTGAACATGTATGCAAAAATTCAGAACATTATCAATTGTAGATATTTGTAAACAAATATTCTTGTATTTGAGTTCTTACAATTTTGTACAAGAATCTACTGCATAAAAGTGAGTTTGGTCAAGCCCACTGTGCAGAGTGGTTCAAGAGTACTCATACAAAATTTATTTCAAAAATTTTGGATATTCCTACAAGTTTCTACAAATTTTGGAAGTTTGAAACAAATTCTAGATAAATAAAAATGAAAAAAGAAAAGGGGTAAACCACACATGGACCGAATCCGGCCCATGGCTTCAGCCTTTCGGCGAGGCGCCCCATAGGCCATTGCGGCCTCACGCCCGAGGGCGCGTCCCAACAGTAGCTCGGCCTGTCCGGCTCTGCGGCCCACT
>JBNKKR010000153.1:0-747 GCA_050291935.1 Desulfocapsaceae bacterium | reverse complement strand
AGTGGTACGCAATTTAGGCCCATATCAAAACTTAATGGTCACTAACTTTTACATGCTAGCTAGTAATTCAAATACATTGCAAGTGTGATTTTATGATTTTTACGCCGGTTTCAAAAAACCTTGCCAAAAGGAGACAATGTCATTAAGTATTTATCTATATAGCTACAAAATTAGTAACATAGTTATGTTGCTCATTTTATTTTGCTTTTTGTTACAATAATCTGGCTTATATGGTTGGGAACACAAGAAATTGTCTGAATTTTAGATAATTTGCAGGACAATATATTCTTGCAATTCAGTGCAATAATTGTAATATTGCAACAAAATATTTGGCACTAGGCAACAAAATATATATGTAAAGTACTATTATAACAGGTTTACAGATTATAATGGCTGCAAAGCAAAATATTTTTGGTTTCACAAAAGTGTAAAAATTTCTAGCTAATATTACAGCAATATGAATTTTATTTTTTATGGATATTACTTGCACAAATTCAATGGTTGATGTGTTTACAGTAAAATCATTTACCCTCAAATATGTATTTAAGATGTTATCCAATAAATAGCCCAACCACATACTAATTCATGGCCATGCTACTAATGGCTAATAATATACAATATTTTTAAAAAAAACTGGTTTCTTGCAGCCTTAAACAAAGTACATGATATAGATTTTAATTGTATGTATAGTAAATATAGTATATATGTTTTTGACAAGTTTTGGTAAAAATCCAATCTACCTATGCT
>JBNKKR010000152.1:0-760 GCA_050291935.1 Desulfocapsaceae bacterium | reverse complement strand
TTTGAAGGTTGCTCAAACCCGACAAAAGAGCTATGCAGATAAGCGAAGGAGGGACCTTTCATTTGAAGTTGGTGATTTTGTATACCTTAAGGTCTCACCAATGAGAGGTACCCGCAGGTTCAAGGTTAAAGGAAAATTGGCTCCAAGATATGTTGGACCATTCAAGATAATTGACCGCAAGGAAGAAGTTGCTTATCAACTAGAGTTGCCACCTCAGTTATCAGACGTGCATGATGTATTCCACGTGTCGCAACTCAAGAAATGTTTGCGAGTTCCAGAGGAACAACTACCAATGGAAGAGCTTGATCTGGGAGGTGATCTAACCTACAGTGAGAGACCGATTAAAATCTTGGACATCGCAGAACGAGTGACTCGCAGTAAGGTAATCAAGATGTGCAAAGTACAGTGGAGTCACCACACGGAAGATGAGGCAACGTGGGAGCATGAAGAAGAGCTCAGAGCAGATTATCCTGAACTATTCCCAAGCGCTTCCTGAATCTCGGGGCGAGATTCTTCTAAGGGGGGTAGGTTTGTAACACCCACTTTTTACAAGAATAAAATTTTGTGCAAATAGGAGCGCATATAAAATTATAGTACTTGTGAAAAACTTTCCAAAAAAAATAAATCTTGCATAGGATGCATTGCATGGCATGGCATATTATATTTTTCTAAAATCCTTGAGAAGCCTAGAAGAATTTAGGAAAAATCCTCATGTCAAAATTCCTCCTAAATCTTCTTGTACAAATTTCCAAAGCCTTGG
>JBNKKR010000151.1:0-763 GCA_050291935.1 Desulfocapsaceae bacterium | reverse complement strand
GTGTCATGTATTAGGGTTTACAAAAGATAAAGCTCAAAATGTGCTTCAAAAGATAATCAGAGTTTTTTGCAGAAGTGTTCGTCTCTCACACGCTCTTCGCCCAAGAAAAGAGTGGACCTCCTCGGATGACCTACACCTGCGAGTCCCAGTAGGGAACCCAGCCCTCATCGGTCTGGATCTCCCACTGACAGCCCTCATCGGCGTCGCCGGAAGGAGGAAGATCCTCACCTGCACACAGATAAAAAAAACAACAAAAAGCAAAGCTTGAGCGACTACGCTCAGCAAGACTTATCCGTCGCGACCCGAAGGCCACGAATTCTAGACATGCAAGGCTTCAAGTGAAACAGCGGACTCCAGCCTACTAGCACCTACTACTAATCACTTTTAATCAAGATTAGCCAAATTAAGTTGATAAACATTAATAAAAAAAATTAGCAACCTATGCTAAACATGCATGGTAACTCAATCAACCATTTTTAGTATCATCATTTTCGACTACCAAGTAGTCATAATTAACATAACCATAAACTCATATGACATAATGGTGTATCACTTCTACGTTTGTACACAGCGAACAAGCCTCACCCATATCCGAGGGTGTCACGGAGATTCGAATCAATAGTCACCTTGCAAGGGAAATGACCTGACAACACGACACACGTGAACCACAAAGGTATCACGAGTGGCCACCTTTCGCATTGACTATCAAAGAGTCGAGCCGGGCCCACCGTACCCTAGTGCCGTCTTCTATGCGAAAACCTCG
>JBNKKR010000150.1:0-763 GCA_050291935.1 Desulfocapsaceae bacterium | reverse complement strand
AGTTAGAACGGCCGTGAATCCTCTTGGGGGATGGAAACAAAATGCTTCGAGGGAATGATCCAGTAGCTTCCAGGGTTAGAACGGCCGTGAATCCTCTTGGGGGATGGAAACCTATCTGTGCTGCGCTTATCTACCCGCTCGAAGCTGGTTAGAACGGCCGTGAATCCTCTTGGGGGATGGAAACAAACATACCAGAGAATCATCGTGCGGTTCAATGTAAGTTAGAACGGCCGTGAATCCTCTTGGGGGATGGAAACGCCTGGTGTCGAGGTGGCCTCGACTTTTGGTAGGTCGCGTTAGAACGGCCGTGAATCCTCTTGGGGGATGGAAACAAAAATTCACCAGGATCAACACCACCGCGCTCGTCGGTTAGAACGGCCGTGAATCCTCTTGGGGGATGGAAACATGATACTCATAGCCGGTGAGGACACCGTAGTAGGGGTTAGAACGGCCGTGAATCCTCTTGGGGGATGGAAACGATAATAACATATCCCGCATAGATCCAGTTGAACCCGGTTAGAACGGCCGTGAATCCTCTTGGGGGATGGAAACAAACAACCAACCTTTTCCTTCAGGGATAAAGTTCAAAGTTAGAACGGCCGTGAATCCTCTTGGGGGATGGAAACACAATGCCACGTGCTAACAGAACCATGCCGATCAGTGTTAGAACGGCCGTGAATCCTCTTGGGGGATGGAAACAAACTCCAAACCTTGAATCTCAACCCGAAGACCACAAGTTAGAACGGCCGTGAATCCTCTTGGG
>JBNKKR010000149.1:0-764 GCA_050291935.1 Desulfocapsaceae bacterium | reverse complement strand
ATCTCGGCTCTAAGTTAGGTGCCTTAGAAGTTGAATTTGAGCCTTTTCCCATGGGAAAAACCGAATAGGAAGGGACAACAGATCACAAAGAAAGAAAAAGACAACACGATCAGCACGAAAGTTCAACGGAGCCCGCCACGGGGTCATGGCACTTGTTGAAATCCAAATTTTATACTTTTTACTCTTATTTTTGTGATATTTTTCTGATTCTGTATCACAAAAGGAAGCACAACAATTTTCAGCTCAATCGGGCAGAAGGTGTGGCCTATAGAAATTCCACACTTTTTTGATTGAAATTTGAAGCACCATCCCGGCTCTGAGTTAGGTCCCTTAGAAGTCGAATTTGGGCCTCTACCCGTGGAAAACACGACTAGGAAGGCACATCAGATCACAACGAAAGAAAAACACAATACAATCAGCACGAAAGTTCAACGGAGCCCGCCACGGGGCCATGGCACTTGTTGAAATCCAAATTTTGCACTTTTTGCTCTTATTTTTTTGATATTTTGCTGATTCCGTATTACTTAAATAGGAAGCACACCAATTTTCATATCAATTAGACAGAAGGTGTGGCCTATAGAAATTCCACAATTTTTAGCACCAAATTTAAAGCACCATCCCGGCTCTGAGTTAGGTGCCTTCGAAGTCAAATTTGATTCTCTTCCCATGGGCAAACCCGACTAGGAAGGCACATCAAATCACAAAGAGAGAAACTGCACAACACGGTCCGCTTGAAAGCTCAACGGAGCTCACCACGGGGTCAG
>JBNKKR010000148.1:0-773 GCA_050291935.1 Desulfocapsaceae bacterium | reverse complement strand
GAGGTGAACCGGGCCCACTAGGCAGTACTGCAGCAGAACCGGTTCGAGGCCGGGCTCGACGTGAACAGCCTACCAAGGCCCGTTCCAGGCCTCGGAACGGAGTGGGCGATTCGCTTTGGACCAGGGCGGAAGCGAACGACTTTTCCAGCTCTCCCTTTCCTCCTCTATCACCACACAGCAAGGCAGCACCACCGCGACGCCCGGCGCCCAGAACGGGGCACAAGCCTGCCGCGTTGTGTTAGGTTTAGCGGCCTCGTCCAGCTTCGACGGTGACAACGGAAGGTGAGAGCTGAGCTCTCCTCCCGATCCTCTACTCCTCCTTTTGTAGTTGACATTTAGGCTGGATGTAGCGGGGATGGGTCGATCCCTGCGCGGGGGATGGGGAAAATTTCCTTCCAATCGGGGGATGGGCATCTCCGCATCTAGTTCCTCCTGGAGCTGTAGTCCCTCGAAACAACCCAAGCGGCAGGCAACGAGGCCACCAGTACCGCGGCAAGGGGCCTGGGGCCGGAGCTATCGGAGGAGAGGGTCTCTCCGCTGGCGTGGCTGCCCTACCTCGCCCTATTGGTCGGTCTGCCTCAGAGCAATGAACCTGAAGGATCCATATAATTCTATGTTTTGTAAATTAATTTCGTTTTAAAATATCTATGTCGTTTCTTGTATTTTTCCTTCCCTGCACTTTGCTGATTCTTGTATTCATCCACATTTTGTGAAGAATCTACCCACTTAGAAGGGAACTGGTTTCGGTACCCTGACTGGTCATGCTTTGGTCA
>JBNKKR010000147.1:0-775 GCA_050291935.1 Desulfocapsaceae bacterium | reverse complement strand
GCCGGATTTCTTTCGTCGAATGAATGGGCTATCAATCCAGAGTCACGATCAAGGCCTAGTGTTAGCTGAGTTAAATCATTAGAGCCGATAGAGAAGCCATCGAAATATTCGAGGAACTGTTCGGCCAGTAATACGTTGGATGGTAGCTCACACATCATGATAATCTTTAATCCATCTTTTCCGCGTTCCAGACCATTCTTCTTAAGCAATTCGATAACGCCTGATGCTTCAGCTAATGTACGAACGAAAGGAATCATGATCTCGACATTGGTAATGCCCATCTCATTGCGTACACGTTTGACCGCTTCACATTCAAGTGCAAAACACTCATGAAAATCTTCTGAGATATAGCGTGATGCGCCTCGATATCCAATCATTGGATTTTCTTCTTCGGGTTCAAAAATTTCGCCGCCAATTAAGTGGGCATACTCGTTAGATTTAAAATCTGACAAACGTACGATGACCCTTTCTGGAGCAAAAGCTGCCCCCAGAGTTGCTATGCCTTCACTCAGACGGTCTACATAGTAATCGACGGGTGAGGCGTAACCTGAAATGCGACTTTTGATGGTAGCCTGTAAGTCAGCATCCATTTCATCGAATTTGAGTAACGCCTTGGGATGGATACCAATCATTTTATTGATTATGAATTCGAGGCGTGCCAAACCGACACCTTTATGTGGAAGACGAGCAAATCCGAAAGCGCGTTCAGGGTTGCCTACATTCATCATCACCTTGACTGGGATTTCAGGCATATTGGTTAATTCGTGTTTCTGGT
>JBNKKR010000146.1:0-780 GCA_050291935.1 Desulfocapsaceae bacterium | reverse complement strand
TTCTCCAGATTCGAAAGATAATTTGAACTAATATTCGGGGAAGTTCTATGAGTTGAATTTCGATAGAAATTCACTAAAAATTTCCAGAACCTTGGATTTTGATGAAATTTGGCTAGCATGATCCTTGTTACACTTTATTGCCAGGAAAAAAACAATTTCCATCAAAGGAAGATCAGAATTTTGAATTCCACTCAAAAAGGAAATTCGGATTGATTTCATGATAGTTTGAATTCTATACTTTATTTTTGAATTCCACCTTTTGATTTAGGCTCGTATTAGCGCCTAGTTATTTGTTAATGACTTTAATTAGGGTTTCCGTAACACGGGGTGTTACAGCCCTCCCCCCTAAAACAAAATCTCATCCCGAGATTTGAAAATGAGAAAGGATCAAAAAGGGACAGCGAACAGTCGCACGTTCCCTCTCTACGGCAACTCAAAGTCCGGATGGTGAGAATGGAGAAAATCTTCACTCTCCCATGTTGCTTCTTCTATAGTGTGGTTGCTCCATTGGATCTTGTAGAACTTGATCATCTTGCGCCTTGTGACACAACTCTTTTGGTCCAAGATCTTTATCAGATGTTCGGGATATGTCAAGTCCGTCTCGAGTGGTGCCATTTCCGGCAATACAATATTCATGGGTGCCTTCAAACACTTCTTTTGTTGTGATACGTGGAAGATATCATGAACTCCTGCCAATGACGACATCAATTCCAACTTGTGTGCCACGTTTCCACACATTTCAAGCATGGGAAACGGTCCAATGTAGCGAGGTGCTGATTT
>JBNKKR010000145.1:0-783 GCA_050291935.1 Desulfocapsaceae bacterium | reverse complement strand
GGCGGGTGTGACTCTGGTCGCTCTGGGTGAATTTATGAAACAGGCGCTGTTGTTGCTCGGGCGTCATGCCGATACCAGTGTCACGCACCGAGATGCGCAGTGTCACCGAGTCGGCATCGCTTTCCTGTAGTGCCAGGGCAAGTTCCACCTCACCCTCTGCGGTGAACTTGATCGCGTTGCTGCACAGGTTGAGCAGTATCTGTCCAATCCGTAGGGGATCGCCGATCAGCAGCACCGGAAGGCTGACATCGTGGCGCACCATAAATTCCAGTCCTTTCTGATCGGCCAACAGGGCGATAGTGTCGACCGTCTGCTGCACTACCTTACCCAGATCGAATTCGATAGCCTCAACCTCCAGTTTGCCTGCCTCAATCTTGGAAAAGTCGAGGATGTCGTTGATGATACCGAGCAGGGATTGAGCGGCGCTCTGGGCCTTGATCAGGTGATTGCGTTGACTCGGTGACAGATCGGATCTAAGCGCCAGATACAGCATGCCAAGGATGGCATTCATCGGCGTGCGAATCTCGTGACTCATGCTGGCGAGAAAATCCGACTTGGCCCGCGTGGCGGTCTCGGCCATCTCCTTTGCCTTTGCATGCTCGACGGTTTGCCATTGCAGCTCACTGGTACGCTGCCTCACCCGTTGTTCCAGCTCTTTGTTCAGTTTTCGCAGTGCCTCCTGACTGTCGCGCAATTGCCGGTGCATGGTATGAAATGCATTGCCCAGCACATCAAACTCTGTTTTAGGGGTCAGGGTATAGGTGAAGTTGCCCCTGGCAATCT
>JBNKKR010000144.1:0-802 GCA_050291935.1 Desulfocapsaceae bacterium | reverse complement strand
AGAATTCTTTCGTGCATGTGAACTTCGTGGTCTTCAAGAATGACCTCCCAAGAATGAGCGGTATCTGATGACAGACATCCATCTTGAGTACAACTGGAGCCACGATTGATGTTGCAGCTAGGATCATAAAGCTCAACATCAACAGGAAAGAGGAGACATCCACATTCAAACCCAAGGGTACCAAAAAGTGCAACCAAGTCATGGTCACGATCAGATCAGATCAATAAGAAGCCCAGCGCAGCAAAGAATTTTTCTACGAAATTTTTTTTGACGCGTAAAGAATGCCACGTCTGCTACGACAAGTTCTCTAGTCGCACCAGTGACCTAAATCTTTAGGTATGAAGACGGTATTGCTCACAGACCTAAAATGTGACGCTCTCGCCTTGAGAATAAACGGGTAGTTATCTCACATCTTATTTTCCGCCCTTCTTCCACCATTTGCATATTTGATTTTTATCTCTCCCCCTTTCATCCACCATTTTTATTTTCTCTTTTTCCACAGCATGTTTATTTACTTCATCATTGCATGTGATAAAATCCAAAAATTTCAAAAAGAAATAAAAAGAACTTTGGAAAAGGATGAAGGGAATTTGCTTTACTTTTGATGCTTTTGGTCAGTGGAGTGAGCATGAGAGAAGCAACATGTGAACAATGAAAGTGGGAGTATAGTGGAGGCCAAGTGTGGCCGCCCAACCAAATATCTATGGCCACCCGGCCACCTTCCCCCTCTTTTCCCTTCTTTCCCTTCTACTATCTTCACCTTTAGCTCAACTACCGCACCTTGGGGACAAATTGGAGAGCT
>JBNKKR010000143.1:0-804 GCA_050291935.1 Desulfocapsaceae bacterium | reverse complement strand
AATTCAAGATCGAAGAGGCAAATTTTTTTTATAACAAACTAGTTTATAACCCCGCACGATGTAAGTCTGTCTTGGTGTTGAAATTTAATTTAATATGTAGGGTAATATTTTTTTAAAAAATTATGGTATTATAAAAAAACATCTACATAAAATATTTGATAGTCTCAGCACATGGATAATAAAAATAATAAGATCCACAATATCTTTATAGAGAAAGTTGAATACCCAACACGTTACTGTGGGATAATTTATATAGGTTGAATCTAAGCAGCTATATAGGGATATTAACACTTCATTAGAAATTAAAGAAAAAAATATTACTGACAACATGAAACACCGAGAGATGTTACATAAATAGTTAGGATGAAACGTGGAGTTTAAAATGCTATAATTTGCAGATTCTATAAATTATTTTTATCAATCTTGCAAGCATATGGCACTATATTTGGAGAAAATTACGATGAAAATTTTTCAGTTTTCCTGGAAGTTTTTTCCGAGTCATCAAACATGCATATATTCTCATTCTATATTTGTAGAGAAAATTAAGTTGGTTTAAAAAATCTTTAAAACATATGCAAATGTGATCTAGTTTTGCTCATCTCGTTAGGTAGAACATAACAGTGAAATCAAAATTTAAAATGAATATCATATGAGTGAGATATATTATTTTAAAGTATTTTTACCATGCATGATGATATTGCAGCTGATGCTAGATGTGTGTTGATGTGACATATGTTAATTGGTTGTTGATGTGTTATACTTGCATGTGTAAAGAATTATATTAAATAACCCTTAGTGGGTCAT
>JBNKKR010000142.1:0-818 GCA_050291935.1 Desulfocapsaceae bacterium | reverse complement strand
TCTTACCCTTACAATTAGAAATAAAACGTAATTCAAGAAGGCTGAGCATTTAATACGTCCACGCAAAGCAATCCATTATTTGTGATACATACCAAATATATCTCAGGCAATGATTATTGTGAAATAATATATTTTTTATAACTAATGATACATTCAAAGTGTTAGGTCAACTATGGCATTGGAAAGTTTATTGGACACAAGGAAACTTAACCACGTAATCAATCAATAATATAATGACATAACAAAAAATATTTGAAAAAAACTTGTCATTCAATTTCTGCTATAGTTATTTTACCATGTAATAAAATATTACAAAATTTAAATTTGTAGACGTGGAAACTTCCTTAGGTATTACATGTTTTCCATGATTCATATTTTTTCTTTATGGAAGGAGATTTCACGTAATTAAGTCATACAAAAAGTTTTGATGCATGGAAAATATTTAATTGCATACCTAGAGACATGTAATATTTCTCTTTCATAAAATATGCATATCATATAATTAATCAAGTTTATTTAATTTCCATGTTTGTTTCTAATTTGGAGTCCAGGACCACCGTGTTTTCAAATTCACGCACATGACACGTACAACCTCCGATTTGAATGTTCTTCATACGCATGGAGATCATAAGTACGATTCAAATTGGACTCAGATAAAATGAACATGGAGGGATGACTCACATTGAAGGTTGCCTCACATTAAGGTCCAACTCATGGCTAAATGAAAACTTACAATCATTGATGTGGGTACTGGAAAACTTTTTTTACGTAATTATAGTCTTTACAAAAATAATGTCAATATATGCAATAGCTTAAAT
>JBNKKR010000141.1:0-823 GCA_050291935.1 Desulfocapsaceae bacterium | reverse complement strand
ACTCTCGAGTCCCTCTGGTGTATCAGGATTCTAGCTTGTCGGGATACCTGCGACATTACCTCAGAGTGAGTGATTTGCCAATCATAGTAAGTCATTCATTCACTTCTCTTATGTTATTTGGGCATTTACATACTGTATAGTATAATTGGTGTTTGTCTTGTCGTATATATGGTACCATGTTTGAGGATCAATCGAGTATAGTGGGCTCCGTGTGGTGACTATTACTTCATCCCTTGAAGGTTAACCGCTTTGATCAGGCAAAAGATACTAGATAGTGTAGTCGATGAGGTGTCGGAGGCATTGTCTATGCACGTGGCACCCCCGGCCATGCGGATTGTTGTGGTACCCGCAGGAGTGACAGTCCTGTTAGGGCTTTGTAATCCACCATGTAGCTGGACCGGTATGGTGGGTCCCTCCCTACCTGGCTTCACTATAGCCCCTTGTGTGGATTCCTTGCTGTGCTATAGGTCGATCTGGCAGCCTATGTCTATCCTTGAAGACAGCCCCGAAGTCTAATGTACGTATATGCATTTTGCACATTTACATATTAGTTGTCTCACTCTTACCTAGATTAGGTGAACCCTTAGCTCATCCTTAAGAGTTGTTGTTCCTCGATGTGTGTGTCTGTTATCTTCTCATAACGTAACCCCTACTAAGTCTAGTAATGTTTGCTACGTTTATCCTTATTTTATTCTATAGATATGATAAAGTTGCTGCTTCCATGTGGATTAGATACCCTAGAATACTCCAGGGTGAAGGGCTACAATTAGCAACTGTGCACTTGCAGACTATTCTGTGGCTAAGAAACACCAACAACTGGTAG
>JBNKKR010000140.1:0-835 GCA_050291935.1 Desulfocapsaceae bacterium | reverse complement strand
AGGGTGTGTCCAATATTGCAGAGAAATTGTTATTTGTTATTAATCAGCCTTACATCATTGATGGTTATGACCTGAGTATTTCGGGCAGTATAGGTATTAGTATCTGCCCTGATGATTCTGATGTTGCTGAAACCCTGATTCAAAATGCAGATACAGCGATGTATCAATCTAAAAAACTGGGGCGAAATGATTACCAGTTTTATACTCAGGAAATCCATGAAATAGTATTACGTAAGTTGCAACTTGAAGATGCCCTACGTAAAGCGATTGAGGATAATCAATTCGTACTCTATTACCAGCCTAAAGTGAATCTGAAGACCAAAAGGATCTGTGGTATGGAGGCGCTGATTCGGTGGCAGCAGCCAGATGTTGGTATTATCTCACCACAGGAATTTATCCCTTTAGCTGAAGAAACCGGGCTGATTATTGAGATAGGTGAGTGGATAATAGAAGAAGCCTGTTTGCGGATGAATGAGTGGTCGGAGCAGTATCCATGGTTATACAGTATGGCGATAAATTTATCTGCCAGACAGTTCCGTCAGGAAGGCTTTATTGACCAGATTGAAAGAACATTATTAAAAACAAAAGTTGATAGTTCAAAAATTCATTTCGAAATTACGGAAAGCATGATCATGAATGATGTGGAAGCAGCTATAACTCAGTTTGCGAAGCTTAGAGATTTAGGGGCTTCTATTAGTATTGATGATTTTGGAACAGGCTATTCAAGTTTAAGTTATTTGAAACACTTGCCTGCAGACAGGTTAAAAATTGACCGGAGCTTTGTTAAAGAACTTGAAAATGATAGTAATGATCAAGCCATTACAAAATCAATTCT
>JBNKKR010000139.1:0-873 GCA_050291935.1 Desulfocapsaceae bacterium | reverse complement strand
GATCGGGGGCCAATTTTTGAGAAAACACAAGCTCCCTTTAGTTGATCAAATAGATCATCGATCCTAGGTAAGGGGTACTTGTTCTTGATAGTGACTTCATTTAGAGAATGGTAATCCACGCACATTCTCTGCGTACCATCCTTTTTCGAAACAAACTTAACGGGTGCTCCCCAAGGTGATGCACTAGGGCGGATATATCCTTTATCTAATAACTCTTGAAGTTGTTCCTTAAGCTCAGCTAATTGATTAGCGGCCATCCTATATGGTCTCTTGAAAACAGGAGCAGTTCCAGGAACTAGTTCAATAACAAACTCAATTTCACGATCTGGTGGCATACCTGGCAATTCTTTCGGAAATACATCAGGGTAATCTTGAACCACTCGGATATCTTCTAGGGCTATTGCTTTTGTATGGTTGAGCTTGCTGTCCGGACCTGATTGTACCATGGCTACAAAATCAACTGAGGTTCCGTCCTTCTTAGTCAGCTTCACTGCCTTTCTGGCGCACTGAATGACTCCGTCATACTTGCTTAACCAGTCCATGCCCAGTATGATGTCAATACCTTTGGAGTCTAGGAGGATGAGGTTCGACAGAAAGTCTACCCTCTTATAGAAATGCTAACTGCGGGACATATATGCTTTGTCCTCATTTCACCTCCTGGTGAGCTAACAAGCATTGTATGTTTCATGGTTGCTATTGGCAGACTATGTTTTGCCGCAAAACTTGATGATATGAATGAATGAGATGCTCCAGAATCGAATAAGATAGTTGCAGGGTGCGAACTGGCAAGAAACATACCCAGTACTACGTCCGGGGCTTGCTGCGCTTCATTGGAGTTTGCCAGGTAGCGTATTCCACTAAATACCAGCAAGG
>JBNKKR010000138.1:0-876 GCA_050291935.1 Desulfocapsaceae bacterium | reverse complement strand
TTTTCTGGTTGGGATCTCTGGTTTGGGTTGGATCTAGTCGATCTGGTTATGGTGTGCAGTAGGTGTGAATCCTGGGTGCATGTTTGGCTTCAGGTGGGATGCCTGTGAGCTTTGATCATTTTGTGACTCCTGTGAGCTTGAGGCCCTTGATTACCGTGGGTAATCCAGGTGCGTGGTCGTGCTTAGTTGTTGTCTAAGTCTATGTGCTTTCTCTGCATAATAACCCAGTTGGTTAAGCTTTTCTTGTTATAATCTTGCATGTCACTTATTTCCTACACTTGCTGAGTACGTTATGTACTCACACTTGCCGCATTCTTTGCATGTTGTTGCTATGTTCTGCTGCTCAGAGGATGAGGAATACGTTGATGAAGATTTCTTCTAGGCGTGCGAAACCCCCGGTCAACTGCCTGTGGCAAGATGGGGTCCATTCCGCTGTTTAGTCCTTTCTGGACTTGTAATAAGATATGATATAATAAAGACATTGGTTTTCTGTGTTTACATTCTGGCCGTATGTATGACAACTTGATCCTGGGCATACTTACGATGAGCATCTGATTTTGGCCTTAAAACCGTGTGTGACAGAAGTGGTATCAGAGCCGTGTTGACCATAGGACGCAAGCCTAGAGTAGATTGGACGCCTCTAAGGACATATAATTTACAAAACTATTTTTCAAAGCTTTAGTTTCATCATTGTCATACCTGGTTTTTATACCAAAACCAAGTACTCATCGTATGCATGACCCAGGATCATTTGTTCCACACATACAGCCAAAAGTGTTCACAGATAACCAAATGTCACGAATAAAGTATAATTATTACATAAATAGTGTCTCTAAAGACTATGATGACTCTCAGTGGAACGGAATAGCGGAAGAC
>JBNKKR010000137.1:0-894 GCA_050291935.1 Desulfocapsaceae bacterium | reverse complement strand
AAGACTTGTCACCTTCCCATAGAACTTGAACACAGAGCTTTTTGGGCCATCAAAAAGTGGAACATGGACCTCAAGGCGGCTAGAACAAAAAGAAAAATTGAGATTACTGAACTTGAGGAATGGAGGGAGAAGGCTTACCACAGTGCCAAGCTATACAAGGAAAGAACCAAAAGATGGCACGACAAACGAATCAAGATCAAGCAATTCAAGCCGGGAGATAAGGTACTTCTCTTTAACTCTCGTGTTCATTTATTCTATCATGGTAAGCTTCGTAGTAAGTGGAAAGACCCTTACTTAGTACTGCACACTGCAGATCACGACACAGTCACCCTCCAGTGCGATGATGGGAATACATTCAAGGCAAATAGCCAATGCCTTAAATTATTTCTTGAGCCAAACCCCCAGGATTTCGAGGAAGTGGATGTCCTCGATTTTCTTGAGTTATAATGATTACATCCATAGGTTTGTGTGACCTAAATAGCGTAGTTATCCCTAGATTTGGACTTCCCTTTTCCAAAATTTTCTTTTCAAAATTTTCTTTCCAAATTTCCAAAAACAAACAATTTTAAAGGCATTAGGATTAGATCATGCCTTAGTAGTGTAATTTTTCCTTTCGTTCAAAAATAATAAAAGTGGCTCTTCATTCTATTCTACAAAATTGAATGTTGGAAGCATATATCTATAACTCACTTGATGTGCTTTTTAGCACTAAGTGAGAAAATCTTCACTAATACTATGATGTAGGGGAAGAAACATTGTTGTGCCAAAATGAAGAGGAAAAATGGGCGAAATTGGTGGCCGCCCGGCCAAGTTATCTGGCCGGCTGGCCAGGTATTGTGGCCTCTTGGCCCCTACCAAATTTCCCTGAACATTTACTCCTCTAAAAAGTGTGTG
>JBNKKR010000136.1:0-900 GCA_050291935.1 Desulfocapsaceae bacterium | reverse complement strand
AACCGTTGAGAGAAATCGCTTCTGCAAACTCTGATTTATCTCTTGAAGCGTAATTTTGGCTTCAAAACTCCTCTATGTAACTAATACATGAACCTAAGTTGTAATAACTTCTATTTGAACTTCAATATATTGTATTGTATTATTGTGTATTGATTGTGTTCTCGCTTCACCGAGAATCGCTCAAGTTGATCCTGGCGATGAACCCCTGCCCGAGGTGGTTCTGTCACAGTTGGTATCAGAGCAAACTTGAGGCAACACACTAGTACCTAAAAATCACAACTACGCTTTGTCGGTGAGGATCGCTTGACCCATATAAGGACTATAGTAGTCTCTTAAGGTGGCAAGCTAACATATGCGCTTTATACCTCTTCGGAATTGCATCAATGAAGGTATGAAGTGATTTTTGGTGTGTTAACCTTATTTTGTTGTTTATCGACTTATTTTATTGTTTGTGGTTTTAGTAGGACTATTAGGACTTGCATATTCTTCTTTTCTGTTTATGAGAATTATTTTGTTGTTTATGTTTACATGTAGGAACTTGTTAGTGAAAAGTCCACTAGGGGGATGTTAGTGAAAAGCCCATTATATGGGGATGTTAGTGAAAAGCCCATGATGGGGATATTTGATCCATTTTTTGCAGGTACACTAACTTCGTTAGAACGATAGAAACGTTTGTCAGGATCTTTTGTCACCGTTTCTTTTCTTTTGGTGAGGACGATTGGGACGAGTTGCATGATCAAGTCACCTAATCAATAAACTTAACAAAGCAAACTTAAAAAAAAGTAAATTTCGCTATCTGGACCTAAGGCAAGCCCTCGAGACCTCCCTGAGCAGAATTTCAGCAACCGGTAAACTCCGCACGTGGCTGTGTTTAAATGGCCATAACTGTTGCTACCATTA
>JBNKKR010000135.1:0-905 GCA_050291935.1 Desulfocapsaceae bacterium | reverse complement strand
AATGATAGATCACTAGAAGGTAACACATCACCAAGGCAAGAATCTTTCTCTTCTTCTTGTCCTCCTTGTTAGAATCATTTTCATTATGAACACTCTCAGGACCGATAGTAGTCTTGTTCTTATTCTTTTTCTTCATAGGGTCAACATACACATAATTGTAACTTCTCTTGTATCGACTCACACCACATACCGGACACTTTGTTTTGAACTCATGCTCTTTGCGGTACAAAATACAATGATTGGGACATGCGTGTATTTTGTCCACACTTAAGGACAACGGACATATAAGCTTCTTCGCTCTGTAAGTGCTTGTGGGCAATGTGTTGACCTTTGGAAGTAATTTTGCTAGAAGGCTCAAAAGTTCCGAGAAATTATTGTCGGACCATCTATGGCTGGCCTTCAATTTTAGAAGTTCTAGCATGACATGCAATTGAGTAAAATCTTTACCACAACCATTTGATTCATCGTACAAAGGTTCTCTCGATGATTTCTCTAATATTTCCATATTGTCTAGTCCTCTATCAGTCCCCATAGAATTTAACACTTGTGGTTCGACGTGACGCAATAACTCTTCATAATCAAAATCATCATCATCATCAATGCCATGATCGGCTCCATCAAATACACCTCCATCCTGATAATGAGAATTGTCATCTCTAACCTCTCCTCTGTCCACTTCAAGTAGTGCATTGTCTATCTCACCATGTGCTGTCCATATTGTGTAGCTTTTCTTGAAACCTCTCTTGATCAAGTGTAATTTGACCACTTTAGAATCTGACCACGCAATTTTGTTGTCATAATCAACACAGGGGCAAAATATAACTTCAACAAAGTGACGAACGTTCTCAATGTACACGGGATCAATTCTTGCCAAATCATACATCCACGCTCGATCCATCCTTTGC
>JBNKKR010000134.1:0-906 GCA_050291935.1 Desulfocapsaceae bacterium | reverse complement strand
CTGTGCTGCCTTCATACGAGCATGCCCGTGAGTGTGAGGTGGTCCTACAAAGCTGTGGTGCTCTTCTCCCATCCGATCAAACTGCAGTGTAAGGCTTTCACAAGAGTACAGTCAAAGGCACGGGTTAGGTAACCGGATCGCCTTGCGACCATACAACATAGATAAAGAATGATCGGGTTCCTCACGCAAGATGTGTGCGTGAACAAAATGGTCAATACCAAGAACAAATACAACCCCCTCAATGTAGGCTAAATCCGAGTACCCAAGATTCATGGCAATCTGAGTGACCATGGAGGTACACTCAATGGGTCCCGACATTTTGTGCACATTTTTAAAGTAGTCGACAATGTCAGCTACATGGGTATACTTGATCCTTTTTACCATAGCAAACAAACATTTAAGCTCAGGAGTAGTAACAAACCGCAATTCTGCCATGGGAAAGAGCGTGAATGACATCCACCTATGCAAGAAGCCTAGACTAGGGTTGTGAATATCACTGAACCAAAGTCTAACAGATTTTCTAAAAATAGCATCACTAAACTCAACCTTATGAAAGTTTCTAATAGCAATTGATTCAGGCAAGCAAGATTTAGAGAAATCTAGAAGCTCACTGAAACGGGAGAAATCACAAGCAAATGACTTTCTGAACAGATGAAACTTCACAAATGACTTCCTATTCTTCTCAACTGTTTCAAAGGTCATAAGAAATTCAAGGGTTAAGAGACACGAACCTAGACGAGGCTCATCGTAGAGTTTTCCCCAACCGATGGTACAGAGGATGGTGGGAAGCTCCTCGTCCAAACCAACCCTCTCAAGTAAGTTCACATCATAGACACGAGTGTGAGCAAACTCTCGACAGTGGAGGGACTCATACTTCTCCTCAGTGGTGCGGATGGAGATGTTGTC
>JBNKKR010000133.1:0-926 GCA_050291935.1 Desulfocapsaceae bacterium | reverse complement strand
TTCTGCACTCAAGGCACTAGATAAAGTATTAGATGTATGGACTTCGATATATAGACATTTCTTTTGCGCTTATGTTTCAGGATAATCCTCCAAGGCATGAGAAAGACCTATATCTATCATCCACCAAACTTGAGAATTCATTTCACGTAAATATGAAGACATTTGAGATTTCCATGACACAAAGTTAGTTACATTGAAATGGGGTACCTCCACCGAATGCATGGTAATACAAGGAAGCGACGTCATCTTTTCTCCAAGCGGTAAAGCCTAATAAGGAGATTAGTCTCTGATACCAATTGAAAGTTACCTAGAGGGGGGTGAATAGGCAATCAAACCTAAAACTAACTTAATTTAAACAGTTAAAATAATAGGGCTGGATATGTTCGGCCTCAGGTCAGATATGTTCGGTATAGGCCGGATATGTCCGGTCACCAGAAACTTCGTGCAGCGGAAAAGTAGACCGGGAGCCAAGATGATGCGTCTAGGTCCTGATGAGCTTACTATTAGCAAGCTAGACAATATGGAGCTTAGAGAAATAACGGGAATAACTAGAAGCAACCTAAACTCTAGGATTCAAATCTAGGGTTAGGTCAAACTCTAAGCAAGAACAAATCTTGAACAAAAAAAGGAAGTAAATCAATATGGGAGACACAAAGACACAAGATTTCTTCCTGAAGTTTGGCCACCCCCAAAGGATGCCTACATCTCTGTTGTGGAGCTCACAAAGAGCCGGGTCTCTTTCAACCCTAATCCACTCCGAACGATCACCAAGATCTAGTTTAGTTTTCACTATCAAATCCCCACAAAGGAGAGGGTAATACAAACTTTTCAAAGTCCACCACAACCTTGGTGACTCTCGAACAACCTAGTCCATCTAGGGGAACAAATCGTCAAGTGTAATGAACACACAGAGATCATCGATGAAG
>JBNKKR010000132.1:0-938 GCA_050291935.1 Desulfocapsaceae bacterium | reverse complement strand
AACCTATGAAAGGATTATGCATTCAGTGCTTGCCTTGCTCAAAGGAAATGGCAGGTTCTTCAAAGCTTCACGAAGGTTGTCCCCCAATAGCTCCTTTCTCAACCTCGGCATTAGGTCTTATACGGCATGACATAAAAGAGTATTAACGATAAGTGACAAGGATGAGTAAATAGAATAACAACACAGCTTACTAACTTTTATGTTGATTAAAGAGGTAATTTAACAATTTTTTTCATTAACTCCTATAAATTAACCACACTAACTTACATAAGCTTAGGGGTGGCGAATCATGCTAATCAACACTTATGACATGGTCATAAGGTGTTCACATGATCAGCAAGCCAATGACAAGAATCATGGCAACAGATCATTACGGCAATGCCTAATTGAACTAGTTACGACCTCAACTTAAACATAGAGCAAGGAAGCCAGTAACACTAACAAAGTGCCATAAACAGGAGGTAAAAGGGTTTGGCATGATAGAGGAAGTCCTAATTTAAATTTAGAATCAAATTTCATAATTTTTGGAGTTATACAAAATTTTATATGAATTTCTATTGAATTAGACTAGATTAGCAAGATTAATATTAAATAGGCTTTCCTGAAGCAAGATACAGTTATTTAATGTTTTTAAACCCTAGAAGATATCATGATATATCCAACAAAATTTATTTCAAAAATTTCTAACTTGGAATCAAACTTGTACAAATTTTTTAAATTTGCAAGTATTTGAGAGTATTTAGAAAATGAAAAATGCTTCAAGCCCAATGAGCCGAATCCATCGCGGCCCAGCTGCACCGGACTCTGCAGCCCGCATGGACATGCACCACATTTTAGAGGTTTAAGCGATTTAAAGAAGATTGAAAAACTTATTTGACACGATTATGGGAGGCCAAATTTTATGTCAATTTTTATGGACATTAGGGATGTCATGGAGA
>JBNKKR010000131.1:0-938 GCA_050291935.1 Desulfocapsaceae bacterium | reverse complement strand
CTGGAATCTACTGGATCATTTCCTTGAAGCGTTTTGTTTCCATCCCCCAAGAGGATTCACGGCCGTTCTAACTATGCTACTGTCATATATTTCGGCGGGTACCTCCTGGTTTCCATCCCCCAAGAGGATTCACGGCCGTTCTAACCGCCCAGCTCGAGAACGACAATACCAATATCTATTGTTTCCATCCCCCAAGAGGATTCACGGCCGTTCTAACTAGAGATGGCTAATAAAATAAGGAGAGTAACCTTCTGTTTCCATCCCCCAAGAGGATTCACGGCCGTTCTAACGGAACACTAAATGGAGCACTTTCCACTTTAGCAATTGTTTCCATCCCCCAAGAGGATTCACGGCCGTTCTAACATTAACTGGTTTGAGCCTGGAAGAATTGCGTCAATTGTTTCCATCCCCCAAGAGGATTCACGGCCGTTCTAACAATGGGCATTTGATTTTATCGCCCGTGAGATCATTGGTTTCCATCCCCCAAGAGGATTCACGGCCGTTCTAACGCCAACGCTTATGGCGGTGGCATGATGCTGGCCGAAAGTTTCCATCCCCCAAGAGGATTCACGGCCGTTCTAACAAATGCCCCTGCCACCGTCTATATCACCCTGATGTAGTTTCCATCCCCCAAGAGGATTCACGGCCGTTCTAACGATTTTAGGGATGTTCCTAATAACTGTAGGAATGTGTTTCCATCCCCCAAGAGGATTCACGGCCGTTCTAACGACCGCGAATCCGGCGAAAACGACACCACCCGCTTTGTTTCCATCCCCCAAGAGGATTCACGGCCGTTCTAACCTGCCGACACCGGCACTGCCAAGATCGGACACAGTCGTTTCCATCCCCCAAGAGGATTCACGGCCGTTCTAACATTCGGGATAGTAATCTCATATTTTTTGCTGGAGGTGTTTCCATCCCCCAAGAGGATTCACGGC
>JBNKKR010000130.1:0-941 GCA_050291935.1 Desulfocapsaceae bacterium | reverse complement strand
ATGATAGGGACCGTCCCCAAGAAAACCTCGTCTTGAGGGAACGCGTCCGAGATTCACATCACCCCACGAGAGGATACTTACCTTCTTACCTTTTTGTCGGTGCGTCATTACAAAAAAGTAAATGCAGAAAGTAAATCCCTGTTAGCTTGCCACCTGTTAAGACTACTATAGTCCTTATATGGGCATCTAAGTGTATCCTCACCGTAGGTTTTAGAATATAGGACCGTACGCGATGTATTTCACTCGTAATGCTCTAATACTAGCTGTGACATCCCATCCGTAAGCAAGGATGGTCAGTCCTAACCAGGATCATTATGGGGTGTCATTACCAAAGTAATGATGCATAATACATCACATACAAGAATTAAACATATGAAATGCTCTGAAAGTTAAACTTTATTACAATTTGAGTTTTGAATTTGATTACAGAGTTTTAAGTGAAAGAGAAAATAAAATATATTTTTGCGGAAGCGACCAATCCACAGTCTAGAACGGCACCTTTTCCTATAGATGTCGACCTCATGAATGGCTCATGCCGAAAGGGAGAGAGAGCACACCTGCAAAATAACATCAATGTGAAACTTGAGCACCTAAATTTCAGCAAGACTTACCAGTCAACATGACCATAAACAACTGACTCCTAGTATGCAAGCCTGAAGGACCGAGGGGGAGGGAACTGAATAAAATTCTTTGCAAGAATCAGCCTATGTCCCGAATTCAAAACCCCAAATAACCTATGTGCTAGAAGGTGATGACTTTCAAACAGTAGAAATATGATACCAATAAAATTACAAAGCTAGCGGAAGAAGAATGTGATCAAATGGACACTCGGTTAGCAAAATACGGCCAAAATAATGAATGAACATCGGACTGAAAACTGTCCAGCGGACATGTCTAGCCTAGGACCGGATATATCCAGTTTTTACGGATATATCCAGTTT
>JBNKKR010000129.1:0-951 GCA_050291935.1 Desulfocapsaceae bacterium | reverse complement strand
GTGCTCACCTAGAAAACCTTGCCACCGGCCGGTGTCGTGGGCCATTATCCCGGCTGGGATGGGCCAACAGTGCCAGGCCTTAGTCCGAAGCCGGCCCAACACTGTGCACCACGAATTTTGGTTTTTTGATTTCTTTTAAAATTCTAGAAATTTGTATAGACTTTGAAAATATGTAGAAAATACTTCTAAAATATGTAAAAATACCATAAGACTCATAAAAATGTGAAATAAATTTCTATAGAATCCTTGTGAGTAGATCTTGGTAGTAAGCTTGATCAAATTCTTTTTTTTGTGCAATATTACCTTGCACAAAATTCCAAGGAATCAAAACTTGAGGTTTTTTTTACAAAAATCTATAAAGAATTAAATATTGAATCTTTGCATGCATGTTAATATCCTGATCGGTAGCTTACAAAAAAATGCTCATAATTAATTCCTGCTTAGAATAAATTCTAGGATTTAATCTCTGTTTCTGCAGTAAAGAAATTATAGAAAATAATCTATGAAAAGAAAAATATTAATTATTGGTGTAGACCTTCCTTGCACTGTGTATCACCTGTATAAAATCATAGATCATGATTAGATGTTTAAATCTTAGGTTATTGAATTTCTAAGTTGTAATTAAATTGCTAAAATACTAAAATGGGTAGGGGTAATGTAGTAAATAGCTCATAAGGGTAAATATTGTTAAGATGCTCATGATCATGCAGCATATTATACTTTACACCTCATGCATTGCATTTATGTTGGTGTCTCATACTTGCATATTCACGATAGACCCCACGGAGCAAAGACACGAGGAACCACCGGAGGCAGCACCAGTCAAGGGCACTAACACCAAGCAAGAGCAAGGCAAGCCCTGGTGCATCTAACCACCGCCCTTGAATTTTGTTTATAATTATATCTTGTTTATGATTCTTGATTGTGCATTAGGTTGGAGGAGTTGGATGA
>JBNKKR010000128.1:0-996 GCA_050291935.1 Desulfocapsaceae bacterium | reverse complement strand
TGGCAAACCAATATGGGTGTTAAAACTATAGCGCATTGAAGCACTTTACGAGGAATAAACCCATGGTGAACTTGAGGATCGGTCTATTTCAGGCCATCTTTTTTCCCCCTTATCTTATGTTTTTGGGGCAAAGCCGGAGGACGCAAGATCCGGCGTTGCCAAGGGATTGCAGTAGATCTACTACGGCGGCGCCCTTGTCGCCTTGGCTCTGAAGCCCTCCGACTTTTGCAACATAGGGGTGTACTTCGTCTGAAACCATTTGTTTATAAAATTGTATTGGGTTTTTTAAGCTTTTTCCTTATTTTATTTTTTTTTGAGTTCGCTTGGTTTTATTTTGTTTTGCAGAAAGGTCAAAAAAGCGAATCGGCGGATGTGGTTGCGGTGTTTGGTGGAGATCATGCCCGGACAGTGAAAGGCTATGGCCTTGCTAATGGGGGATTTGCGCCTTTTTTGATTATTTCGCCTTCCTCGGAAAAAGGCATTACGCGTTTAGATAAAACCTACCGGTTAAAATATTCATATCAATATCTCATTGAAGATCGGGCTGAGACTACTTTTCAAAATGCGCTTTTAGTGAGTGAGTTGATCCGCAAGCGAGAGATGAAGTCGGTGATGCTCGTTACCAGTGACTACCATATGCCGCGCGCTCTGCTTTTGTTTGAGTTGCAGTTGATGGGCAGGAAAGTGAAGGTTTCGGTTTCGCCGGTGGTTGTTGGCCGGTTTAGTGGCAATCCTTTGAATTGGTCTGGGTTGCAGAAAAAGCTCGTGTACGATGAGATGGTTCAGTTGTGGGGCAGTCTGGGTGAGATGGCGCATTATGCTATGACCGGACGGTTACCTGAAAAGGGCGTTAAGCGAAATAAGGTTGTTTCTTGGCTACGTTCGGTTCTTTTATTTGATGTCAGCCAATCATAGCGTTTTTCCTTGGTTATTTCTTTTTTATATCCTGGCCTTTGCCGGGAGTGCGTTCAATTCACCCCAATGTTGCATAAAAAA
>JBNKKR010000127.1:0-1005 GCA_050291935.1 Desulfocapsaceae bacterium | reverse complement strand
TGTGTGTCATGCTCGGTTGAGTGGAGATGGCTCCTGTCTTTGTGACCTATCTTTGTGACCTGTCTTTGTGACATTCTTTGTGAACTGCATGAACCACATGGTGCAAAAGAGGCCACTTTGTGCGGGAAACCTCAGCACTGCAAGCGGGGCCACTTTGTGTGGGAATCCATAGCAAAGCATGACATACTCCTGTAGTAGACCTTTGTAACGGCATGTAGTGATCTCTGGGCCATACACCAAAGGAAGTGTAAGAATAGCAAAAATGAGGTTTCTATAGTTGCTTAGCTAGCGATGAAATCACTACTCATGGGTACAGGGTGCTACCTTTGCAGAGTGTACAACTATCATGATAGTCGAGATTGCGGTTACAAGCGGTCTGGGATCCTCTTTTGACTAGATGGTATGGTTTGGATGGGAATGGGATTGTTTTGGTCTAGTCTGTGTAGAGCCATATGATCTATAGAACCTCTTTGTGGATCATAATTTGAGGTTAATTCAACATAATTGGGTAGTCTTAGCCTACAACTTTAACGTAGTAATTTTGGTGCTAATAATTGGAGAGTCATGTATAGCTGCATTTCTGCTTATCCTTTTATTACAGTTTTATCCTTGTTATTACCTTGCATTATCATTTTATTCCTGCACTTGCTGAGTACCAACCATAAGTGTACTCAACCTTGCTATTTTCCCCTGCTACTCAAACCTGCTGCTCAGAAGGAGAGGATGGACTGGAATTCTTCAACGTGTTGCCCCAGTTGTCATTCCTGTGGTGTTATGGAGTCTTCCGCTATTCCGTTCCGCTGAGAGTCATCATAGTCTTTAGAGACACTATTTATGTAATAATTATACTTTATTCATAACATTTGGTTATCTGTGAACACTTTTGGCCGTATGTGTGGAACAATTGATCCTGGGTCATGCATACGATGAGTACTTGGTTTTGGCATAAAAACCGGGTATGACAAAAGTGGTACCAGCGCCATGTCAACCATAGGAATGCTAGCC
>JBNKKR010000126.1:0-1008 GCA_050291935.1 Desulfocapsaceae bacterium | reverse complement strand
ATATCCACAGTCAAGACCATGCCATTCCATGTCAAGCCATTTGAAAAGAAAGTTTTTGAAGAAGTGATCTTTCTCCTCAAATATCATCAAAACCCCCCAAGTCCTCAAGAGACGGAGCATAAAAAAAGAGAGAGAAAAAGTATTGAAAAAAAGAAAGAAAAAAAGAGGAAGAAAAAGAAAAGCTCCAAGAGTCTCTTCAAATAAAGGGGAAGTCAATATTTTGAGAGGAGAAAAACACTTCAACTTCAAAAATTCATTTTTGATGTGATTCCATTTTCTCCCCCTCCATCATACCATTTGCAAAACCCTTTCCAAAATCATTGAGAAAGTTTTCTTAGCTCTTTTTTGACCATCCTTTAACTTGGCAATATACATAACTTGAGTTGTACCCTTTCTCTTTACCCATGAGCTCCACATATTTAGCCTTTAGAGGGTAGGATGAAAAGGAATATCTGTTGAGCCGAGGTGAGGAAACACACACCAAAGAGAGTGCCCGAGTGCCTAAGGTTGAGGAACCATAATATCATGGTTACCGTATTCTCTCTGATTTATTTCAAAAAGAGGCTAAGTAGGAGAGACACAGACGAAAGGTTCCACTTTTCAACCGCCCAAGATAAAGTGAAAAATTCTACAAAAGCTCCATGAGGTAAGTAGGGACCGCAAGGTATGGCCTCATTAATCCGTTTGGTAAGTCTAAGCATGGGTCTACACTTGTGTTGTCTCGAATCTCTTGCATTGCTTCAGGTTTGGCTTTGCTCGAGGACGAGCAAAAGTTTAAGCTTGGGGGATGTGTTGGTGCTCATAAAACATCAATTTCATGAGCCAACATTGTCATACCTGGTTTTGACACCAAAACCAAGTACTTATCGTATGCACGACCCAAGATCAATTGTTCCACACATACGGCCAAAAGGGTTCACAGATAACCAAATGTCATGAATAAAGTATGATTATTATTACATAAATAGTGTCTTTAAAGACTATGACGACTCTCAGCGGAACGGAACA
>JBNKKR010000125.1:0-1055 GCA_050291935.1 Desulfocapsaceae bacterium | reverse complement strand
GACAGATGATGTGTACACCCTGTGTATATCAAGAAAATTACAAGTATTTAAAATAATAATTATTTATATAATTTTTCATAGAATATATAGGTAATAAAAAAATTAGAGAAATGTGATGGAGCGATGATGATGTATACATCCTGCATGCTTAATAATTATTTATGTAAATTTTTATATAAATTATAGATAATAAAAAAATAGTGTAAAATGTTGGGGTAGATGATGATGTGTACATCTGCATATAAAGATAATTGTGGGTATTTAAAATCATTATTATTTACGTATTCTTATAGAATTTATAAATAATAAAAATAGAGGAAGGTGATATGACAGATGATGATTTGTATACGCTACATGTCTAATTATTATTTATGTGAGATTTTTTGAAAATTATAGGTAATAAAAAAATTAGAGAAAAGTTATGGAGCAGATGATGATGTGTACATCCTGCATGTCTAATTATTATTTATGTGATTTTTTAGAAATTATAGATAATGAAAAAAATTAGAGAAAAGTGATAGGCAGATGATGATGTATACATCATGCATGTCAAGAGATATGCTATAAGGACTTATAGTGTGTTAGAAAGATGATGTGCCATATGATGATGTGCACATATTGCTTGTCAAGAGAATTGCATTTAAGGATCCTTAGTGGGTCATCTCTATATAGTTAGAGATGATATCTTACTTTGATCATTAGTAGCAACAGACCTAGTGACGTCTCCTACCGTCCATTGCTACCTGGATTATTTTGGCGCCATTTTTTACCACCAAATTTTTTGGCTAGATGGCCATACAAAAGTAGTCATTCATTCTGTCTCCCTCTCCCTCCCTCTATCTCCCCTTAGGCAGCAACCATGTCTCAAAGCTCAAACAACAGAGTAATGACCGTCCCACGTGCAAGGAGGGTGTATTGCCTGAATTGTCATGTCCTCGCCAACTGGAATCGAGCAACCACACAAGAAAAACTTCACTGCGTGTTCTACAAATGCCACTATTTTTTGGTAAGCATCCTTTCATATACATCCTTTTCGGTAAGTCAATCTTGTGCTT
>JBNKKR010000124.1:0-1139 GCA_050291935.1 Desulfocapsaceae bacterium | reverse complement strand
TGAGCAGTTGCTCCAGGTGAGCGTTGTTGTTGTTGTTATTGTTGTTGTGGGTGTTGCTATTGCTGGGCTGGCCATTGCACTGGCTGTTCCTTGTGTTCACCATCTGATGGTTTGGGAAAAAGGGAATAATGAGATTCCGCGTAACCCAACTATATGCACAAGGGATATGGGGAAAAATGCTGCCATTTTATTTATTTTAATATAGATGAGGTCGTGGACAAGGTGCCAGAGCAACCCACGACTCTCACTAACACTCACAAACACAAACATCAATCATCAAACAAGCGATGACTAACGCCACATTATTACAGACTCAGGTGACTCCTAACGACTGCGGGATCCGGAGGGGGAGTGGCTGCCCACTGCAGGCTCCTTGCTTGAACTCTGGACCGAGGAGGTGGCTGTCCAGGTGTCTGTGTCGGACGCGTAGAGGTCACTGGCCTGACCCTCTACCATCCTCCTGTAGCCTCGGATGGTGGCGTCTGCATTTCGCAGCTGGGCGCGAAGAGTCTCAATCTCGTGCTGAGCGGTCAGCAGATGAGTGCTCAGCTCCACCGCCACATCCTGGTGGTGTACCATCTCCATTCGGGGGATATCCTTTTCCACCCCATAGGCCTTGAATTGATCCTTCTTCCTGTAGGGTAGGAGGTAGTGGACCGAGTTCTGCAGTCGGCTCTTGTTGCTACGGACCCATGATGTGATGGCCTGCCAGGCGGCATCGGCAACAGCATTGCTACGTGAAGTCCTGAAGGATGGTCCCTTGTGTCGACAGAGGATCCTGGATCCAAAGAAAATTTCTGCGATGGCCTTGAACTCCACTCGCCCTGTACGTGGGACTTCCTTGACCCTGTACCGGGGAGCGGTGGTGATGCCCAGGTGCTCCAGCAGAGCTTGAAGCCTACCGACGGGGACTGGAGCTTTGGCCCCGAAGGACTCCACCTCATCCGCATCTCGGTATATCTTCTCATCCTCAGTGTCGCTCGGGGGAGGGTATACTTCATTGGCCTTGTCTTTTACATCCTGGTCCATTGGCTGCTCCTGCTCCTCAGCAGGCGACCCCTGAGCCGTTGTGCTCTCGAGAACCACCAGCTCTATCTCAACAGGCTCCTCTTCCAGTGATGCTCCTTGCAGTGCGTCGG
>JBNKKR010000123.1:0-1224 GCA_050291935.1 Desulfocapsaceae bacterium | reverse complement strand
TGCTGGAGAACCGTAGGGGTGTGATGCAGCGCAAGCATAAGGTGGTGCATCAACATCAATCGGGCAGTAGCTCTAGGCCGTGTGTTGCTAGATATTCAGCTGGACCTGTGTTCCATCCTACTCAGTTGCAGTTTCAGTCGAAGCCGCAAGCAGCTGGACCAGGATTTTCTACCCTACAGCATCAAGTGATTCAGTGCCCCAACAATCTCTAGACCCCTGCTGCTGGGAATCAGAGTATTCAGAGGACCCAAGTTGCTTCAGACGTGTTGCAGGCTGAATGGAGGTGTTTTGCTTGTGGAGAGAAGGGTCATTTCGCTAACCGATGTCCCAACTCGCACCCACGCGTCAACCCACTGGTAGCCGCTACACCTGCCCCTACCCGTGGAGCCAACTCTATTCCTATTGCTACCAAGCAGAACTACGCCCATGGGAGAGTCAATCATGTGGCTGTGGAAGAAGCTCCTGATGTTGTCATTGGTATGTTTCTCATCAATGACACTTCTGCAGTAGTGCTGTTTGATTCTGGAGCATTGCATTCTTTCATATCTACTGCGTATGTTGAGATGCATAATCTACCCATAGCCTTACTAAAGTGTCAAATGATAGTTAGTTCACTGGGAGGAGATATGCCCGCACGACAGCTATGCCCGAAGATGAATCTTAAAATAAGGGGGGTAGACTTTGTCGCCGGCCTTATTATTTTGGATTCAAAGGGCAATATGTTCCTTTTGGAATAAGGATTGGTTAAGCAAGCTCAAGATACCCATAGATTGTGGCAAGATGTCTTTCAAGCTTACCACCTCGGATAGGAATGAATTGGAGTATATCACCAAGCCAGTAATCATAGCTAAAGGAACTGCCAGCCATGTGAAGCTGAATCAGTTGGATGTCAGTCAAGCACTCAAGGTACCAGTGGTTAACAAGTTTTTCGATATATTTTTCAAGGAATTGTCAGTCATGCCACCTGACCGTGACATCGAGTTTGTAATTGATTTGATGCCTGGTGTTGTGCCTATATATAAGAGACCCTATAGGATGGCTACTCTAGAGTTAGTCGAGTTGAAGAAGCACATTAAGGAGTTACTAGAGAAAGGATTCATCCACCCTAGCTCATACCCATGGGGAGCCCTTGTGATTTTTGTCCCGAAGAAGGATGGTACTCAAAGGTTGTGCGTGTATTATCGTACCCTGAATGAGGTTACTATTAAGAACAAGTACCTGCTG
>JBNKKR010000122.1:0-1240 GCA_050291935.1 Desulfocapsaceae bacterium | reverse complement strand
CAGGTGAGATATAAACTTAGCTATTTTTGCTCACCCATCAATTTGCAAGTATCACTTAACTTTCTCTATGAATTTAAGTTACTTGCCTCCTTTCTTTCCTCATTTGCAAAGATTGAGTGTACCTATCAAGATAAAACGCATTGCTTCACAAAAGAGCCATTAAGAGCATCATATGGTAAGAGGAAATGAATTTTGAGTGAATTGACATACGATTTCTTACTTTGCAAGAGAACAAGGTAAAGAAACATAAGCTAAGTTCAAGTACAAGGATAAACACTTATCTTGTCCTTGAGATTGCATTGGGTCAAATTTTGCAATGATTGACAATATAACAATGATTCCATCTTCCTATTGATTGTTAAGCTTCCAATGCATCTCAAGCCACCTATAACTTGATCAAGCAAGTTTTGGTACCCAAGCCTTGTTGGGTCATTCATGGTTAGTCAACAAGTGTTTTGGTACCCAAATGGCATGAGGACTATCATAAGATGAACTAATCATCTTGATAGTGCTAGTGTCATTTTTGGGCTTTGTATAAGATATATTATCATTGACAATCATATGAATGAAAGTTTGAGTTTTAGGATAATCCTCACTAAAGTGATATTTGTCACGGCAAGTGTAGCAAGTTTGATGCTTGATTCTACTTGCTTTGTTCTTGGATTGCCTCTTGATACTTTCATTCTTGCTCATATACTTGTCAAGTGTCACCTTAAAGCCTTTGTTGCACTATCCTGAAGTTCTGAAATTTTTGCTGAAACTGGATACTCTAGTTTGCCAAATCGGACAGTCCGGTTTTGACAGACTTGCTTCGAAGCTTCTTCTTTTGGACAGACAGCTATATTGTGACATTTTTCTTTGCAACCAAAGCACCTTCTCTGAGATAAGCCTTTTTGCCTTCTAGAGGGCTTTGCTTGATCATTTTTCTTGTTGGGATATTCGGATGAGAAGTGTCCCAATGTTGAGCACTCAAAGCACTTGACATGAGCTTTCTTCTTGATCTTGGGCTTATCAATCTTTTGATAAGATGTCTTCAAGTTGATTTGAGGCAACTTGGCACATGTGTTGATCCCTTCTCAAACTTCTTCACTATGTGATCACGGTTATCTTGAGATGGTTGCACATGATCTTTGCCTTTCAATTGACTCAATTTCATCTTTAGCATTTTATTTTCTCTCTTGGGCTCATCATTTTCACTTGCAATAAGACTATCACAAGTTTCTATAAGTACATGCTTATC
>JBNKKR010000121.1:0-1345 GCA_050291935.1 Desulfocapsaceae bacterium | reverse complement strand
ACATCGATCTATAACCCTCTATACCCATGAAGGTATTCCCGCCAATAGGAATCTGGTATTTTTCGCCAAAAGCACCTATTATGGCCATTGCGTCAGAACTCGTGGCCAATGGCTCGGCAACAGTCAGAATAGCATCGACATCAGGGGCACCGGAGGCTTCCAACTCCTGGAAGAAAGCGTCCAATTCTTCGGCCGTGCTGGCAGGTGCCTCGATGATAGTTACACCATCTGCTTCGGCAACTGGATAAACCGCCTCCAACTGTGGTTGAACGATGGGATAACCCGCCTGGTAAGGAATAACAATCCGTTCCATGTTGGGAACAATATCGCGCAGGGTTTCATAACGAAGTGTGGCAATGTCTGGCCCCGGAAAACGGACACCGGTTACATTACCTCCTGGCTCCTGTATACTGTCCACAATATCCATGCCCTCTATCAGGGCAAAGGTAAACAACACCGGCATATTGGTGTCCGCTGTGATTGTTTTTGCTTCAATACTTGCTTCTGTGGGACAGACCAAAATCAAATCAACCTTATCTTCCACAAATTGCTGCAGGATGCTTTGGTAGGCGGCAATATCAAACCCTGTTGTTTGCACATCATAGGTGATATTTTCACCTTCCACGTAACCCAATTCGGCCATCCCTTCCTTAAAGCCAGTTTCTACATCTGCCAGAAAAGGTAGTCCAATTAGTACACCAACCCGGTATGTCTTGGCTTTTTGGTTGGCCGTGCAGCCACTGGCAAAAACGGCCGTTAAAAGCAAAGCGAATATCAAAGTTACCAATGTCACTAACTTGATGTTTGGGGAGCGTTTGGTTCTGCTCATGTTCTAATACTCCTTAATTCCATGAAGACTCAGCCTTTAACCAGTCTTCGCTCTAACAATTTAAGATAAAAATGCCAAATCAATTCAATATTTCTTGAAATTGTTAAAGTTACCATATGCTTCCCTACACATGATGTCTACAATGCCAATCATCATATCACGAAACCGTTTTATCGTTCGTGAAGAAGACGTGACCACCGGGCAAAAATAGATGGGAAAATGGTAATGATGCAATTTTAAGAATCTGCTGAAGCGTCTTAGGTGAAAATTGGCAAGTTCTTTGTGAGATAGCATTAATTCTTTCGTTTTCCCTGATTGAACCACACGGAAATGACCAATTTTTCGTCAAAAGTCTTTCTGCGATTTTGCCTCAAGGTTTGTTTCAGGGCTGGAAAAGCTCCTTTATGGCATATAATATCACAGCAAAAATTACTGTAAGTAAATAATACGTCCTATCCAAACCCCAGTAGATGGGAAAATAGTCCCCATTGTCTGCAAAATGAAGGAATCCACTTT
>JBNKKR010000120.1:0-1446 GCA_050291935.1 Desulfocapsaceae bacterium | reverse complement strand
CTCAACCCGAAGACCATAAGTTAGAACGGCCGTGAATCCTCTTGGGGGATGGAAACTCAACCTCAACCCCCACTGGAACCGTCACCACCAGGTTAGAACGGCCGTGAATCCTCTTGGGGGATGGAAACGTTAGTGTGGTGGCATCGTCAACCGCCTCAAAATAGAGTTAGAACGGCCGTGAATCCTCTTGGGGGATGGAAACATTCACTTGGGGGGGGATCGCCTGGACTTGTTGGTTGTTAGAACGGCCGTGAATCCTCTTGGGGGATGGAAACGATGAATACGATAGCCGGCTGACCACCAATCAAAGGGTTAGAACGGCCGTGAATCCTCTTGGGGGATGGAAACTTTTTCTTGAAATTCTTGTCTGTTAACGTTCATTTTTGTTAGAACGGCCGTGAATCCTCTTGGGGGATGGAAACCCACATCCAAATGAAAACACCCAAAAATATGCTAATGTTAGAACGGCCGTGAATCCTCTTGGGGGATGGAAACGCAAGTTGAGGTTATGAGTCGATCCATCAACCGCCCGTTAGAACGGCCGTGAATCCTCTTGGGGGATGGAAACCCGTTGCCAGAGCTCTTGCGTAGACAGGAGCGCCGGTTAGAACGGCCGTGAATCCTCTTGGGGGATGGAAACCGATCCCTCTCCCCACAATCTCGCAAGTGGAAACTGGTTAGAACGGCCGTGAATCCTCTTGGGGGATGGAAACAAAAGACCAGTTCGATCGCCAACGTCGAGAGAGACGGTTAGAACGGCCGTGAATCCTCTTGGGGGATGGAAACTATCTGTGGCCATAAAAGCCGCGATGGCGTTCAAGCGTTAGAACGGCCGTGAATCCTCTTGGGGGATGGAAACCAATAGGTTTTCGATCCCAAGGGAGTAACCCAATTGTTAGAACGGCCGTGAATCCTCTTGGGGGATGGAAACTTGAAGCGAAGAATAAATTCTTACGCTTCGCTATTGGTTAGAACGGCCGTGAATCCTCTTGGGGGATAGAAACGGTAACTCATTCCTGCACCACCCTGAACGGCCGTGTGTTAGAACGGCCGTGAATCCTCTTGGGGGATGGAAACTTCAAACCCCTTTAATATGTTTTTCAAAACTGCCAGTTAGAACGGCCGTGAATCCTCTTGGGGGATGGAAACCATTACTAAGTCAGCCGGTAGGAAGAAAAATCCCTCGGTTAGAACGGCCGTGAATCCTCTTGGGGGATGGAAACACTCCACTGGCTGTGTATGCTGTTTTCATGGCTGTGGTTAGAACGGCCGTGAATCCTCTTGGGGGATGGAAACCAACCAACATCTGAGCCAAAGCGATAGCAATCAGTTGTTAGAACGGCCGTGAATCCTCTTGGGGGATGGAAACGCAATATACATACCAATAAGTCCCAAGTATTGGTATCTGTTAGAACGGCCGTGAATCCTCTTGGGGGATGGAAACAC
>JBNKKR010000119.1:0-1682 GCA_050291935.1 Desulfocapsaceae bacterium | reverse complement strand
CCGCAATCGCGTGATTTCAAGCGTTAGGCGGACTTTAAAAGCGGGGTTTTGCTCCAAACGAAGGGTGAATTTGCACAGAAGTATGGAAGGTCGTATACTTTTGAAATAGAGTAGAAAGAAGAAACAGGCAAGAGAGAATAGGGCCTTCACACCAACTGAAGAAAGCATATAAATGTATATGCAGGGGCAGAGCAAAAGTTTATATATATAGATGCTAATATTAATACCTTCGCCGCCTAAAGCCTATTAATACTGCCGATTTGAGCAATATTGGCGAAGATATGGTCAATAAAAATAGGCTCAGGTAATTGCGGAAGCAATTTTAATGTTTCGGTCACGTATTTATGCCCTCGGAAGTGGGCTTTCAAGTCGTTGGCACTGAAGGTCGGACAAGCAGGTCGAAAGTGACGGATCAGGAGTTGGGAAAGATTGACCATAAACATAGCCAGGTTAGCGGCATTGTAAACCGGGGTCTGGTTCACATTCATAAAATCTTCCAGCCCCCAGAACTGTTTAGCGTCACGAAAATTGAACTCGATTTGGAAACGGAGGCGATAATAGTCAAGCACCTTATCATAGACTAACTCCAGGTCGCTGCTGAATAGAACCACGTGGGCGCGGGCCTGGGTTTTGAGATTGATCTTGACAATGATGACGATATTGAGCAGGTCTGGAAAGAGTTTGTGCCACATCTGCAGTTGATAGATGTTGGTTTGGATACCCTCAACAAGTCTGGTCTCTTTGAGGTATGTATCGGGGATGTGGTCATAGTTGAGTTTGTCACCATATTTTTTGTTGGCCCCCCGTTTCTTTTGTGGCCCTTGGTAGGGAAAGTAGAGGGCGGCGTCACAGCGCAATTTGCTAATCAGGTGCAATGAGCATTGCCGGACCATTTGCAGGGCATTATTGTTGCCAAAGGCACCGTCCATGACGCAGTAGACCGGGACAAGATCAATTCCAAACAGCAGCAACAGGCTTTTGAGCATCGTTTGGATTTGTAGCAAATAGGGTGTCAATTCCACCTCTCGCCGGTTCTTGTTCTGGCTTCCTTTGGGCCGGCCTCGTTTCTTGGCCTGCTTTTTGACCTTTTTAGCTGATTTCTTCTTGTCCGCTTGTCCTTTTTTTTCTTTGACCACCTGCTCCATCATCACCGGATAAGAGGTGCGCTCTTTGACACTGATCAACGACAAACTAAAGAAGGATAGCCCTGGTACCGGCTTGCCATATAGTGACGAAAAGAAACGATCCAGACCGTAGGTCTTTTTGCCTGATTTAGTCACCACACTTTCATCGCCACCGATCAAGACCGTGTCTTGTCGATCAAGTAAATGATACCGAATGAAAAACCAATTCACTTTCGCCCACACGATAGGACTGTTGAAGAATCGTTGGATGGTCCGGTAGCTCCCTCCTTTTTCTGTCCAGCGGGAGATGCCTAACATTGTTACCCGCCCCGTCATGGCCAACATTGCTGGTACAATATAACTCAATTGACGTAACGTGGTTTTATCAAGACATTGGCTTAAACAGTGTAAAACAACTATTATATCTGGCATGAGCGGTTGTTTCCTTTGGCGCTTTTTTCTTTGGCGAGACAAAAAACGCATGGTATTCAACCGCTCTCATTTCGCTATTTTTGGCGATGGTATTGTTGTGTGCCATATTAATTTTTGAATTCAGGG
>JBNKKR010000118.1:0-1725 GCA_050291935.1 Desulfocapsaceae bacterium | reverse complement strand
TGCGCGATGTCTCGCTGGATGAACTGGAGCTGCTGGGTCACCATCTGCCAGAAACGCTGCGCAAGCGGGCCACGCATGTGGTGGGGGAATGTGCCCGCGCGCAGGCAGGAGCCGCAGCGCTGCGCCAGGGAGACGTGGCCACCTTTGGCCGCCTCATGCGCCAATCCCACATCAGCTCGCGGGACAATTACGAAAACAGCACGCCGGAGCTGGATTTATTAGCGGCCACGGCCTGGGCCACGTCTGGCTGCTACGGGGCTCGTTTTGCCGGGGGCGGTTTTGGCGGCTTCATGCAAATTTTGGTGGCGGAAACGGCCGTTCCCCAGCTGATTGAGTCGATTAATGAAGCTTTTGGGCAGGAATACGGCCGTACGCCCCCCAGACTCGTCACCAAACTCACCGACGGCGCAGAAGTCGTTGAAGCGTAGTACGAACAAATATGTAGCCTAAATATCCTCAAATATGAGGTTAAATATGTCCACATTAATATAAGTCATTGGCCTTGTATCTGGTATTTCGGACAAAACTCCTACTTTGACCAATTTGTCAATATCTGAACGCGCAGTTCTATAATTTACACTATACTGCTCTGCTAACCTGGCAGGCTGAACTGCAGGTATCACAAATAAATTATCTGCCATGGCATGCAATCGATGACTGCCACCTACTTGATTAATTCGCTCCTTGAAATCACGCGACAGATAAACCAGCCTATCAAACCTTTTTTCCGTGTCATGAGCTTGTTGAACAACACCTTCAAGGCAAAAATTGATCCACTCATCCCACTGTCCATCAGTACTTATATTAAACAGCCGATTTAAATACTCGTCTTTGTGGGCATTAAAAAAAGAACTCATGTATAACCAACTGTGTGTCATACTTTGCCCCTCAGCAATCATAATCGCTAGCAATATTCGCCCTACTCTACCATTTCCATCTCGAAAAGGATGAATTGCTTCAAACTGGTAATGCACTAAAAATGCGTCAATTAATGCCGGGATATCTTTCTTGGCATGAATATATTTTTCAAGCTCAAAAAGAGGCTGCTTATAAGCGTTTGGAGGGGGAGGTATAAAACGCGCAGGACGACCAATCTGGACTGGAATTCTCCGAAATTGACCTGGTTCCTTATCAAATCCCCTAACACCTTGCATTAAAATCTCATGCAGTTTCCGAATCAATTTTAGTGATATAGGCAATTTATCCTGATTATCGATATAGTAATTTAGAGCTTTTTGGTAATTGGAAACCTCTCGGAAGCCTTGCTCATCTTCTATATCCTTGTCATCAAGCATATCAAAATCAAAAAGCAATTGCTGTCTAGGATTAGTTATCGTTCCTTCTAATTCAGAAGATATTTGCGCCTCTCTACGTTGAATTGGTGACAATAAAAGATGAGGATTTGGAAGATATTTTCCGACACCATTCAATGATCCTAGCGCAGCCCTGGCATCAGCCAACAATCGCCAGGTTTTTTCGGGGAAACTCCTTTTGATCGGCAAAGCATCCGGAATAAAAGCATGTGATTCACCGGCTAAACCATCGATCTTGATAATTTTGCCAGTTTTATTCTTCGTAAATTCACTTGGTTTCATTAGAAACTCTTGATGTTATGAATATTGTGAAAAAATACAATACAAGTCTACCAAATTGTATTTTTAGAGCAAAAAATACAATTGCATTGCCGGTTTGCCTAGTTGCGGCTCGGCTAGGGGACTAACTACA
>JBNKKR010000117.1:0-1729 GCA_050291935.1 Desulfocapsaceae bacterium | reverse complement strand
CAGTGGATTGTAATTGGTACGACGTTCCAGCTCTTCTTCCGTTGCTTTTTGTCTGCTGAGATCTCTAAACATGGCCACATAGTTAACCACGCTGCCGTTCACATCTAAAATACGGTCAATGGAGAGGTATTTAGGATAAATATCCCCATTTTTGCGTCTGTCCCAGATTTCTCCCTCCCAGTGGTTTGCTTTTTCCAGATTTTCCCACATGTTTTTATAAAACGCGTCGTCATGGCGGCCTGATTTGCCAATGGAAGGATTGCGTCCGATAACTTCTTCGCGTACATACCCGGTAAGAAAAGTATAACTTGGGTTGACATCAATAATATTATTGTTGGCATCACTGATGAGAATGGCTTGGCTTGATTTATTAAAGATTTGTTTAGAAATAAAAAGGCGAGCCTGGGTAATTCGATGACGGATCATTTCATCGCGAAGATTTTGATTACTCTGTTCAAGCTTCTGGGTCCGCTCCTTAACCCGATCTTCGAGGAGTTCGTTGTTGTGGCGTAACTCCTGCTCCAATCTTTCCAGATTATGGGATCGTGTTTCAATTTCCTGTTGCATTCCCTGAAAAGAACGGGCAAGGTCTCCCACCTCATCTTTGAGATGGAGCGGTAAGGGGCTGATGGCTTCACCGCGACCAAAAGCACGAATTGATGTGGAGAGATGGGTCAGTGGTTGAATGGCTTGGCGGGAAAGGGTCCAGATAAGCAATGTACTGACAAAAATAGCCAAAAGTGCAACACACGCCAGCTGTATTTTATTCTGCTTCAGCTCCATAAAAAGTTGCGCTTCGGGAACTTCAATCACTGTGCCCAGTATATTTTCTGGATGGGGGCCGACAGAAAACCAGCTAAGGTAGCGGATGGTTTTATTTTTGGCACTAATTTCGCTTGTTATCCCTTTTGTGGAAGGAAATTGTAAAGTTGAGAGTTGTTGCCAGATCTCAGGTTTTTCATTTTTTACGGAAAAACCGGTACCGAGATCTTCTGCGAAGGTTTTTGAAGGATCAGGGTGTCCCAGAAAAGTTCCATTTTTATTTACTAAAATAATTGTCGCATGCCATGGAAATGACTGGATATAATGCTCTATCTGCTCCGTAAGATCCAGGTTGATAATAACCAGACCAAAGACTTCTCCTTTGTGGTACACGGGGGTGGAAATACGAATGGTTGGAATATGCGGATTGGCAACACGTCCATGCTCTTTATTGAGATCGATGGCTGAGGTAAACGTGTGGCCTAGGGGTTGTTTGAGTGTATTTTTGACATAATCGCGTTTTCCCTTATTTTGCAATTTTTCCGGAACTTCTGAATGGATGAGGTTATTCCTCTCCCGTTCCACGCGGACAAGCTCCATTGCTTTTTCTTTCCCACCGATAAAACGAATTTGAAAGTAGTGCTCATGTTGTTGTAAAAATTGAGTAAAGATTTGTTCCAATCTGTTTTGCCAGGCCTGTTTGGAACTTTGCTCAAGGGGGTCGATTCCACCGGATTTGATTGCTCGGATCATGCCTTGAACTGGCGGAGTGTTGCTGAGGAAAAGGACATGATCTTTTGCCTCTTCAAGTTCGTTTGTAAAGAGTTTGATTTTTTCCTGGGCCTCAAAGCTCAGGAATTCCATTTTATTGTCGAGGAGGAGATTTTTGTCTTGAGTATTTTTCGCCAAGGCGGAAAAAAGTCACGTGTTCTCGGTGGGGTCGTTCAATAAATAAGGTATCGCGCAT
>JBNKKR010000116.1:0-1795 GCA_050291935.1 Desulfocapsaceae bacterium | reverse complement strand
TCATCAGTACTCCAGTTCGGAGAGATGAAAGGGTCTCCCACGTTCATAAAGTAGCTTTGTTTGCATGCCAGGCTCTACGATCCCGGAGGTGCCACGATATACTGCCCATTTTTCGCATATCGTGGTATCGCCTTCTGATCCCTCGACATCATCGGCCAGCCTCAGATAACTCGTTAACGGGACTCAATCACTTCAGCTTACGCTTCCGGCCTACAAACTCTCTGTCTACGCTTAACCGCAACTGTTACCAGGTGCGGCCCAAGACTCGATAACCAATGTACTGGGTCAATACTTTTGATGTGGTACTTTCAACCACTAGTTACTTTACGCTTCGTGGCGCACCGAGGGAACCGAGTCCGTCTGAGAGCCGATGATAATAGTTATGGCCTTCCAATAGATGAAGGGGATATAATGATCAAAAGGCATGTACAGTTCTTTAAAATCGGTATCAGAAGGAAACCGAAGATTATCTTCAATAATCCTCCCAACATGCCATATCAGTCCGAGCCCATATTCTCCATTTACACCATTAGACTCCACCAATAAATCGATTAATTCATCAGGCAAATCTAATGAAATTGAGTCTTTAGCGTCCCTAATCCCTTCACTTGTAGCGCCAGGGAAAAACTCATACTTATTGGTAAATTTCTTTATTAATTCTTTCCACATCTCATTATGCCCAACGGCTGTAATAACCGGAAAATTGGCCGCAGGCCAAATTTTCCGGTTTATTACATTGTTATGCCTTGTTTTTATTTATATTTTTCCTGGATGTACTTTTTAAGTTCCCCTAATTTTGCATAAGGCTTTTCAAGATATGTAGTGCCAAAATCGCAAATTGTGCCGGTTTCCATTTTTTTTGTGTACGGGCCAATATTGTATTGTTTCCAGTCAGCAATGGGGAACTCGTCTGGTATGTTTTGATTTATGTTTGATTTCAGGTAATTAGATAAAGTGCCCGCAAAATGCATGTTTGTTTCTTGCCCACCTTCGATATAAAATTGGAACTCGATTTCAAATGACATTGATCCATCTTCTGTTTTCTTTAAATCGATTACCGAGTTCCACGGGGGATAAAAGTAGGCACTCGCACTTTGAGTGGTGGCTTTTATTGGGTATTTAGGTTCTTTAATCTCTTTGTGAAATGGTAAAGCTATGTTTTCTGGTCCTTTGTCCGTTGACAGCTCAAGAAGTGTAAAGGCTAACTGCTGAAACAATGCTGCACCATCAAGTACGTCTATGGCATAATTTTCTTCTATTTCGATATTTTTTGTCAGTAATGCTCGACCTGCTACCAAGATAGCTTCTCCTGGGGCTTCGCCTTTGATTAATTTCGGATCTTTTAAAGTTAGCTTCATGTCGTGATTCTCGAATATTTTAGAATCGTATGAGCCCGATACCCCCATTTCTTTTGATGAAACATTAAGTAGTATGTTTTTAGCGTTGACCCACACTGAACCTCTTGCGCACAAGTGCCCATCATGAGCTCTTGATTCGAAGTTAGAAACAGGAGCATCGGCAGCAAATGAAAATGACGATGCGAAAATAGCGCAACAAATTGAAATAATTATTGCTTTTACTTTTGTCATGTATTGTCCTTTTAGGGGGTCGGGTAGAAATACGGCGCGCGCAACTTTAGGCAGAGAGTTTCCGACATGCACCCTTTCGGAATGTGCAGCGGGTTCCTAGTTCCGCCATAGCTCACGTTTCCGCAAGCCCCCCTCTCATCCCGGACGGTCGGATTTCCCGAGTCCGGTTGGCAGCAACAGCATTTCCCCGATAACCCTTCCCATTT
>JBNKKR010000115.1:0-2094 GCA_050291935.1 Desulfocapsaceae bacterium | reverse complement strand
TTATCAGAAGAAGCAGTGATAGCCTGTATGGCCTATGTTGATTTGAATCCCATTAGAGCCGGGATGGCACAAACGCCGGAAACCTCCGAGCACACCAGTATTAAAGAGCGTATCACGCAGCAGTTTGATTTGGCTGAGGCGGTTAAACAGCAGACCAATACAGAAGAAATCCAACCATTGCCGCAATTTAATCGACCCTTGAAACCTCTGCTGCCTTTTGAAGGCAAGTTGATCCTGGATCCTCAGGAAGGTTTGTTGTTCAGTTACAGCGATTACCTTACCCTGGTTGATATGACCGGTCGAGTCATTCGTAATGGCAAACGAGGTTTTATTCCGGGCAATCTGGCACCCATACTGGATCGCCTCAATATGGATTTTAAAACCTGGCAGCAGAATGCTACTGATTTTGAAGCCGTTTATGCTCTACGATTGAAGCCCAAACGATCGAAAAAAGCGGCCTGAGTTAGTTGAACCTTACCAAAAGCTTGTCAATATCGGAGAAAATCTTGGCTCCGAGGGGCTCCTGTTTTTCAAAATCCTTTATTCAGTCACTTTTTACTGAAAAAGCCTCCTTTTGTTGTCCAAAACGTTCTGCCATACAAAAATTAAGCGCTCAACTCGACCCCGGAATTTATTCAATTATTGGACTCTTTAGTTGTGCCTGTCCCGGTGGCTATCGCGCTGCCCCAGTGCTTGATGGCCACCATCTCGTCTTTAGTATTTCAATCACATTATGAATTGAACCAGAATTTAGCCCCAAATGTCCTCGGTGATTTTTATCAAACCTCCCTTTTAGAAGTATTGGCATATTATTATATTCTGATCCTATTTTTTTTCCCGTTATTCCCTCTCCACCAACCCATATGCATTCTTTTGGAGAAGGCACCTTGTCAGATAGGCAAAGCCAACTCGCTTCATGAGAGACCGAAAGGTATCCAGAAACTCCCACCATCTTTCCATGATATTTATTTGGTGTAGAAATCAAGTTTATAATCGATATCCATTCAACAGAATCCGGTGCCTCTGCACAAACTGGACAACATAAAAAGCTGCAAAAAATCACGAGCTCTATTCTACTCAAGATGGTCATATATCCCCCAAAGAATCTATCCTTAAAATTCAAATCTTAGAATCTAACACGATGTAATTAATAAAAAAATGTATTGCACTCCATTTTCAGGCAGTCTCCTAATATTCACTCAAAGTTAGCACACCCACACTCTTTGAATTGATAATCAGATGGAACAAGAGGCTCTGATTCTTGCCCATCAGGTTCAAAGGGTGGCCAAAATGCGTGATACGATGCATTGCCGTTGTCATTAACTCCGCTAAACCCAACAGCTTGGTTAAAATCTGACCAAATTTTATCAGGGCCGGAAAAGCTTGGAGTAGTAATTTGTGTGTGCCACCAAGCAACATCATACTCTCCCTTTGGCCCAGTACTACACTCCCCATTTGCATAGTCTGGCAAATTCTCCGGTCTCGTTCCTGGTTGTGGCTCCTGATAACTATAGCAACCATCTCCAGTTATGAAAATCCATCCACAATATTCCCGCTTTACACTATCAGTATAAGTATTCCAAGTATAGTTCATAGCGTCCATAGCAGCTTCTTCTGGACTATAAAAGAGATCACCTGGTGCCAAACCCAACTGATCGAAAAAGTTTAATGGACTTTCCTTAACATAAAAGTATGTATTTAGCCCACCCCTTAATCCAATGGAATCGGAAGCAATATATCGTCCTAGCTGTGGGTCATAATACCGATGATAGTTATAATAAAGCCCACTCTCATCATCAACATACTGCCCAGGGAATCGCAACGGGTTCCGATACCCCCCATTACTAACAACCGTCTTCCCAAAGGCATCCGCTCTACCCTCCCAGACTATTTGCCCGGTCTCGCTAATCAGCTTCTGTGGTGTCCCTAAGTGGTCATTCAGATAATAAACATAGCCCTCTTTGGATTGGTTGGTAAAATCAGGCCGATGGCTGAAGACCGGTGCGGTGGTAAATAAGGAATCCGGTTTATAGCCATAGGACTGGATTAAATTCCCGGCTTGGTCATACTCCCCTATCAGCCCTTCATCCGAGT
>JBNKKR010000114.1:0-2102 GCA_050291935.1 Desulfocapsaceae bacterium | reverse complement strand
CCGCTTCATTACCAAAAACTCGGTGGAAGAGAATGTAAACCGGCTCAAGGAGAGCAAAAGGCAGATTGAAAAGGCTGTCCTTGAGCAGGGAGATTGGCAGAATATCCAGTTCTCCGAGCAAGAGCTTTTGGCGTTGATTGAATGAATCATTCGGGTCCTTGAAGAACCCGGGCGCGCTATTCATTCCCACTGCAGCGAGACCAACAAAAACAACGAATTTCAAAGCGCCCCAAAAAATCGTACGTGTTCACAGGGTACAAGCGAGGTCGTTTGAGATCAAATCCAGGAGAGATCAGGCAGCGTATTCTGGAAGTATGATTTGATGCAGTTGACGAGGATCGGAAAGGTTCTTTCTGATTTCAATCGGCAGGTCTCTTTGAGTGTCAGAATACGTTCCACCCAACGATTTCCCTTCTCACTCTGTGTACCCAGGCTGCATTTTCTCCAGATCACGCCAAAGCGCAGAGCTCGCTCGGCTCGATTGTTGGTTGGCTCGATGCCCTCATGCTCAAGAAACACCCAGAGGTTATCGATTTCCCGTAGGATCTGCCGAGCAAGTTTCCCCGCATCGTTATCGTCGTCTTGCCATAGCGACAGGGTGAACATCAGGTGCGCGTGAAAATCAGACCACTGCTCAGGGTTTGGAGGGTTTTTGGAAAATTTAACGAGTTTTCTCAGCCACGTCCCTGAAAGGTGGCCAAAGGTTATCAGTTGCTTTTTCTTCCTTTCTGTTAAGGCGTCTGATTTTCGGATAAGATGGGCAAGGCAGGTTTGGCGATCGATCCATTTTGTGTAGCAACCGTAGCTGTCGCTGATCAGAACCCCTCGCCAATCCAGAATCAATTGTTCGAACGCTTGTTTTGAGCGGTGAGGATCGATGCGGTAGTAAGCCACGCGCTCGTTGACCATGGCCCATAGCCACTGCAGGTTATGTTCCGTGAACCAGGAGGTTTCGTCAATGTAGTTGCACCAATGGCTACGGGCAATTTCTCCGATATGGTCGTATACCGGATAAAGTGACATAGACGCCCGGTCGATGATTTTCTGGATGGTCCCGGTTGCAATGGATATCCCGAAGGCCGACTCACACAATTGTTTGACATCGTTGCGGCTCATCTTCTTAATACCGCTCATCTCTGCGATAAAACCCGATAACCTGGGGCCATAACCGGTGGCCTTATCCGCCGGCATCTGTCCTTTGACGGTTTTACCGCAGTTGGGACACTCACACTGATGAAGGATATAGTGAGTGACATCCATTTCGATCTCAGGCAACTCGATGTGTTGGTGCGTGTAAAACGGCATCATTTGCTGCTGATCGAATTGAGTGTGTCCGCACGAGCAACTATTTGGTTTGACCAAACGAGTCTTCTTCGGCTCCAAGACCTGTTGTTTGTGGGCCTTATGCCCCTTTTGACCACCTTTTTTACGCTTACTCTTTTTCTGTTCTCGTTTTTTTTCGGTTGAATGGTGGGTCTGAGGCCGGTGGCTTGCTTGAGTTATGCGAATTTAGATTGACCTTGCTTTCCAGCTTTTCAATTCGGTCCTCGTTGGCTACGACATGTTTCTGCAGATCAAAAAGCATCTGCTCGAGCAACTGAACGTATCGTTTCACAGACTCTGGAGTCATTTGCCAATCAAGCTGGGTAAATTGTCTTTTGAGTGCCATGAAAAACACTATAGCATAGCAAAAAACAAAAATCTAGACATATTAACCATTATTTCAAATAGTTATGATATGATTACTTGTCATGTTATTTCGGCTGCTTAACTGCTGAGGGGACGCCTCGAAACCCTGTGAATGAGTACGTCATTTTTAATTGTCCCTTTTTGGAACTTTCATTCGACTATATATAAAGGATCGAAAAGTCACTTGTTTATCCTTTTTTCAAAACTTATTTTAAAAATCATCTTAATAGGAGAATCAAACATGCAATTTTTTATTTATTTCACTATAAAAGACGGAGAACCCATGACTCCGCCTTCTCCAGAAGGAATGGCAAAAATGGGAAAAGTCATGCAGGAATCTTTTGAATCAGGAAAAATCGTTGCAACGGGACAGCTTCCTCAAAAAACTACCCAGGTTAAATTAGAAAAGGGAA
>JBNKKR010000113.1:0-2175 GCA_050291935.1 Desulfocapsaceae bacterium | reverse complement strand
CGATTGGCGCCCATGGCTATGGATATTACCGAGTCCATTTCGTCAGGGTCGAACTCGGCTGTAAAGGTCCCTGTGTTCCAGACATCTATGCGGCATATCCAGGCAATGGAGTCCTTTTCCCTGGCAGCATCTACATCGAGCCTGACAGTGTCCCATGCCGGGGTGAAGGTTACATCGAAGTATATCTTGTTGAAATAGAGTTCGTCGTCGTACTTGCGCGAAAGCTCGTTGTCGTTTGGGCTGTAGTTGCTGCGGTTGATCAGGTTGGTCCAGAAGTGGTCGTATTTAACAACACTTTTTATGAAAAGTTCGCTCTGTACTATTGTGCGCAGCATCTTAAAAGTGTCGCGCAGCTCGCCGTTCAAGCCTATAACATTGTCGAGCCCATAGCCCACGTTGGAAATGTGGCGGGTCTGCAGTGCAGCAACAGCCACCTCAAGATCGAGGATCTCGTCGAAAAACTCGTTGACCTTTTTCCTTGCAGAGTCGCGGATCTGGTCCAGGGTCATGGAGGTGTCCACAGCATATTGATCCTTTTGGGCCAACAGGCTTAAACTAAAAAGTATTACGGATAATAATGTGAGAACCTTTTTCATACGGTTTTTGATATTTTAATCTTTTTTCGATCTTTTATTTTTCTTTATTGATACTTGCATTAGTATGATCTTGGTTATTAAATGACCATTCTTTTGCATGTCTACTGTACGCCACTTTGTAACACTTTTTAAGTAAGCATTTTGCCAGAAATGCAAAATATTGCGCCTTTACTGGCTATTTGTTTTCTTCTTTCGCAATTTCCACAGCATATCTTCCCGACTCCCATTTCTTTCCTGAATTGAAATAAGCCACAAACCTGTAATACAGCATTCCTGGTTCCATCTTCGATTGATCATCGGTAAATTCATCATCCTTTATCAATCCCGAGACAGGATTCATTGGTGCTGCATCACTGTCGCCCTTGAAAATAACCACTCCTTTGAATTCGTTGTTGCCGGGCACTTGCCATGACAACTTGACTTCTTTACGTTTCTCGTTATATTTTACTGAAATATTTTTGAGTTCCTCGACAGTCTGCACCTTTTTGGTTTGGATAATTGCCGGGTACCTGTTCGAAAACCCTGACCTGTTCCCAACACTATCGAGTGCTCTGAGGTAATAATTATACAGTACATCCTTGTCGGCTGTGAGGTCCAGAAAGTTAAGCTTATCTGGTCCAAGTATGCTTTTATTTATTTTTTGGGATTGTACAACTGAGTCTCCCAACATCTGGTCTCGAAAAAGGTTATAGCCCAATAGGTCGACATCGAAATTTTTTACCCAGGAAACATCCAGCCCCTGATTATTGATTACCTCAACCTTTTTGATAAAGGGGTTTTCGGGGGGAGCAATATCTGGAAGGGTTGATTTGACAGGCTTGCTAAACGGACTCATATTGTATGCCGAATCTACCGCAACAACCACATAGTAGAACTTATTGCGGGCATTGAATGGTAGTTTGTCCGTAAATACCGTATCAACAATGGTTTCTGAGTTCATCAAGTTATATTTTTCCTCATTATCGGCATCGATGGTACGGTAAAGGCGGTAGCCCAATAAATCTGCATCATGAACGGCATTCCATGTCAGGGCAATTTTACCGGTATCAGCGACAGCTACCAGTCTACGAGGAGTTGCTGGCGGATAAATGTCGAGGCTTTGTGCCATTACCAGGTTAGAATACCCGCGGTTTCCGGATTCATCGATAGCTGCCACCTGGTAGTAATAATTGCCAGGGCCCGGAAGCACATCGTGGAAGCGTGTTGCCAGTGGTGAAAGCATCTCATTGTTGATCTTGACCAAGGTATCGTACACGCTTTTTTTGCGGTAAATGTTCAGTCCAATAGTCTCTTCACTTTCTTTCGGGGTCCATTCCAGGTCAATCTCCAGTAATTTGACCTTACAAACAAGGGCTTCGGGCGATGGCGGCGGTATGGTATCACGAGCATTTACCATAAGGGGCTTTGACAGCTCTGTCTCTCGCCCAAAAAAGTCGATACCGGCCATTCTGTAGGTATATTCCAATCCATTTTTAAGCTTATTCTGAGTAAAATAATGTTTTGGGTACTCCATCCTGCCCCCTGGTCCGGGCCGTTGCGAAAGCACAATAGGCAATTCGTTTTGCTTTACCATTTGGGG
>JBNKKR010000112.1:0-2282 GCA_050291935.1 Desulfocapsaceae bacterium | reverse complement strand
CACATGGCGGTGGCCCTGGCAGACGCCTGCGCGCCTGTGGCCTGGCGAAAAACAATATGTAATCAATTGGCTCGCGCTGAGTTGATCCGTATTTAGCCATCTTTTTTACCCTGCGGGAAAGTCTGAGGCGCCCAGCCTTCGCGCTATCAAGGGATCGCAGTAGTTCACTACGGCTTCACCCTTGCTAACACAAAGGCTGAACGCCTCAGACTTTTGCAACGTTGGGGTTCACCTCTGTCAATCTTGAAATGTTTTCCTGAATTGCACAAGTCTTCGCAAATTCTCAGCCATTCAGAATTTTTAATATATTTTTCGACCGTTTTTTTATCGATATTATCACTTTGGATTAGCCAATCCTTGATATGGTAGTTGGTTATAAAAAAATTAAATACGCAGTCACCAATCTCTCTTTCATCGGAATTGTCAATCGCTTTCTGCAGCTTCGCAAGTTCGCGCAGAGATTTATCTAAAAGATCTTTTGAACTCCTAAAATACGATAGAAGTTTCATAATAGTAAACCTAACGCTGTTCATCAGTGGTGGCGCCACCTGTGCTTACCGCGTCAGCGCCGCCGACGATAACGCCATCCACTGAATGAAATTGTTGGAATTCGGGGGACACTTTACTGATTTTGACTGGTTGGACTCAAAGCATTTAAGTAAGGTGTCCCCCGAATTCGAAATCACAACATTGGCGATAATTACCCCCAAAGGTAAGGGATTGATAGCTCTAAAATCATACATTCCCCGATTTACACGAACCGGCCATAATGTTTAATTACAACTCAGGATCGATCCTAAATTGGCAATTTTAACCAAAATCAACAACCCAAAAGGTAAAGGAGAATCAAAATGGCTATCAATCCAGTAGGTGGCGGCAATCAAGTCATTTCAGATGCAACAGTTGGAAGGGATTTTGGCAATGCTCCTGGCGCACCAAGTCAGCAAGGTGGCGGTAATCCTGGTTCTGGGCCAAGCAATGGTCCTCGTGATTATTCACACGAATATTCACATACCGTTTACTCTGTCTAAGCTTGGAATCCGGATTTTGGTGGTTCTGGGCAAAGCAATGATCCTGGTGGTACTATGCCCGGTTACAATTTTGGTCCAAAATAGTGGTATAACCCGTTACCACCAATGTTGCATAAAAAAGATGGCAAAAGGTTGGCAAACCCATATGGGTGTTGAAGCTATACCGCATTGAAGCACTTTGCGAGGAACAAACCAATGGTGAACTTTCTGAAGCCCTTGTTAATTACTTCTTTCCCTTGACTTGTATTTCTTGATTTAATCTGCCTGAATCGGTCATGGTTTATGGGTGTTATTACAAAAAGGCAGTTCCAATTATCTGCCATTTCAAACAAATAAAATGACCACCGACAATAAGCGCTATTGAAAGAAAGATATCTTTGCGGTGTCGAGGCTTACCATTGTTTAGGATTTATCTATCAGGGCAATCTTTCAATCAGCCGTCTTGTAATACCGGTAGGCATCTCAAAATTGCGTATCATCAACTTGGTGGGGTGGTGGTTGAGAAGCAAGCAGATCGTTTTTATGTTTCAGGTTTTTCAGCACCGACAGCAGTGCTGCGATGGACCCCATCCTTTGGACGATTTTTTGATGGGGCTAAGCTCTGAGCCGGTTAAGTTGTTTCTACTACTTTAGTTCGTCCTTCAGCCGGGTCAACGTAAGGAGACCGTAGGTCGACTGGAGTTGACCCGGCTGGCGGCCTGACCAATCAGGCCGTCGCTTTAATTTGCTCTTTGAAATAACACTCGTCTGGGGTCATCCTATTCAACGACTGATGAGTGCGCTCCCGGTTATAATATTCAAACCAACTTCTCAAGCCTTTTCGCAGTTCAAGGCCGTTTTCAAACGAATGCAGATGAAGATAATGATACTTCACCGTCCACCAAAGCCGCTCGATAAAGATGTTGTCCATACATCGTCCGCGGCCATCCATGCTGATTTTGATGCCATTGGATTTTAATACGTTCGTGAATGCCTCACTTGTAAACTGGCTTCCCTGGTCGGTGTTGAATATTTCGGGACGGCCATAGCGTGCGATCGCTTCCTCCAGGGCGGATACGCAAAATTCGGAATCAAGTGTGTTTGATACACGCCAGGACAGCACTTTGCGGCTATGCCAATCCATGATCGCTACCAGATACATAAATCCCCGCCTGAGGGGAATGTACGTGATATCGGTTGCCCAAACCATATCCGGACGGTTGATGTCCAACCCCTTGAGCAAGTAGGGATAAATCTTGTGTCCGGGGTGCG
>JBNKKR010000111.1:0-2294 GCA_050291935.1 Desulfocapsaceae bacterium | reverse complement strand
TGGCAAAGGTGTAGCATGACTTGTCGGGTACATAGTCATACGTTAGAGTGGTGTCAAAACTTTAACCACCGAGGAACCGGATGACGAAAGGGTCACGTCCGGATCTGTGGGGGGCGCCGCCCGAGAGGGCGGCTCCTACCCGGAAACAGAAGCAGGACTCACAGTTGTTTTTTATCGACTAGATATGGCGGTGAATGTGAACGTAAAAATTGATACCAATCTATGGGGCTATCTTGGCGTGGCCCCATTATCTACATTGGAAGAAACAGCATCAGAATTAGGTAAAGCTTTGGGAGTTGATTTTTGTAACGATGACTCTGGAAAGTATGATGAGTATCCGGCGTATTGTGCAGAGGGTCATGGTTGTCAATTCGCTTTGTTGGGTTTTCCTGATGAGGATGAATATTTAGGTGACGAGCCTTTAGATAGCTTCCAATTGCAAATAAAAAATAACGAGAGTGCGGATATTAAAAGTGATGTGCATCTAGCTAAGTACTTCCTTGAGCTTATATCAGAAAAAAGTTCTTTGAAATGCTGGGTTGAGGATTAGCCATTTTTTTGTTCTAGCAGAATGTTACAAAATAAGGCGCCTTGTTCAATAGCATCATCAAGCGCAACATGCGTATGCGGTAGAGCATCGAACCAATGCTTAGGCATTTTGCGCTTAGCTGTTTCCCTGAAATCTGTTTTTAGGGTAGCCATAGCGTAGCTTTTTATATCTAACGCAGAGTGTGAAAAAGGGCTTTCACTAGCAAACTTAATCAAATACCAATAAACAAACATAAAGTCATAAGCGGCAGGGTAGCCGACAAAAACAGGCTTACCTGGTAGCTGTTTTACCCACATAACATAATCCTTCATGGCCTGCTCAGGTTGTTGGCAATCTTGTCGACATGCATTCCATGCATCAATATTTTTATCCCACCATGCCTTAGTGTCTGGATGAGCTTCAGCATTAGGCAGTGTTTCCAAATTGGCAGAAAAGGTGCCAACTAATTGCTTGTCTGCGGTGTGAGCGGCAGATGCAAAACTTAACATGGAATGCGGCCCAGGGATTGGTCCGTCAGCTTCAATATCGGTGCTTACATAAACTTCAGGTTTAGCCATCTAAATTTACTCAGTAGTTAAAACCAAACACCCCTCCATGACCCTGACCTTAACCGGCGTATCAATGGTAAAGCCCGCCTGCTGAAGCCAATGGCCTTTCAACTGCACCCAGGAAATGGGTCTGGCCCCGGGGTCTTTCCGAGGTCTTTCCGGACATCCATCTTTTAGAGTCCATTATTTAGAGTCTTATTAAAATTGAGATATTGATTCATTAAAACGGATAGGGGGCGTTGACTAAATTGCTGTTTTATCCAGCTTGCACCGGGTATTTTCATCTGATGGGTTTTTCAGAACAAAGTACCCCACAATCTGTGCTATCAGATTGAAATTTAGTTCGGTTGAGAGGTGTGTTAAGGTTATGAGTCGAGAAAAACTTCAGCGCAGCGATTCACACAATGCACGCAGTTCTTTCCCATTTGCTCACAGGCTGGCCTTATTTTATACGCACTACCTACCAGTGATTTCAATGGGCTTTCAAAGTCCTTAGAGTTTCATTCTAAAAAGTTGTGGCTCATGTTTTGTTCATGTCAGGGATTGTAACGATTACTCATAGAAGCCGATGAATATGAAAATCGAATTTTTGATATCTTTATCGCTTTCAAGAAAGTGGTTGTATTGAATCCCGACGTTGAAACTGTCGAATAAAAATCGGGTGCCAACCTGTCCATATATACCGCCTTCGATCTTGATATCTTCACTTGGGCAATTGGAGCAATTTGTAATGGAACGAGAAGAAGCGAAAACTTCGTTGTAACCCAGTTTGGTTGATAGTAACAGGTTGGATGATGGTTGAAAAATAAAGCCATATTCAGCGAATAGTCTTGATGCTGATGCACCTGAATCCGCCTCATACATAGCAGTCGATCCCTGATTCTGTACTAGAGTAGTGAATTCTTCATTGTCGCTGTATCCATAAAGGCCGATTCCTACCGACCATTCGGTATTATCTTGAGGGAAGTTGATTTGCAATGTTAGGCCGATTGCGTCATTTTCTATCCCTTCCTGTTGGGCGGATTGGTTAATGAGAGAAACTTTTTCAAGACCAACGGCCCAATTTGAGAGCGCCAACGAAGGCTTCAGCAAAAGCAGGGTTATAAATAGAAGAATATGTTTTGATAACATGATAAACCACCCTGTTTTTTTGAAAGTTAAATTTCAATGCCTATGTGTTTGATAGATGACCGATG
>JBNKKR010000110.1:0-2302 GCA_050291935.1 Desulfocapsaceae bacterium | reverse complement strand
GACAGCGTCATCGGCGGCACCTGGGATATGATCAAGGCGGCCCCGGGCGCCATCTGGAATGCGGCCAAGGCGTTTCCCGGCTTTTATGCCGGCTCTCTAAAAAGCCTGTGGAAGGTGGCCCAGATGCCCAGCCATATGGCCGCGCAGACTGCCCAAGCCGTCGTCACCGGCAACTACAATCCTTTAAGAAAAGAGATCAACCAAATCGTTACCCCGGTGGCCCAGACCTACGAGCAGGCCCTCAAGTACAAATCCATGCTCACGCTGTTGTTCGGCGACCAGGAGACCTATACCCTGCTGTACGATTTTGCCCAGCGCTACTGGGCCGCCACCCATCCCATCGAACGTACCCAGATGGCTTGCTCGGCAGCCAGCGACATCGTGGTAACCGTGATCCTGGCCATTGTCACCGCCGGCACCGGTGCGGCCGCCAACGTCGCCTCCAAATCCGGAAGACTGGTCAAGGTGGCCAAGCTGCTGGAAAAGATCGCCCTGACGATCAAAAAGATCAGCCCGGATACCAAGCTATTGAACAAAGCCAACAAAGTGCGCAAAACCGAAAAGCGCGCCGCCAAAACCGCCCGAAAGGCAAGGCAAATCGAAGCTGAAGTTAAAACCGCAAAGAGGTCCGAAAAGCTTGAAAAAGGGGCGCAAAAAGAGTATGATGCTGCCAAAAAGATTGATGGTCCAAAGACGACAACTAAGACGAAAAAGAAAGACGATTCAGTATTAAACTCTGGTGGTGATCGCCTTTCAGAATCAATGGGGCCTGCTCACCTCAATGACACAGATGAATACAATGCGATCATTAAAGACCTTGAAGAAAACGGAGTAGATATCTCATATCGTAAAAATGCTCTTGCCTACGGTCCTTCTTCATCACCAGGAAAGCCTGGATCAATTGTTCTTGATCCTGATGCTTCAATATCAGCTGTTAGGCATGAATATGGGCATTTTGTTGACGATAAAGCCTTGGGATTCCCACCCGTACGTGAATATTATGAAAACCCAAGATTAAGGATTGTTAGTGAGCGCAGGCAATACTTGCAGGAGATTAGAACCGCAAGAAAAATTGGGGATAACAAAGCAAGACGTGCACTTATTCAAGATTATTTGGAAGAAAAGAAGTACATCATTGATAATTTTTATGAAACACCTTATGGAAGGTAGGTTATGCATTTTCCAGTTGATCCATATAAAAGAGATGGGATTTGGAGCAAACTTGAGGCCAGTCTATCGGTAGATGAAAATTGTTTTGTTGTCCGTAACGGTGTTTTTCATGGTAATGCCAGGTCGAAAACAATTACAGAAAATGAAGCCAATGAGATCGTAAAAAAGCTAAAGAGCTATGATTATGTTCGTATTGGGGTCAGCAGGAATCAACCTCTACCGGCCCATTTTGCTCTTATGTTTGAATCTGATACATCTGCAATTGTAGTTGATTATATAGCAATTGCAAACCAACCAGATGGAAGTGTTACTAAGGAACAAATCAAAAAGGATGCGTGTTTGATTGCCGATACGGTTTTTTATGATTGTCCCAATATCGAAAGCATTCATTTTCCTATTGGGTTGGGTACAGAAATAATTGATATATACGAGTTCCAGGATAAGAACGATCATACAGTAATTAGAAAAAATTCCTAACTATCCAATATTATGCGTTATCACTTAAATGTTAAACGAAGTTCGACGGGTGGCACCGGCAACTGGTTGCCGGTGTTGCGAAGCAACAAGAGGTCTTGCCCCACGGTTCGCAGTTTGAGAAATAAAGCCCAGCCAGGCAGTGCGCATTCTATGCACGATAAAAGTTAATTCGCATTACAAAATAGAGAGGAGCAAAATGGACGCTGATATCTCCGTGCAAGCCGTCACGCAGCGTCGTTCGGGGAACACCTTACTTTATTTTGTATGAATGATCATAGATATGTACGATGTTTCCAGAATTCCCACAGAAGGTCTGGACTCAGACAAGAGAATTTGCCTTCATTTCTCAAAACACCCAGACAGGCCACCCAGCGGCCTTTAAAATTTATCAGATGGTTGCGTAACCATTTATATATAAATACTTCATGGGTAAAAGCTGAAGCCTCTTTAAGAAGAATCTATGCGGTTTTTTGAGATACATTTTTGGACACCGTTGTACTCATAGGTGGGCAAGACAACCGGGATAATCGACGTCTAATTTAGTTTTCGTCTGTATAAAACACCCTTCTCTCCAATATAGTAAACTGTATCGCCGATTTTTACTGCGGAGGCTATATGCTTGCAATTTGTAACAATTTTTTGCATGTGGCTAAAA
>JBNKKR010000109.1:0-2367 GCA_050291935.1 Desulfocapsaceae bacterium | reverse complement strand
TGGTGATGTGCAAATTCGAAAGGAAGGTTTTTCAGGAGGGTGGGAGGTAGCAGATCTTTAATTTACTGTCTATTTTCTTGATAGTGAAAGGAAAGTAGTAGGGGTGGAACATATTTCAATATGGCCCCAAAAAATGGCGTCAGAAAAAATAAGTTCTCGAAAATCATTCGAGTATAATCTCATTTACAAATATGTAGTATATTCCTATAAATCGAAGGCTTATTTATGATCTTTGTAACTTCTCAATAAGTTATGGTAGTAAAACCCCTGGATAACAGTAACCACTTGATATTATTGCGACTGAATTTTAAAAAACCGTTTACTACCATAACTTATTGAGAAGTTACCCAAGAAGGTGTCTCATGCCAAGCGACTGGTCCCAAGACCTTTATATCCAGGCTTACAGATTCGCTGCTCAAGCTCATTGGGAAAGGGCCCAGCTGGTTCCCGGTACACAAATCCCTTATTTGATGCATTTTAGCTTTGTCGCTATGGAAGTTATTGCGGCTCTTGCTGTTGAATCAATTATGGACGGCGATCTGGCGGTTCAATGTGCATTGTTACATGACACATTGGAGGATACTGATGTCACGCATAATGACCTGACCAATAAATTTGGGATCAAAGTTGCCGATGCCGTGGCAGCTCTGACCAAAGATGAAACAATCGCGGCTGAATCTAAAGATAAATGGCAGCGGAAAGTCCTGCAGATGGCAGACAGCCTGAAACGAATCAAGTCCCAACCAAAGGAAATCTGGATGGTCAAGCTTGCGGACCGAATCACCAATCTGCAACCACCACCTCATTACTGGACAATGGACAAGGTTGAACGCTATAAACAGGAATCCATTAAAATCTACGAAACGTTAAAAGATGGCAGCCTATTTCTTGCCCACCGGTTGAAGAACAAGATCAACTTATATGGGTATTTGGGGGCTTAATGAATAAAAAGAATTTCATCAACAAACTCAGCATAGCGTACGACATGACCAAGCAGCAGGCAGCCAAGGTGGTCGATTTATTTTTCAATGAGATGGCCGCTGCGCTTGAAAAAGGTGACCGGTTTGAACTATGTACCGCCAGACAACCGGCGAAAGGCACAGCCGGTTGGTCAGGTTGCGACCAACATCGCAACGTATGGGCGCCAATGAATATTATACTGGCAACGGCCTGACCAGGTACATTGGGACCGAGACCGACTACACCCACTGAGTTGTGGAGACCTTTATCTATAGACTTCAAGATAATGTTTTTGGGCTGCGATATCGGTCGTCGCGGTATTACAATACAGCTTTCTCCCTCTGGCCTTGCCAAAAACATTATCTTAAAGTCTATACGAAAAGAGCCCGGACACCATCGGCAAGCTCAAGGGGAATTCTGGGGGACATCATCCATACAAAATAAAGTAAGGTGTCCCCAGAACTCTCCCAGAACTCTGAGAGACATCATCCAGACAAAATTAAGTAAGGTGTTTCCCGAACCCCCTTAACCTCTTGTTGTTTAACAACCCAGGCAACAAGTTGCCTGGGCCACCCGCCCGGTTGGTATAATTCTATCGCTTTACGCCCTGCATGCGATTGCAGAGGCCTTCCAACAGGAGCCGCTCATAGCCTTTAAGGAAATACCCAACAGCACGCCCTATGCTGGCGCCTTTTCCAGCCACACGGAACAGATCCTGGTATCCCAGGTGGACCGGATTATCGATCACCGGCAGTTGATCATGGATCGATTGGATGACTATGAAGCGCCCGCGCAAATGGGCGGTGACGACGCTCTGGTCGTGCGCCCGCTGCCAAAAATCGCCCTGTGCTATATCTTCTACGCGGCTGACGAAGACTTTCCAGCGTCAACCACCTGTCTGTATTCCAACAATGCCCCGGCTTTCATGCCCGTGGACGGTCTGGCCGATGTAGGCGAGTATACATCGCGGGAGATCCTGGCGCTTCTGGAGCAGACAGCGTGAGAATGGCTTGGAAGCGAAGACCTCATCTTTAATTATGATTTTTCAAAATGTCACCTTAGCTCTGTGGATAGCCAGAATCATTTTTATGGATAGGAACAAATCTTCTTTATTATTGAAATGGTAAAAAAATGGTGCCTTGGGCCACGCCCGTTGTTTTGGCCAGTTCGGCCATGGAGGCTTCTTTATAGCCTTTGGCGGCCAGAAGGCGGGTTGCTGCTTGCAGGATATCGTCTTTTTTGGACATGGCAGCCTGATCCTGTTTCTGGAGGGACACTAACTGAGTGCTCAGTCAGGAATCCGTTTTTAGCTATTTCTGATCCGGCTGTCAAGAAAAAAGGATCGTATTGGTGCAATTTGCAACAGCTCCGGATACAATCAGAAATCAATTGTAAACCCCAGTGTTG
>JBNKKR010000108.1:280-2444 GCA_050291935.1 Desulfocapsaceae bacterium | reverse complement strand
AAAACAATAAATTAACCCTAATGACCGTCCATGCCCACCCTGATGATGAAGCCATCAGCACCGGCGGCATCCTGGCCAAGTACAGTGCCGAGGGAATTCGCACAGTACTGGTCACTTGCACCAAAGGCGAGTTGGGCAAAGCCGAGGACCCCTTGTACAGACCACCGCGGCCTGGCATGGGGATTGCGGAAATCCGGGAGAAGGAGCTGGCTGCGGCTATCCGCATATTGAACATCTGCGCTTACCACAATCTGAGCTATAAGGATTCCGGTATGGCTGGCACTCAGGGCAACAGCGACCCCAAGGCGTTTACCCGGGCAGACATCACGGAAGCGGCCCATCGTTTGGCCGGCATTATTCGCCGCGAGCGCCCCCATGTGATCGTCACCTACGATGAAAACGGTATTTACGGCCACCCGGACCACATCATGGCCAACCGGGTCACGCAAAAGGCATTTGCCGTCGCAAGTGATTCGAACTTGCCCCTGGACGAGGACGAGCCGCCATGGCAACCGTGCAAACTTTACTTTTTCGCTTTACCCAAAGCCCTACTGAAAAAATTCAGGCAGGCGGCTGAAAACGCAGGAAGACCGGAGACGGCGTCTACGGACTTGATAGGCACCCTGGATGATGAAATAACTACCCGGATCGACGTCACCCGGTTCCTGGATCAAAAATTCGAAGCCGTCTTCAGCCATGCGAGCCAGTTCGGTCCGAGCCATCCTTTCCACCATCTGCCCAATGCATTGAAAGTAGAGATGTTCGGCGTGGAGCACTTTGTCTGTATCCTGGGGTGCGGTCAGCCCGTGGACGGAAAGGAGACGGATCTGTTCCACGGGCTGCGATAACTCCGGATCTATGGGCTCTGAAGCTATCGATAAGGAATATCGACTGTACAAAAAACCAGGGTACTTGACGAGGAGATTGTAGTCTAAATGATGGACAATGCCTTGAATGCTCTGCCAAAAGCAATTAAATGATGCGACTATAGCAAGAAATCAGGCACACCTGAAATTTGCACATTCTTGCCAATACCTTCGAAGACACATGAAATTATATTTTCATTACTGATAGATAGCAGATGCCACAGGTTTTCATTTCGCCAAAATCTGTATGGTATCCTATCCATTCCCACAGTTGATAATTAAAACCAAAATTATTCGGATTTTCCGAATAAGTATCATAATTTAGAGCTAATTAAGCAGTTTAAGTGAATGCTAATGCAGTGAATAAATATTGTTATTCCTTAACACACAGAAATATTAAGGAATTTAATTTCATTGATCATTTGTGGTTTTTTGGATTAAGCATAAGACACCTTTGAAATTACCTTTTCTGAAATGTATTTAAGCGCGCCAAATAATAAACTAGTTGGGTTTCAAAAGAAATAGAACAATCAGATCATGACTCAAAAAAGACGAAAAAAAACGAAAACAATTCCCACAAATTTGATAGCACCTTGCGGAATCAACTGCCGTCTTTGCATGGGATACATTAGAGAAAAAAATACATGTCCAGGTTGCCGAATGATCGATAAGCAAAACAGTAAAAAATCAGAATACCGTAATAAATGCAGAATTAGAAATTGCAAAAAAATTGCAAGTAGCGAAATCAAGTATTGTTCCGATAATTGTAGTAGATTTCCTTGTGCCAGACTGAAACAGTTGGATAAGCGCTACAGAACAAGGTATGGAATGAGCATGATAGACAATCTCAAAATGATAAATGAATTAGGGATTAGACAGTTTATCCAGAATGAAAAAGAGAAATGGCTATGTCCAGAGTGTGGTGAAATGATATGTGTTCATAGACCAGAATGCCTTTCTTGTGGGCATAAATGGCATTAAGGCAAAACAGCCCAACCATTCACTGGTGCTGACCCGGCCAAAAAGCGGCCGGGCCGCACAGTTCAAACGTTAGCCTCCAGCACACATCTTGACACACAATACATTGTGTAATATGGTGTGTGAAAAAGGAGGCGCACAATGGCTACCAATTTAGCAATCGATGATAATTTATTACATGAGGCGTTAGAGATTAGCGGATTGAAAACCAAAAAGGACACGGTCAATCTGGCCCTTAAAGAGTTTGTGGATCGGCATAAGCAACTTGAAATATTAAGTATTTTCGGCAAAATGGATCCCGATCCCGATTATGACTATAA
>JBNKKR010000108.1:0-270 GCA_050291935.1 Desulfocapsaceae bacterium | reverse complement strand
TTGAAAGTCCTTGTTGATACGCCAATATGGTCTTATGCACTTCGTTCGAAGAATAATGAGTATCAAACCGAGATAGATGCACTTATCTCCCTTATTCGAGATCAGAGAGCCCTTATCATTGGACCAATTAGACAAGAAATCTTATCCGGTTACAGTGATCTGCGCAAATACCGCATAATAAAAGAAAAGCTATCCTATTTTGCCAATACACCAATTTTGAACAGTGATTATGAGCTGGCTGCAGAATTCAGCAATAAATGCCGAAAAAAG
>JBNKKR010000107.1:0-2456 GCA_050291935.1 Desulfocapsaceae bacterium | reverse complement strand
GTCGAGGCGTGGTCTGCTCCAACAAAGCCGTCAACCTGCGCAGAGTGGAAAAGTTCCTCAAAGCCCATCCCCGCTACGGCCAAGTGATGCAGTACCTAAAAGAGATGCCCCGGCAACTGACCCCGGAAACCAAAATCGCCCAAACCCTGGCGTCCACAAAGTCCCCCCACGCCACCGCCAGATTTTTCAGGAAACAGATCTTCATGCCCGCCCTCAAAGCCAACGCCGCCAAATCCATGGGCACCATCCGCATGGCCTTAAACAGCAACGCCCGAGTTGTCAGGGTCATATCCCGCGGCATGTATGTGGTGCCCATTGTGCTGGGCGTTTGCGATGTGTATAGTGCACCACCGGAACTCAGAATGCGGACATTGTTTGAAGAGGGGTTTGGCATAGTCGGCGGTGTAACCGGAGCTTTTATCGGTGGCCAAGTTGTCGGATCGATGGTAGCCACCATGCTTTGCTTGGGGCCATTTGGTTTCTTTGTTGCAATGTTTCTTGGGGCTGCGATCGGGGGAATTTATTTAGCTAATAAATTCAAAAGAAGCGGCAGCTTACTATACAGCGATTTTGATGCGCGTTTTGAGAGTAACCAAGTTTATTATTCCGTAGAACAAATGATAAAGAGCTTTTAATGGAATCGAACCTGATTTTAGAAAAATACCTTAGTTTTAGTCTCTGCCTGTGGGGGCTGCTCTGTCTTTATTTGATTTTTTGCGTTAGCAAATTTATTGTTAAACGCTATGAGCATGAGACAGACTTAATAGGCACCGTATTTTTCAAGAAACATGCGACCTTTAGCCGACATCTTCCGAATCTTTTTTCTTCAGGCATATATGCCTCCCATCTATTAATGTGCCTATGGGGTTGGAAGTTGTTTAGAAACAAAACAGCTTTTAGAGATATTGATGACCCCAACCGAATAATTGGCCATTTTTCCAAAAAAGAGCTAAATCGTGTAAAGGCCATCGTTGTTGTCGGAGTTTTAGTAATTCTCCACGCAATAGGGCTCGATCTATTAGGCTGATTTGAGACAAGGGGCATGAGCTAACCACGGGAGTACAAGGGGTCTTGACAATTGACATTTATATGGCGAATCCGATTTGTTCTGTCAAAAGTCAAGACCCCTTGTACTTGAATTAAAAGATTGTTTGACACACTGTCCAACAAATCAATTGTAATCACCCCACAAGTGTTTGAACCTGACTTTATTCAACACAACGCTCCGAAAAAAGCCGGTTAAACTTGCGTTGGTCTACAAATAAGGCCTTGACCTTTGCTCAACAGATGGATATACATTGGATATACATTTGGAGGTGGCTCATGCTTGCAAAAATTCAAAAATGGGGAAACAGCCAGGGGCTTCGTCTTGCTAAAAGCTTACTCGCAGATGCGAAGCTTGATGTCGGCGATGAGGTGGATATTAAGCTAAAAGATGGCGCGATGATTGTCACGCCAGCTAAAAAGATACGTGGACGTTACAACCTTAAAGATCTTGTGGCACGTATCCCTGAAAACTACAAAACCGGTGAAATTGATTGGGGAGAGCCGGTGGGCAAAGAGGCTTGGTAGATGGCCGCCTATATTCCCAGGCAAGGGGACTTGATTGCGATAACTTTTGATCCACAATCGGGTCATGAACAGAAAGGACGACGTCCTGCCTTTGTTGTCAGCAAAGACCTGTTCAATCGAAGTACCGGTATGGCCATTGTGTGCCCAATTACAAACACAGATCGCGGTTTTCCATTTCACATACCCATACCAAAAGACAGTAAGCTAACTGGCTTCATTATGGTTGAACAAGTTAAATCGGTCGATTTCCGTTCTCGCCGGGCAAAACGTATCGAACGTGGCAATGATGAGTTGCTATCAGATGTGCTTTCCATTTTAGATGCGTGCATATATTGAAGTGGCCAACCCTGCCTTTCAGTTGACGGCGCTCCGCCGCTGAAGGCCCCGTTGGGTGATATGATGACAGATTATAGTATATAGCCATAGCATGACTGGTGAGCTTATAAGTATGTTTTGGAATTTAATACACTGAACACTTTCAAAATTCTGGACACTACCTTTTCCGGATAATCAACTTGAAGGCACAGCACCTTCTGTGCTACGTTCAGGGCCGTTCCACCAGGGACACCATCAAACGAATCTCAAATAATGATTGTGCCACCCTACCTCCCTGCGCACCTGATGCAGGGCGGTATATATCTAATTTTTGGTTAACGATACAAACAGCGTTCCACTTGTGCACTCGACACATTGACCGGGTTATGATTTGCGGGCCTGAACTGACTTCGGCGTAGAATTGAGCATCGACCATGCGGGTTAACTGCCCAGATGATGAAAGGAGCACCTTATGGCAGAAGTGGTTTCCGTCGCCGCCAACGACACCATCACGAAAATCATCCAGGCCCAACGAAGCCCACAACCCCATACCCTGCATACCTGGATTG
>JBNKKR010000106.1:0-2457 GCA_050291935.1 Desulfocapsaceae bacterium | reverse complement strand
TTCAGCACCCGAAAGATACATTAACAGCAGATTTCCTTTAGGATTGTATAATTCGTCAGAACTTCCATGCAGTACCAGTTTGCATGGCCACTCATTTTTAGCTGCCATAAATGCCACAACCCTTGCATGATTTGACTGGGTTCCTCCCGTAGTTACCAGAGCATTGCAACCGTAACGTGCAGCATCTTTTATTATCCGAATTCCCTTGCGCACTTTATTGCCACCGCCAAGCATTGGAAGCAAATCGTCTCTTTTGCACTTCAAATCAATTCCAAATTTTCGACTTAGTTTTGAAAGTGTTTCAACCTTGGTGTTAAATCCCATCGTTATACACCCAGAAAATGGTTAGATAACCCCAATGTTGCATAAATAAGATGGCAAACCCATATGGGTGTTAAAGCTATAGCGCATTGAAGCACTTTGCGAGGAATAAACCCATGGTGAACTTGAGGTCCGGGTCTATTTCAGGCCATCTTTTTTCCCCTGCGGGAAAACCGGAGGACTCCAGATCCGGTGTTGCCAATGGCTTGCAGTAGATCTGCTACAGCGGCGCCCTTGTCGCCTTGGCTCTGAAGCCCTCCGACTTTTGAAACATTGGGGATAATTTTGACCGCCGCTAAAACTCGTAGATCGGATTACTGATCCAGTCTTCTTTCAGAATGGAAACAACATTTCTGTCATATAATTTGCCATGCGCATACAAGTCTTGACGTAAAGTTCCTTCTTTAAGCCATCCGAGTTTTTCAACAACCCGCTTGGCAGCAACATTATCGATATTTTGATATCCGTAGATTCGGTTTAAACCGAGTTCGGCAAAGCCATAATTTGTAAGAAGTTTATAAGATTCTGTTCCATACCCGCCGCCCCAGTATTGTATTTCTCCAATAACCATGTAATGTTCGCCTTTTCTGGCACGAATATCAATGTCTAAAAAGCCACAAAAACCAATTTGCTCTTTTTTCTCTTTTGTGAATATTGAAAACTCAATCCTATTTCTGTCCATTAAATTTTTTTCAAACCACTTTTTTGTTCGGGAAAGAGAAGTTGGATAATCATAATGCAGACTGGCTTGAACACAATCGTCGTTTAGCCATTTTACTCGCTTCTTAAGGTCCTCAACTTCCAAAAGCTTGAAAAATATTTTTTTTCCAGCAAGAATATTTCTCATTTTGCAACCTCATGTTTTCTAACTGTTGTGATTTGGTTGGATTTCAGCTTATTCTTGTATAGATGACTTCTGCAAACTGACAACGGTTGACCAATAGCACTTGGGATAACGGCCACATTTTTACGAACCAATACCTGCTGTACTGTTTTAATGATAATCATGAGGTCTTTAAGAAAACTCATCGATTCCACATACTGAACATCTAACTCAAGGCGCTTATCCCACATCAAGTAGTTTCGGCCCTTTATCTGAGCTAAGCCGGTTATACCTGGGCGAACAGAGTGACGTTTTTTCTCACGTTTACTGTAATAGGGTAAATATTCCGATAATAAGGGTCTGGGCCCCACAAGGCTCATACTCCCCTTAAGCACATTCCACAGTTCCGGGAGTTCATCTATAGAAGAGGAGCGCAGAAACCCACCCAATTTTGTCAATCGTTCTGCATCGGGCAGCAGGTTTCCCATTTCATCCCGTTCACTGGTCATGGTCCGGAATTTGTAAAGCGTAAATGGCATAGCACGAAGGCCGGGCCGAACCTGCGTGAAAATCACCGGGGTTCCAAGTTTTCGACGCACGAGAAGGGCGATCGCCCCAAGCAACGGCGCCAACATGCATAGTGCGCAAAACGCGCAGATAATATCCATGAGACGTTTAAAGAATGCCTGATACATTTTTGCTTCCTTCGCAAACTTCTGACAAACCCCATCTCAACAACAATCCAGGTTTACACCTCCATGCAGGGGTTACACCTGGGCCGATGTAAATCAGTTAAATTATCAAGCGATTACATAATCCCAAAATTGTTCCACTTGCCGAGCGATATTATTCACTTTTTTTCTTTTTGATTGTACTGATTGACCGATATTGTCTTTGAACCACTGGAACACTTTTTCCGTTGGTACGGCATCCATTGCCTTATGAGCTGCCTTTGTGGTTGTCGTCGTGAGAGATGCCGCCAGGGAAACTAAAAGAGCGTTGAAGCCGCTTTTAGCTTGATCATTCTCGAGATATTTTAATGGGGTATCATGTCTGCCCATGACGCATTTGAACAAATATTGTAGCGGTAGACTATGAATGTTTTATCTCCGTCTTGCAGGAGGCCATCGCGCTTTTCGCATTGAGGGTCGGCGCTTATTGTTTGATGACCACGAACTATCACCTTTTGGTGCAAACACCGGATGCAAACCTTTTTAGGTGCATGCGGCACATCAATGGCGTCTATACGCAGCGATTCAATAGCGGGCACTCGGTAGACGGTCAATTATTCCATGGTAGGTATAAGGCAATTG
>JBNKKR010000105.1:0-2529 GCA_050291935.1 Desulfocapsaceae bacterium | reverse complement strand
TCAGCAGATAGGGGCGAACAAACAGACAGAAAGTGATGAAGGTAGCCACCGGGTTGCCGGGCAGGCCGAAGAAGGGAACCCCTTGCACGTTACCGTAGGCCAATGGTTTTCCTGGTTTGATGGCGATCCATTCGGAAGCAATATTGGCGGTTTCGCTGCGTCTTGGATCAATTACAACCAATTTGCAGCCGCGTTTAACCGCCTTTTTGAGGTTGGTGACCTTACGCTGCCCAGCAGAGGTTGCAAGTTCATTGATCCCAAAGAGCATAATAAACTCTGAATTTTCATAATCAATCCAGGGACGTTTCTCGCTGAAGTTCTTTTCATTGGCCATACGTGCCGGGTTGTCGCACATCTGGCGGTGGGTAACTTTGTTGGGCGTTCCGTAGGCAGCCATAACCGCTTCATGGCACCAGTTGTTAAAATCATTCCCCCGGTGAAAGCCAACTTCTGTGGGATCCATGCCTTTTAAGGTCTCCACCGTATGATCGAGTGCTTCTTCCCAACTGGCCTTACGAAATCTTCCGTTTTCTTTGATAAGCGGGCTTTTCAGCCTATACGCGGAGTAGGTATTGTTGTGGGCATTTGCTCCCTTAACACAAAGCCTGCCGCCACCCTTTGGATCACCAGCCAGTCCTTTACAGCCAGTGATAATATTGTCTTTGACCTTTACTTCCTGTCCGCAAAGCCCTAAACAGACAAAACAATGGGATTTGACACTTTTGAGCTTTTCTGGTGCAACTGTTCCTTCGGCAAGGGTTACATACTCATCACCCAGATCCAGGGATGCGATGGCAGCACTCATCCGTTCCAGGATAAAGATATAGGAATCGTCCGTTGCCTGCTGGGAGAGTGTGGCAAAGCCAAACATACGCTCGTTAAACAGAAAACTCATGGTGATTTCGGCAAGTCCCCTATAGAAATCTGTCTTTGCGGCACTGGTTAATACTGCTGAGAATTCAACCACCCAGTCCATAAGATGATTACGTAAGAAATCGAACTCGCTTTCCTGTTTTACTTCTTTATAGGCGGCTTGCTCGGCGAAATGGCGCATAAGTTCCAGTTCGGCAGCTATATGATCATCCAAATCAAGGTAGTCTTCATTTTTATGTAAGCCAGCCGCCTGCATAACCGCACGCATCTTTACTACCGGTTCCTGCATTACCAGCGGTTCTCTGGTGGCATAACAGGATTCGTAGGGAAAGGCCGGGTTGTTACTTGCATTGAGAAAGAGATCCGCGTATTCGTAGCGGAGCTCGCTGAAAACCTCTTCAGCGGAAGATGATTCTATGGTCCCACGCATTCTGCCAAGACCCGAACAGAAGTCTTGAATGGTACAAACTTCCTGAAGCTTTTTAATTTGCTCAAGAAATGGGCCCTCTCCCATCTTTTGGATCAGCCATAAGGGGATTTCATCCCGGTAGAGGGTGGAAAGAAACTGGTATATTTTTGCTCTAGCTAGATTTGTTGCTTTGTTATCCATGATATTCACCTTTGTTAGACGCTCATGGCGCTTTTTGCGCCCCGTGACTTAAGGACCTTTTCAACTTTTTCTTCCAATTCATCGCGATCAATGGGTTTGACGCAGTATTCATCGGCGCCAAGACTGATCGCTTCACGAGCCGTTTCAACGGTTGGATATCCGGTGAGCATGATGGCTTTCATGGCGGGTTGTGCCTCTTTTAAGACGGCCAACACCTCCACGCCACTCATCTTTTCAAGTTTGATATCAAGGATTGCTAAATCCACTTTGTTCTCTTTGGCATAGGCGATAGCTTCATCTTCATCGGAAAAGCTATGCACCTTATGCCCTTTTTTGGAAAGAATCTTCCCAATGAGTATTGTTGCGTCCTGCACATCGTCAAGCGCTAATATTTCTGCCATTCTGACCCCCCTTAGTTTGTGTCTGTCCATAAACGACCTCTTTCCGGACAGATACTAGTTTACAGTTTCTGCTTCTTAAAATTCCTCATTATTGTCAACATTTGTTACTGATACCGACTCCCGTAATGGTACGGGAAGTCGCACATGAAATGCTGTACCTGCTATTTCTTTATTTCCTTTCTTTACAGGACTCTCGACTTCAATAACTCCGCCATGCTCTTGAATAATTCCGTAGGAAACAGAAAGGCCTAGACCAGTCCCTTTTCCCACAGATTTAGTGGTAAAAAAGGGATCAAAAATCTTAGCCATTACATCTTTAGGAATTCCGTGTCCTGTATCTCGTATGGAAGCGACCACCACTCCGTTACTTGCATCATGTTCACAGGAAAGAAAAAGATCTCCCCCTCCCTGTTCCTCCATTGCATGGTGGGCGTTATTGACAAAATTAACAAAAACCTGGCGTAACTTTTCGGTATCTCCCACAATGGTGGGCAGTTTCTTTTCAAGGTCACGATGGACCTGGATATGGTCCATATTCAAGGAGTGTTCAGTGACAGCCAAGACATCTTTCATAACCTCATTGAGTGAAATGTTTTCCCTGGCACTCTCTGACTGGCGTGAAAATTTTAGTAGGTCTGCTACAAT
>JBNKKR010000104.1:0-2580 GCA_050291935.1 Desulfocapsaceae bacterium | reverse complement strand
GCCTGCTGAATATCGACTCAACTCGATCTAAGTCATCAGGCAGAAATTTCGATACGTACTCAAATACAAGCCTTTTTCCAAGTTCAAGTACATTCTTGTGGGGAACCTCGATATATTTATCCGAATCATCGATATCATCTGGGAGCTCATCTGAATCCCCAATTTCGGAAGTATAAAAAATTTTGCCGGTCTCTTTGCATAGGTAGGCGTTATTCATAACTTGCTCATCCATGCTGACATATAGAAATGCATTTTCAATACTATCAAATGTAATAGACATAGTTCAATGATCCCTTGAGGGGTTAACGGCCTGTGTCAGGGGAGGCGTGGTCCTCGCCGTCCCTTGGACACAGATGTTCTACTTTTTTCAATTTTTAAAGCTTGACATTAACCACCCAATGGTATATATCATGATATATATTTAATTGCGCTTGGGGGTGCAACATGCAAACTGCAAAAATTTTTATTAATGGGCGGAGCCAAGCAGTGAGACTGCCAAAAGATTGTCGATTTTCTGGAAATGATGTTTTTGTTAAGAAAATCGGCAATATGGTTGTCCTTATTCCTAAAGACGACCCTTGGTCATCATTGGTTAATAGCCTTAACCAATTCACCGATGACTTCATGGATGAACGAGGCCAGCCCAGTCAAAAGCCTCGGGAAACCTTTTGATGCAATACATGCTTGATACAAATATTTGTATTTACATCATCAAACGAAAACCACAGGCTGTAATTGAACGCTTTCTTCAGACTGAGATTTCCCAAATCGGCATTTCATCCATCACATTAAGCGAACTCTTATTTGGTGTTTCAAAAAGTTCAAAACCTGATCAAAATAAAGTTGCCTTAGCACAGTTTATTGCACCTCTGGAAATTATGCCTTACGACGATCAGGCGGCTCATCGCTATGGCGACCTCAGAGTTCATTTAGAAAGACAGGGCAAACCTATCGGCTCTCTCGATATGCTGATCGCTGCCCACGCTCTTTCAATTAATAGCACGCTCGTCACCAACAACGAAAAAGAGTTTATCCGAATACCAAACCTAAAAATCGACAATTGGGTAAAATAGCCTTCGAGCTCACAGCAACAAATCATTTGTCAGAGTAGAACCCTTGCTTGCCTTGTCGGACCAAATTATCTCATTGAATTTTTGTGAAAAACATCCCAAAAGTAGCTATTTTCATCGCTTAGACCGCACTTTTCAAGGGTTAAAAGAGGACTGTAAGGAATTTGGGGTTCTCTCAGTTCATATTGGCTATTTTCTCCCGTGATTTTCCTGCCCACGCCCTTTGCACCCAGCCTTGCTTTTGTTTCCATCACGAAATCCTTGTTTCCAACCGCAATGCTCTCCGTCCATTGTGCATCGCGCTTGTTTGATCCGGTTTTCAATAGCGCCTCAACCCATTGCCGGTGCACTTCCATCATTTGGACATCATCCCTGATCCCGAGCAACTTTGCTAATTCACCACGATTTACGATGGAATATCTCTGCTTTGGGTTCTGGATCTCATTATACCCACCGAACGCCCATTGTGAAGGGTGCTGGACAACCCCTGCCCGAACCATATTCAAGTTGATATATACCAAGCATCTAATAAAATGGTCGTCTGTATGAACCGCCGTAGCATGGTATCGGTCTTCCCAGAATGCACCCGCCCGCTTTTTCCGGATATTATACTCCCTGGCCGTTCTTCCGGCTGTTAAGATCAAAATAGTGTAACGCTTATCCGTCCAAACTTGACGAAATAGTGTAACGCAAATAAAACGTCACAATATTAGCCGGGTATGCGGGGTATCGTTATTTTTTGTAGATTTCGCTTGAAAACCTTCAATTACAAGCGATGCGCGTATTTTCTTTAAAATTTGGTCAGTTAAAGCCGATACACTATTTTGTAACTTTTACCCCAAAAAGCGTTACACTATTTTGATCTTAACATCCGGCAACCAGTTGGATCGACTTCGGTATGACATCCTCTCTGATGTCATACACCAGTAAATGGATGTGATTTGACGTAACCGTGTAATTCAAAACCAGAGCCCGAATCGTTTTTTTAGCCTCGAACAGCAAGCTTATCCATCGCTTTTTGTCTTTTTCGAATTTCAGAAGAAATTCTTTCTTATGGCACCGGTGGGTGATGTGCAATACATAGCCGGGCAGGTGATGTCGATTCGCACGGGCCATTTGATAATGTGCTCGCTTATGTTTATGGATAATCTGTGATGGAAACTAATATTTCTTAAAACCCTTATTTTGCGGCTTAAAAGGTGGTTTTAAGTCCAAAAACGCACCTATTTACTACATATTTTTGCCTATTTTTCAAGTGGTTAATTTGGTCCGACAAGGATCCGTCCTTGAAAATCACAGGCGCCAGCAGTTTGGCGTCCTGTGCATTTTGTGGTTCGGAAAGCCCTTTGTTTCCAATTCTGTTGTCAAGAATAAAGACCTGACCGCTCTGTTTTCCCTTGTCAAGAATGAAGACCTGACCCCTCTGTTTTTGGCAGAACCAGTTCAAAATTGGGAATATTTTTGTTTTAAACCTTCATTTTTGGATATGAAATCGGCCTTCTAAGAAACA
>JBNKKR010000103.1:0-2620 GCA_050291935.1 Desulfocapsaceae bacterium | reverse complement strand
CGGTAATCTGGATGAAGCTGCAAATGCGGCCAGAAATCAGCCTTACAACAATGCTGGGGTGCAGCCAGTTCCAAAGGGAAAATTACTTGATGACCTAGTAAACAGCGGCGTCAAAATTACTCCTGAGAATGTGGTCGATATCCGCAAGCTGCCAGATGGTAAAACTGTTTGGCTGGAAACTGGAAATAATGCCGCCGGATTGCAGCATATTTATAAGCATGCTGACGAGTTTGCTGGCAAAGGAATAGCAAAAGAACAAATACCAGATGCTATTTTTACCGCCTTAGAAAAAGGAAAGGTGGTCGGTTATCAAGGCAAAGGAACAGGTCGCCCTATATACGAATATCAATTTAATGGCCAAACGCATCGTACGGCAATTACTGTCGGAGATAATGGCTTTATTGTGGGAGCTAATCCGCAATGACAACCATCTCTAGAAAAATAAAGTTAATGGCAGACTATGAATGTTGGTGCTTATGGGATATGAATCCATCAGAGGGTATGCCGTACAATATTGACCCAGAAACATTGCCATTATCAAAGGAATTGCTAAATAGGCTTTCAGATTGGGAAGACAAATTTGATGCTACATTGGTGCGCGATAATCCCATCGATTCTGGGTTTAAGACGCAAGAAGAAGCGCTTTTATTTAATGATGAAGGTTGGAAGTTATTTGATGCCTTGAAAAATGAAATACCGATGGTGGAGTTCTATTATTTCGATAACGAACTTTCTGAGCTTCTAAAAGAAAAACCATGACAAGGGACGCAGGAACAGGATGTCTATAACCCCGATAGTTACGGTGCTTTTGCTAAACATCTGGAACAAAAAATGAGTGTCTTACTTAGGCTGATCTTGTTTGTTTGCCTTGTTTTTGCAGGCCAGAGCTATGCAACAACGGCGATATCTTACGGCTATGTTGCCAATACTGTTCAGTCTGGTGCTGAAAACCTCAACAACAATGGCCTGATAAACCCTTCTGGTTGTTGTAGTAAATTATCATCAAGAGATTCACAAGATCGAGACCAAGGCAGGGCTTTTTTTGCTTTTGCTGCTGATTTTGATGTTCCAAAGGGAGTTACAAGCACTGATTTCGACAGCGTAACTAACTTTTTCAAATCAAATGGAAAATTACCCGATAATTACCTCACAAAGGCAGAAGCCAAAGCTCTTGGCTGGGACCCTAAAAAGGGTAATTTGGCCGATGTTGCACCTGGAAAGAGCATTGGTGGTGATGTGTTCAAAAATAATGAAGGGCTATTGCCAAATGCTCCGAATCGTACGTGGTATGAGGCGGATATTAACTACACAGGTGGATACAGAAATTCAGATCGTTTTGTTTATTCATCGGATGGTCTTCTATATAAATCCACTGACCACTATAAAACTTTCACAAAAGTTGAGTGAGGCTGCAATGATTGTGTTGGAAGGAAAAAACATGCTTTCGAAAGATGGCTTGCACATGGAATTCAAAAATAAGTTGGGTTTTCCTGATTATTACGGAGAAAACTTGGATGCTCTTTGGGATTGCCTTACAGGTTGGATCGATCTGCCCGTGGAGGTGGAATGGAGAGATTTTGATTTGGTTGAAGAATCACTTGGCGAATATGCGCATAAAGCTTTTCAGCTATTTCAAGAGGCTGATGGCGTTAGCATTACGAAAGGCAGTAAATGAATATGCCACTTAGGCTATTCTTGCACCTATTTATTTGCCTTGTTTTTGCAGGCCAGAGCTATGCAACAACAACGGCAGTGGCCTATGGTTACGGAGTCAATGTTTTCCAGTCTAGCGTTGAAAACCACAGCAACAATGGCCTAATAAGCCCTTCCGATTGTTGTAGAAAAGCACCAACAAGAGATTCACAAGATCGAGCGCAAGCCAGGGCTTTTTTTGCTTTAGCTGCTGGTGTTGATGTTCCAAAGGGAGAAGTCTGGAACCTGAAAGCAACCGACCGCGGCAATGCCATTGAAGCTGCATTGGCCAAGAGCGATTACAAGGATTGGTATAACGTCGGTAACTCGCACAATGGCTATTTTCCCCTTGTCGATTTCCAGAAAGGCAACACGCTGGTAAGTCTGAAGTCGGTTGATACGACTGGTAAGACTTGGCTTACCAGGATGGAAACGCACATCGATGATCTTGCTACCCGTGGTGCTACTGTTGATGGCAAGGCGGCCAACGAATCAAAGGGGTCAGACTCGATTCGAATCAAAGGGGTCAGACTCGATTGATTTCCATCAGTATCGCCAAGTAACCCCTTTCCAACCAGGCATTCCCATGCAACACTGAGCCGCAGACCAAGCCAGTCCATATCGATATGCGCCTTTTGCTCCCCAGTCTTGCCATTCTGTTCAGCCTGAATGCCACGGCGCAGCAAGTCACCAATCCGACCGCCGGCACCATCCAGCTCCAATCGGCGGAAAACCACTACAGCAGCCAGAGCGAAAGCCACAGCAGCAGCTCAAGCATCGGCGTCAGCTTCAACCTGGGGGCCCAGGGCACAGGGTTCAGCCTCGACCTGGCCGCCAGCGAAGGCCAGGGAGAAAGCCAGGGCAACGGCCAGAGCTACAGCAACAGCCACCTGACCGCCGGCAACCAACTCAACCTCCAATCGGGCCA
>JBNKKR010000102.1:0-2692 GCA_050291935.1 Desulfocapsaceae bacterium | reverse complement strand
TTTTGTTGGGAATTTACTCTTCTCTTTCGCCAATAGGAGAAGAAAAATAGTCCGGTGACCGAGTCAGTGACCCATCGACCGGATTCCCGGCTTTGAACTGCCCACCTGTGCGGCTTGCCGCCTCGGCTAGTGATCATGAGCCTACATTCGTTACTCAAACCCCATCCAAAACAGTCGACCGCCTCTTCCATCGTTTCGAATTCTTCGTGCCAGCCTTCGAAACCAACTATGTAAGAGCCGCCACGGTCTCTAACCCATACAGTAAAGCCGCCTTCTGGCGTAACCGAAATGCCGTCTGGATCTTCGGTGTAAGTCAGTCCCGGGAACTTTTCGAGTCTATTCTTTATCTCTGCGACGATGCTCATTCGGTGTGTACAGTTAACGTTGAACTCAGTGGTTTGCTGATTGAAAGTAATTTGCTCGTATCATTTCGGAAATAGTAAGCACTTCTTCACTTCAAAATACCGCCGACCTCAGCAAATCCACTGGAGTGACTTGTTGGACGAAGCCGCTACGCGGCAGACAAATTCAAAAAATGGCTGCAGTTGTTTGTAACCTCATGCTTTTGTAGTAATAAAAACAGGCTGACAATGCAAGGGGCATTGTCGGTCATATCAATTACTACCAAAGGAGGTTACCATGAACTGCACGATGCCCACCGATTCCCAATTTACCAAGTATTACCGGAAGCACCAGAAATGCCTGAAGCTGGGGGGCTTGCAGCCCAAGACCATTGAGGCTTATTCCAGAGCGATCAGGCGTATCGGCAATTACTTCGACTGTAAAATTGACAATCTTTCTGCCGATCAGTTGCTCGACTATTTCAACGAACTCCTGGATTCTCATTCCTGGAGCGCGGTCAAGCTTGACCTTTATGGTCTGAAGTTTTTTTACACCAACGTCTTGGGCAAAGCCTGGACCGACCTTCCTCTGGTAAAGCCTCCGAAGACCAAAAGAATCCCGGATATCCTGAGCCAGGAACAGCTGGGACAGCTGTTTGCGGCAACCAATGTCCTGAGTTACAAGGTTTTCTTCTTCACCATCTACAGCATGGGTTTGCGTCTTGGCGAAGGCGTCAATCTTACCGTTGGTGATATCGACTCAACAAACATGCGGGTACATATTCGCGACGCCAAGGGCAACAAAGACAGGCTGGTGCCACTGCCGGACAGCACCTTGCATATTCTCAAAGAATTCTGGAAGGTGCACCGCCATCCCCGCTTTATCTTTCCGAGCAGGAAGAGAGGGGTGAAAAACGCCCATCTGGTGACCATGCCGCTGGACAGGGGCGGCATCCAGGTAGCGATGAAAACCGTTGTCACTGGGCTCGGCATAAAAAAAAATTTCGTGCCATTCGTTGCGCCACAGCTTTGCCACGCATTTGCTGGAAGCAGGAGTTGATCTCCTCGAACTGCAGAAAATCCTGGGCCATGTCAGCGTCCTGACCACCTCGCGCTACACCCATCTGACCACCAGGACCCAAAACAACGCTTGTCAGGCAATCAACACCCTGGTAAACAGTCTTGATATTCATTGGGGAGGTGCAAAATGATTCTCCTCTCTTCTCTCGTAGACAAATTTGAATACAGCTTCCTCAGGCAATATAAAAACATACTGCCCGGGCATAGAAAAGCCCTGCAGGCAATGAAACGGTGCAGAAAGGAGCATGGTCCGCACATGCTGGCTACGTGCACCTCTCAGCATTGTGACAGCCGAATATACATTCCCCATTCCTGCGGGCATAGGAATTGTCCTCACTGCCAGAACCACGAGAACTGGCAATGGATCGAAAATCAACTGGCGAAACGACTGCCGGCCACGTACTACCTGATCACCTTCACGCTTCCTCGCGAGCTCCGCGATCTTGCCTGGAAAAATCAGAGGACCATCTATTCCCTGATGTTCTCCTGCGTGCAGAATGCCCTGAAAACCTTTGCGCAGAATGACAAAAAGCTGCTGGGATCAGCAGGATTCACCACAATCCTGCATACCAATGCCAGAAATCTGGAATACCATCCCCACATTCATGTGGTCATGCCAGGAGCGAGTATCAACGCCAAAACCGGCCTCTGGAGGGTGAAATCCTCGAAGCATCTTTTTCATCACAAAGCCCTGGCAAAGGTCTTCAGGGCAAAGCTCCTGGAAGCTATTGTTGAGCAAAATCTCAGGGTGCCACCCAACGCCCCGAAAGAGTGGGTTGTCGACTGCAAGGAAGTCGGCAACGGCGACAAGTCGCTCATCTACCTCGGCAAGTATCTCTACAAAGGCGTCATCCAGGAAAAGGACATTCTCAGCTGCGAGGACGGTATGGTCACCTTCCGCTATATCCACGCCAAGAGCGGGAAATATCACACGAGAACAGTGACCGGAGAATATTTTCTCTACCTACTGATGCTCCATGTTCTGCCGAAGGGATTTCGCAAAACCAGATGCTATGGCTTTCTCCATCCATGCAGCAAGAAACTCGTCCAGTTCCTCCAAGCGGTTTTGCGTATCACTCCCTTCAGGATATTCAAGCAGCAAAAGGAACGGGCGAAGATCACCTGCCCACGATGCGGTAAACCAATGAAAATCGAGAAGACTCGCATTCGTAAACCGCCCGCCAACCTAGCCGCTTACTTCACCTGAACATAAGAGGAAAAATGGTTATGTAACCTGCAAAGACATACGCCTTTTCAAAATCCGATTTTAT
>JBNKKR010000101.1:0-2784 GCA_050291935.1 Desulfocapsaceae bacterium | reverse complement strand
CCCCGTGTCCCGGATATACTAGCCGTCCGAACCGGGCAATTGACGGCAGGGGACTTTCACCCCATAAAATCTGCAGCCTTGTCGGCTGTCCCCATAACGCTCCGCGACTGCGGCGTGCAAAGCAGTCCGAGTTGATGCGGTTACTATCCCTTATAAGCGGCCAAGCCCAAAAATGAGCTTCCTGGCATGAATTGGTGAATTTTTATTTTAGACAAACCACATTGTTCTATAAGTGCTTTTATTTCATCTATGTCCGGAAGAGGAGTCAGCCCCTTTAAAGAGTTATTAACTACGTTCAAGTTCGCAGCACCAACGTCCTTACCCTTACTATGAAAATTCATCACAATTATTAAAATACCGTTGGAGGCTAACCTTTCACAAAGATTATTCATTAAATCAAAACGATCTTCTTCGTTGAAATAGTAAAGTATATTTATTAATGAAATCAAATCGAAAGGTCCTGCCTTTTCAGAAAAGCTGAATATATTTCCATGATGAATTTCGAATTTATCTGCCAACCCCCATGATTTGATGTTATTTTTGGCTTGATCAACAACTGCTGCATCAACATCCAAACCGATTCCGTTTACATTATTGTTAAGTTCATAAACACTGCGTAATAAGAAGCCGGAACCACACCCCACATCTAAAATTGACATATGATTTTTGCCACGCACAAGTGATGCAATGAAATTCTTTATGATTGGCTCCGTCATTTTTGAGAATCTGGCAACTATCTCTCCAATTTCATTAAGATTGTCACCAAGCTCTTCCCCATACATCCGTGTAGCCGCGTTTTTATAAGCATCGCAGTAATATGTGACACTTGCCTGGATAATAGCAGCGAGCATATCTCCGTTTGCATCTACAATAGCCTTAGACCTTTTCCCTTTGATGAAGAATTTTTCATTCTTAACAGACAATTCCTTTGTAGCGAGCCCTACTTCTAATAGCGCATCAAAAAGTTCCAGTCGTTTTATCTGTAATTTCTCAACCAAAGCCCTCCTACTGGATGGTTGGCTCAAGGCTTTCAATAAACCCGATTCATAGGCGGCAAAAATAAAATTAATTCTTATGGATGCCTGCCAATCTTTCATAAGGGGATATAGACCAGGTATTTTCAATATACGTAGAAATGAAAGCGTATATCTTAAATTCATAAATTCTCTCCTCATAAAACAGGATAACGATGAGCTCACCAGACACCAAGGGGCGCATGCCCCTTGGTGTCTGGTGTGGCGTCCGGTTGGGCACTAAGCCCATTTATTTTTGAAATAAATCAGAGTGTGTGCCTGTTCGTTCGAAAAAAACATGATCTGATTCAACCTTGTAAATAAGCAGCCAATCAGATTCAATGTGGCATTCTCGTCTCCCCTTCCAATTGCCAATCAGTTTATGGTCCCGATGAATGGCATCAAGAGGTTCCTCTGCCACTATGGAGCGAATGATAATCTTCAACTTCTCTATATTTTTTCCTCGCTTTTTCAATCGCTTAGTGTCGCGCTCAAACTGTCGTGTATATGCTGGAGTAAGCATCAGATGCCTAATTTTTTAAACATATCATCTGCGTCGCTGCAAATTATAACGTCTTTGCCGGAATCAGTATTAGAAAACGTTTTTAGTGTAGTCTCGTTAGGGATGGCTACGTCAAAAGGTAGCCCTTTTTTTAGTTCAACTTGCTTATAAAACAGGGTTATTGCCTGGGTCGTCGATAACCCAAGTCGCTTGAATATGTGCTCAGCTTTGCCCTTTAAATCGGGTTCAATTCGAGCCCTGATTGTAGATGTTTTACTCATGGTTCACCTCCATTTGACTTTGTTCAAATGTAGCTCAAATGGGGTACAATGTCAAGAGTTTCGTGATTTCGTCAAACTGCCCAACTGAAAGCTGTGGGGCGGCATGGGCCTTGCCGTCCCACACCAGCGTGTTGTTCTGCATCTAATTGATTATTACCTATTTTTACTCTGTATATACAAATCAAAATCAATAGCGTTTTTGATCTCCGGCATTGCTTGATCTATATACCTTATATCCCGCTCTCGCATACTTGTTGAACTAGAATTTGTTGCGACTCGCATATAGGCCATTCCAACCAACAAAAGATAGTTTGGCATTGCTCGCAAATCTAATGGAATCGGATTTAAGCCTGTGGGTTGAGCAGTCTGCAACTCGTCTACGCTCGTTAGCCATTGGTTGTAGGGTCCGCCTATGGCGAATCCAAATCTCTTAAAATCTGGATCATCTTTGAAACTCAACAATTGTTCGAGATGAATACAAAGCTGCTTTTTGAGTTCAGTAATTGCCAGTTTTGTTTGTTTCTTTCGTTCTGCTTGTGCCGCATCCGGAGCTCTGCCAATAGTGAATTCTATTTGTTGAGATACGATTGGACCCAATACAGTTTTCCCTACTTGGGATATACTAACAAGTTTGCCCGTTAGGTTCTCGCCATTTGTTCCAATTACTTTTTTAACCTCTATTGGTTGCACAAGAGGAACTGGCATTACAGCTTCAGCAATATATCGTCCATCTTTGAGCCCACTATCTGTACCAAATGATTTTGAGCTAAAGGTCCCTTTATCCGAAACAACACAGTTATCTTGTTGCCAAAATACATTCTCCATTTTTTCCTCAACGCTCAATATAAGCTTCGTTCCGCTTGGCAAATTCGTTGTACCGCTAATGCGCACATGATTGTCTGGCAACATGGCAACATTTATTTTCAATGTCACATCAAATCCAAATGCATATGTGGGAACAGCCCAAAATAAGAAGACAAACAATGTG
>JBNKKR010000100.1:0-2873 GCA_050291935.1 Desulfocapsaceae bacterium | reverse complement strand
AATTCACTCCGCCACAGTGACATGGATATTTCATCATCCTGATTTTGCGGAAGCTGAAGCACGTGGGTTGCTTTTGTTCTATTGAGCAATTCAAACATTTTCTTTTTGCCATCACAGGTGGTGTCGCCGATGATGATATCCGAAGCTCGAAAAAAGGCGCAGGTATCAGTGACGGCAAAGCCATAGCTGCTCTTAATAAGTGGGCATAGGTTGCGTGGGAGAATCTCTTCGGCCGCTGCAATCGGGTCGTTTCGTGTCCCACAGAGGGGAAGTGGGATGGCATCTGCTGCCACTGCAATTTCCGTTGGCGAATAGAGGCAATAAAAGCCGATGGCTTTCCGGCCATTGTGTTTTGCCTGCTCGATATCCACAAGATTCTGTTCAGATATCTGCTGCAAGGTGTTCATGATTTCTTCTTTCATGGTAATTTTTTAAGTTTGCTTTGTGTTTTTTTATTGGGGCCAACTTCATCACTACCCCGCATCCCTTGCCAACAACGCCGCCCCCAATGCGCCTACAAGCTGAGGGTTTTCGGGAACCAGCACCTGACGCTCCAGTTTTTCTGACAGGAGTTGCTGCATACATGGATTATGGGCAACGCCTCCGGTAAAGACGATATCGCCTTCTGCTGATACTCGTTTGATCATCCCAGCCACCCTGCTGATCACACTTTTGTGCAGTCCCATGGCAATATCTTGTGTGCTATGTCCTTTAGCGATCAAAGAGGTTACCTCTGATTCCGCAAAAACAGTACACATGCTGGAGATATTGAGTTCTTCTTTGAACTGAAGGGCCTCATCACCAAAACTTTCAATATCAAAACCAAGTGATTTGGCCATGATTTCCATAAACTTCCCCGTTCCAGCGGCACATCGGTCATTCATCTCAAATTTTTTTACTTTTCCACTTGCAAGCATTGCAATGGCCTTACTGTCCTGACCACCGATATCAAGAACGCTGGTGGAATCAGGAAAGAAAAACTTTGCACCGACGGCGTGGGCCTTAATCTCGGTAACCGTTGGTGCATCAAAAGAAATCTCAAAAAGATTTCGACCATAACCGGTTGCCATAATGGCATCAAATTGTACTTTCTCGGTCATTTCTGTGGCTCTGACCATGGGATCAAAACTGGTGTCTGCCTGTAGGCTTTCAACTATTTGCCCCTTCTCATCCACCACCACAAGCTCAATTGTCCGTGAGCCAATATCTATTCCTGCGTATTGCATGATATTTTGTTGTACCTCCTTATACTTTTTCAAAGTAGACTACCGAGATAGTCTCAGGTCCGTTTTGTTTTTAGAGCTATTGCATAGACAGAAACAGAAAGGACAATAACCAGACCATGTGCCACCCTTGTCCAGTATCCTGAAAGACCTCCACTGATGATTCCTGCTTCTAATATTCCTATGATAATTGAGCCTATTAGTGTGCCAAAAATTGTTCCCTGGCCACCGAAAACGGAAGTACCTCCTAAGAATATCGCGGCGAACACGGTGAGCAGATAGCCTTCACCTTGGGTGGGCCACCAATTTGCCATTTCCATACAGACCATCACCGAGGTGAGCGCACTCATCAGCCCCATGGTGACAAATAGCCCGATACGGACACTATCCGTCTGAATCCCCATCATTGTTGCGGCGCTTATGTTATCCCCGATAAAGCGGATGTTGTCTCCCCAGATGTGTCTGTTGAGTATCATCCAGAAAAAAAAAGCAATGCTAATACACCAAACTGTCTGCATGGGAATAGAATCAAAGAGTCGGCCAACTAGAATGTGGTGCAGTGTTGATTCTCGTAGTTCCGTTAAGTTACGGGCCAGCCCATCGGCTAGTAGCGTTGCGCTGCCGCGCCAGAAAAATTGTGTCCCTATTGTTGCAATAATGGCGGGGACGCCGATCTTGACAACGATTAAACCATTGCATAATCCAGCGAAAAAACCAGTTGCCAAGGCACCGATCAAGCCAAGCAGAGGGCTTCCGGTTGCCTCTGAGACTGAGGCGAAACAAAAGCCTGAAACTGCCATGACCGCTGGAAAGGACAGATCAAGCTCTCCTGCCACGATAAGTAAGGTAAGCCCAAGGGCAAGCAGTGTGGCAAAGGGGATAGTGGACATAAATGCAATGTAGATGCGGCTATGTAAAAAGGTCTGTGGGCTAAGGGAGATAAAGAGGCCAATAATCCCGAACAAAAGCAACAGAATGCCACATTGAAAACGGTACTTGCGAAAAGTCTTCATCCCACTCCCCCCTGAGCCATTGCTGTGGAGGTGGAAGAATAGGCTTCAAGTGCTGCAAAAAGTTCGGCAACACTCATATCCTTACGCTTACATTGATGGACAATTGTACCTCGATCAATAAAGAGGAAACGATCGGCAACTTCATGTATGTGATGCAGATTATGGGAAATAAAGAGTGCTGATTTCCCTTTTTCCGGGATTGATCTGATAAATCGTAAGACTTTGCCGACCTCTTTTACCGCCAGTGCCGTTGTTGGTTCATCAAGAATGGTAAGCTCGGAGTTAAAATGCATTGCCCGGCCAATTGCCAGCCCCTGTCGCTCTCCTCCGGACAAAGTCCCGACAAGGGCATCGGCACAAAGCCCAACACCACGTAATCCTATACTGCTCTGCAATACCTCAAGGGTAATTTCTTTTTCTTTGGCAACATTAATAAAACCAAATGCATTGTGTATATGCCGGCCAACAAAGACATTGCGCCATAAAGGTTGTTTTATGCCAAGAGAGTGATCTTGATAGACAGTCTCTATTCCAAAAGAACGGGCCTTGCGGACCGAATAATGCTTCAAGTTGACCATTTCCCCATTGATCTGCAGCGAGCCTGAATCGGGGTGTAACACCCCGGAAAGTATTTTGA
>JBNKKR010000099.1:0-2879 GCA_050291935.1 Desulfocapsaceae bacterium | reverse complement strand
TCAAAGCTTCGCCGCAATTGCGTGACAATATCAACATAACAATCCTTTTTTTCCCTTAAATTAAACAGCGCCCGGATTTTACCGGCGCGAGCCGCAGAATGGTAGGTGTCGGGTTGAAATGCTCCTCAGAGGGGAAGAGGGGCATATACGGCGGCCTTTTATGGTCTATTTTCCACGGTCGGTCAGGTGAGAGTAACCTCATCAGCTATAAAGCCGAAGCCGTTCTCGGGCTTAAGTTCAACTAGCTTACGCGCCACACGCTCGGACATGATTAGGTTTCCACCAACGGGCTCGCGAAACATATCCTGTCCCTTTATCCGGTCTTCATGGAGGGCGATGACGGTAAAAGAGCCCAGCGGTGGAATGTCATCATCGTTGCCCGGCATGATTTCGGTGTATTCGGAATTTTCCAGGTCCGTGGCATTTATCATGCCTATCACGTTGAAGGCAAAATACTCTTCCCATTTGATTTTTTCTTTGCTGTTGCGAATAACAGCGGGGAAAAGCTGAAAATTATCGACTCCGCATTTTTTCAACGCATCAATGAAAAGGGCGCTGACCACCGGTATATCGGTTGCGTAGTCAAAATAATGATGCGGGTGACTCCCAGGGCCGTAAAATGTATCGAAAACCAACGGTTTAGGGAGTGGTTCAGTGATTAACTGACCGGCACAAAAATCAATTTCGTCATTGTCCAGGACTGGTGAGCTAATGGTGTGGTCGCGTCGCCAGTCTTCTCTAATCCAGAAATATTTCATAGTTTTACCTATCCAGATAACCTTTCATCTCCCTTGGGGTGATCACAAGGGCCCTTTTTGTGATATTCCAGCGCCAAGCGCGATAGGAATATAAACCAAGTTTCTTTTGGGCCGGTGAGCAGTCGTCTTACTTCACCGGAAAAAATGTTCAATGCCCGATTGATGCGCTCATTCGGCTGGAACGGTGGATCTTTACGTTCACCATCTTCTTCACACACGGGGCACTTTCGGCTCCAGGCCCACATGCGCAAATTGATCTTCGTTAACTGCTTTTTTAACCATTCATCGTAGCGTTCATGCCTGACCTGACCAGGATCATCGGGGTCGCCGATGTTATGGGCACCCAGATGAAACTGACAGGAGGCCAAGACCATGATTCGTTCGGCAATCTCCTCCCGGTCGGTGGCACTGGTGGTCCATTCCCCTGCGTTATCGCCCCCCTTGCGAAAGTTCTTGGGCCAGGAGGGCGCCCATAAGCCATTGAGGGAACCGTTGACAGTGTACCCGGTGTCTTCCTCGATTTTGCCCTCGCTTTTTAAGATCCATTGCTCGACTTTATGGCCTTCTAGCGCCTGTTTGCCGGAGATCAGATGGTGAGCCTGGAATTCATAAGGGCCATAGTCAGGATGAGAGAATTTTCCTTCAATTTCTTCGCGCGAGGGATGCTTCATGCCCGTATGGGGCCAGGCATTGCCCTGTTTCTGGGGCAGGACCTTGGGATTGGTCATAATTTCTTCAAGGGTGTCGGAGTTATTGGCGGCACCCGGGCGGGTCTTGTAGTTCTTGCCTTTTTCGACCGGGCAAAAGGGGCAGTCTTCGTTGGAGCCGGGGTCGTGGCCAAGAGAAGGGGAAATACCGAGGGTAAGTTGCATGATCTTCCTTTTCTACATGTTCTGATTGACTTCCGTGGGTGCATCTTACCGTAAACATTGGTATCTGCATAGCTGGGCCATTGGGTTATGATGCCGGGTTATCGGGAGTTTTTCTATTGGCTGTTGTAAGTTTATAAGGCGATCTCTTTTTATTCTATTGTGGGTATATGAAGATCACCAGTTGAAAACACTGCGAGTTTCCAATTTTTCCTTGGAATTTCGCGGGATATGTTGCTAGCTTTCGTCTATTCCCGCAATATTGTGGGGATAGATTGCGGTTTTTCACATACTTGATGATATTAAGGCCTATACAAGACAATGGAACCAATCAGCGTAGTCGTTAAAGAGCTACCAAACAGTATATTTTCGCAGATTCTTCCTGTTATAACCGGAGTGATTGTTCCCATTCTATTGGTGAGTATATCTTATTGGTTGAGCAACAAGGCGGAAAGAAGATCAATCAATTACACAAACCAATTAAGATATGAAGACAAGAAAAGTCAATTTATATCAGATGCTCATTTGGCAATAGATAGCTTATATAAAGATGTTCAGCGTCTTTTTAAAATTAATGTTAATCGGGCTAATCTTCACGAAGAAGTAAGAGGTTGTCCGTCAAACAAAATTGACTTGAAGAATGCTGATATACTCAATGAAGCGAGGGTAATGCTGCAAGATCTTCTGATCTGGCAGACAGATCACCTCAAAAATTTAGACAACTTGCATGGAGATACCTTGATAGATGTTGTTTCCTCACAAACAAGGGTTCAGCTTCTATTAACTGAAGAAAAAACAAAAGAGCTGGATAAATCAATTGAGGTTATCAGAGAGGCATCATTGAATGCAGGTGGCATCACTAACGAGATGATGAGCGGGTTTGTTGGTGAAATCAACGATCTGATGAAAAAGGTAGAAAATGACACTGCTGAGTGGATTAAGCTCTAACAAGCCACCCGATTCGTCACCGCTACGCGGCTCCTCACGGGTGAACTCAAATGTTTGCATGATGAAAAATGTCGAATAGGCTGCTCTCTATGTATGCCAAGATCAACGCGACCCCGAGTCTCTCATGAAGTATGTAACCGCTCTTCTCCTATTTCTCCCTTTATTGGCTTACGCCGGCATTAAAGACAAGACCTACGGCGATGTCACTGTTTCAGCGATCACCAGCATTTATGATGCGGACACGTTTCGAGTCAACATCAAGGATTGGCCTGAAATCGTCGGCTACCGCATACCCGTCCGTGTC
>JBNKKR010000098.1:0-3025 GCA_050291935.1 Desulfocapsaceae bacterium | reverse complement strand
GAACCGACCCACAAATGCCGATGTTACGACCAAAATACCCAGGAAATCCTTAAACTACAAACGCTGACAAACCTTCACTGGCATAGTATATGGTTTGCCCCTCAACTGCCAAAAAATGCCAACCTTGCCAAACACTATTTAGAACAAGTACTCCGATCAGCGCCGAACGCAATTCTCACCTGACAGTGTGCAGCGGCAGCGGAACACTGGTCAGGTGCAGAAAATTGTTAGGTTTTTCATCATATCCATTGCAATGTTATATGCATGACCTACCGCAGGAAAGCAAACCTTTTGAGGTACTTCTGATTTCATATATGCATAAGTTCTTTCTGGAGTAGTCATGTCGTATCCTGTTAACTCACGACAATAAATAGTGCCCATTTCAGCTTCAAACCGCTTACGAAACTCGTTACCTATAGATAATTTATTTAGATAATCCTCAAACGTTTCCCCTTCCTCAACGATCAGACCTATTGCCATTATTGCACCTGACACTGCACCGCAAACGGAACCTGAATTGCCGATTCCTCCTGCAAAACATGAAGCAATTTTAGGAATGATTTCATTCTCTATACCATGAGCTTGAGTTACAGCCAGTAATACAGATTCAGAACAACCACGACCTTCTTCCATTATTTGCATTGCTTGATTTTTATCCATTTTTCATCTCCGCTGTCTATGCGGTTGTTGTGCCATAATTTATTATTCTTTTGGCTTAAAAACTTCCTTTTTTATTTTTCTTGTTTCCTCTCTGGGCTTTCTTCCAACTCGAAATGTGCACCACCTAATGATTCAGGCAGCTTGAAGCTTAACTTAATCCCTCCGTCAATTAACCCCTTGCTTCGTTCAAAGGTTTCAGTAATTTCTTCACGAGAATAAGGCTGCAATAAATGAAGGAATCAAATTATATGGGAGAGCAACAATAATACGGTTTTCGATGGCATACGGCCCTGTTCCCAACCTTCCCAAGTGCGGGGGGATACGCCAACTTTTTCAGCGGCATCTCTTACGCTCCACCCTTTATTCTTACGGAGCTGGTTGAGTGCTAGAGCGGGGTCCATTGGCTGCCCGTCCTCATATACAAAGACAGGGAAGCCAGATGAGTGATCTCTTGACAGTTTTAACTTTATCATTGGATAGCCTCCGATCTCATTTCGTCGTCATATTCTCGGATTTACATTGTTGTAAATTTGTTGTCAGTCATTGTTCTGTCTCCGGTTTTTTAGGCATAATTGCCTCATTCTTTTATTACAAAATACGCAAAATGCGTATTGGTGTCAACAGTTTTTTGCGTATTTTTTATGGCGCGGAGTTTTCCGCACAACTCAATTTTGAGGGGCCGGGTACATTCTCAATGTTGTTGAAAATAGCGACATTTTCTCACACGACGGACAACGACGGAACGAAAAGCACAGACGAAAGCAACCTAACGTTTCAAATCACCGAGTGCAAAAGGCTTCCATAAGATTGTGCAAAAGCGAGAAATGATGGGAAAGCACGAATTATAAAGGTGCCACGGCCTTTTGCATCCGGTGCATTTGGTTGTTAGCCCATTAACAGCTCTAATTCATTACCATATTGCTGGGAACAACCGCTTTCGCTTTATTGCAAATTCTGGGTATCCCTCAATCCCGAAAAGTGTTTTTTCTTCTATAATGATCCGCAAAAAAATCGCTGGCAACAAAATAAGAAGAAACACACAGAAGGTCACCCAATTAAGGAAATAGATGGATATACCAGCATTTGCGATGATCATTCCGGCATAAGCCGGGTGCCTTGTAAAACGGTACGGCCCGGAAACAACAATTTGGTGCTGGGACACCGTCCGAACTCTGTGGGAATAATACTGCCCCAACGTCCGAATCGCCCATAGCCGATACAGGCAACCAAACAGGAAGATGCTTAAGCCGAAAAAATGTGCAAAATTAGTAACTCTCCAAAAGGATGGGAACCAAAGGGCAGTTAGAAACGTAAGCGCCTGTCCAAACCCATATAGCTGGCATGTCATGAAATCTGATGTCTTTTTTCCCTCAGTATTCACATCATTTTTGGTGACTCGTAATTCGATTATCATCCACGTAAGATAAAGGCATATGAATATGATATCCAGGAAAGCTGGGTACCCTTGCAATCCGCCAAAAATACGAAAAAGCCTGATAAACGCGAGAGCAATTACTCCGAGAAACAAAATGAACCACATTATTAGTGGCGTAAGATCCTTGCTTTTCATAGCAAAAATTCCTGCTTCTCTCCTTAGAATAGCCACTGATGATAGTGGCAGGGCTAACGTTTGAACTGTGCGGCCCGGCCGCTTTTTGGCCGGGTCAGCACCAGTGAATTGTTGGCCAATCACCCTTTAATACGTGTGCCTCCAAATGCATGTATGGTCCTGGTCCCTGCCGCACACTTACCCCACTGTTCAGTTCCTTTTGGAATATAAAGTTCATCCCCTGGTTTCAAGATGATTTCGTTTTCGTTTAAGTAAGCCGTATATTCTCCGGCTACGCATACCATATACTCATAAAATGTACGAATCGGGGTCGGACCAAGTCAACCTATTGATTCATATACAGAACCAGTTCAAAATTGGGAATATTTTTGTTTTAAACCTTCATTTTTGGATATGAAATCGGCCTTCTAAGAAACATTTTACATTCAACTATTTTCTTAAAAGCCTCATTTTGACCCCAAAAACAAGCTTTTAAACCTTAAAACCTGGCAAATATAGATGTATTAAGCAACTATAACAAATAGTTAACTTGGTCCGACCCCATTTGATGCCATTCCCCATTTGATGCCTGTGGTTAAAATCCATAAATCCGAGAAACGAAAGTCCGAAAGTCTTCCCGTTCCGTTTTACAAGATTGTCCAGGTCGGTGCGGGGTACCTTCTCTACCGATTCATAGGTGAATTTGCGGCGGTTTGATTAACGACTCCGCAGGAATGCCCAAATCTTGATTCAGCTTCCAGATCATCTTCAGGGTCAGTGAGCGCTTGTGATTCAGAATCTCGTAAACGCGATTAC
>JBNKKR010000097.1:0-3043 GCA_050291935.1 Desulfocapsaceae bacterium | reverse complement strand
CCGACTCACTCCGTAGAACCGGCACATCATTTTGATTGGCCATTCTTCCCGGTTCTGCCCGATGAAGCAGAAGATGTCTGCTTTTGTTCGGAACAGAACCGGATGGCTTTTTTTAACAGCGCATGCTCCATCTTGAGACGCTCGTGATCTTTTTCCAGCTTCTTTAGGCGTCTAAGCTCAGTTACAGTCTCTGAGTCTAGTTCGACCTTCTTTCCTTTGGCCACAATCTTGCCCTCTCTGACCTCTTTGATCCATCTTGACAGCATGAATGGATGGATATCAAGTGACTCTGCAACATCCTGTTTCAATACGCCTTCCAGATTCGCCAGCTTGACCGCTGTTGCTTTAAATGTCTCCGAATACCGATTGATCTTTCTTAAGCCAGGTTTTGGCATGTAACACCTCTTCTGCGTTAGGTTGAGGTGTCTACTTTTTTAGGGGAGCTTCCACTGTCGGCTGTACGGCCTTGTTAGCTTCTAATTTGTCATACCTACTTTTCAGAGCAGAATCTATTGCCGTGCATACATTGATCCACCTCTCGGCCCAATCTAGGGATAGCTCAGAAGCAGCTTTCTCCTTCATGCGATTAGCAAAGGTTTTTTTCGAGCCGTCCTTCAAATCAAATGATTCAAGTTCCCCAGAAGCGTCAACGGAAAAGTCATCAAACCACCCAGGATGCTGTTCATATGCTTCCTTTATCCAAGAGTCAGGAAATAGTGCCTCTATAGGAAAGCCTTTTCGTACAGACACAAAGTCTTCGTTAGCCTGAAAGGGTATTGATTTATTACCAAAGTAATGTTGCAAATCTTTCCTCTCTTTTTCACCGGCGGGGTCTCCGTCGAACACAGATACCGCACATGTCTCATTGCGAATAAATTCCCAAGTTGCTCGCAAGAAGCCAGCCAAGTGTTTCACGCCGCCGTAATCCAGAAAGTGACTTTCCTCTGATCTAAGATTTAGCCATGTCGAATTTGCTTCAATGGGAATTGTCTCAAGCACCCACTGCAGGTATTCTCTATCGGACGGGCCTTCCAATAACACGTTGTATCTTCCGAAATTGAAAAAATCCGAAAACCGGACGCCAATTGAGGTTCTTATCGCTTCCGTTGACTCCCTGTACGTTTTGTAAGTTCTCACAACTGTTTTGTCACTTTCCATTGTGACGCCAGCAGTTAGTTTTGGATCTTGTGGTACAAAGCTAAGTGAGTGAGTGGTGATTACTACGAGGCATTTTGCATTAATCCTGTGCAGGAGTTTCTTGCATACGTCATTTAATGTGGGATGCAAAAATGCCTCTGGCTCCTCGATAAGCCATATCACTTCAAGGCCATTTTCTTGTTCTTTCTGAGTAATCCAATCAAAGGAAGACAGGATTGCGGTTGATTGAATGCCAACTCCTTTCTTAAATAGCGTTGTTTCATTCGGATCTAGCAACTTAAACTCAAACCCAGCAATCAAATCAGTTAGCTTTTTGTTTGGTATATCAAACTTAACTGAAATATCAGATAGACCTGAATCTTTTAAGGCACTTGTAAGGCTTGATGCCGTTGTTGATAATGAGGATTCTATTTCTTGTATTTTGTCTTCAAGAGCCTCAGCAACGTGAGACTTAATAAATGGGATCAATAGATCCCCATACAATTGCTCAAATGATTTGTTTGAAGGGACATAGTGGCAAACGAACCCACCAAGCAATTTGGAAACCAAGTCGCGTTCTTTACGCGAATATGCTGCTTTTTGTGTATTTTCTCTCGGGCGTTTTGTATTGGGAAAGAACCGATAAGATGGGTTTGATGATGTGCTGAAAGTCAAATACAGGTGAATTTCCTCACTTTCGTAGCTCTCTTCTAACTCTAATAGAGTCTTTAGCTCATCAAGTTGATCATATATTGATTTGTCCTTTCCATCCTTATCTCCAACAAAGACCCCCACTAGGCTAGTTTGCCCCGATTTCTGACCAAAAGTAAGATCGTGTTCCTTCACATATCCAAATTGATTATCGTATCCAGTAAAGAGCATCCTAATAGCAGTAAGAATATTTGTCTTGCCCGCATTGTTCGGACCAACAAGGGTAAGGCCGTTTTTCAGATCAACGTTTTGATCGGAAGAAACGGTTCGATAATTTTTGATTCTTATTCCTACTAAGCGCATCTTTATCCTTTGAAGCTAACATTAAGTAGAAGGCAATCTTCCCACTACCCCGCCTATTACCGGAATACGTGTGCAAATCGCCTATTGAACCGCTATTTTTCGCTGGATAGAAGGCAATATTCCAGAAAGAAAACGTGCAAGTTGCCTTCTATCTGCGGCATGGGAGGGGGGTGACTGTTGGACCAAACCTCCCTGTTCAGTTCATTTTTACCTAAATATCATACTGTTGCCAGACCCTTTGATATATTGGGCTGGAATTTCAGCATTTTTCTATGCGAAGAATCGTGCAGGTTGCCTGCTATCCAGATCATGCGCACCCATTAGCCAAACAGCTCTTCGTATTCCTGCTCTTTGAATCCTACATAAAGTTTTCCATCCAGATCCAGCACGGGCCGTTTAATAATAGTCGGCGTTTCCAGCATCAGCCGAATGGCGCTTTTTTCGTCGATGGATTCTTTGATTTCCGCGGGCACTTTCCGCCACATCATGCCACGGCGGTTGAGCAGGATTTCCCAGCCCAGCGTTTTCACCCAGCCGCGCAGCAGGAGTTCTTCCAGGCCCAGTTTTTTGAAGTCGTGAAATTGGTAGTCGACGCCGTGTTGGTCGAGCCACTTGCGGGCCTTTTTCATGGTGTCGCAGTTGGGGATGCCGTAGAGGGTTACTGCCATGTGGTTGGTTCCTTTTTTATTACCCCTCACCCTGGGCCTCGGCTTTGGCTTCCTGCGTCGCCCTACCGCCTCCCTCAAGGGGAGAGGGGATTGTGAGATGTTTGTAGCGCGTTTGGTGGGGTAGGACCCCACCCTGCGGTTTAAATGTATTTTGTAGGAGCCCTGTCCTCAGGGCGATGGCTGAATTTGGTGCAGATCCGGGGCAGATCGCCCTGGGGACAGGG
>JBNKKR010000096.1:0-3236 GCA_050291935.1 Desulfocapsaceae bacterium | reverse complement strand
TGATGAGGGAGGACAGGGTAAAGCCTGTCCTCTACTCTACCCCCAGTGGATAAAGTTGGAAAAAAGATGAGTCAAAAGTCGACTTGCCCCCTTTTTTATAGAGGCATTTTATGATTGGTGAAAAAGATAAAAAAATAATTCTCGATATGTCTCATAAGTATAATGTTTCTAGGGCTATATTATTCGGATCATCACTTATTGATACTGAGGTAGCAAGGGATATTGATATTGCCATTGACGGAATAGATGATAACAATTTTTTTGCTTATTATGGTGAATTGATGTTCGCGCTTTCCAAGCCTGTTGATGTTATCGACTTGTCCAAAAAATCGAAGCTTAATGATATGGTTATGAAGACGGGAGTACGTCTTGATGAGTGATTATCGTATGTGTGTTGAAGCCGGGTATGAAGCTATTGAACGGGCCTTAGCCGCTTTTCCTAGCCGGAGGCTTGCGGAGTTGTCAGAGCTTGGATTGGCTGGTGTTGCTGCCATGCTTCACAATTTTTACAACGGTTTGGAAAATATTCTGAAGCAAACAGTCAAAGTCAAAAAACTGGATGTTCCATCTGGTCCATCCTGGCATAGAAATTTGCTCTTGGCCACGGCAGCTGCCGACATTCTTTCACCGCCACTCATGGAAAGGCTCAAACGATATCTCGCTTTCAGGCATTTTTTCAGTCATGCATATGCCTTGGATCTTTATCCTGGGCGTATGGAACCACTTGTAGTAGATATTGTTGATGTTTATGAATCTTTTCGGATAGAAATAGATAGTTTGAGAGTTTAGTTTTCGCTGGTAAGATGATGTTTCAAGACCTGATAATCATATAAAGGGGTGCCCCCAGACATATCAACCCATTTGATATGCTTTGAAAAAACCGACAATTCTTTCAAAGGAGGCACCTAATGAAATTGTACTCGGCTTTTGATCTGCATTCAAATAATTGCTATCTGGGAGTTGTTGATCAAGCGGGAAAACGTATCTCAAAAAAGAAGTTGCCCAATGAGCCTGAGGCCATACTTTCCGCGCTCAGTCCATATCGAGACGACATGACTGGTGTGGTGGTTGAGTCGACCTACAACTGGTACTGGCTGGTTGACCTTATGATGGATCATGGATACCAGGCACATTTGGCAAACCCTTCAGCGATTCAGAAATATAGCGGCTTAAAACATGCGGATGATGTGCATGATGCTTTCTGGCTTGCGGAGATGTTGCGTTTGGGAATTTTGCCCGAAGGCTTTATTTATCCCAAAGAGGATCGCCCGATCAGAGACTTGCTGCGCAAACGTGGGCACTTGATGCGCTTGAGAACATCGTTGATCATCAGCTTGCAACAGATCATAACCCGTAATTATGGAGTTACTGTCGGCCTCAACGATATTAAGGCGCTACGAGAAAACCGAATCGCTCCCTTTTTTGATGGAAACGAAGATCTGGCCATGGCTGGTGCAGTCAGCAAAACGACGATCGACTTTCTAACCCATCAGATCAAGGAGATTGAGCGCGTGGTTGAACGGAAACGAGAACTTAGCCCGGCCTATCAATACCTTCAGTCTGTTCCTGGAATTGGAAAGATCCTCGGATTGACCATCGAACTGGAAACCGGACCGATTTCCCGGTTTGATAAAGTCGGCAATTACGTGTCCTACTGCCGTAAAGTTCCGAGCAAGTGGACGAGTAACGGGAAGGCGAAGGGGAAAGGCAATAAAAAAAACGGCAACAAGTATTTAGCCTGGGCCTTTTCAGAAGCTGCCGAACTCTCAAGGCGCTTTGACAAAGATGTCAGAGCATTTTACAACCGCAAGCTGCAACGAACCAATCGGATGATTGCCCACAGTGCCTTGGCCCACAAGCTGGCACGAGCATCTTACTACATTATGAGAGACAAGATGCCTTTCATGCCGGATAAGTTATTTTTCTGACGATTGGCTGAAGCGGTGAACCAGATTGGGGGTTGGAACAACCATCAGACTTGATTGGCAATCCGCTTCACCCACTTAACAAATACGCAGTGACCAGATTTTTACTGCCCATATCGTGAGCCACCATGGGACTGGTTAACAACCATGAGACTTGTACACACTTGGACGCGGTATGGAACCGATCATTTTCTGGACCGCAAAAAGCGGAAAGGGTTTCAATAGAGACCTTAAACCTGATGGGTGACTGATGCAGTGAAATTGGCTGACACAAAACCATAGAAAATACGGCAAGGGTAAAAAATCAGGAACTGCTGAGATCAAAGCATAAAAATGCTTGTCGGGGACGTCTGTGCTATTGACCTGAGCCCTTTAATGGGTGACCCTTAAGTGCACCAGAGAATTGGGCATATCGTTATCTGAATTGGCTCGAATCTTTAAGATGAGCGTTATTGGAATCGGGTATGCTGTGGTTAGGGGAGAACAAGTTGTGCAGGACAGGATTTTAAGTTTGGTTGTTTAAGAGCGTCCCGCTTGTCCTTTATGTATGTCATCAATAAACATGGAGTAATTTATACCGTACCGCTGTGCTGTTTTGGATTGATCCGCTATATGTACCGGGTCAAGTAGGGCCGGGGAGGGGACCCGACCTATGCACTGTTGCAGGATCCTGTGCTGTTTGCAGTTGGTGGCATTTGGAGCGGGGTGATAGCATTTAAAACCCAGATACTAGGTTGTAGTTTGAGCTTTTCATCTGTGTTGATCTGCCGTTATCTGTGTTCGGTAATTTTTTTGAAGTTACGTCCCATTCTCTAAAATAGGAAGTAAGTATTGTTTCGTTCTCTTTACCAACTGCTTAGCGATTCGCTCAAAAGGCGGTTTTGGTGGCTTTCTGCCGCCATGATTGTCCTTGCTGGGATTGAGACGTTCACTATTGGTTTAATAGCATTTTACGCTGCTTCAATTTCTGACCCGGATTCGACATTGCAGGCTCTTATTGAAAGTCAGTTCTGGCACCTTGGTTCACAATTTTTACAGATATCTCCTACGCCCAAAGGGTTGATAGGTGTTCTGAGTGTTTTAGTAATGCTTGCTATTGTCATAAAGAATATGGCGAGAGGTGTCCTGACTTTGAGAATCGCTCGTTTTGGTGCTGCGGTGGAAAGTTATTTCGGGAGCAGACTGCTCGAAAATTATTTGTACAGTGATTATCTTTGGCATCTGAAGCAGAATAGTGCGGACCTCGTTCAACGAGTGAATTGGCGATCATGGCTAGGGCGTAATTTTATCGTCCCACATCTGAAAATCATG
>JBNKKR010000095.1:0-3477 GCA_050291935.1 Desulfocapsaceae bacterium | reverse complement strand
CCTTGCAAGGGAAATGACCATTTTTTTCCTAATGGAGATGTATATTGTCTTGACAAGGGCCTTTTAATGGGTGACCCTATATCCGAGTATCACTGGATTTTTGACCGTGAAACTCAAGCTCAAAGTAAACCGGGACAAAAGTGCCGTCAGCAGACCATGGCTGCGTAAATTTTTAAGATTCACATATTTTCAAATGTGTGGTCAGTCCAAAATCCGGATTCATGCCAAAAGCATGAAACGGTTTAAAGACAAGGTCAAGGAACTGACCTGCCGCAAGCGGAGTAAAAGTTTGTGGCAAGTTATCCGGGAGTTGAACCTTTACTTTCGAGGATGGTGGAATTATTTTCGGCTCACAGAAGCCAAATCCTTCCTCAAAGGGCTCAAAATCTGGATAATGAGAAGACTGCGCAGTCTCATGTGGAAACAATGGAAAAACCCGAAGACCAGGGTCCGTAACCTGGAGAAACTTGGAATAGCCCATAGTGATGCCATGCTTTGCGGCAATGCCCGCAAGAAGTATTGGCGCATGAGTAAAATCAAGTGGGTGGCCATTGCCATGCCTGAGAAGTATTTTATTGATAAAGGATTGTATTTTCCCGGGAACTGATTTCCCTGATCAGCCGAACCGCCTTGGTACATGATCCGTATGCCGGGTGGTGTGGGAGGGCTCCTCAGTGATGGGGAGTCCTATCCCGATTATGCATTTGTATATTATAATCGGTCACTTGTTGCCAGTTTAATGCCTAAGCCAACAAATAAGGCACCAAGACCACGGTCCATCCAGCGTGATACTTGTATGTTCTTGCTGAGATAGCCTGTTAATTTACCACCAATTAGAATTAAGGGAGGTTCAATGAAAGCAGCGACGACAATGATAAGAAAGCCATGAAGAAATAACTGTGCACTAACAGGGCCTGCTCCCACCTCCACAAATTGCGGTAAAAATGCCAAAAAGAAAATAGCTACTTTAGGGTTTAATACTGCTACCAGCACCCCTTGTTGGAATATTTTCATCAGTCTTTTAGGGGAGCCTTGCCCGTTTACAGAAATATTAGTTCCATCAGATCTTAATGCCTGTATACCAAGCCAAATAAGATATGCCGCACCAATCCATTTCACAGCAGAAAAAGCTACCGCCGAAGTGGCCAAAATTACAGACAAACCCAATGCAGCAAAAATGACATGGATAAATGCACCCGTCCAAATGCCAAACATTGCAGAGAAGCCTGATCGCACACCTCTTTTGGCCGTTTGCCCCAGAATGAAAGCCATATCTGGGCCTGGAGAGAGGTTTAACAATACAGCAGCTGTTAAAAATGTAGCCCAATGGGCAAGGGAATAATCGAACATTATTTTTCAATTCCTTTCTTGGATAATCGGCATATTTCTATTTTTAGCGCATAACGGGTTTTTCATCTGTTGCCAGGGCAACACGGAATTTCGATTTGCCAAGGCCGGCCCGCCCTGGCAATCTGCTGCAAAAAAATGGTTACCTTTTGCCATTAATTTTTTGAATTTCGACATTCCCTGAATATTTAAAACATTCATCGATAAATAGCTTCATTGCATATCCTGCCACCTTTTGATCGACAAGATTGTCCAGAAAATAAAACCCGTATGGTTCAACAGAATAATTATATATCTCTGTCATTTTTGAACTGATTGGTGATGGCAACTTGTGCAGCACCTCAAATGGATCATAATTTACTGGCACTTCAAATTTTATTTTATATTCTACTTTCATTTCTTTTTATTCTTTCGAAGCCATTCATTCCGATCGTAGGTCGGGCGGAACGGGATGATCACCGGTTTATCCGGTGGATTATTCTGTTGTTCCAATTTGTCAAGAATATAGATTTGATAATCATATAAAAGGCATTCAACCTGAAACTTGCACCCGAGTTTCAAGTACGACCGAATTGGTTGTATAATTAAGGTAGCGGAAACCACTACATAGGAGGTGCCTTATGACTACATTATATGCTGGAATCGATCTACATTCAAACAACAATCATTTGGCTATACTGGATCAGGATGACAAACGTGTTTTTCATAAACGACTGCCCAACATGGCAGATGTCCTCCTGGCAGAACTAGAACCTTTCAAAGAAGATCTCTTAGCAATTGTGGTGGAGTCCACCTTTAACTGGTACTGGCTTGTGGACTGCCTAATGGATCTACAATACAACGTGTTGCTGGCAAATCCTGCAGCTATGCAGCAGTACAAAGGACTGAAGCGTGTCGATGACAAGCATGATGCTTTCTGGCTGGCTCATATGGCAAGGCTGGGTATCATCCCGCAAGGATACATTTATCCCAAAGAAAAAAGACCTTTTCGTGATCTACTGAGAAAGAGAGGACACCTGGTTCGGTTACGAACATCAGTCATTAACAGCTTGCAGGGGATCATTAGTAGAAACTGTGGCAGAAGCTTGAGTTGTAATAAGATCAAGCTTCTGCGTGAAGATCATGTCGCGCCTCTCCTGGGAAGCCAGGAAGATCTGTTGCTCTGTGGAGAAGTGTCAAAAGAGGTGATTGATTTTCTTGGGCAACAGATACGCCGGATTGAATCTTTGGTCTTGGAAAAAGTTAAATTGCAGAAACCATTTCAGTGTTTACAGAGCATACCTGGAGTTGGCAAGATCCTTTCTCTGACAATCATGCTGGAAACTGGGTCAATAATGCGTTTCAAAAAAGTTGGCAACTTCACTTCCTATTGCCGCAAAGTTCCAATAAGCTGGACAAGCAACAACAAAAAGAAGGGCAAAGGAAACAGCAAAAACGGTAACAAGTATCTTGCCTGGGCCTTTTCTGAGGCGGCAGAACATTCAAGGCGCCACTGTGATCAGGCCAGGGCATTTTTCAATCGGAAAGCAGCCAGAACGAATAATTCGGTGGCTTATAGTGCACTGGCGCATAAGTTGGCAAGAGCTGCCTATTACATGATGAGGGATCAGGTACAATTTAATCCGAATAAACTCTTTGCTTAAGAATGGCCGAGGCGGTGAACCTGGAAAGGGGTTGGAAAAACCACCAGATTTGATTGGCAGCCGTCTCGCCCTGTAACGATTTGCTTTCACCGCCCATGATGTGAGCCACTAAGGGGTTGGTTTGTAACCACGAGATTTGAAATCAACACTTGGACACCTCATGGCACCAATTATTTTCCGGGTCCACAATGTGGACAGGGGCGCGCCACATCGGTATATGGCTATTCCACTACGAGGCTTTTGAGGGCTCTTCGTGGAGCAGCCATATACCTCGTGGTAAGTGTCTAGATCCTGATGGGTGACTGGTGCGGTACTTCGATACCGACCCTTAACTCTGAAATAGCGGGCGCGGCCGAAAGAAGTCATTACTGCAGCAGGGGGCAATAATACAGAGGTATCAATGAGCTTATCCTTGCAAGGGAAATGACCATTTTTTTCCTAATGGAGATGTATATTGTCTTGACAAGGGCCTTTTAATGGGTGACCC
>JBNKKR010000094.1:0-3863 GCA_050291935.1 Desulfocapsaceae bacterium | reverse complement strand
CAACTCTTACGGCCCCTGCTCAAACAGCTACGTGATCGAGTACCTGAACCACGGCAACGTGCAGGAAGCACTGCACGTCAACATGAATGTCATAATCCCCTACAGGTGGTCACCCTGCAGCAACGCCACCATGAAGCACAAAACGCTTGACCTTTTCCTGGCCAACATCTCATATATAGGGAAAAAGCTATGGGCTGCTACAACAGATCTACTTCCCATCGTGGTGGTTGTCTCGTTTTTCCAATTTATCATAATTCGAAAACCGTTACCCAATTTGTCAGACATTCTTATGGGCACAACTCTTGTCGTTGTTGGGCTCAGTTTGTTCATTGAGGGACTTGAAAGGGCACTTTTTCCCCTTGGTGAGGGGATGGCATATGCGCTCAGTAAAAAAGGCAGTCTTGCATGGCTTCTGCTATTTAGTTTTGCGCTTGGATTTTCAACTACTGCGGCTGAGCCGGCACTTATTGCTATCTCCAGTGAAGCAGCAGATATTGCGGTATCTGGCGGTTTTATTAAAATAGTGCAAAGTCAAAAGACGCCTATGGCCTCGGGTTACGACTAACAGTTGCATTTTCCGTCGGATTTGCCATTCTTCTTGGGGTATTGAGAATTTTACGCAACTGGCCATTACACTACTTAATAATCGGTGGCTACTGCACCGTAATGGTCCTTACCATATTTGCGCCTAAACAAATCATAGGGATAGCTTACGATGCCGGCGGCGTTACAACCTCAACCATCACCGTTCCACTTGTCACTGCACTCGGCGTCGGTCTCGCAACCATCATCCGCGGCAGGAACCCTCTTACTGACGGATTCGGTATGATTGCTTTTGCTTCCTTACTCCCTATGATGTTTGTTATGATATATGGCTTGGTCATTTTTTAACAATGGTGGAAGATAATGGACTACCCGTATAATTTTGCCAAGACCCTCCTGCTGACCTGCCGAGATCTCCTCCCCATCGTTCTGCTCTTCGGCTTTTTCCAGTTGGTTGTTCTCAAACAGAGTGTTCCCAATCTGAAAAACATTCTTATTGGTGGAGTCTATGTTATCATTGGCCTTACTTTCTTTTTGCTGGGACTGGAAAAAGCACTGTTTCCTTTAGGTAAAATCATGGCAAATCAACTTGCTGATCCGCTGTTTCTCCAGGGAAGCGCTGCAAGCATTGACCTCTCCGACTGGAGCAACTACGGTTGGATCTACCTTTTTGCCGCTCTGATTGGTTTTGCAACCACCATTGCCGAACCCTCCCTTATCGCCATCGCATTAAAAGCCAATGAAGTATCAGGTGGCAGTATTAACGCCTGGGGGCTCAGAATCACAGTTGCCATCGGTGTCGCTTTTGGTATCAGTCTCGGAACATTTAGAATTGTCACCGGTACACCTTTGCACTTGTACATCATGGCTGGTTACCTTGTTGTCCTGGCGCAAACCTTTTTTGCCCCTAAAACTATTCTGGCAATTGCCTATGATTCGGGTGGTGTTACCACCTCTACGGTCACAGTACCCATAGTGACTGCCCTTGGGCTGGGATTGTCTTCCATGATTCCCGGCAGAAACCCTGCGGTAGATGGATTTGGACTGATTGCCTTCGCTAGCCTTTTTCCAATCATTACTGTTCTCGGGTATGGGCAGTACGCCCTGTGGATGGTATCCCGGTCTCAGCAAAAAACAGGAGTCTCTCCATGAAATTTAAAGTCATTCTCGCATCTGTCAAAACTGATCTCACCGATACCGTTGTCGACGCAGCCAAGGAAGCGGGTGCAACAGGGGCAACAATCATTCCAGCGCGTGGAACTGGTATGCAAGAAGCAAAAACTTTTTTTGGCTTGTCCCTGGAAGCTCCCACCGACATTGTCCTTTTCCTGCTCGAAGAACATATCGTCAGGACAGTGCTGGATGCCATTTCAGCTGCCGGTAAATTCAACAAACCGGGCACCGGAATCGCTTTTGTAATACCGGTTGAGTCGGTGGTCGGATTGGACAGCCAACTGGACTATTTTAAAGAAGAAGTGCGCAAACACTATTTTTAATAAAAAAGCAGAACCTCATCAAATAATTGAAAAACATGGCATATCAGGAGTGCAAGCTATCATGACAACTTCGCCAGGATTACTGTGTGGTAAAGACGTAATTGACCCCAAGGTCAATTTCATCGATGGAATGGCAACAGTCAAAGAGGCTGCTGCAATGATGAAAGCTGAGAAGGTAGACAGCCTTTTGGTTAACAAACGAAGTGAAAATGACGCCTGGGGAATTGTTTCGGTGCAGGACATCATCAATGGCGTCCTGATACCAGACAAACGCGCGGAAGAAGTAAATGTTTTCGAAATTATGACAAAACCTGCTCTTTCTGTCCCTGCGGATATGGACATTCGTTACATTGCCCGCCTGCTCCACCGAGTGGGACTACACCACGCCCCTGTGGAGGAAAACGGTACACTTATTGGCATGGTGACGCTCAGCTCTCTGGTACTTGACCACATCAGTTTATAACAGCATAATTTCTCACTGATTTATGTTCACGATCTCTTGAACCTCTGGCTTACCATATTGGGCACCACCGGTCTTCACTTCCAGGTTGGGCAGAATCTGACATGTACCACTGCTATGGGTATGTCCACAGAGAACTGTCATCTTCTTTTCCGAAGCATTTCTCATATGTTTTACCAAAACATCACCAACGGCTTTACAAGAAAAGTGCGGAAACCAGTCATCAGCTGAGATCTCTCCTTCATGCCAGCAAGACTCCTTAAAAGGAGGTACGTGAGTCAGCACTATCACATGTTCGAATTGCTCCAAAGCACCGGGAAAAACATCTTGAAAATATGTGGCAGCTTGATCTCCCAGGCTATTCAAGAGGGCCAACCGACCAACATGTCCAGCTTTGATAAAATTTTGAATTTTCAGGTAGTCATTGAGTAACACCCGTGATCGTTCGTAATCCCCAAACCGACCATCAGCCCAGCCACCGTGACCTATCAGGCATGTATCACTGCTAAGCTGAACAATGCCGGACCTCGGCAGCCAATGAAGCCACTTGGACTTTGAGCAAATCTCAATGACCCTCTCACGAACGGATTCAATTGACCCACCATAATAGTCGTGATTTCCAAGAACAAAATAGACGGGAGATTGGAAAAATTCTTCAAAAAGTAGCAAATGGGACGGTAGCTGAACGGCAGTAGAAATATCCCCTGTTAGGACCTGCAAAGGTGTTAATAGAGTTTGGTTTCAAACGTTCAACTTCTGGGATAATCCCGCTCTCAGATTTTTTTATTACCTGTCTTAAGGTTAATGTCGGATACTTCTTTTTCAGATTTGCTGGTATCAGTGACAGCACCCGACGCATTTCACGAGCATGTTCTCGAGTAAGAGAAGAAATCACAGGGTTCTTCTTTTTTGCAACATAGTCGAACATTTCAGCAACCCTAGCAAGGTACTCCTTTTTCCCTTTGATCGTATCTGGGTTTTTCCATTCTTTTTCGATCGTTATCTTGGTTTCACAATATTGATCGATCAGTTTTCTAATTGTGATTTTAGGTAGATCATTTTCTATGTCACCAGTTCTGCTATTTGGGACAGCAAAAGGCTGTTGAACATTTCCATACAGAATATGCTGCTTATACTGCAATTTTTTTTGATCAAGTCGAAACAACATTTCTAGAGCCTGTCGACAGATTTTTTTATGTTCTTCACTGCCTTGTTCGATTTTTAATTCATGCTGGTTTATGACTTTTTCTACGAACTGAACAACCTCAGGTTGCTTTGCAAAATTAGCGTAAGCGGTAATTTAACCCCATCTTCCCAGAAGTCCATAATTATGTCATGTTTTCTTCAACACAAATTATCAAATA
>JBNKKR010000093.1:0-4024 GCA_050291935.1 Desulfocapsaceae bacterium | reverse complement strand
GGAATTGCGGGCGGTATATCAGGAGGTGCAGGTGTAATTATAATGTTCTGGGTGATGGAGAACTTTAACTCATATTCGATCGCAATATTGGGAATAATCACTTTTGCTATACTTGTGCATTCTTTTCTTTTTCTATTTGCACCGGGATTATTGCGAATCGTAAATCCAGATATTTAAAAATAGAAACACTTAACCACCAAATGCACCAGATGCAAAAGGCCATGGCATTATACGATATTAATGGTTTTTCACTAGCGGCGGCCTTTGCATAACTTTGTGGAAGCCTTTTGCACTTGGTGATTTGGAACGTTCGAAGGTAAAAGTGAATTGAAAAGCGTAATTCTTTGGTGGACGTAATAATGTGATGAAAAATCCTTCACATGAGCACAAAAAAACAATTTATAAATAGCGGAAAAGGAGGGACCATGGCTCTAATCCGGACCATTGAACCTGAAAAAGCAGAAGGAAAAATAAAAGAAATTTATGGTATCATACAGGAAAAAGCTGGTGTGATTCCTGCCCCAATGCAATTAGCGAGCGCAAGCCCTTGGATGTTTGACATGTTCTGGCGTTCCATCCAGTATTATTCACAGCATCCAAATCTAGGATTTGGTCTTCTTTCCAGTATACGCTATCTTGTGGCACGACAATCCGGCCACTCTTTCTGCACGGGTTTTAATAGGAAAATGTTGAAGATGCAGGGCTTATCTGACGAGGATATTCAAAAGATGGAAAAAGATCCTTTGCAGACACCGTTAGATGATAAAGATCGGGCGATGGTATCATTTGTAATGAAAGCTATCAAATCACCGAATGCTGTCGAGAAACAAGATATGGACATGTTGCATGACCATGGTTGGACAGACAGCGATATTCTGGATGCCATGACACACGCCACTAATATGATCGCATCGAGCATCCTGATGAAGGTTTTTAAAATGGATCAGACGTGCTGATTAACACACACATCAACAATTGCATCGAAATATTTAGCCGAACCTGTCACTTAAGAGGGACCGGGAAAGCCATGCCACTTTAGAAATCATGCGTCGCATTGGCAAGTTGCAGTGTTTTGAAGGGTTTTACGGGTTTGTTTCCCGGCCCCTTAGTTCGACGTTAAACGCTTAGAAAAATGAAAGGAAGGTTAAAAGATGAAGACAATAGAAGATATTTTAATTTCTCGTAACGAACTTGAAAAAATGTACATGGGGGAAACTACAATTCATTTATGGAGAGCAGTTCGGAAAAAAGGATCATCTAATGGCATCTTGCATCCTGAATTAATGAAAAGAGATATGGGGCGTGGCCGCATAAGGCAGCCTGATGTAGAAACCTATTCCAAAGATGGTCGTCAGTGGGTTCGTTCAAAGATCGGCATGGGGGTTTCTCTTTTAGACCGTGCTAATGCATTCCCCGGTGGAGGGTGGGAATATTTTGTCATACCACGTGGAACTATCATTCCTGCTGGACTAATAATTACAAAGGATCATTTTATTAAACGATATTCCGCGAATCACTATTCTGTTAGCCCCAACTTTGATATGCCATCCTCAAATTATATTCAGTTGCTTGATCAACTGGCAATTAATGCTATGAATCGCCAAAGGAGTGTGGCAAATGGCTGAAATTGATTCAAGTACGATTATAGTAGCAATACAGTCGGTTGAAATTGCTATTCGACAACAAGAAAAGATGTTGCAGGCTGAGGTTTTAGGGGATAGAGAAGACACAGAAGAATTTCTCTTTATCCTTGAAAATGCAAAGGAAAAGCTTAGGATAGCCTACATGGAGGAATTGAGAAATAGTGATAATTTGCCTTCATATGAATCCTTGCTTGAGATTCGCGTTTAACCTCACCATGCACTGGATTCGCAGGGCCGGGCGACTGTGGCACAAGCAAAGTTTGGTGTTAAAGTGCCATTAGCAAAGTCATCACTCCCTGCTCCCCAGTGATGGTGGGCGTTGGGCGTAAGGAAATAAAAGATGGAAACACTGGAAGAGATGGTTGCCCGGGTTTTGAAGGAGGATATTGCCGTAGTACCTTACGACCCTCGTTGGCCTGAACTGTTTGAGGAAGAAAAGGCTCACCTCCAGTCCTGTCTTCCAAAAACGCTGGTCAAACGTATTGAGCACTTCGGCAGTACAGCTGTTCATGGTCTGGCAGCAAAGCCTATTGTCGATATGTTGGTCGAAGTAACCTCACTGGATGAAACCAGACAAAGGGTTCCACAAATACTCGAACCAAAGGGATACGACTACTTCTGGCGGCCAATGTGGGGCGATGACACGCCCCCTTTTTATGCATTCTTCATCAAACGTGATGAAGGCGGAAACAGAACCCACCATATTCACATTGTTGAAGCACATTTCGAGCTTTGGGATCGGTTGCTCTTTCGGGACTACCTCATTGAACATCCGCGAGCGGCGCAGGATTATGCCAAACTCAAGCGGAAATTGTCCAAAGCCCATGCAAATGATCGGGTTGCATACACAGAGGCGAAATCTGACTTTATTGTCCGGATTACTAACATTGCCAAGCGGTACTAAGTGGCGGCCCAACCTGTAGCTGCATCAGACAGCCAGGGCCGTGGCATTTTCGAGAGTACGAAATAGCTTGTAATTAAACATATTTTTCAAAGTCAGCGGAAGCCCTGGCTGCAGCTGAGCACGGCGTTAAAGGCAAGATAAATGAAGCAAGAACAAGTGAAGGAACATTTCGCCAAGCAAGCCGATGAATATGAAAAATTAATGGTGAGGATTGTCCCCCATTATATGGAACAACATCAAATAATATTTGATCTTCTCCCGGATACGGCAAAAGAATATCGTGTTCTTGATTTAGGCTGTGGAAATGGAATTTTGACACATATTGTTTTTCGTAAGCTCCCGAACTCTTATGTTATTGGCTTTGACCTTACCGAAAACATGCTCGCTGCATTCGAGAAAAAAGTATCAGGCCATACCGGAAAGTTTGAACTGGTACAGGGAGATTTTCGAACAGACTCAATTGGTGAAGGGTACGACATCATTTTGGCGGGCCTTACCCTGCATCATCTCACGTGGGAAGAAAGAGAAAAATTCTATCATAGATTGTACTCGGCTCTAAGCCGCAAAGGGCTCTTTATTGCCAGGGACATAATTATTGACGAAGATCAGACGATAGCGCAGGAACAATACGCATATTGGAAAAAATTTATACAGTCTCAAGGAGAGGACCCTGATTTTTGGTATTCAAAACACATTGAGAAGGATCATCCAATGACGCTTTCAGACCATTTTTCCTGGTTAAAAAGTGCGGGTTTTACCCAAGTTGCTTGTCAATGGCGTCTGTATAATTTTGCGATTACAACAGCAAGGAAATGAAAAGGCCTTTAACATTTCACTGGGACGGACGCAAAGGACCGCGCCGCACAGTTTGCAGGCTCGGGGTCAAATGCAGGCTCGGGGTCAGGTCTTCATTCCTGACAAAATTGTTGGATATGTAAAGAATGAAGGCCTGATCCCGAGCCTGTCCAAATTGCGGACGCCGCGGGTTTTAACGTGCGCCGAAGGCAACACAGAAACATCCGTTTTGGCGAGGATGTGGAGGTCCGCCGGAGTCCACAGGCCGTGGCATGCAGGAAGAGATGTGTCAGAGAACTCGGCAAGCCCCAACAGTTCCTGTTCAGATCACATACCGTGCCGTCACAGGTGGGTCGTTGCAAGGCGGCTACATGCTTTTGGGGTGTCTTATCAGGCATAGTACTCAGAGGTAGGGAAAGCCTGCCACAGGGGGAAGGACCTGACGGAAGCACATAGCTCGCAAAGGAAACTCATGCCGGACATGTAGGGCTGGATCAACATGAGCAAACCTCACTGCGGGGAATAGCAACTCAGGCAGACACACCGCCTGACACGGAAGCGAGCCCAACCGAGGAGCCTTGTGAGGGAAAACTTCATGCAGGGATCTGTGCGGGGGGAGTCGGGCAACCGGCTTTCCTACCGCGTCGCCATTTTACTCGCAGCTTTGGCGATTTGGCTGTTG
>JBNKKR010000092.1:0-4126 GCA_050291935.1 Desulfocapsaceae bacterium | reverse complement strand
ATTCGTGGTTTTATGCGTCGCCGGGAACTCAGCGCGGAAGTCTCTCGTTTACGCACCCATCTCCACACAAAACTGGAAATAGATTCCACCGAAAATGAGCGGCGGAAAAACGAACTTGAATCCCTGAAACAGGAACGTGACAATCTACGGATTACTGTGCAGTCCCTTAATCAAAAACCCGGCAGGAAAGAGATCCGTCAATATTATATTTACCAGACAGCTCTGGATATGATGTTTGAAAAGGCCCCTGGTTTTGCACCTGCCTGGCAGATCACCCTGAAAGAAGCAGAACGTGTTTTTGATGAATCCGAAAAAGGGGTAGTTCCCCTTCTCAAGCGACTGATGCCAACTAACGCAGACAAACAAGTGGAACAGTACGAAAAACTGAGCCGGGTCTCTCTGGAAGAAAGTTTGGCAAAATAGTTATTTTATTCCCTTTTATATTGACACCACGCCCCAAAACCAGGCAGAAATGATCCGCGTGGCAGATTCCTTTCCTGCTGGGGATAAGACCCTTTCCTGGGTATCATACGGCTTTTATGCTGTGTGATACCCATTAGCAGCTTTTCCTCTTTCTCCCATGTCAGCAAATCAGCATCTCTTAGACAACGTGGCCGTGGTTTTACTTGGCCCTAAATATCCAGAAAACATAGGCTCGGCTGCCAGGGCGGCATGGAACATGGGCTTAACCCGAATTATTGTTGTTGCCGATGAATATCCCGATCATGACCGTATGGCAAAACTTGCCACGCACAATGCAGCGCACCTCCTTGATGCCATGGAATTTCACCAAAATATTGAAGATGCGCTTGCCCCCTTTTCTCAGGTTATAGGCACCACCGCCAGACGTGGACGTCACCGAATTCCTGCAAAAGCACCAAGAGAAGTGGTTCACAATATCCTTCCCCTTCTGTTGGAAAACCAGGTTGCCTTTCTTTTTGGCCCCGAAGACAGTGGGCTTAGTTCCAAAGCTTTGGAGTACTGTCAGCAAACCTCAGCCATTCCCACTGCAGATTTTTCTTCCCTCAACCTTGCACAAGCCGTATCCATCTTTTGTTACGAACTCTTTCACGCTGTTGTTTACGAACAAAAAAATCCACCTCCTGCCCCTAAAATTGCCAACACAAAAGAGCTGGAAAATATGTTTCACCACCTTGACAGAAGCCTTGAACATATTAACTTCCTCAAAGAGAAGAGTCACGATTACTACATGCGAAATATCAGACAATTCCTTGGTAAAGTACAGATGAGTGCTAAAGAGACGTCACTGGTGAGAGGAATTTGCAGACAATTTATCGCCCATAGTAAAAAGAATTTATAACTCCCCCCAAAAAAATTCTATAACGGCCTACAGTTACTAAAAAAAAGCACTCCTGCCATCCCCGTCAAAAACCTCAAAAAAATTCACTTGCAATTTTCACGCCAAACTCTTGACAAGAACCCCCGACATTCTTACCTTCTTTGCAGACAAAAAACAATATACTGTTTTTACATATATTTTATTGACAAATTCGCAGCAATACAGGGAGAAGAAAGATGCAATTTGACAAGCTCACGGTAAAATCGCAGGAAGCGATACAAAATGCACAGCAACTCGCTATAAACAACAATAATCAGGAAATTGGAGTCGTTCACCTCATAAAAGCAATACTTGAGCAACCGGAGGGGGTGGTTGTTCCCGTATTGCAGAAATTAGGCGTCGAACCGGCGCGACTCTTAAGCGAAATAAACAAACTTCTTAGTGCCATTCCACAGGTAAGTGGCAGCGGAGCCGGACAAGCATATCTTGCAAATGAACTCCGTAAAATCATCGAGAAATCATTTATCACTGCCAGTAAAATGAAAGATGATTTTGTGAGCCAGGAACACCTGTTTCTCACCATCCTTCAGGAGCGAAACACAGCAAGTAGCAACGTATTTAAGCAGCTTGGGATTGATGAAAAATCATTCCTTAACGCTCTTAGCACCATCCGGGGAAATCAACGGGTAACGGATCAATACCCCGAGGAGAAATACCAGGCCCTTGAAAAATATGCCAGAAACCTGACAGACGTTGCCAAACAGGGAAAGCTTGACCCGGTCATTGGAAGAGACGAAGAAATACGAAGAATCATCCAGGTACTTTCACGAAGAACCAAAAACAATCCCATCCTTATTGGAGAGCCGGGAGTCGGCAAGACTGCCATTGTTGAAGGATTGGCCGGCCGGATTGTCAGCGGCGATATCCCTGCGACCTTACGGGACAAACAAGTTATCTCCCTTGACCTTGGTGCCCTGGTGGCTGGTGCCAAATATCGTGGTGAATTTGAAGACAGGCTGAAAGCCGTACTAAAAGAAGTGGAAGAAAAAGCCGGCGAAATAATTCTTTTTATCGATGAAATCCACACCCTGGTCGGTGCTGGCGCAGCTGAAGGCTCAATGGATGCTTCAAATATGCTCAAGCCAGCACTTGCCCGCGGTGAATTGCACTGTGTTGGCGCTACCACCCTTGACGAATACCGAAAATATATAGAAAAAGATGCCGCCCTTGAAAGAAGGTTCCAACCTGTCTTAGTCCAGGAACCGAGCGAAGAAGATACCATTGCCATCCTTCGTGGTATTAAAGAAAAATACGAGGTTCACCACGGTGTTCGGATACAGGATTCGGCAACAGTTGCCGCTGTTACCCTTTCAAACAGATATATAACAGATCGTTTCCTCCCGGACAAAGCAATCGATTTAATAGACGAAGCCGCATCTAAACTTCGGATCGAAATTGATTCTATGCCAACAGAAATAGACGCTCTGGAACGTGTAAAGATCAAGCTCGAAATCGAGAAGGAAGCCCTCAAAAAAGAAAAAGACAAGGTTTCCAAAGAACGTCTCCAGGAGATCAGTCAAAAGCTCGGAGAACTCAACGACAAACTCAGCGCCCTTAAAGGACAGTGGACTATCGAACGAGACGCAATCCAAAACATCCGCAAAATAACTGAGGAAATGGATGAACTTGGATCAGAGGCGCAACAGGCTGAGCGAGCAGGAGACTTACGCCGGGTGGCTGAAATTCGGTATGGGAAAATAGTTGCTTTGCAAAAACAGATGGATGAAGCAAATGCAAAGCTCCACACCATTCAGCAAGAACAGCAAATGCTCAAAGAAGAGGTAAGTAGCGAAGATATAGCGGGTGTTGTTGCCAAATGGACAGGAATACCGGTGGACAAGCTCCTTGAAGGAGAAAAAGATAAATTAGTACAGGCGGAATCGGAACTCAGTCGTAGGGTTATTGGGCAAAAAGATGCCATCCGCTCCGTTTCCAACGCGGTGAGACGTTCTCGTGCAGGATTACAAGACCCAAATCGTCCCCTTGGCTCTTTTCTATTCCTTGGTTCAACCGGAGTTGGTAAGACTGAGCTGGCAAGGAGCCTTGCCGACTTTCTCTTTGACTCTGAACAGGCAATGATTCGAATCGATATGTCTGAATTCATGGAAAAACATTCGGTGGCAAGACTCATCGGAGCGCCTCCGGGCTATGTGGGTTATGACCAGGGTGGATACCTGACAGAAGCCGTTCGCAGACGTCCTTATGCCGTGATTCTTTTAGATGAAATCGAAAAGGCCCATCATGATGTTTTTAACGTGCTCCTGCAAGTACTCGACGATGGTCGAATGACCGACGGCAAAGGGAGAACCGTTGATTTCAGAAATTCCATTCTAATCATGACTTCCAACTTAGGAAGCAACCTGATTATGGAAATGGCTCAAAGCAACAAAAGTGACGACTCCATCCGCGATCAGGTGGATGAACTTCTTCACGGGCAGTTCAAGCCGGAATTTTTAAATCGTATTGACGAAACAATTATTTTCCACAGTCTTTCACTGGATGATATGGCCGACATCATTGAAATTCAACTTACTCATCTTAAAAACAGGCTTACGGAAAAACAGTTGCAACTGCATATAAAAACCAATGCAAAAACATTTCTGGTAAACAAAGGATACAATCCTCAATTTGGCGCACGCCCACTTAAGAGGGCAATTCAACGCTATCTTGAAGATCCTCTGGCCATGAAAATTCTGGAAGGTACTTTTCCTGAAGGCACCGCCGTAGAAGTAACAAGCGACCGGGAGCAACTTCTTTTCAACATCA
>JBNKKR010000091.1:0-4338 GCA_050291935.1 Desulfocapsaceae bacterium | reverse complement strand
GGGACTCAATCGCTTCAACATATGTTTTCGGCCGGCAAACTCTCTGTCTACGCTTTACAATGACTGTTACGATACCCCATAGTTGTATAAAAAAATGGCAAAAGGTAGGCAAAACCCCATGAGCATGAAATCTACGCCGCATGGAAGCGCTTTGCGAGGAATATACCCATGGTGAACTTGAGGATCGGGTCTATTTCAGGCCATCTTTTCTCCCCTTCGGAAAGCTGGAGGACGCAAGATCCGGCGTTGTCAAGGGCTTGCAGTAGATCTACTACGGCGGCGCCCTTGTCGCCTTGACTCTGAAGCCCTCCGACTTTTTCAACGATAGGGTATAACTCGATAATCGATGTGTCGAGTTACACTTTCGATGCAGTCATTCTCAGATGCCAGTTATTTTACACTTCGTGGCGCACCGCTGTTTTTTGCTTCGCATCCAGCCGCTTGTTCGCTTTCATTTTTATCCATAGTACTATCAAAATCATTAATCATTTCGTCACCACGACGAATAAATGGCTTTCTTGTTTCTATTAGAAACTCAAAATAGATTAAAAGCTTTACGACAGAAAATAGGAAACGTTCCCTTGAAGTGCAATTTACTTTGGGAAGGTTAAGATTAGGGTGATTCCTTATTTTATCGAGAATGCTTAGCTCGGTCGCCAAATCTTTAATTGGTGATTTATCAAATGATAGAAGCTCTTCGGAATGAGAAAATTTATTGCGAAGCTTTCTGATCAGGTGAAGCTCCCTATGCAAATCTGTCCCAATAATGCCTGTTCGAAATGCGACCTCAATCTTTGTCGCAAGACTCCCAAGAGGGTCATCAGGTCGAAAAAGTGATGTGCTTTGTGATGCTTTTGGCCCAAACAACTTGGAGAGCAGTCTATAAAGGCGTTGATCTATTGCTGCAGCCGCGAGAATTGCGGCAGCCCTATCTGACTCGCTATAGACTTCGGCAAAAAAGCGCATCATTTGATTTGATTGATTTTTATCCATATCTCTAAAAGCGAACTATAGTTATTCAGGGGAAATCTCGAATTGCACACGGTTTGGCCCAATTCATCAATTTCCAGGTCATTCTCCCAATAATCCAACATTTCCTCTGATTACCCATTGATATCATAAATATCTGATTAGTCAAACAACAAGCCAGTTTCGAGGCTCTTTCCCCCAATGTTGCATAAAAAAGATGGCAAAAGGTTGGCAAACCCTTATGTGTGTTGAAGCTACACCGCATTGAAGTGCTTTGCGAGGAATAAACCAATGGTGCACTTGAGGATCTGGTCTATTTCAGGCCATCTTTTTTCCCCTGCGGGAAAGCCGGAGGGCTTCAGATCCGGCGTTGCCAAGGACTTGCAGTAGATCTACTTAGGCGGCACCCTTGGCGCTTTGGCTCTGAAGCCCTCCGACTTTTGCAACATTGGGGTTTCCTTGCATACCGATGTGCATGCTTATGGGGTTTTCCCCTGAAGTATGCATTTTACTTATTTTCGTGTTCTGAGGCGTTGGCTTCAAACAGAGACGACACTCTGGCCTGTTCTGTCGAAAAGTGCGGAAATGTCATGGCTATCACAAAGAATTTGGCGCATGGAAAACGTGCACCACCTTGCCAAAACCTGTAATAGCCATCGTAAATTCCTTTTAAATTCAAAAACATTGAAGCGGCATTGCAGATTGTGCAGGTTTCGAGATTCGTGTGATATGACTTGGATGTCTGGAACTCTATTTTAAGGGGCCGGGAATGATTACCAGAATATGATTTGACAGCCTCATAAGGGAAACCGAAAAGGCTGTTCAAAGGCGCCCTATATTGCCCGGTCCCTCTTTAAAATTTTGTTATGCTGTTATTTATTTTCTTTTAATGTTTTTATCCCCAGCGGAGTATAAGCGGGACAATACCCAATCAAACTGGTGATAAAGAATGCTATTGCGAAGATTCCCAGAACAATTGCAACGACACCTGATATTTTGCCGGTAAAATATAATATCGCTACGACTATTGCCAATGCGAGTCTAATTCCCAGGTCAACGGTTCCCATGTTTTTTTTCATATCATTTCTCCTTTGCGATGAGTGTTATCCCCAATGTTGCAAAAGTCGGAGGGCTTCAGAGCCAAGGCGACAAGGGCGCCGCCGTAGTAGATCTACTGCAAGCCCTTGGCAACGCCGGATCTGGAGTCCTCCGGCTTTCCCGCAGGGGAAAAAAGATGGCCTGAAATAGACCCGATCCTCAAGTTCACCATGGGTTTATTCCTCGCAAAGTGCTTCAATGCGGTATAGCTTTAACACCCATATGGGTTTGCCAACCTTTTTCCATCTTTTTTATGCAACATTGGGGTTTAAACTTCGTGCACCATTCAGCCAGTAACTCCAGATAGGCCTGGTAGTCTTCATCATTGAAAAAGGTCTGCTGGCGTCTGTTGCCCAGCTGTGTCACATGATACGGAATTCCGGGGCTACCGCTCTTGCTATTCTCGACATTTGAAAAACAAATCAAACATTATGAATATTGTCAATAATTATGTATGGTGTCCCCCGGAATACCATAGTAGCTAACAACGTCCCCAAGAATCCTCCGCGTCTCTAATTACAATGAAGCCAGCAGTTGGCCAAATTCTTGGGCCTTTTTCATGGCAGACGGATTATTTTTGAGAGCACCGGCTTCTACTGGCGTATTCGGGAACAGGCAGGATTTAAACTGACACGACAGCATATAAGCAACGCTCCCCCATTGTTGCTCCAGAAGCTCCATGTTGTTGTCCAGAGCCCCTCCACCTGTGGCCAGAATAGCAAGTACTTTTCCTGCAAGCGGTGTTCGGATTTCACCGGACTCCGTAAATTTCATCAGTGAGCCCATGCGGTCGATAAACATTTTTGTCTGGGCAGTGTAACTCATCCAGTAGGTTGGAGTCGCAACGACAATCACATCGTATTCACTCAGTGCTGCAACGGTTTCGGATAGCTGGTCGCCTACCACACATTCAAATTTATCGGATTGATGGCATTCCATGCAACTTGCACATCCAGGTATTTTAAACTCAAGTTTAGTTGCATCAATCTCAAAAACATCAGCCTTTTTATCCTGTGCTGCCTGAATGGCTCTTCTGGAAACCGCACGTGTGTTACCATTTTTTCGAGGACTACCATGGATGAAAACAATTTTATTTGTCATCTTTTTTTCCTTTGCTTTTAGATTGAACAGTGATCTGTACGAACATGAACCTCATTTTTGCCTATCGTTGTAATTGACAAATCCAAACCAACCTTCCCCAAGTAACCCCAATGCTGCAAAAGTCGGAGGGCTTCAGAGCCAAGGCGACAAGGGCGCCGCCGTAGTAGATCTACTGCAAGGCCTTGGCAACGCCGGATCTTGCGTCCTCCGGCTTTCCCGCATGGGAAAAAAGATGGCCTGAAATAGACCCGATCCTCAAGTTCACCATGGGTTTATTCCTCGCAAAGTGCTTCAATGCGGTATAGCTTTAACCCCCATATGGGTTTGCCAACCTTTTGCCATCTTTTTTATGCAACATTGGGGGTAACGCCAAAGGATATTAATGATGCTTTCGAGATTAAAGTTGCAATAGCTACAGTAGGCACGACAACCATATTGGCAAAAAAAAGCCCCTTCTCCCCCCCCGCGTGTTATTACAAATTTTATTCATCAATTTTTTCGATTTTAAATATTACAGGACGAAACGGATCAGTACAGGTTGCGATGGTAATATTTTCATCCTTGAGAAAAGAACATGTACCTCCTGATGTCATGGTAAGAATCTGCGGGCGGATATCAGCCCATGCATATGCACAAACGCCTTCAGGCATTACATAAGGATTCGAAATGATAAACTCCTGATTGACCTCAACTTGGTTACAAATTGCGAAATTGTCCGGGTCCTGTACAAAAGAATAAACCAAATCCATGTTACATCCTTTTTTTAGTACAGTTACTTTACATTTCTGGAACATGATACCTCCTTCAGTTGGTTGGCATGATCAAGGTTGCCATGACAACTTAATTCCCCAAAAAAGCAGCATTAAAGTACTTTTTTAACACTGTCACAAACATTGTTTAATAAGGCTATCATCTCCTCCATCTGTTTCTTACTGAGGGATTGTGTACAGATTTCCTCAGTTTTCTCTGTAATCGGATTAACCGTTTTTAGTACTTTTTTCCCTTCATCAGTTGCATGTATTCGATAAAACCTGCGATCTCTCGCATCTTTTCGTCTTTCGATACACCCACTCTTTTCTAATAAGTCTATAATTCTTGTAATGTTCGTTTTTTCTTTCTGGCTTTTTTCTGCTACTTCAGTCTGTGACAAACCAGGATTTGCGTCGATCA
>JBNKKR010000090.1:0-4343 GCA_050291935.1 Desulfocapsaceae bacterium | reverse complement strand
TTTAAAATTATGTATTGGAATTTATCCATCACCGTGTCTTCCACACTGCGGGACAATGGATAAAACTCTATACGTTAGCGCCGTTGAGGAAGACATGAACGAAAAAGCTATTGAAAGCTTTCTTATACAACGTTTTCCCGGCAATGGCCGGCCCAAGGCTATACGCGATGAGATTTCAGATGCATGCAACGATTTTGTCAAATCTGGATTGGCAGATTCGAATTTTATCATAGAACTTTGCTCCGGTTCGGAAAAGAGATTTTGGTCTCGTGTATCGGAGGCCTTGCTTGCAGCGCGTCTAAAAAAGAGTGGGCTCACCCCTGAGCCACCGAGCGGCGGTGGTCCAGATTTTTTTGTTATTGAGGAAGGGCAAAAGATCTGGATTGAAATCATTTGTCCTGAGCCAACCGGTGTGCCGTCAGACTGGCTGGAACCTGAATTGGGCACAGTAATAAGCTTCCCTCATGAGCAGATACTTTTGCGATGGACAAGTGCCATCAAAGAGAAGGCAGAAAAGCTGCTCGGTAGTTTGGATGGTACAGTTAATGGGTATATTGAAAAAGGAATTGTCGCATCAAGCGATGCATATGTAATAGCTGTTAATGCATGTAAACTCCGTAGTGGCCCGTTTCCTGAGTTGTTTGGAATAAGTCAATTTCCGTTTGCTGTTGAAGCTGTTTTTGCTGTTGGGCCATATCAGATCAATATTAATCGTGACACAATGAAACAGACAGGTACCGGGTATCAGCACCGTCCGTTAATAGCAAAGCCGAAAGGAGCTTCTGTTCCTGCCCACACTTTTCTTGACCCGAGATTCACACCGATCAGTGCTATTTGGGCAGTGGATGTAAATGGCGCATCAGCGATTGGAAATTCAGAACCCTTGGCCGTAGTTCATAACCCAAATGCAGATAATCCTATACCAACTGGATTTTTACCCGCACATGATGAGTATGTGGCCACACCAAATGGGACGGAAGAATATGAATTAAATAGACTTAAAGGAAATTTAAGTTCTGTAAAGCAGGAAGAATAATGAAAGCGCTAACAACCGCCTGCACAGGGATTCTGGCCAAAAAGCGGCCCTCACCCGTGAGCCGCAGCGTTAGCTTTTGTGAGCATCCCTAAAATTGCGATATGAAACATTACAAAATTGCAAAACTACAGCACTATGTCCCTCAATTTCTACTTAAACAATTCACAAGTGGGAAAAAACAACAAGTTTGGGTTTTTGACAAAACGACCGGCCAAACATTCAGAACCCATGTTAAGAACGTAGCTTCAGAAAAAGGATTTTATAATTTTAGGTTTCGAGGTAACGAATTAACGATAGAACCATCGCTTGCTGACATTGAAGCGCACGCGGCAAAAATTATAAAAGATATAGTTGGGAAAAACAGCATTTCTGATATTTCAGAAGACGAGCAGCTTTTTTTGTCACACTTTTTCGCATTGCAATTTGTGAGGACTAAACAGCATCGGCAATTGTTCAGGGAATTAGCTAAAACTTTAGGCAATTCTTTCAAACAGAGAGGAGAAGATACTTCCCAGATCAAGGATTATATTGAGGTTGATGACAAGACACTAAAGATGCACGGAATAAGATCTGTTTTAAAATCAGGAGAGTATGCTCCGTATTTTCTGAATAAATCTTGGGTGCTTTTTAAAACAACAAAGAGTCATCCGTTATTCATTTCAGATAATCCTGTAACCCTACAAAATATGGTTGATCATGGGCCATATGGCAATATAGGTTTAGCTGTTCGTGGAATTGAAATCTATTTCCCCTTAAGTAAAACTCTTACTCTCGGTATGTTTTGTCAGAGCCACGAAGAAAGTTTTAGAAGGGCCTATGAACAATATAAACTAATTATGCAAATAGACCCAAACCTTGGGTCGAGTATGATAAAGGATGGTGCATTTATATCTCAGATCATGAATGGGTTCGAAAAAAAAGAAACTGTTCCTTATAAAATCGAGAACGTTATTAATCATAACTCTTTACAAGTTTTTTATGCGTCGAGGTTCGTTTTTTCGAGCAGCGATGATTTTTCATTAGCATTGAAAATGATTCGCGATAATCCGGAATTGAAAGCTGGTCCAAAATTAGTTGGAAGCTAACCTCATACTTTACGCGGATTGGGCTACGCTGACGCTACGCCCCAACCGGTAAGCATGGCCATTGATATACCTGAACTATATCACACAAAACACTGGGCTTGCTATATCTGCAATGAGGGGCAAGGTAAAAAACATGAACGGGAATTGGCGGTGTGTAGAAACGGCCACAATTGTATCAATGGCAAGATGTATCAGGCATGGACAAGACCGAATAACTTGGGATATTCTTAACTTATCTTAATTACGTCATGTGACAGAAAACTAAACTTACAACATTACAAATGTGATAATACACGGTTCCGGTTAATCACTGGTTAGCTTTAGTTGAATGCAGGATGAAGTCAATGGATGCACCTACCTCTCAAAAAACGGAAATCCCTGATAGCAGGGATATGAATATTCCTTGCGGTGAGTGTAACAGAGAAACTCGCCATCAGATACTGGCATTAACAAATGCTTATTGGCACGATCTTGACGCTGATGTTAGATTGTATGTAGAATATTTCATAGTACAATGTAAGGGCTGTCTGACGATATCTTTTTGCGAAGAATCTCAATTTTCTGAAGATATTGAATATGATAAAGTGTCTGGCGTGCCATATCCACCTCCAAAAAAACGGAAATTCTATCCAAATAGAATAGCCGGTCGACCTATGATTCAAGAATCACATTTGTTGCCAGAAGGAGTTTATAACGTCTATACGGAAGCTCATAGTGCATTATGCGCACAGCTTAATATTATGGCTGGATTTGGGATTCGGGCAATTGTGGAATCAGTTTGTAAAGACAAACAGATGAGTGGAAGAAACCTTCAACAAAAAATTGATTCCTTAGCGGAGGCAGGTCTTATTACGCAAGCAGGTTCGGTGATATTGCACAGCCTTCGGTTTATGGGAAATGCTGCAGCACATGAAATGAAAGCTCATACCCTGAAAGAGTTAAATACTGGCTTCGACGTAGTAGAGTATTTACTCAAAGGAGTTTATATATTGCCGAGACAAGCAGATGATCTGCCGAGAAGTTAGCAGCTAACATCTATATGGCCTTCGGTTGTCAAGGAAAAAACCACCCCTATAGATCGGAAAAATGGCAAATAATGAATAACTGTTCCGTCTTTACTTCAAATTTCTTGACAAACGACTCGTTCGTTCCGACTTTCGTCTTCGGTCAACGGAGTCAAGGCGCGTATGGATAACGCGTCTGCACCAAACATCTATCGGGATTAACTGATTAGCCAAAACAGTTCTTTGACAATCAGCGCGCTGCCATCGGACAGCTTCAGAATATATTTGGGATGCCCTTATTCCGGCGCAGTCAAAAGAATCGGCTTAAGCGCTAAAAGCGCTTATCCCGTTAGGGTGTCACTCGGATAAGGGGCAGAACACGATCATCGTTTGACAACAAATCCGTATATTGGGATGGAGCCGGCAAGATGCCGCCAATCAACTGCGCATGAGCTTCGGGCATAGGGTCCACTCTTTTTAGCAGTCCCCCACCAAGGGGGCTGCAAGTGATAAATCAAGAGGATCGGATCCGCCCATATGATCTCAGTTATGCGCCAAGCTGACGCCCTGGCCGGCTCCAAGCTTATTGATCAAAGAATCGTTTCATATCAAAAGCCTCTTTGTTTTTAAGCATAAAGTATACGGCGCGTCCCAGCTTGTGGGTAAAAATGCCCAGCGCTTTGCCTTTGTTGTATTTGCGCTCCAATTTGCCGACATAGTATTTGGCCTGGGTCGACTCTCGCAGGAAAATCATGGCCGCCTCTTTGATGGCCCATTTCAGGTGATGGTTACCGATTTTCTTGTTGGAATGGCCGGCCCACTTGCCATCGGACTCTTTTGTAGGGCGCACCAGCCGGGCATAGGATGAAAAGTCCTGAACTTTTGGAAAGCGCTTGATGTCGTGAATTTCGTACAGGATGACCAGGGCCAAAATTTGGCCAACCCCTGGTATGGATCGCAGTAGATACAAAGTATGATAATCATGCTGCCGAGCGCTTTTTTCAATATGCCACTCAAGCTTTTTAAGCACCTGGTTCAAAGCGCTGATCATGGCAAGGTCGGCTTCAACGCTTTTTTGTACGGCCGGAATTTCGAAGCGCTCAGCCACTCCGTCGTGGTTGTATTTGCGCGTGAGCTTTTTCCTAAATGCCGGCAAATTATACTGGGTGTTGGTGTTTTGGATGTGGGCAAGCAACTCGGCGCTGCGTCTGACAATAT
>JBNKKR010000089.1:0-4388 GCA_050291935.1 Desulfocapsaceae bacterium | reverse complement strand
TCCCCCTTGACGGGGGAGGGCCGGGGTGGGGGTGAATGACATCAGACAACGATGGGGTTAATTAAACCCCAATGTTGCAAAAGTCGGAGGGCTTCAGAGCCAAGGCGACAAGGGCGCCGCCGTAGTAGATCTACTGCAGGCCCTTGGCAACGCCGGAGTTGGAGCCCTCCGGCTTTCCCGAAGGAGAAAAATGATGGCCTGAAATCGACCTGATCCTCAAGTTAACCATTGGTTTATTCCTCGCAAAGCGCTTCAATGCGGTGTAGCTTCAACACGCATAAGGGTTTGCCAACCTTTTGCCTTCCTTTTTAAGCAACATTAGGGTAAAAAGCACCCCATCCATGTGATTCAGTAACGCAACCTCAGCATCGATCCCCGACGGTATGTTCAACTCATGAACAGTATTGCAGAACACGGCCCGCCCATGCGAACCGCCGAAACGCAGCCCTTATGAAAAAAATCCGGCGCCGTATTCCAAGGCTGTGGTGGTACGACTTCAACCTTTTCAAAAAATCATGGAAAGAAGCTCTTCACAAAACAGAAGAAAAAATAAAACTTCGTGCTACGCACGGCTTCTTCGCAATCATTATAATATAATATTTTGGGAATCTACCAAAGGGTACTTCTCGGTCGTAATGGGTAACGGCAATACCCATTACCCCCCCATAATCCCTCTTGAAAAAGATTACAAAATTTTATATGTTTTACCGCAGTATAAAATTCCCTAATTGCTAACATTGTGTTATCACATGCCATTTTCTAAGTATTTTAACGATGATGTATACCCCAATGTTGCAAAAGTCGGAGGGCTTCAGAGCCAAGGCGACAAAGGCGCCGCCGTAGTAGATCTACTGCAAGCCCTTGGCAACGCAGAATCTTGCGTCCTCCGGCTTTCCCCCAAAAACAAAAGATAAGGGGAAAAAAAGATGGCCTGAAATAGACCCGATCCTCAAGTTCACCAAGGGTTTATTCCTCGCAAAGTGCTTCAATGCGCTATAGCCTTAACACCCATATGGGTTTGCCAACCTTTTGCCATCTTTTTTAAGCAACATTGGGGTTTATTTTTGGAAGCCAGTGATGCGCTTTTCTTTTTTCGCATCATACTTTACGTTTATCACCTGCTGCGAGATCAGATAGCTTGTTGCCTTAACCCCATAGTTGCATAAAAAAGATGGCAAAAGGCTATCAAAACCTCATGAGCATGGATTCTACACCGCATGTCAACGCTTTGCGAGGAATAAACCCATGGTGAACTTGAGGATCGGGTCTATTATAGGCCATCTTTTTTCCCCTGCGGGAAAGCCGGAGGACGCAAGATCCTGCGTTGCCAAGGGCTTGCAGTAGATTTGCTACGGCGGCACCCTTGGCGCCTTGACTCTGAAGCCCTCCGACTTTTGCAACGATAGGGTTAACTATGGACTTTAAGATGACGGTTTTTGGCAAGGCCAGAGGGAGGAAGCTGTATTGTAATACCGCCACGACCGATAACGCAGCCCAAAGATATTATCTTAAAGTCTATACTACTGATTTTATTTCTTAGCTTGCTTGCGTCTATCTTTCAAACGCATGTTTGTGTTACAATATTTGATGCCCTGTTGATAACAAAAATGCGTTCGCTTTTTTTGCCGAATCAATATTGAAATATAATAAGGAGATTGCCATGAAAACGGCGGATAAGATAAAATGCGAAAGTAGAGAAATACCAGATAATGATCCCGGGCACCTAACTGGAACGGTATTAGTTGAAAATCATCAAGAAGGAGATAAATCATCTGGCAGTATAAATTTCGAGGATAACCGGATAGCTATCAGAACCCTTGGCGGCGATAATATCCAGGTAAAGGAAATGAGAACATGGGACGATATCTCGGAAACATTTAAGGCCCTGGTTGATAATGCAAATGATGGTATCTGCGTTGTCCTTGAGAATATGTACCACGCATATGTAAATAAAAAATATTGTGAGATTACAGGCTACAGTAACAACGAATTAGAAAAAATCAGAATAGTGGATCTGATTCTGCCAGAGGAGCGAAGAGCTTTTTGGAAAGCGCATCGATTATCCTTCCATGATGAGACCAATTTAGAAACTAATTGTATTGCAACTGTTATTAAAAAAGGCGGAAAAAGATGTTGCATTGAGTGTTCGGAGTCTAAGATAGTCTGGAAAGGCAAACCGGGTATTCAGATGATTATCAGAGATATTACTGTAACTTTAGAAAAAGAAAAGATGTTTGTAGAGACCAATAAACATCTTTCCAATCAGATTGATAACATAACTGCAAGGCTGATTACATCTTCAGAAATGCTAAAACAAAAGCAGTCCGAACTTGTTCGCCACAAATTTGAACTGGAAAATGTCAACAAAGAGCTCCTGCAGACAAATCGTGCCATGTCTTTTCTGGCCCAAAACATTGCTAAGAAGAAGAAGGAAGTGGAGCAAAAGGTTGCTCATACAGTTTTAACAAAAATTAATCCGATTTTGAATGATCTTAAGAAAAAAAAGGCTTTACAAAACTATATTACGGAAATAGAAGTGCTTTGCGTGTATGTAAACGGGCTGGCATCGGAAGCGGATCAATACAATAAGATATTGGCTAACCTTTCCGCAACTGAAATGCGTATCGTAACGTTAATAAAAAAAGGCATGTCGAGCCAAAGCATAGCTGATGCGTTGAATATATCTATAGAAACGGTAAAAACTCATCGGAAAAAGATCCGCAGAAAACTGGAGGTTAAAAATACAGATACCAATTTGACATCTTATTTGCGATCCGTGATGGTTGACTCTTGACAAGACACAATTGAATGAATGCGCAAATTACAAGCCATCGCGCTGAGCGCTGCGACTGGAAATGCAGTCACCCGCGCTTGGAAAATTCAAAAAACATTGAAAAAACAATATGTAACAAAATTAATGAAGCAATTTAATGTCTATGACTACCGAACACGGGCTAAATCGTAAGGCGAATTTACCCAAATGTTGCAAAAGTCGGACGGCTTCAGAGCCAAGGCGACAAGGGCACCGCCGTAGTAGATCTACTGCAAGCCCTTGGCAACGCCGGATCTTGCGTCCTCCGGCTTTGCCGCAGGGGAAAAAAGATGGCCTGAAATAGACCCGATCCTCAAGTTTGCCATGGGTTTATTCCTCGCAAAGTGCTTCAATGCGGTATAGCTTTAACACCCATATGGGTTTGCCATCTTTTTTATGCAACATTGGGGCTTGTGGGTATAAGCCATACCCAATCAATACCCACAATAATCCCCCTTGTCTAACCAACAGAAGTGTTTTACTAGGTGCCCCATTCTAATAACTCTCCATCGAAGTTCAAATAGAATTCTACCCAAAGCTAAACTGCAACTCCAACTCCAACTCCAACTCCAACTCCAACTGCAACTGCAACTGCAACTGCAACTGCATCTCAAATACGATTCGCTGACACCACATTAAATAGAGTATCGCCATAGTATTCAAAGAATCCGAAAAAGAATACCTGACTTTTGCATTTGTCGAAGGGTTATTTTGTTTATATTTATTTAGTGAATCTATGGCTATCGAAAACAATGACAATAGAGCATCGCAAATATATTCGATTCGAGACTAATAAAAAGACCTTTGCCGCCCTTCGAAGCGGATTCGATAAGGTTGGAAAGGTTTTGGATATAAGCATAAACGGACTTGCATTCTCATACATTCTCGAAGAAGCAATAAAAGTAGAGCACTTTCAAGTAGACATCTTTCAATCGGAAAATGGACTCTACCTTTCAAATATTCCATGCCATGTGGTCTACGATATACCGAATACAAAACAAAAATACGATTCGCTGATTCAGCCTAGAAGATGCGGATTGTGTTTTGGCGAACTATCAAATATACAAAATGATAACCTGCAGGAATTTTTAGGTAATACAACAAAGTTTGCTATTATTAAATGAGGAATGAGTGATTTTTTTTAGAAAGAAAAGGTTTTAGATAATAAAAAGCGTGTGCCATGAAAACAATCATGGTCTATTGAATATATTTTTAGAGTGCTAAAAAAATAAGGTGGTGGAAGTAATTTGACAGAGGCCATGTAAGCCAGGGGGCGGAGCTATGAATAAACAAAATATCGAATCACGCCCGGTTTGGGAACTTATGCATTTGCAACCGGTTTTTGATAGCTCTCGTAAAGACGCTAAGAATCAAAATGGTAAAAAAACGGTTGAGACAAAGAGCAGAAGAGACGCAACTGGTGAAATTCGAGATGGATATTGTGACAAGTGAAGGATTAAGGTGTAGGCAAAGCGCGGCTGAGGTTTTGGTGTGTTTGTACCCCAATGTTGCATAAAAAAGATGGCAAAAGGTTGGCAAACCAATATGGGTGTTAAAACTATAGCGCATTGAAGCA
>JBNKKR010000088.1:0-4535 GCA_050291935.1 Desulfocapsaceae bacterium | reverse complement strand
TTTGTTTTTATTTCTAAAAAGTTTTTCTCACCATGTGTTATTTCATTATTTTTTAAGGTAGAATACGCTATAGACCCGTATTTCTTGGTGTTATGTAGATTGTAAAAAGTAGATAATATTAACAGGTAGAGATCAATATGCATTGGTTTTGGGAGGATTTATGAACGCTAAATTTTTTCCGTTATTGCTATTTTTTGCTTTCTGCTGGTCCACAACACAGGTATATGCCAAAACTCCATTTCAACGAATGGATCAAGATTTCGATCAAAGGCTATCAAGATCAGAGTTTAAGGGAGCTCCAAAAATCTTTACAAGGCTTGATCGCAATAGCGATGGGTATATTTCCTTGCAGGAGGCTGAAGGAACAAAGCTTGTTGGCAGGAGAGAACGAACGCAACAGGTTGAAAATGTCTCCCAGACAAAATTGCCAACAAAATGTACTGTTGTTGATACCCATAATCATCTTGTCGGGCGGAAGGTGAGAGGTACATATGACTTTACTAAACAGGCAGAAATTGCTCTTCAGTCCATGGATGCTGCGGGTGTCAAATACAACTTTTTACTTCCCATGCCCCAGGCAGTGAATCAAAAGCTGAGGCTTACTTTGGAAGATCTTTTGCCGGTTGCTAAGAAATATCCAGACCGGTTTATGGTGCTTGGAGGTGGGGGAAGTTTAAATGTGATGATCCAGCAGGCGATTCAGGAGGGAAAGGTCACCAAGGCAATGGAGCAGGAATTTGACGCAAGGGCCCTTGAGATTGTAGAAAAGGGCGCGGTGGGATTTGGTGAGATGACCACCGAACACTTCTCCATGAGCAAAAACCATCCCTATGAGACGGCCCAACCTGATCATCCCTTATTTCTCCGGTTAGCCGACCTGGCAGCAAAATATAATATGCCCATTGACTTACACATGGAAGCCATTCCAGAAAAGATGCCTATTCCTGTGTTCCTTAAGTCCCCTCCCAATCCGCAACATTTGGTTCCTAATATTGAGGCCTTTTCCAGGCTCCTTGCCCATAACCGTAATGCCAACATTATCTGGGTACATCTTGGGTGGGATAATACCGGAAAACGTACTGTTGCGTTGACCCGCAGACTTTTGCAGGAGAATCCAAATTTGTATATGAGTATTCGGATTGCAAAGGGAATGCGGGATAAACACGTTGCTAAAGCCACCTTTCCTTTGGATGCAAACGGAAAACTTAAACAGGCGTGGTTGGCCCTTTTTGAAGAGTTTCCCGATCGTTTTTTTCTTGGAAGTGATGAAATAATTAAGGTAAGCAACGATCATCCCAGTGCCGGAAGTATTCAATCTACTGTTGCTTTGCTTGATCAACTACCTGATATGTTAAGGGAAAAAATTGGGTATGAAAATGTTTCTCGTCTATACAATAGACAAGTAGAGTAAGGGTAAACAATCTGATATTTTAGACATAACTTTCAAAGAGATTGGGACAAATAGCCATTTTTCAAGGTTCCCTTGAGTCAATTGGAGAAAGAATAGATGGGTGCATCTGCGCCAGAGCGTTATATCTGTCCGAATGTAAGTCGTCTGCATTTGCAATATAGTTTTCCATAGCCTGAATAAAGCGAACAGGCCATTTTTTTTGAATGATGGTTTTTACAAATTCTGGGATCCATCCGCCCATATCACCAGAAAAGGTGAAACTTACCCTACATCTTGTTGTTGAGAGTGGAGAAATTGAAAATTCGAGAATTTTGACATTAGCAAGGGTGTGGTCGTCCTTGGCCAAATCCTTATGTGGCGCGTCCACTGCAGAAAATCGTACGCTGTTTCCGGTAAAAATGATTTGTCCCAGAAGGAGAAATTCGCGATCCTCAAAAGGCCAGGGTGTCGTGTAATATTCACTATATTCGTAGCGATCTAACGCATGTTTTTTATGAATGGTGGCACCTTTTAATTTAGGAGCCCATAGATGTTTTCTTTCTGTATCAACAAGGGCCATCACTACTTTTTGCAAAGGAATATCCAAATCGGCCGTGGCCATAAACGGTAGAAGCTCTCCCTTTTCCTCAAGTGCGCGATACAGAGCCACTCCCTCATAGCTATCAATGTACTTCCACTGTTCGGACTGAGTCGCATGGCAATAGGGAGTTGTGCATGTGATTATGATGCTGATACACAAGGCTATGTTAATACTAATGAGTCGCATGATAATGGTGTGATGAGTATTGGATAATGGCTATGTTGAAAAATTAATGACAGTTTATCGATAATAAAACTTATTATCAGAAAAAGCATCAAAAATCTTCCCATGTTTGCAGGAGAATGGTGATAACATTATCCTCCTTGATTTTAGATTATTTCTAGCATACTACAATAAAGCATCTGAAAGGATGTTGAGTGAATATACTTTTTTACCATATTGCTGACGGGGCTGCCAAGTGGAGGTATTGTTTTTACTTGCGTGTCTTGTAAGGGATTTTTGTTGTTTTTTTTATGAAAATCATTTTTAAGGTGTCTGCCAGTTTTTTACGGAAAACCGGTGTGTTGGCAATATGTGGGGTTACATGTTTTTAATTTGTAGTGAGTGTTTGAAATGATACGTATTAATTTTATTATAGCCATTGCTGTGGCAGCAGTTACCTATGGGCTTTTAGCCTATATCAATCGACCGGAAATTGAACCGGCATGGCCCGATATTGTCCAGGGTTTTTCCTTTTCTCCCATGCGTATGGAAAACAATCCGATTGTTGGGAAATTACCTACGGTTGAGCAAGTAGAACAAGATATTGCGCTTCTTAAGGGAAAAACCCACGCCATACGAACCTATACTGTTGATGGGCCTTTAGCGCATGTTCCTGAACTTGCAAAAAAGTATGGAATCAATGTGGCTTTGGGGGCCTGGATAGATAAGCGAAAAGAGCAAAACAGTATTGAAGTTGATCAGCTTATTAAAATTGCAGATGATCATCGCAGCAATGTCGTGCGGGTAATTGTAGGTAATGAAGCTATCCTTCGTGGTGATATTTCTGTTAAAGAACTGGGAAAGCATTTAAACCATGCCCGTGCGGAGCTGGGAATGCCGGTGAGTACCGCAGAGCCTCATAATGTTTGGCTTGCCCATCCTGAGCTTGGCCAATACGTCGACTATATCGCAGTGCATATGCTGCCCTATTGGGAAGGGGTTGCCGTTGAGCAATCGGTTGATTTTATAGTTAACAAATTTCATGAATTACAAAAAGTGTTTCCAGGTAAACCAATCGTTATAGCAGAGGTTGGATGGCCAAGTAATGGCAGAACCATTAAATCCGCCGTTGCTGATGAGGCAACCCAGGCAAAGTTTCTTCGCCGTTTTTTACATCGGGCCGGACAGGAGCATTATATTTATTACCTTATGGAGGCCTTTGATCAGCCATGGAAACAAAAAATAGAAGGGGCTGTGGGTTGCTATTGGGGGGTGTATGATGTTGAGCGAAACGTTAAATTTGAGTTTGTAAAGCCCATTGTTGGTTTACCCCAGTGGCAAACTTTGGCAGTAATTTCTGTTTTGCTTGCTGCAATTATCTTTACCATATTACTTACCGATTCTGTCACCTTAAAGCGCCGTGGCCGGATATTTCTGGCGATGATAGCCTATTTATTAACAACGGTTGTGGTGTGGATAGCATACGATTATTCACGGCAATATATGACGGTGGGAGCCGTGATTGTTGGAATAGTTTTGATGCTGGGTATGCTTGGCGTAATAATGGTGCTGTTGATTGAGGCGCACGAATGGGCGGAAACCTTATGGGTAAAGGGAAGGAGGCGTGAACTTATTCCAAAAATTGTTGATGAAGGGCAGTTACCTATGGTGTCCATTCATGTGCCGGCCTACAATGAACCACCGGATATGCTGATTGAAACCCTCAATGCGCTGGCACAATTAGATTACCCCAATTACGAAGTCGTCGTTGTAGACAATAATACCAAGGATGAACGGGTGTGGAAACCGGTTGCGCAACATTGTCTGGTTTTGGGTGAAAAATTTCGTTTTTTCCATAAATCGCCACTGGCCGGGTTTAAGGCCGGTGCCTTAAATTTTGCCCTCACAAAAACCAATCCTGATGCTACTATTATCGCTGTTATCGACAGTGATTACTGTGTTGAGGCAGGCTGGTTACGTGATCTTGTGCCGCAGTTCAGCGAGGAAAATGTTGCAATTGTGCAGGCCCCACAAGACTATCGTGACTTAAAAGATACGGTTTTTAAAACAATGTGTTTTGCTGAATATCGAGGCTTTTTTCATATCGGAATGGTGACTCGTAATGAACGCAACGCCATTATCCAGCATGGCACCATGACCATGGTTAGACGGAAATGCCTTGAAGAAGTGGGTGGTTGGGGAGAGAAAACCATCACCGAAGACGCCGAACTGGGTTTTAAGATTTTTTCCGCCGGCTATCAGGCGGTGTACACCAATACAAGTTATGGCAAAGGCTTGATGCCTGATACCTTTATCGATTACAAAAACCAACGTTTTCGTTGGGCTTACGGAGCAATGCAAATCCTGCGTTATCATGCAGGA
>JBNKKR010000087.1:0-4571 GCA_050291935.1 Desulfocapsaceae bacterium | reverse complement strand
GACAGCCAGATCGGTTGGAGAAGGGATAGAAGGCGCTATTCAGCTGGGTATCCTGGCTGGAAAAGCGGTCTCTGGTGACGAAAAATCCCAGCAACTGCTGAAAGACATCGCAGCTGCTACCCAAGCGTTCCTAAAGCATCCAATTGATAATACCCAGAAGGCGATAAAGAAAACATTAGATCAGGCTGACCAACTGGAAGCAGCGGGACGCATAGATGAGGCCCAACAACTGCGCGCCAAGCTGTATGCCTCTGGTCTGTTCACCATTACCGGTGCTGGTGGACTGACGATCACCGGAACAAAGGTGGTAATTACCAGTGCGAAAAAGGTTGTTACCCACTCTGAAACCATTCTCGCTAAGCTTGGGAAAAAGGCGGAGGGTGCTCCAAAGGGGGGAGCTAGCACCGGGCCAGCCAAGAACGCCAGCGGTAATCTGGATGAAGCTGCAAATGCGGCCAGAAATCAGCCTTACAACAATGCTGGGGTGCAGCCAGTTCCAAAGGAGTTAGGAAGCTTTAGTGCATCTGCTCGAAACGAAGTAGGGCAAATATATTCATCTAACGTCACGATGACTGGTAAAAACATTTCTTTTAATGATTTTTCTATAGGCACTCAGAGAGGTTTGATTGGTACTGGGCCAAAAGGCGCTGCCGAGTTAACTGGTCCAATGAAAGAGCTTATTAGTTTCAGTCAAAAAAATGGGGCAAATACAATTACCTTAACTGGGAAATATGCAACTAAAGAAGGCGCAGCTTTAGGTGGAGGAAAGGTTGGGGATAGTTTTTCCTTTTCATTCCCAGCAACACAACAAGGGTTCAAAGATTTCTTGGGGACGCTAAGGAAGTGAATATGAACAGTGTTCTATCTGATTTGGTTGATCAAGGCTACGGATGTTTTATTAGCGAATACTCGGAATTGTTAGGTAGCGGGCTATGGAAAATTGAAGCTGATCAAGCGGGGGTCTCAATATTTGAAAATGGATTCAGACATAAATCTGAAGAGACCATTGAAATTAGCTACAGCGATATAATTGGGATTAAAAGTTCTTTGACCATGGATACAATATCAAAAGCTCAAAGTAAAGAAATTAGAACCCTTGTTATGAGATTTGAGTGTGGAGCCAATGCATATAATCTCGACTTCCCCTTCATTATTTATTCAAGTTTGCTTGGATATTTCTGTGATCAAGTGAAGCAGTCTCAACATAGGGAAGTTGTAACAGGTTTTCTGTCTGACCGATGACTTTATGATTGAGCAAGGAAAATGAATGTTTTACTCAGGCTAATCCTTCTTATTTGCCTTGTTTTTGCAGGCCAGAGCTATGCAACAACGGCGATGCCTTATGGCTATGTTGCCAATATTGCCCAGTCTGGTGCTGAAAACATCAACAACGATGGCCTGATAAATCCTTCCGGTTGTTGCAGTAAATCATCAGCCAGAGATTCGCAAGATCGAGCCCAAGCCGGGTCTTTTTTTGCTTTAGCTGCTGATTTTGTTCCAAAGGAGGGAATGAAATTATCAGATAAAGCTAGAGATCTTTATCGGCAAGGAAAGACAAGGGAGGCTCTTGACGTTCATTATGAAGACTTAGTCGGTGGAAAGTTAGGTGGAAAAGTTGGTCAAGAGTTTTCTAATAATGGAAAGATATGGGAAATAGACGTTGTTACAGACTCTTCGTTAATTCAGGTAAAGAGGAGCTATACGGCTCTTAATAAGCCAAAGAACTTTCTAAGCAAAAGCACCAGAAGCCAAATCAAGAACACCATTGATTTGGCGAATAAGCAAGGCAAATCACCAGAATTTTGGTTTAAGTACGGTGTCCACCCCACAGTTAGAAAATACATTACGGATAAAGGGGGGGTTGTTCGCACGGGGCTTGGTGAATAGTTATGGCAAATTATATTTCTATTAGGGGATGGCTTGAATGTGATTACGAACAAGTAGTGAAGGTTAGGGAAATCATTGATTCGTTGAATCAAGATAAAGAATATAAGGGCACGTATGATGAATGCTGGTCGTTCCCGTCTGGCGGGGCAAATTGGGTTGCCTATATTTTTTTTGGATGCGATGTAAAGCTGTACAGAATGGATTATTTTGAAAATATTCTTAGCCACGTTTGTGATAGCGTAAATGATATTGATGGTTTTTTTAAAATTGATGGAGAAGAAGATGATGATCATTGGGCAATAAAGATATCTTCTAGTAATCTCGAAAAATTAAGGCCATAGCTAAAAAACTGCTAGCCATCATGAATATCTTGTTTAGACTCATCCTGCTTATTGCTCTTGTTTTTTCAGGCCAGAGCTATGCAACAACGGCCATGTCTTATGGCTATGAAGTAAATACCATTCAGCCTAGCGCTGAAAACCTCAACAACAATGGCCTGATAAATCCTTCCGGTTTTCGCAGTCAACTATCATCAAGAGATTCACAAGATCGAGCCAAAGCGAGGGCTTTTTTTGCTTTAGCTGCTGGTTTTGATGTTCCAAAGGGGACAGGGAAACCTGGCTCTGTAGGAAATGCAAATTTTGCTCAGAACAACAAGATTCCTGAAACAAAATCGTTCACACTTGAAGGCCAGCAGATTTATTCCGATGCTGCTGGTGTACCGATTAAGACGGTTGGGGATTTAACCAATGCCCTAAAAAATGGAACCTTAAAGCCAAGCCAGGTTCCTGTTGACTTTGTGGACATGAACGGAACAAGGTTGATATTAAACACCAGAACGTCAACGGCTTTAACGAATGCAGGCATACCCAAAAGCCAGTGGTTTGGTCGGAATCAAACTGGTGTAGAGGCCTTTCCAGGTAAGACTTTTGATCAACTGGCAGCAGATCAGTTAAAAAGAAATGGCTTGCCTCCAACCGGCGCTACTAAATTACCCTGAGGGTAGTGATAATGACTTCTTCAGTTGTATGCGATTTATATCAGTGGATGCCTGGGCATGGAGAGAATTCTGTCACCACGTCATTTGATGGTTCAAATTTCTGCATTGAGATCAAATATGATGGAGAAGCTGGAAATGAATGTGTGAAAACTCTTTGCTTTGAGCATACAAGTTATCACTCTGTTGGCTCTTTTCCGGGTGTTGGTGTGCTTGAAAAGGGGTTCCCTTATTATGATGGCGAGTTTGAATCAGGCTGTCTTAAAAAAATAGAAGATTCCGTATTAGCTTATGAGTGGAAGGAATATTGGACGAAAGCCAATGTTCCTTCTTTGGCTTCTAGCAGTCACTATTTGATATTTTTTACATCTGAAAACAAAGTCATCCATGTTGTGGCAAGTGATGTCATAGTCTCCTGATGTGGGTTTTAGGTACTGTGCTTGTAAGCCACACGCCATTCTCAGCCTGAAAAAACGCCATGCCCTGCTGATACATCGCTTTTGCATCGATGGTTAAGACGACAGGCTTCCCATAGCGCTGCCCAACCTGAGTAGCGGTCTCAGTATCCCCAGACAAGTGCACGTACTGCCGCTGCCCCGGTTTTAATCCCTCTGCCATTATCGAATCCATGAAGCGTGAGGCTGTACCGTGGTAGAGCACGTCCGGCGGTTGCTTTGGCGTGAGTTGCAAATCCACGTTGACGGAATGCCCCTGACTGGCCCGAATAGATTTACCGTCATCTGAAATGACAAAGCGCTTTTTATCATTGCTCTCGACAGTCGTTTCAATCAATCCACGATCCAATGTCACCATCTCCCCGGACTGATGGGCTTTGGCAATGAGTTCATCTATATCGGCCCAACCTTGAGGGTCTAGCTGTAAGCCAATGGCTTCGGGTTTATGCCGAAGTACAAAGCTTAGGAACTTGCTGATTTTTGTTAAATCTTGATGCGGTTTGTTCATTATTTTCCTCGGTGGTTATTTTAATGCCTGACAAAAAGCCCCGCCAGCCTTTGCCAGCGGGGCTTTATCCTTACTCCTTCTCGACCGTCAACACCAACCTCCCAGGCCTGACCTGCACCCTGACCCTGTCCCCGATGGTGAAGCCCGCCGCCTGCAACCATCGACCTTTACTCCGGGCATCCTGCCCTCCGCCCTTCGGGCCAGCTAAAGCTGTTCAAATGTGCTCCCGGCACATTTGTTAGCTGCATCCACGGCACGGTAACGGGCCGGTTGGGCGTATTGGGTGGGGCGTCTTTGGTCGGGGTGTAGTAGTAATAGAACTTACCGATGGTGAACCACTTCTCGGTGGGGATTTTTACCGGGCGTGATTTGCCCGTAATCAAAGGGGTTAATCAAAGGGGTCAGACTCACTGCTGTCCCACTTAGCGCGCAGATAAGAGTCCGGTTTCGTGAGCCTTTTGGTAAAATAGGTTTACCACAACTTATTGAAACCAAAAGCGAAACCGGACCATGGCCTATCATAATACAATCCTCTCCCAACTGCTCAATATTGTTCCGAGACTTGAATTCGAGAATCTCGCCAAACAGGTCGATGGCCGGCGCCGATCGGATGCCTTGTCTCGCTGGAGCCAGTTTGTTGCGCTTGTTTTTGGGCACCTGGGAGGTCGTCATAGCCTGCGTGATATTGAGTCGGCTTTCAGAGCACAACCTCAAGTGAGATATC
>JBNKKR010000086.1:0-5542 GCA_050291935.1 Desulfocapsaceae bacterium | reverse complement strand
GTGTGTTACAGGAACATGAATTGCAACGAGTCGGTGGCGAAAAGACCATCAGGACCGATGCCAGAATCATAGCAGCAACGAACCGTGATCTCGAAGAAGAAGTCAAAAAGGGAAACTTTCGTGAAGATCTCTACTATCGCCTGAACGTGGTAACGGTTCATGTTCCGCCCTTGCGTAAACGGGGGGAGGATATAGCTTTGCTGGTGCAGTTTTTTGTTCAGAAGTTCGCTGAAAAGAATAGACGTAAAGTAGAAGGGGTGACACCAGAATGTATGCGGCTGCTTTCGTCCTATGGGTGGCCGGGAAACGTGCGGGAGCTGGAAAACGCCATTGAGCGAGGAGTGATTCTGATGCGTGGTGAGCAGTTGACGGAGAAAAGCTTGCCACTCCCCATCCAAAAACAACACAATCAAGACCCTGTACCTGCAAAACAGGCAATTTCTCTTCAGGAAGTGGAAAAACAGCAGATCCTGAAAACCTTAGAGGAAACAGAGGGGAATAAGAGTGAGGCCGCGAGAAGGTTGGGCATTACCAGGAAGACTTTGCAAAATAAATTGCAAAAATATGAAGCATAGCGAGGAAGTCAAAATATCGAAAAAAGAGCAACTCACCATACTGTTTGCCGACATAGTGGGCAGTACCCGTTTATATGAACGCCTCGGGGATGAGAGGGCCAGGTTGGCCACATCCCAGTGCCTTGGCTTGGCAAGCAATATCGTGGCTCAATTTGGCGGCAAAGTGATAAAAACAATAGGCGATGAGCTCATGTGTGTTTTTTCGCTTGTTGATTCTGCAGCAGAAACGGCCATAGCGATCCAGGAACAGATGGCCCTCTTTACCCCTTTGTCGGGATTGTATCTTCAGATGAAAATAGGTTTTCATCACGGTGAAGTAATAGTTGAAAAAGATGATGTGTTTGGCGATGCGGTCAATATTGCAGCAAGGATGGTGGGGCAGGCGAAGGCGGAGCAGATTATTGTAACCGAAGAGACCATGGAAAAGCTTTCCAGATCCATGCAGGAGGCAGGGCGCAGGTTAAAGGAAACGATTGTCCATGGAAAAAAAGATCCGGTTACTGTTTGTGAACTTACCTGGGGTGATGTCTCCGAGCTGACAATTATGGGAACGCTTTCTTCTTTAGTCCCCTTAGTTCCAACTCTGCAAGATTTGGTAGTTCGTTTTCAGGAGCAGCAGAAAACAGTCAATACAGAAAGCCCATTGCTCACAATTGGACGGGGAGAACAAAATGGGCTGGTTGTTGATGATCCTATGGTCTCACGCCGTCATGCTATAGTGGAATGGCGCCAAGGCGAAGGCTTTTTTCTCACCGACCAAAGTACCAATGGCGTGTATTTACAAGCAGATGGTCAAGATGTTCGTTTTTTGCACCGTGAGACAATGCAGCTTGGAGAGAGGGGAATAGTGACTCTTGGGCGAAAACCGGATGCAAAGAGCGGGCAACTTGTCCATTTTGCCATATGCAATCGTACTAATAATGACAATAGTATGACAAACAACACCATTCGTTGACTCTCCTTAATGCCTGTGGTAATCACACTGCAGATGATGGGCTGGCAGGCCTTTTATTGGCAAAGCATGTATACTTTTTGCCAATAAAACGCTGTATCAAGGGTTGTATATTACATAGATAACTACGAACCGGTTACAGGGATTTTTTGAGTAGCCGAACTAATGGAGTGAGATACGATGCGGACGGATATTGTCCATATAGGTGCCGGAGAATTGACCTACGAGATTCGCAATATTGTGAATGTGGGCACCAAACTACAAAAACTGGGGCTTACTACCAACTGGGAAAATATCGGTGATCCCATAATGAAAGGGGAGAAGATTCCCCGGTGGATGAAAGAGATTGTCGCTGAGGCGGTGATGGAAGATGCTACCTATGGCTATTGTCCAACAAAGGGCGTATTGTCCACCCGTGAGTTTATAGCCCAACAGACCAATAAACGCGGCGGGGTGCAGATTGATCCCGAGGATATTCTTTTCTTTAACGGATTAGGAGATGCCATTTCCAAGGTGTTTGGTTTTTTACGAAGAACGGCCAGGGTTTTAGTGCCAACTCCCAGTTACACCACCCATTCATCTGCTGAAGCTGCCCACGCAGGGGATAAGCCGCTGACCTATATTTTGGATCCAAACAATCACTGGTACCCGGATCTTGACGATTTGGAAAAATCGATAAAGTATAATCCGGCAGTGGCTGGTATTTTGATTATCAATCCCGATAATCCCACAGGAGCCGTCTATCCCACCTCAATTTTGGAGTCAATTGTTGAACTTGCGGCCAGGTATGATCTCTTTATCGTCTGTGATGAGGTGTATCATCATATTGTTTATAATGGGACTTCCACTTCACCCCTTTCCGATGTGATTGGGGATGTGCCTGCCCTTGCCATGCGCGGTGTGTCCAAAGAAATGCCGTGGCCGGGATCCCGTTGTGGCTGGATAGAAATCTATAATGGAGATAAAGATCCCATGTTTGCCAAGTATGTGCAATCTATCCTCAATGCCAAGATGGTGGAGGTGTGCTCCACGACACTACCGCAAACGGTCTATCCCAAGGTGGTGCAACATCCAAAATACCAGGATTACCTCCAGGAAAGAATCAACAGATACGAGAAATTTTCCCGTATTGCTGAACAGTCACTGAAGGATGTGAAAGGGGTGTTGGTGAACCGGCCAAATGGCGCATTCTATATGAGTGTCTGTTTTGAAGATGGCGCACTTAATCATCAGCAGTCTTTGTCCATTGAAAACACAGAAATTCGCGAGATGGTGGAATCTTTGGTAAGCAAAGAGGGAACCTCCGTGGATAAACGTTTTGTCTATTATCTGTTGGGAGCAACCGGCGTATGTGTGGTTCCCTTGACTTCCTTTGCCACAGATTTGCAGGGTTTTCGTGTAACCCTTCTTGAACGGGATGAAACGGTGTTCAGGGAAGTTTTTCAGACCATTGCCCAGTCGATAAGACAGTATTTGGAGAGCGCAAGATAGCATCTATAACCGGTGATACCAGCGGGCTGAAAAAGAGTCAGCTTAAATTGCTGGAGCGCCTTGCGGGGAAACGGAGCAGGCGAGATCAGGTCATAGGGGCTGAGATGGCTCGGATGCTCTGTGCGCTCTCTTTTGAGTTGAATCGTCAGGTGGGTGTGTTGTTGCATCGTTCTGGAAAGGTTGAAGCTGTAATTGTTGGTGATTTTAAAGGAATTATGATTCCCAACCTTTCGCATATTAGATCGCAGGGACGTTTGAAGGGTGTGCGGTTGGTGCACACCCATCTTGCAGGAGAGGAGATTAGCGATGAAGATCTGATGGATCTGCTTTTCCTGCGTCTTGATATGCTCTCGGTTCTCAAAGTTGATGGTTCCGGGTTTGCTGAAAAGTTGTATTCTGTTCATCTCCTGCCGGATTCTCGTGACGGGAAAAACTGGGCCTTTCTCCCTCCTGTTCATCCTGCCAATCAAGATGATTCTTTTATAGAGTTTATCCACGCACTTGAGGGGGAATTTGTCCGAAAGGCGGCGGGGGATACGGTCGATACTGCTGCAGATCGGGCACTGTTGATAAGTGTTAGCAGCAGGCCCAAAAATCGTATTGCCGAATCCATGGATGAGCTTGTGGAGCTTGCCAAATCAGGTGGGGTGGCGGTACTGGACACCGTGATCCAGCAAAGGCGGAAGGTAAATCCAAAGTTTATTTTAGGCAAGGGGAAGCTTGCTGATATAATGATTCGCGCCTTACAGTTGGGGGCGAATCTTTTGATTTTTGATCAGGAACTTAACCCATCTCAAGTACGTTCCATTACCAAACATACTGAGCTGCGTGTTATTGACAGGACCCAACTTATTCTGGATATTTTTGCCCATAGGGCGCTTAGTCGTGAAGGAAAGTTACAGATTGAGATGGCCCAGCTCAAATATATGTTGCCACGCCTTTCCAGTCGAGATGATGCTCTTTCTCGTTTAACCGGTGGTATTGGAGCCAGGGGCCCCGGTGAGACGAAACTTGAAATCGACAGGCGGCGGATTAATGATAGGCTGGCACGACTTGGAAAAGAATTAAAGCAGGTGGGAAAAGAACGCTACCGGCGACGTGCAAGGCGCAGAAAAAAGGAGCTGCCTGTGCTTTCCCTTGTGGGATATACCAATGCGGGGAAATCTACGTTATTAAACACCTTGACCAAAAGCGATATTATCGCGGAAGACAAACTCTTTGCAACCCTTGATCCCACCAGCAGGCGTCTTCGGTTTCCCATGGATGTGGAAGTGGTTGTCACCGATACCGTGGGATTTATTCGTGATCTTCCAGCGGATCTGTTACAGGCATTTAAGGCGACCCTTGAGGAGCTTGAAGAAGCAGAACTCTTGTTACATGTTATAGATCTCTCCAACCCCTGTCACCGTGATCATATGCAAGTGGTGGAAGAGTTGTTGCGCGAACTCGACCTTGGGCATATCCCCTGTCTCAAGATATTTAATAAGGCTGACAAACTGGCAGATAATGATCCGCTGCTTGCAGAGAGTAGGCGCGAAGGGCTTGTGATCAGTGCCTTTAGGCCGGAAACGTTGAAGTGTCTGTTGGAAGAAGCGCAGGTGATGATGGGGAAAATTCTGGGATGGGAGTCGTAAACTTAGGGTTGGAGGAAAAAGCCTAAATCCTTGCCAATTTCTCCCTTATTGGTAAATTCTCCCCCGATCTTTGCCTGATCCACCCGCTTGACGATGACCTCTTTGGTCAGCTCCGTCTGTTTTTTATTGGGGAGCCTGAAGGTGAGCAACATTTTCTGCCCGGGAACTACGTTGTGAAATCCGCAAATGGAAAAACCTACACCGCTTCGTGAAATATTGTGTATCTGTATCGGTCCACTTCCTCCGGCTGGTCCGCTAATGGTATAGGAACCGGTAAGGGCGGTTGGTTTTCGGTAATGCCTTCTAAAGTCAAGGGTGACCAAAAAGGTATTGCCACAGCTACAGCGGGTCTTTAAGGTATGTCTGGTGGCACGAAACCTGGCGACCGAAATGTTTTTCACAAGGGTACACTTCGGACACTGGATGGATGCCGTATCGTTGGTCTTCACAAACGACTTCTGAATTTTTATACCGTATTCTTGGGTGCCTAACATTGGTGTCTCTCCCCCCTTCATATATGCCCTGTGAAAAGGATATCCAACTTCATTTTAACACACTTTTCCGCTCTTAGAAATGATTATAGTTCCCTATTTTATCATTTGCATATTTTTTTACATCGGTATAAATACCTATTTTTGAGAGAAAAAAGTACCCAATATTTGTAACTTGATGATTATATTGAGAATATTTTTTTCAAACAGGTGCAATTTTTTTTAAAAAAGTAAGAAATTAATTAATTAACCTATGTAATTTTGACTAAAAAAGAACTTTTACACCCATTTTTTTTACCAAAGATGGGCAGTATTGGGTTGGTGAATGGTAGGAATTATGTGGAAAATGTATGGAAAGAAAAGAGGCGGGACTCATTTTCTGCATCATAATGTTCAATG
>JBNKKR010000085.1:0-5564 GCA_050291935.1 Desulfocapsaceae bacterium | reverse complement strand
GGGCGCCATTATTGACCGAATTTTCTCCGGGAGCAAGCTCTCCTTTGCTGAATATTTTGTCAACGCCAATAGCTTTAACCCGGACGAACTTGACGCACTTAAAAAACTCATTTCAGCAAAGGAAATGGAGGAGAAGGGAAAATGAGTGGTATCTGTGTCCTGTTTATTTACGGATACCTCCTGTCGTCACTGTTTCTCTTTCCGCTGACACTGTTATATATAAGCCTTGGAATCAGGAAACGATCCATTGCCACAATCCTTCAGTTCCATAAAGTCATCGTTCTCCTTTCCATTATTCTTCCTCTGGGAATGCTACTCCTGTCTTACGGGAAAAGCATAACAACAGAGAAAATGGTGGAGGCTACTCCCATGCAGTTGATATCAAGTGCACCACATGCCACCGGGGAGGATGCAGATGATTTGAATGTACCAGAAAAGGTACTCTCACCTGGCCAATCGCTAGCAGTCCTTGAGGATCTGCTTTTCTACCTTGTGGACATTATCGGCCTTTTTTCATTGACGGGAGTAGCTATTTTTACCTTGCGATATGTCTTTCAGGTGTGGCTACTCGGTAGAGTATCCAGGGATTCCATAGTTTCGGTGATTGATCAGAAAATTTCTCTCTTTGAATCCTTGCGGGTTCGTTCCCCTTTTTCGGTGGGGATTTTTTGGAAAAGTATCTTTATTCCAGCTGATATGGCGCCGAAGGAAAGGGAAATCGTCATTCGTCATGAATCGAATCACTTTCGTTGTCACCACCATGCATGGTCACTTTTTGAATCATTACTTGTTTGTCTTTTCTGGTTCAATCCCATTGCCCATTTTCTTCGAAAACGTGGTATTTTGCTGAGGGAACTTGAGTGCGATATCCGCACCGTATCTGTTATTGACCGATTTGAATACACCAGGCTTCTTCTAAAAACAGCAGAATCAATGGATTGTGGTGGCCGAAATTCACACTTTTCTCTTCTCACACAAGGCTGGATACGCAAAGAAGACTTGCAAATGAGAATTGAGAAATTAATGGACGGGGATACAGTAAAAGAAAGAACGGCACTTGGTATTTTTATTGTAACTGCAGTGGCATCCACTATTGGGCTTGCTCTTATTTTCGGTAATCAAAACGATACCGCCCGTCAGGAAATTTTGATTGGAATCGACAAGGAATATACTAATCGGGTACCTGTAACCGAAAGGATTGATCTCAGGAGCGTTCCGGTCCATTTTATCACGGCCCTTCTTGTATATGAGGATGCATCTTTTTTTGAACATAAAGGTATCCGTGTTCGGTCAATGATCCGGGCTGCGGGAGTAAACCTCAAGACAGCTCTTCTCAGAAAAGCAAAATTGCAGGGAGGATCGACGATTACCCAGCAACTGGCCAAACAGTTTATCGACAATCCGAAACGAACAATGGGAAGGAAGCTAAAGGAATTAAAAGTCGGTCGGGTCATAGAGATGAACTTCACAAAAAAAGAGATTCTTGAAATGTATCTGAATATGGTCTATTTCGGGAATGGTGCATTCGGATTGAAAGCCGCATCGAATACCTATTTCGGCCATGGATACCAGACACTCTCAACGGAGGAATCTGCAATGCTGGTTCCATTTCTGGACGCTCCGGCCAAAGTTAATATGATTGATGCCCCGGTCACTGCAAAAAAGAGACAGGCGGCACTGTTGAAAAGGATGAATACATCGGAAATATGATGTGTGGATTTGGGTTTAGTATGAACAGGGGCAGTATCGTTGGCAACCGAGTAACTCAGCTGCACCTGCAATGGTGACACCGTAAAAGATCGTCGGTTTATCACCAAAAAATCTGCTAATAGTTCCATTGATGGCGGTTGATCCGGTTGCCAGTATGAGATCCGCCCAAGCAATGTTCTTCTCAGTGGCCTCCGGCCCTTGAATCTTCACATTGTATTTAGTCTTGCCGATATTGTCCTTATCCAAATCGACCACTCGTATGGAAAATTGTTTAGCAAGGGCATTGATCATAGCTGGTTGAAATCCAAAAAATGCAATGCGTGGTGTCCCAAATTGTTCACTGACATATTGTGTTAGTTGAGAGGCACATATCTCCGGATCTTTGTCTCGGCAATGAACTGTCTTTTTGACCAGCCCAATATGATGCATAACCGCATTAAGGGCTGCGATAAAACAGGCCCGTTCCAGATCATCTGTCAGCGGTAGCTGGAGAATATCTTGTATGGTACCCGTAAAAGCACCTGGCACCGAGGTGTAGCCTTCGCCGTGTCCATCAAGAAAGCGTGCCTTAATCATGACTTCCTTGCCTTTAAGGAGTGGGAAGTCTTTCTTTTCCGGTTTGCCAATTGCCTCTTCGGCACTCAATGTTCTGGCGGTAATGTCGATGGGTTGAGTAAGGAAGTTGTGTTCATCGCAAAGAGTACGTAATTTGGTTCGCAGTAGTTCGAAATATTCCATTTTTTTAATTATTAAGTTTATGGTTATAGGGCGGCAAGTCGTTTTAAGCCCCAAAAAATAACAAGGGAAATAACTCCCAAAATAAGGCACAACAGTGTGGCCCTGGTAAAGTCTGCATCCATTACAGCATTGAATATTTCAAGTGAAATGGTATTGGTTTTACCGACAATATTGCCACCAATCATTAAGGTGATCCCCACTTCTCCAAGAGAACGCCCAGCCCCAAGGATCAGTCCGGCTCCGAGGCTCCGTTTAACCGAAGGAATCACCACCAGAAAAAAGCTCTGTAGCTCATTTTTGCCTAGGGTTCTGGCTGCTTCAACAAGCTTTATTACCTCATGTTCAATGGCGGATTGTACAGGCTTAATGACCAATGGTAGACCGGCAATAAAAGAGGCCAGCACCACCGCAACAGGAGTGAAGATGATATCTGGACATATACCGAGTTTGACCAATGGACCTTTTTTACCAAGGAGCATTAAGAGTAAAAAACCGGTACCGATGGGTGGAAATACCAAAGGAAGGGTAACCAAAAAATCTATACAATCGGCAAGCACCCCTTTTTTGGTGGCAAGGAAATAGCCAAGCACCAACCCTATCACTCCATGGAAGAAGAGGGCCGTAACAACAGTCTTTGCCGTGAGCAGAACCGTGAAGGCTATGGATTTTTCCTGTAAGAGGGTGAACATTGCATCCATCGTTGTACTGCTACAGGCCATGTTTTCGTGCAATGTCTTTCACCTTCTCTGAGCCCAGGCATTGCTGATAAAGTGTGCTTGATTTGCTACCTCTATGTTCCAGAAGGAGCATTGATCTGATTTCGATGGGGTTGTAACCACTTTCAAGCAGAAGAAAGCCGCCGATCTTGTCCTGAGCCTTCAGTATGTCGGTGAGGTTTGCAAAACCGGCATCTACTTCTCCGGTAATGATATAGGAAGTTACCTGTGGTACCGTTCGTACCATCACAAGTTTATCTTTGACACTGGCGTGTAATGTTGAGCTTGTTAGAAATTCCAGCCCGGCTCGGCCATAAATGGCCTTTTTCGTATTGGGGATTGCAATTGCTTTAATTGCTTCTGACTGTAAGTCCGCGGGATTTTGTAATACAATGCCTTTGCGCCAGGCCAACACAAGCTTGCCGTTGCCAAGATGGATTGGCCCGCTGAATTGTACCTTTTCGGTGTCAAAAAAGGTTTTGTCGGCAATGACTGCTTCTATTTTATCTGAATTGCTTATTTGGGCCATGATTTGCCCAAGATTGCCGAAAAAACCATTGATTTTCAGATCATAATCCTCTACACAGATTGCAGATATATCGTTGACCATTTGTTTGTAACCGGCACCAGCAGCTATTATGATTTCTGTGTTTTTTGCAAATGCCTGACTGCTGATGAAAAGCAGTAGTATTACCATGAAGAAATAATGCTGTTGTTTCATCCTAAATTCTCCTTGCAGGGTTCTAGAAGTGTTTTTCTTTCCACATACCAAGGTATGGAAGAGGCTTGCGTATCAATTTTGCTACTTTTGCTGCAGTTAATGTTTTTTCCGTTGTTGAGCACCACAATATGATCGGCGAGTTTGGCCACCTCAAATGGGGAGTGGGTGACAAGGATTATTGGGATGCCAAACTGTTTTGGGATTGAGGCAATATAGGGAATGATCTCATTTTTCCGTGAGTCATCAAGGGATGAAAGTGGTTCATCCATAAGAAGCAGTTGTGGCTCGGCAAGTAAGGCACGACCGATGGCAATTCGTTGTTCTTCTCCCCCAGAAAGGGTTTGGGGAGAGCGGGAGAGAAGGTGACCAATGTCGAGTAATTGTACCACCTCATCAAAAAGAACATTTTGTTTCGCTGAACGTTTTTGTCCAAAACAGAGATTGTGTTTAACCGAGAGAAAGGGGAAGAGTCGTTTATCCTGAAATATATAGCCAATGTCCCGTTTTTCTGGCGGGATAAATAGATTCCTCTTTGTATCGACAAGTATCCTCCCGTTTATCTGTATAAAACCAAAACCAGGATTTGTTATCCCGGCAACCATATTGATGACGCTCGTTTTCCCCGCACCGGAATGACCGGAAAGCACCGTAATAGCCTTTCCCGGTGCCGTGAATCTGACATCAATATGCATGTCGCCAAGCTTTTTTTCTAAGTGGATAGTTAGCATGTCAGTTTGTTTTTTTGTGTAACATGTTGAAATGTTATAGTTTTGTATTGGGTGGCTAATGAGTGCCTTTCCGTTATGTATTTTTATATATAACGATCGCGAAAAATTTGCAAGGATCAATATCCATTCAATGTAATAGAAGGTTCCAAAAAGAGTGGTGCCGTTTTTTTATGATGGAAAAGGTGGGCAAGAGAGATATCTTTTGGTATGTAAATTGGGCAGGTATAGGGTATCAGTTGATAATTGAATAATCATCAATAGTGGAAAAACGTTTAGGGAAAATGATTTTTTAAGCAGTTTGTTTCAACTGGTCACCGCGCCAAAAGGGGCCTTTGCCGCTCGCAGCCGCCGTTTAGCGGTCACGGTCACAGGTGATGACGACCAGGTTCTGGCCTTCGGGCTTTTTATTATGGCTGACGGCTTGCCGGATATTTTACAGATCGGATTTTTTGAAGCGCGGCCCGGTTGCCTGGAAGCGGTGAGAAAACTTGTAGAAACTGCCGAGGACACGGCCAAAAAATGGGGAGCGGTAGCCATTGTCGCCGGCATGAATGGTCATGTGAATTATGGCCTTGGCTTTCTGGCCGATCATTTTGATGAACCGGCTTGTTTCGGGGCCGGTTTTAATCCGCCATCCACACCTGATTATTTTCGCAGCCTTGGCTTTGATGAGGAAAAGCTGGTCTCCTATCAATATGACATTGATGCCATTTCCATGGCGCGTGAAGAGGCGCTTCTTCCCCGTTTGCAGCGAAAATTCACCTTTCGTAAAGCGAATTTCAACCGTTTGCAGGATGAAATTCATCTCTACACCGAACTCAACAACCGCTGTTTTAGTGATCATCCCCTCTACTTTCATCGCTTGCCGGATGAAGATTATGAGCTGTTTTATCCGTTTCGCTTCTTTTTAAATGAGGAAAACTTGCTTATCGCCGAATGCGACGGCAGGCC
>JBNKKR010000084.1:0-5755 GCA_050291935.1 Desulfocapsaceae bacterium | reverse complement strand
TTCTTATCATTATCATTTGTGTGGCTTACATATTGTGATAATGTAAACCACACGTATTAGTCGGCAACTCTTTTTTAGCCTCTTAGCGGTTGGCTAAAACCTGAAACCGAGAGCTGCTGATAGTGTGAAATCATTGAGGTTATCGTCGTAGGTGATGGGAACGCTAACCGCGGTCTTGTTAATATCTACGCTTTGTGTCCAGCGGTAGGTTCCCTCAACACCCAGATACATCCAATCGGTAATATCGTAATTGGCACCGGCGACCAGATGGACGCCAAAGAGGTTGTCGTTATCGTCATTCTTAAATGTTCCATAACGATCGGATTCAATTTTTCCATCAAGATTGACGAAATAGGCGCCGATTCCACCTCCGCCGTACAGATTCAAGTCGCCAATTGATGTCTCAGCTTTAAGGGTAAGGAGCATTGCCAATACTGCCATTTCATTTTTCTGAGTGTAATTTCCGGTGGTAGTAGTTGATCCATTACTTTCGCTAGTACTGACCGAACCATCCATTGTTCCCTCCAGGATAAGATAGTCAGTTAGGTAGCGTCCAAAGGAGATGGCATCGCCAAAACCTGTGTCGTATCCTGCATCGTCATATCCACTTGTTGGCTGCATGATACCGGCCTTGAGCTGGATATAATTGGCATATTCTTCTCCCTGGGCGGTTACAGCATAACCAGCGACAATGATACCTGTTAAGGTTGATGTCAAAAGTACTCTTTTGGCAAGTTTGTGTGAATGTCTCATAGGATCCTCCATTGTTTGTTGTATTGTTTAAAACAAATTTACCTACCTCTTAGGTAATAAAAATTCTCGTCTCGTTATGAAAACGAGTTAGGATACATTTATTCAAAGATGGCTAATAAATCTGTGGTAAAGATGTTAGCAATTGTTTCAAATTGTAGGAGTGTCTATTTGCTGATAACGATATGAAAATAATTGTAAAATTTTGGATAGAGTGAATTGTAAAGGTGGGGAGTTTTTCTTTGTACAATTTGAAACAATTTATCACAAACCGACAACAGCACATTTTTATTGAGTTCTATAGAATGGGTATTCAATTGCTGTTCTCGGACAAGCGTTTAAGGAATATGAGAAAAGATCGATGTTGGAATGATATGAACAGGAGTCAATAGTATGTCTGAGTCTCTTCGTGTTCTAGTGGTGGAAGACGATAGCCGTCTTGCCGAACTGATTAAAGATTATCTTACCCAGCAAGGCTTTGCCGTTGTTGTCGAGGGAAGAGGTGATTCCGGTTTGCAACGAATCATTGACGAACAGCCGGATCTTGTCATTCTTGATCTTATGCTGCCGGGAATGGACGGTTTATCAATATGTCGTCTTGTCAGGCGTAACTACCGGGGACCCATTCTTATTCTCACCGCAAGAGAAGATGATACAGATCAGGTGGTCGGCTTGGAGATCGGTGCGGACGATTATGTGAAAAAGCCAATTGAACCGCGGATTTTATTGGCCCGTATTCGTGCTCTTATGCGCAGGGTTGGGAGTAATTCCACTTTTGCAGGAGACGAGTCTTCTATGGAACGACTACGGTTTGGTTCACTGTGTATTGACCGCAGCTCGCAGACGGTTTTCTTGAACGACCATTTGGTTGAGCTCACCAGCAATGAGTTTGCGTTGCTTTGGACATTGGCTGCACACAGTGGACGAATATTGGATAGGGAAACCCTCTTTAGAGAGACCAGGGGGATTTCGTATGATGGGCTTGATAGATCGGTGGATATTGCTGTTTCACGGCTCAGGAAAAAGCTCGGTGACAGCGCCGCAAAACCTTGGCGAATCAAAACCATATGGGGCCAGGGATATCTGTTTGTCAAAGATGCCTGGTCTGATGGCGGGGGAAGGTAGAGAACAATGAAAAGGGTATTTTTTAGCTTTTACTTTTTTGTTTTGGCATCATCGCTATTTATTCAGTTTGGTATCAGTCCGCTGCTCAATAGATTTGCCCAGTCCTACATGTTTGATAAAACAGTCGCATATAATCGTCAGTTGTCCAGTGGCGTTTTTTATATGATGGAACAGGATCTGCTGCATCGTCCAGAAGAACAATGGGCTGCTAGGATCAAGGAGCTGCAACCTCGGTTTGGCTATACCATTTCCCTTACTTCCGTGGCGAAATTACATTTTTCAGATGCGGAGATGATAGCATTGCAAAATGGCCTGGTAACCGTAATCGACAAGGGAGAATATCTCTATAAGAGGGTCGGGAACAGTGGTATGGTGATAGGTAAAGGCCCGTTTTCCAAACTCGAACCAACTACCGGCCTTTTGCCTCTGTACGCCTGGACTTTTGTTGTGGTGGTTATGGCTATGTTGACGGTCCTATGGATTATTCCCTACTGGCGTAAGCTCAGTCGAATTAGTGCTGCTGCCACAGCCTTTGGCAACGGTGATTTTGATGTTCGTGCCAATATTTCTTCTCGCTCTTCCCTGTTTCCCATTGCCTCTGCCTTCAATACAATGGCCAAGAGGATACAACAGTTGATCAGCTCTCACAAGGATCTGACCAACGCTGTTTCCCATGAGTTGAGAACACCCATATCGAGAATCAGATTTGGGCTGGAGATGTTGGAATCGTCAAATCACAGGGTGTCCCAAAAACAGTATTTTGATGGTTTACATATTGATGTTACAGAACTTGAGGAGCTGGTCTCCGAACTGCTTACCTTTGCCCGGTTTGACCGTGAGCAACCCGATTTACACTTTAGTACTCAGAATCTGGGGCTATGGTTGGACAAGCTCTTAACAGAAATTCCATCAGGTGATACTGCTGTTTTGTGCCGGGTCGTTAACACTCTTGCTGGCCGGGATAATCAGGTTTTTCTCGAACCCAAATATATGGCGAGGGCAATCGCTAATCTTATCCAAAATGGTATGCGCTATGCTGAAAAACAGGTGTTGATCAGTGTTGAGCGGGACGGTGAGGATTGCAGGATTCATATTGATGATGATGGACCTGGAATCCCAGAGGCTGACAGACAGAGGGTGTTTGAGCCCTTTACCCGTCTTGATAGCAGTAGAAGCAGGGATTCGGGTGGATATGGACTGGGATTAGCACTGGTATCAAGGATCGCTTCGTGGCACAACGGTCTCGTAGAGCTCTGTGATTCATCTCTGGGTGGCGCCCGTTTTACGATAATCTGGCCGGCTTTTCCACAAAAATAACCTCCAGACTATGCTGTTTTTATCGTACCACGCAATGTGGTAAGCATTCAGGGTAAGTTGAGAAGTGTTACCTGAATTTTCCCAATAGAGGGCATACCGTCGTTTGTGTCTGGGTGAGTTTGCATTTCCTACGGAAAAAATATTGACGTTCACGCACCTCTTAGGTAAGGTCTATGCTTTTTTGTCGAGACGCTCTCGATGCCCTGACAGCCTGGCTTGTAGCAGATTTTTCTTTATTGGCTATGGAGAGGATAGGGTAGCGCTGAAGCGACTTGTGAGGATGATTGTGTATTATAAAGTTGGATAAATTATATATGGAATAGCCATCTCGGGAGGGTTTTGTCTGCCGCCGGGGGGTATCCTGAAGTTTGGTACCAATCGAACTTGGTTGGTTGCCATAACCCTTGATTTTGAGGAGATGTTATGAAATTGAAGATGATTGTTTGCCAGATTTTCCTTGCTGTGCTGTTTGTTTGTCAGGGGCAGACGGCCGATGCGAAAGAGAAGTCCATTGAGATTGTTTTTTCCACCTACATGCCGACGTCCTATGGCTACCTGGTTCAACCCCTAACAGAGTTTATTGCCACTGTCGAAAAAGAGACAGCCGGTAAGGTAAAATTCAATTTTTTTCATTCGGGACAGCTATACAAAGGTAAGGAGGAGTTTGCCGCCCTTGAAAGGGGAGAAATTGATATGGCCGCCCCCAATGATTTGTATTTAACGGGTATTGTCCCTGAAACCGGGATAAGTAACCTTCCCTTTTTGTGGGAAACGCCTGCAAGTATGCAAAAAAGCCTTGATGCCGGTCTTTGGTCGCTGGGGATCAATGAAAAATTTCTCAAGCATAATGTCGTGGTTCTTGGAACCGCCGCTGGAGGCCCTTACCAGGTTTATTCTAAAGGATTCAAGGTAACTGCGCCGGAAGATTTTAAAGGGCAGAAATGGGGTGTTTCCGGGAGTACGGCAAGCAAGGCCGTTGAACTGATGGAAGGGAGCCCCACAACCATGAGTTCCGGAGAGTTGTACCTGGCCCTGCAGCGTGGGACGATCAATGGTACTACCCGCCCGCTGATTACTGGCCTTGGTCGTAAACTCTATGAGGTTGTTGATAATTTGTCCGTGACCAATATGGCATATTTTACCTGTATGCTCGCCATCAATAAAGAAAAATGGGACAGCCTGCCAAAGGATGTGCAGGATGTTATCACTGCTGCTGCAAAACAAAGAGACCAGAGACAACTTGAACTGTTAGAAGCCTTTATGGCGGATGCCATGAAACAGTATAAGGATAAAAAAGTTACTGTGCATAGTGCTACTCCAGAGGAACTTGCTCTGTTTAAAGAGAAGATGGTTCCGGTTCACGAGTGGTGGTTGACCAAAGTGACCGATGGCAAGAAGTATCTGGATTTTGTAGCCGAACATCATTAAGAAACACACAAATAATGGAGGGAGATGTCTTTTTAAGGGCATCTCCTCCCAAGTTGTACATCATCATGGGTGTGATCCAACGCCTGGAAAGGTGATGAAAAGGATAAACGCAAAACAAATACTCGGACACATCTCCCAGGGGGAATGAGTATATAGTATGAAGAAAATGTGGTTGTTTTTTGAACAGGGCGTTGAGCGACTTAACCGATTGGGGGTTATTGCTGCCGAACTTTCCCTGGTATTGCTGTTACTACTTGTTTTTCATGAAGTTGTTTCCAGGTATATTTTTGATAAACCAACGACTTACTCCGTTGAGTTGAGTGAATATCTTCTCCTTTTTGGGGCCTTTGTTGGTGCCGGTTGGGTGATGCGGGAGGATAAACATGTGCGGATGCACTCATTTACCAACCTCCTGCCCCCAAGGGTGCGCCAGGTAGTTTCTTTTTTTATGTCCACTATTGTTCTTTGTTTTTGTACTATCCTTATTTGGCAGGGAACAAAGGCTGCGTTAATGGCGTTTCGTGGTGGCTATCATTCCAGTTCTTTACTCAATGTACCCATGTGGATTCCTTATTCCATTATTCCTCTTGGTTCCTTCTTATTAGCTCTTCAGGTTGTTGTTCTTCTGGGGAACCAAATGTTTTCACCAAGTAACAAGATAAAGTAATAGAGAGGAGATCCCCATGGAACCGGTTACCATTGCCCTTATTGTTATTTTCGGTTTTCTGTTGCTTCTCTTTCTGGGAATGCCGGTTTTTGCTGCACTGGGAAGTTCAAGCGTCGTTGGTATTTTGTTGATTCAAGGGATGCGGGGGCTTGGCGCTGTCCCCGGTGTAATCTATGATCGGTTGGCTGTTTTCCCCATAGTTGCTGTTCCTTTATTTATCTTTATGGGTGAAATTATTTTTCATTCGGGTATTGGTGCTGCGATTTATACTGCAACCTATAGGTGGCTGAACAGACTACCCGGGTCCATGGGAATGGCCAGTGTTGCTGCCTGTGCTATTTTCAGTGCCCTGTGTGGTGTCAGTGTGGCAGGGGCTGCAACCATTGGTAGATTTGCCATTCCTGAAATGATTGACCGTAACTACAACAGAGCACTGGCAACGGGTTGTGTTGCTGCATCGGGAGGGCT
>JBNKKR010000083.1:0-6162 GCA_050291935.1 Desulfocapsaceae bacterium | reverse complement strand
TTAATATTCCGTCATTTCTTGTTTCTGTGAATGATGTTATTAGCGTAAAGGAAAAGAGCAGAACCAACAGCTACCTGGTTGAATCCATGGAGGCGGTTGCTCGTCGCGGTATTCCCAGCTGGCTTGAACTTGATAAAGCAGCGTTTAAAGCTACCGTTAAGGCTTTACCTAATCGTGATGAAATTACTATGTCAATTCAAGAGCAGCTCATTGTCGAGCTGTACTCCAAGTAATCTTGGTGCTCTTATTGACTGCATCACACTGATATTGCAAATTCGAATATAGGAAAGTCATGACTGAAACTGTAGAAGAGATTGTTGAAGAGACTGTAGAAGATACTCTCCCTATTTATCGAAACTGGCATGAGCTGATCCAACCTGAGCCTTTGCAGGTGGATCCACTTAAGCATACGGGGACGTACGGGAAGTTTGTTTGTCAGCCCCTTGAAAGAGGGTTCGCAGCAACAATCGGTAACTCTTTAAGACGTATTCTGCTTTCATCAATTCAGGGGACTGCTATTACTTCTGTCAAAATTGAAGGTGCTCTTCACGAGTTCACTTCAATGGAAGATGTGAAAGAAGATGTTAGCGAGATTATTATCAACCTGAAAAAGGTTCGGCTTCAACTTTCAACAGATGAAAAGCAAGTTGTTAAAATTAATAAAAAAGGTCCTGGTCCTGTCACCGCTGCAGATATAGAAGGTGGAACAGCGGTTGAGGTAATGAATGGTGAGCAGCTTATCTGCACCCTTACTGGAGAGTGTGAGTTTTATGCAGAGCTTACTGTGGAATGGGGAAAGGGATACCAACCCGCAGAACGTCAAAATAAAGAGGATCTTGCCATTGGCCAGATTCCCATTGATGCCATATTTACGCCCATTCGTCAGATTCAGTATAAAGTGTCAAATGCTCGTGTTGGAATGCAGACCGACTATGATAAGTTGACCATGGAAGTTGAGACTGACGGCAGTGTTAAGCCGGAGAATGCACTTGCCTATGCTGCAAAAATACTTAAATCACAGTTGGCCACCTTTATCAATTTTGATGAAAAGGCGGTGGAGCCGGAAGTTACTGAAGATGCAGGGGAAGATCTTCCTCCACTTAATCCTCACCTCAATAAACCTGTAGAGGATCTTGAGCTTTCAGTACGTTCTGCCAATTGTCTGAAAAATGCTGACATCAACTTTATTGGTGAACTTGCTCAGAAGAGTGACCAGGAGATGTTGAAAACAAAGAATTTTGGTCGAAAGTCGTTGAACGAAATAAAAACCTTACTTAGTGATATGGATCTTACCCTTGGAATGAGAATAGATAACTGGAGTCCACCAGAAGTTTCCGAGGAAGAAAGCGATATTGAGTAAGTTGGGCTAAGGGTTGATAGCCTGCACTTTTTTTTTAGTATCCCTTGTGGGATGAGGTGATCTCTTGGAAAATAGAGCATTATCTTAAAGTCACCATGAGGTACTTGGAATTTATTACTATATTGGCCTTTAAAGAAAGGTTGAGTTGAGGATAGAATTATGAGGCATGGAAAAGCAGGAAAAAGACTTGGACGCACCGGTTCTCACAAAAGGGCGATGTTACGCAATATGGTAACCTCATTGTTTGAGCATGAGCGGATTGTGACCACTACCTCCAAAGCCAAAGAAGCAAAGAAAGTTGCTGATAAAATGATCACATTGGCAAAACGTGGTGATCTACACGCAAAACGACAGGCGCTGAGTTATATCCAGAGTCGTGATGTGGTGGCTAAACTCTTTGATGAGATCCAGGCTCAGTATGCCGACCGAAATGGCGGTTATACCCGTATTATACAAACGGGTCAGCGCCGTGGTGATGCAGCCCCCATGTCTATCCTTGAGCTTGTTGACTATGTTGAAGAGATTGAAGAGGATGTCGACAATTAAGCTTTATACATTATGCTAAAGCAGTTTGATAGCTGATATGAATCGTCCGGTTCATATCAGCTTTTTTTTTTGTCATCGTCCTCTGCACTTTAAATACAAAAACAGTTCATACAAATACGTAAATCAGTTGAAAATGAGCACTTTAAAACAGTTTCCTGAAGGGATGCAGCCCCTTGGCAGAAAAGAGAAATTTCAATTTCAATGCCATCCTGGCCTTGAATGCTATACGGTGTGTTGCAAGAAGGTCGATATGTTCCTCTTTCCCTATGATATTTTGCGGTTAAAAAACAACCTTGGGATCTCATCGCAGGAGTTTATGGAAAATTATACGAAAGTGGTTTCCGGGGTAAATCACCCCTATTTCCCAGCTATTATGCTTCGTTTGCAAGATGATCATGAAGGTTGTTGTCCTTTTCTCGTTGAAGAAGGGTGTGGCGTGTATCAAGACAGACCATCGGCTTGCCGAACCTATCCCTTAGAACGGGGTGTGGATCGGTCACCGGAAAAGGGACATCAGTCTGATTTTTACCTGATGACTAACCACGACTATTGTCTTGGACATGGGGCGGAAGAGTCCTTTACTACAAAACAGTGGTGTCGTAGTCAGCGTCTTGACGAATACAATTTAATGAATGACCTATGGGCTGAGATTGATACTCTATTTAGTACTAATCCATGGGCAGGTGAAGGAAGTGGCGGGCCGAAACAACAGATTGCCTTTACGGTATGCTATGATATTGATAATTTTCGGTTGATGGTTGCCAAGCATTCTCTATTGGATCGTTTTCGTATTCAGAAAAATCAGAAACGTAGAATTAAAGAGTCAGACACTGAACTGTTGAAATTTGGTTTTGAATGGTTGAAGAATTTTTTGGGACAGCCTTCCTCCTTGGTGGCGAATTAAAGCTGAGCCTGGCATCTCGCCTGCTCGCATAACAGGTATACCTGGTGGTATAATTTTATATCGATATCGCAGGTTGATAAACGGTTTGTTTGGACCTTGGTAAAAGCCCAGATTTTTTATGGCACCAATCTAGCAAAATCTTGCGTTACGGCAAGAGTTGTGGTAATCAACACTGTTCTGCTTATTAATAAGATCTGCTCCTTCCGCATAGGGTGGCAGGGGTACAAAACGCACATCCCACCGTTTTCCGGTGTCGGCCAGAGCTTGAATCTATTTCTGTGTCGATGAAGGAGGGATGGAGGTTAAACCGGATTGGAGATACAAAATGGCAAAAGTTACAGTAAAAGAAATGTTAAAGGCAGGCCTTCATTTTGGCCATCAAACCCGTCGATGGAATCCAAAGATGAAACCCTTCATCTACGGGCCACGCAATGGCATCTACATTATCAATCTTGATCGTAGTAAAAAGATGTTTGATGTCGCTGCAGACTTTGTAGCTACAGAAATTGCAAGAGGTGGTACGGTTTTATTTGTGGGTACTAAACGGCAAGCCGGTAACATTATCAAAGAAGAAGCCATACGCTGCAAAATGCCGTATGTGAATCATCGCTGGCTCGGTGGAATGATGACCAATTTTCAGACAATAAAGAATTCCATCGATCGTTTGAAAAACATTGAATCAATGCAGGAGGATGGATCTATAAATCGTTTTCCTAAAAAAGAAATCCTGCTGATGGAGAAGGAACGAGTCAAACTTGAGCGCAATGTTGGTGGTATTAAGGATATGCGTACTACTCCAACCGCTATTTTGGTGATTGATCCCAAGAATGAGGCCATCGCCATCAATGAAGCACAGAAACTTCGTATTCCTGTTATTGCCCTTACTGATACCAACTGTGATCCGGATGGAATTGACTATCTCATTCCAGGAAATGATGATGCAATTCGTTCCATTCGTTTAATTTGCAGTCAGATTGCTGAGAGTGTACTTGCGGGTCAGGCGTCAAAAGACGGTGATGATGCATCCGATGAGGCCATGATGGCAGCAATGTCAGAGGCAAGTGAGGAGCAAGCAGCCGTCGCCGAAGAGGCTGAAGGTGCCGATGCCTAAACGGGGATAACGCAAATAGTGCGTGGTCAGTCTAAATAATTACAAAGGGGCTGTGAAAGCCCCTTTGTCATGTCTACCCTTTTAAATTGAGGGGTGTCATCTAGAGCAAAATTAGAATTTTGAGGTATACGATGAGTATCACAGCAAAAATGGTAAAGGATCTGCGTGACAAAACCAGCGCAGGGATGATGGATTGCAAGAAGGCGTTAAACGAGACCGATGGTGATATGGAGAAGGCGGTTGACCTTCTTCGGCAAAAGGGCCTTGCGGTGGCCGCTAAACGTGCCGGTCGTGAAACCAGTGAGGGCACCATTGAAACCTATATTCATGCAGGCGGGAAAATTGCGGCAATGGTAGAGCTTTCCTGTGAGAGTGATTTTGTGGCAAAGACAGATGGTTTTAAAGAATTTGCCAGAGAACTTGCCCTGCATATCGCAGCTGTAAATCCTGTGGCCATCAGCAGAGAAGAGGTGCCGGAAGATATTGTTGCCCGCGAGAAAGAAATTTATGTGCAGCAGGCCTTGGATTCTGGAAAACCTGAAAATATTGTTGAGAAAATCGTTGGCGGTAAAATGGAGAAATTCTTGAAAGAGATTTGTCTGCTTGATCAGCCATACGTCAAGAATCCCGATTTTACGATTCAGGAAATGATCACCGATCTGATTGGTAAGATGGGCGAATCCATTTCGGTGAAGCGTTTTTCTCGTTTCCAGGTGGGCGGTTGATTGTACACGCTTGGTAGCGGTATTGAATAGTACACAAAGGAGTCTTTATTGTGCTGAAATATAAGAGAATACTCTTGAAGTTGAGTGGTGAAGCCCTCATGGGTGAAGACTCCTTTGGTATCAACACCAAGGTCCTTGATGCGATTTCTGCCGAGATTAAAGAGGTTGTTGATCTTGGCGTGGAGATTGGCATCGTCATTGGGGCTGGGAATATCTTTCGTGGTGTGAAAGGGGCCAGTCAGGGGATGGATAGGACCACGGCCGACAATATGGGGATGTTGGCTACAGTGATTAACTCTTTAGCATTGCAGGATGCCCTTGAAAGAAACGGCGTTGTTACAAGGGTGATGTCCGCCATTCCCATGCGTCTTGTTTGTGAACCGTATATCAGACGACGAGCCACCAGACATCTTGAAAAAGGCAGGGCCGTAATATTTGCCGCAGGAACTGGCAATCCATATTTTACCACCGATTCAGCCGGCGTACTTCGTGCCCTTGAAATTGACGCGGACGTGATTATCAAGGCGACGAAAGTGGATGGCGTGTATGATAAGGACCCCGTCATGCATGGCGATGCCCAAAAATACGATACATTAGCCTATGAGGATGTGCTTGGAAAAAACCTGCGGGTAATGGATGCTGCCGGTATCGCCCTTGCCAAAGAGGATGCAAAACCTATTTTGGTGCTCAATATGACCGTTACCGGTAATATTAAAAAAGCGGTGGCAGGAGAGAGTATAGGGACGCTTATCCAGTAAGACCACGGCTAAGATACGTATTAGCTAGTCTTGGGTGGTCTTTTCTGTAACAGGTGTACAGTGTTGGCAGAAGATATTTAAAAAGTAGTATAAGCTTTTATGGAGATTGGAAGATGAGTGAAGTACAAAAAGAAGCCGCTGACAAGATGCAAAAAAGCGTGGAGGCATTTAAGAATGAGCTTGCAAAAGTTCGAACTGGACGCGCCTCCATATCACTCCTTGATGGAATATCAGTTGACGCGTACGGTTCAATGCTTCCAATGAATCAAGTGGCTACCTTGACCATTCCGGAAAGTCGAATGATTGCCATTCAACCCTGGGATCCTCAGATGGTGCCCGCCATCGAAAAGGCTATTATGGCCTCCAATTTGGGACTTGCTCCGGCAAATGACGGGAAAGTGATCCGACTTACCATCCCTCAGCTCACAGAGGAACGTCGTAAAGAGCTTGTTAAACAGGTACGTAAGACCGCTGAAGAATTTCGGGTTGCAGTTCGTAATGTTCGTCGTGATAGTATCCGCGATCTGCGGGAATTTGAGAGCGAAAAGATGATTTCAGAAGATGATCAAAAGCGCGGCGAAGAAGAATTGCAAAAGATTACCGACCGCTATGTTGAACAAATCGGCGAAGTTGCTGAACGTAAAGAAGCCGAAATCATGGAGGTTTGAGCCTAACGGTTGATGTAGATTAAACGAATGCCGGAAAGTAGTTGAAAATAAAATCAAGTTGAAAATCAGGTATTCGTCCAGGTTTGGTGG
>JBNKKR010000082.1:0-6571 GCA_050291935.1 Desulfocapsaceae bacterium | reverse complement strand
GGAATTCAAAATCTATGGATAAAGCCATCGAATCCGCTGAACAAGAAGCTGAAGACTATGCGAAAGATTGCGAGTGTGAATACTTAGGGTTAGCTCAAGCTTACCATCTTTATGATGAAAAGATTGAAAATGGTTCAGAACTATTTTCATTGATGCGAGAGCATGATTCTAAACCGGATAAATATATGGATCATTTTTTCGATACTTCTTTTGAAAGACAACAAAGTGATAAGGAATAATTCCGCCAACCAATAGCTTCACCTGACCCCAGGGGCCTGGCGGCCCTGGGGTCAGGTGAGCATGGCGTTATATTTCCTATTCAAATGATCTGAGGGGTTAATAATGTTACGCTTTGAAGCTGAAATATGGGAAAAAATCAGAAAAAAAGGAAAAAAATCCTATATTTTCAAAACTTGGATACTTTTTTCGGCGGGTTTTATTTTTCTCTTAATTCTAGACGAGATACCAGATCGTAATACACCTTTCTATATGTGGCCAGTTTTCCTAACTTTTATTTTTATTGGTGGCTATCTATTTGCAAGATCGAGTTGGAGCATCGCTGAAAAAAGATATTTTAAAGACATGCAAAAAGGATCAAATTAAATATAACCCGGCCCTTCAGCTGACCCAAGGGCCTCGCGGCCCTCGGTCAGCTGAGAGCCAACGTTAGCGCGCCAAGCGAAGCTTGGTGCATCTTACAGGGTGCAAGTCCCTGTCGGGTAAGGGTTAGCCACCCACCCGTATCGAGTGTTGCGCCTGTGGCGGAGCTGCCGGGTGGTCCGGGGCGAACAAAACAGGTGAAGCGTACACAGAGAATCATGCAGGCCGCAGGGGAGACCGCGCTCCCTGAAGTGCTGGCATCGCTCCGAAAAAGGCTTGTTCCGGTCGCCGAGGGTCGTAACGTGCGCCGAAGGCAAAACAAGAGCATCCGCTAAAGGCGAGGATGTGAAGGGCCGGCGGAGTTATCAAGCCGTGGCATGTATGAAAAGATGCAGACAAGAACTTGGGAGGCCCATCTGACTCTTGGGGCATCATAGGGTATGGCGACAATGAGGCACGCAGGGGAAACCCGGACACAGGGCTCGGCGCAAACCTAAGTGATGGCCAACAACAGGAAGGGGAACCAAAGCTGACGTGGAGGAACCCTGGTTGGATGGGAGTCGTATCGAGCATAGTACTCTGAGGTGGGGAAAGCCCACTACATGGGGAAGGACTTGACGGGAGTACGCAGCCCGCAAAGGAAACACATGCCGGACAAAGCTGGATCGGACATAGATGTGCAAACCTCACTGTGGGGAATAGCGAAAACGGCTCGTCTCAACAAACAACACCGCTTTCGGGATCTTTATCGCCTGCTCAACACCGATATGCTGTATCTTGCCTGGCGGAAGCTGAAAAAGAGCGCTGCCATCGCAGACGACGACATCACGGTAGAAGAGTACGGTGCTGAGCTTGACGCCAACCTGGAAAGGCTGGTGGAAAGACTCAAGCAGAAAAGATACCGGGCAAAACTGATTAAAAGACGTTACATTCCGAAGGACAACGGTAAGAAGCGCCCCTTGGGTATACCTGCGCTGGAGGACAAAATAGTCCAAAGGGCGGCAGCGATGATCCTGAATGCGATATATGAGCAGGACTTTCTGGATTGCTCATACGGGTACCGGGAGAATAAAAGCGCCAAGGATGCGGCCGGGGATCTGTGCTTTCAACTCCAGTTCGGCGTATTCGGCTATATTGTGGAAGCAGACGTCAAGGGCTACTTTGACAATATCTCCCACGACAAACTGCTGGCCATGCTGGAAAAGCGGATCAATGACCGTGCCTTTATCCGGCTGATCACCAAATGGCTGAAAGCAGGCATCCTGGAGCCGGACGGCGACGTAAAGCATCCGGTGACCGGAACGCCGCAAGGTGGAATCGTCTCGCCCATCTTATCGAACGTATATCTGCACCACGTGCTGGATGAATGGTTCCAAGATGAGGTTAAACCCCGGCTGAAAGGTCGCGCCATCATGTGTAGATATGCAGATGATTGGGTGTGCGCCTTTCAATACAGGGATGATGCCCGACGATTTTACGATGTTCTTCCCAAAAGACTTGGCCGCTATGAACTGCAAGTAGAGCCCAGTAAGACGAAGATCATCCGCTTCAGCCGATTCCATCCCAGTCGCAAACGTGGTAGAACCTTCACGTTTTTGGGATTTGAATTTTATTGGTTTAAAGACCGCAAAGGTATCGTGCGTGCCAAGCGCCGGACGGCGCCATCCAAACAGCGCATTGCCCTGCAGCGGATGAAGGCATGGCTTAAAGCGTCCAGGCACTTGCCCAAGAAACAGTTCTTTGAGACTCTAAGACGAAAGCTGATCGGCCATTACAACTATTACTATGTGCATGGCAATGGACGTAGCGTATGGTCGTTTTATAGACGAGTAATAGAGTATGCAAAGAAGTGGCTAAATCGCAGGAGCCAACGCAAAAGCTATACTTGGGAAAAGTTCAAGCGAATACTTGAATACACGAAGATACCAAAGCCGGGACCGACGGAAAAGAGACGTCTGCATCAGTGTGCGTTGAGATAAAGCCGATGCGGAAGCGAGTACAACCGAGGAACCGGATGCGGGAAAACCGCAAGTCCGGGACTGTGTGGGGGGTGCCAGGCAACTGGCATTCCTACCACGACAATTGCATGAAAAGACTAAAAACTATCTGCATTCTAATAATTATCATTGCGGCAGGCTGTCTGCTAACATCATGCTCGTCCATGATACTAAGTGTGGGCGATGCTGAAGAACAAGAAATAATAAATATAAAATCTCAAAGAGATGACATAATTAAAATTTTTGGTGATCCTATAAGCTCAATTGACCTAAAACCACCAAGAACAGTCCAAGAAATTTACAAAGAATATTTTCAAATTTATGATGGGTATCGACTTCCCGAAGTGTTTGACTACTCCAAGAGTCATTTTCAAGATCAACTCGCGGTGATTCGGGAGGTCTATAAATATGAAGGTCGCATACAAAGAAAGTCTGAAACTGGAGAAGCTCTTGGGATGGCAGGACATACAATTTTTTTGAGTGAAATCCTTATGGTGCCACATGCCTTAAAGAAACAGTCGGATCGGAGCAATGAAATCCACACAATTACAATATGGTATGATGATTCGAATACCGTCTTAACGTATTTTTGGGAAACAGAACTAAAATCTAGTATGAAAGAATAAAAGAATAAACATGCACATGTCGCTTGAGCATTGTCGCGCAAAGCCTGCGCGCGTCTCAGCTCTGCGTTAGGGATTCGAAATATATTCATGATAGAACTGCATGACATGCTTTTTAGTATTCACCTTTTAAATACTTTTTATATGATAATAAAGCTTTGTCATATCAGAAAATTTATTGAGGTCAGGCATAGAATACAGATGAAAATAGGATCTGGCAGATCTGTCATTTTAGGGACAATCTTGTCAATTTTCCTTTCTTTAATTACCTACTACTCTGCTGAATATCTGTATTTCGAACATTATTGGAGATTCATTTCTATATTTTATATTTGTTTAGGCTCCTTTATTATTTTTGTTTTTTTATTTAATCTAATTTTTAAGATTACGCCTCATAATAAATATGAACTAACTGGAAATATAATATACCTGCAAAGGACAAAACTTGTAGAACAAATATTTGGTAAATTATTGTTCAGAAGTATTCTATTGATCTCATGGCTTAAAACGTACCCGATTATTCAAGTGACCATTACCGAATCTCAAGAGCGGATATTTTCAGTGTTCATTTTTTTATTATTTCTATTGTCTTGGGCTACAGTAAGTATTCGGGACAGAAAAAGACATAAGAAAGTGTGGAATGCCTAACATGCGGATGCACAGCGTTCCGCAACGGAACGCGGCCGGTGAGCCTTGGCGTTGAGCCTGTCGAAAAGATAATTATTACTACTTTTTTAGTGAAAAAATTGACTGGCTGTGATATATAAAATGCAGTAAGCATAAGGAATTCCCACCGAAGAGGGCTAAAATGGCAAAGCATCAACACTACGATTACCAGCAGTCAGTCATTGAGCCAATCTTTTTAGAAGATCAATTATTGCCCGGCACCTTAGAGTATGCAATTCATTACATCGTTGAAGAGCGTTTAGACATGAGTGTCTTCGATGCTCGATATAAAAACGATACAACAGGGCGAAAATCGATTGATCCAAAATTGTTACTGAAGATTGTGCTCTATGGTTATTCGCGCGGCATGATTTCATCGCGCAGCCTGGAATATGCATGTCAGAAAATAACGACTTTTATGGCGCTTGCTTGTAACAAAACCCCGGACCATAGCACCATTGCCGTATTTGTGTCCTCTATTGATGAGGAAATAGAAGATCTGTTCACTATGGTATTAATGATTTACCACGAAGAAGGGCTTTTGGGAGGCACCCACTTTAGTATCGATGGTTTAAAGCTATCATCGAATGCATCCAAGGAGTGGAGCGGCAAATTTGATGATTTAAAGAAAAAACAGGATGCGCTTCGACGCAAAGTCAAACAAATTGTCAAAGAACATAAAAAGACCGATAAAAAAGAGCGCGGCAAGTCCCTAACAGATAAAGAACGTCTTAAGAAACGTATTAAGAAGTTGGGCCAGCAAGCTGATCGTATCGAAAAATTTTTGGCTGAAAATGAACCGAAGATCGGCTCGACCGGCAAAGAGATCCAAAGCAATGTAACAGATAATGAATCGGCTAAAATGGCAACTTCACATGGCGTACTACAAGGCTACAATGCCAATGCAATGGTAGATGATAAAAACCAAATCATTACGAGCGCTAAGGTATTCGGTAGCGGTACAGATACCAAGGCCATGGCCCCCATGCTGGAAGAGACCAGAAAAAATCTTGAAGTGGCTGGTATTGAAAAGCCCTTAGAGGGAAAAACAGTCAGTGCTGATACAGGTTACTATAGTGTTGAGAACCTTGAGGCCTGTGAAAATGAAAAGGTTGACGCTTATGTGCCGGATCAGCAGTTTCGCAAAAGGGATGTTCGTTTTAAAGATGCTGATAGGCATCGACGCTCAACAGATAAGCGTCATCTAAAGTATAAGTCAAAAAAACGCTATTTTGATGTGAACGATTTCAAGCTGGATAATCGAACCGGCAAATTAATTTGTCCGGCCGGTCACGGCCTTTATGTAAAGAATCGGAATTTTATTACTGCAGACGGCTACAAGGCCATTGCTTACCAGGCTCCAAAAACTGCTTGCCGCGATTGCAAATTGCGTTCTAAGTGTCTAAGAAATCCTGATACGGTATCCAGACAGGTCCACATATTCCATGGTCAGCGCCCAGCCGGTGTTACAGATAAGATGAGAGAAAAAATCGATACGCCTGAGGGGCGAAAGACATACAGCAAGCGGATAGGAATCGTAGAGCCTGTCTTTGGCAATATAAGATCCTGTAAGAAAATGGATCGGTTTACTCTACGCGGTAAAGTCAAGGTCAATATTCAATGGAAGCTTTACTGTCTTGTGCACAACATAGAAAAGATCCTAAACTATGGGGAAAGCTTTGCAATAGCATAAGGTGATAGGCCAAAAGGGCCAATATGCGCCTAAAAGTTGCCGTGTTATATTAAAATTAGCCAGAGATATTGTAAAAAAGGAAATTAATAATCTGGACGGAAATCGGTTGAAAGTAAAGTGGGCTAAAAACACGATTTTCGACAGGCTCGTTATTTTTTGTATCGAGTGTAATATGAAACTTAAACTGATGGGCATTTTTCTAATTGTTGTTGGATTTGGCATACCTTTCGTTTTGCAGAAAATATTACCGACCTTTATGTATGCGTCTGTATTCGTAATGCTTTGCTTTTGGGTAGGTTTCCTTTTAATCTTGAGCCCATTTGATAATAAAAATGAAATTAACCAACGTCTTAAATGGGCAAGATATGCCATACTATTTAACATTATTTGGACTATACTTTTTACGTTGTACTTACATCTTATGAATTATTTTGAGGTATTGCGCAAGACTGGATATTATACACTTCGCTTTTTCGGATTTTTTACTAATCCAATAGAAAATATACTTAGAGTTATTTTGCCAGAACCAATGGTGCAATTATCTGATGGAACAGTTCTGATAACTCAAAGCTTTCTCAGGATGCTATTTACTGCCTTTTTTAGTTTAGTGCTTTACTCTTTTATTGGATATTATTTGAAATATATCAAAGACAATAAGATAACATCACTCTTCAGGTGATCCGAGGGCCTTGCGGCCCCCGGATCACCTGAGAGTGGGCGTTATCGCGCCGAGACGAAGCTCGGCGTATCTTGCAGGGTGCAAGTCCCTGCAGGGAGGGAGTTCAGTAATGGGCTTTTGTAAGGGTTAGCCACCCACCCGTATCGAGCCTTGGGTCCATGGCGGAGTTGCTCTGGATATAGGAGCCGCGAACAAGATGGGCTAAGCGTAGGCAGAGAATCTTGTAGGCCGTAGGGGAGACCGCGCTCCCTGAAGTGCTGGTACAGCTTCGAAATGCAACTTGCGGACGCCGAGGGTTTTAACGTGCGCCGAA
>JBNKKR010000081.1:0-7017 GCA_050291935.1 Desulfocapsaceae bacterium | reverse complement strand
GTCGAGATCTCGAAGGGGTTGGGCACCGCCATGGTGGGCATCGAAAACCATGCTCTGGAAGTAAAAATGGCTGAACGAGGCGTCTGACGTCCAGAAGGAGGCGCAAATGATCGTCGGACTCCTGGGCTTGCAGGGTGCCTTTCTGGATCATATCCCCCACCTGAAGCGTCTGGGCGTAGCACCCGCCATCGTCCGCGACAGGCAGGGCCTTCATGCCATCGACCGCCTGATCATACCCGGTGGGGAGAGCACGGTTATGACCAAATTCCTGCGGGAGTATGAAATGATTAGGGCGCTCGGGGAACGAATCAATTCTGGCATGCCGGTGTGGGGCGTCTGTGCGGGGGCCATCCTGCTGGCCGAGCGGGTCGACGGCGCCCCCGGACTTTTAAGCGCCCTGCCCGCTGCCCTCACCCGCAACGCCTATGGCCGCCAGCGCGACAGCCATCAGAGAGAGATAAAGATCCCCCTCTTTGATCTCGACGCCTACCCGGCCATTTTCATCCGCGCGCCACGCATTGATCGTCTGGTGGATCAGATGACCGTCCACGCGAGCCTGGACGGGGATCCGGTTTTCGTTCAATGCGGCCGGCGCATGGCCACGACCTTCCACCCCGAGCTCAACCGGGACGAGGTCTTTCACCGCTATTTCCTCTCCCTCTGAGCCCTTCCCGGGAGCCTATCCCCAAACTCAAGTATGACTAAAGCTGACACGAATGCTCCTAATACCCCCCACTGGGCCAACAGGGCAGCTTCGTCGCCACTTACATTCAGCACCCAAAACGAGCAATGGCTGATAATTTTTTGTCCAGTCTAATCAGGCACATGACCAACATAACATAATGATTTAACAATTTTTTTCATATCTATGCATTTCAACTAGTTACTGCAACACTGCCCCCACACTACAAATCTCAAATCAAGTGAGGGCAGATGCAAACACTCAAGACCGACGAGATGATCTTCACTAATCTGCGGCATATGCCCAATATCAAGGCCTATGCCAACAAGATCCGATTGGCTGATACCGTCGAAAAGTTGGTTTTATTGAAACAAATCTTTTTTAATACTCAACTATGCTGCCTATAACTCCTTGTTAACGAGTAGTCAGATTTGAGTCTTCCCATTCTTTTAACTGCAGCAAAGTCAACTCGATAAATCGGTCTGGATCATTGGCAATGAGCTCTTTCTTTTCAGGAGGGATCTCGAGATGCTCTGGAAGATACTTTTCCGCCCAGCGCATCAGGTGGACCATGGTGTCAACAAAGTTTTTTCCTTTTTCGGTAAGGAAAAATAATTTCCGCTTACGGTTCTCCGGGTGGATTATTGAATCGATGAGGCCGTTTTGTGCCAGCTTTTTTAAACGGTCGGTAAGGATGTTGCTGGATATCCTCTCGGAACCAGCCAGCATCTCCTTGTACTCGTGGAGCCCAAGAAACATCAGGTCCCGAATAATGAGCAGCGTCCAGTGATCGCCAACAATATCCAGGGCGCAGGCCACCGGGCACCCTGATCGTTCGGAATGTTTTTTTTTCTGGACCATGATTTATCCTACTTTGTCGGCGTATGTTAGTTAGGGATATTTTTACTTGCATTTTACAAGTAAAAGGCTTATGTCTATGTTTAATTGCATATTACAAGTAATCATTTCAAGTGTAAACTTCTTTCAGGAGGCAAGCATGTCCAAAAAAATAATACTCGCTACTGTCAGTTATGTTGTGCTTAGTTTTGCCATCGCCTATCCGTGGCACATGGTTTGGTTTCATGACCTCTATGTTGAGATGGGGGCCTTTACTCGCGCCGAACCGATCGTGGCGCTGGGTGTGTTGACTATGGTCATCCAAGGCGTAGTGATTGCCTATTTTTATCCCTTCTGGTATCGAGGCGGCAATCCCATCTGGGCAGGGGTTCGTTTTTCGTTAATTATCGGCCTGTTGATCTATTCAGTCATGGGACCTGCAACGGTTGCCAAGTTCACTATCGAACCAATTTCGATCTTTCTCACTTACCATAGCATCTTTCAATTTTTGCAGTTCACCATTTCAGGTGCCGTCCTGGGGCTTATCTTCGGGCGCAATATAATAAAAGAAAAACGGGAGTAAAAATGTCTGCACAAACAACCATGCATGAAATAATTCAGGGCCATAAGGTTGCCCATCTTGCCACTATTGATTCAAACGGGGAACCCTGCGTGCGGGTTCTTGTTTACGCTCCATGAGATGATGATAACGTCCTTTTTTTGCTGACTAACAAGGAGTCACGTAAAGTAGCCCATATCCGAAGGCTACTCACCATTTAAAGAATATACTAAGGAGATTTGTTATGACCAAGATTTTACCACTTTCAACTGATAACGCTCTGCCAGAAGTGGCAAAAATGTATACCGAAATTGAATCAATTTTTGGGATGACTCCTAACCTGTTTCAAACACAAGCACACTTTGTGCCCCTGTTAAAAACCAGCTGGGAGAGTGTCAAATTAATCATGCTGACCCAGGGGAGCTTATCACGCAAAGTCAAAGAGACCATTGCAGTTTTAATATCAAAGGATAATTCTTGCCAATACTGTTTTGGTGCTCACTCAATGATGCTAAGGACTATCGGCGTTACCGATAAAGAGCTTGAAAAAATACATGAGGACGAGCTTGCCGAAGCTGGATTTAGTCCAAAAGAAGTGATCTTAATCGGTCTGGCAAGAGCCGCGAACTTAAAACCTCACAATATCGATCCATCGCTGTTTACCAAGCTTCGGGAAGCTCGGGCAACTGACGCTGAAATAGTTGAGGCACTAGCTGTAATGGGCATTTTTACATTCTTTAATAAATTCATTGATACTTTGGAAGTCGCTCCCGAACTTTAACAGTGTTACTCGCTGAATTTCGCATGAGGTGACGCTGGTGCATTGGCTCATTCCAGCAAACACAAAATTCTACGATGTTTTTGGTGCATTAATTAGAGCAGACACATACTGGCCAATTAATGCTAAGATTGACGTTTGCGATAGTGTCTTTCTCTATCTTGCTGCTCCATACAAGCAAATCGGTTTCCTATGCGAAGTTAAAGATATAGGATCTTCTTTTGAAGATGCGTTACCACATATCAAACAATTTTTCAGAAAACCAACAGCATTTATAAAGCTGCACTGCACAGTTACTTTCCAAATTATTGACAGATCTCCCCTGTCTTATAATTGCCTAAAGCAGCATGGTCTGAACGGCATACTCCTGGGACCACGAAAACTTGAGAATAATCTCAAACTTCTTCACTATATAATGGAGGTATGTAATGAGTTATGATCTGGCCACCAGCAAGATTTTGCAGGAAGATGGGGTTGAGATGTCAACGATGATGAACGCCCCCTGTCTGCGATACAAAGGAGCTTTCATTGCCTCTATGTTCGAAAAGGAAGATTGCCTCATTATAAAGGTCTCTCCTGAACGGGTCAATGAGCTGATCGAGGATGGCAAAGGTATGGAATTTAATTACACCAAGAAACGGTTCAAGGAGTGGGTGATGATTCCTCTGGAATTTGAAGAGGAGTACGAATTGTTTCTGCATGAGGCTTTAGATTTTGCAAAGAAATATAAACTGCTTTAGTTTGTTAGTTTCCATTGGAATTTTGTGGAAGGCAGAACTCTATTTAGAAATTTGAGATGATAACGGTTGAATTCAGGGGCAGCCGACCATCGGGAGGGGACTTGGGGCATGTTTGGCCGAAGGCCGCCACAAACTGCCCGCTGCAATGACTTGTTACCTGTCTTTGAGCCTATATTTTAAAAATGGGGTCGTCCTTTTTTGAATAGTTGATGGATATTCCCTTTGATACTCACAACCCATTTTTTCATAAAATAATTTGGCATTCGGATCTGCTAAAATCCCTATTTCTAGAATTTTTTCTTTCCGACAATAATTCACCAAATGCCCAAACATTTCAGTACCGAAACCTTTTCCGATAAACTCTGGCAGAATAAACATATGGTCAAGCCAAAAGCCTTTTGGGAGCTTTATACCAGATATTTCTATGTCACTTTCCAGTTTGACAATAGAATAAAAGGCAATTGGCAAAGCATTTTCTTCAAGGATAAAAACTTTATTCTCGTTGATATACTTTTCGGTGATGGTAAGTTCCGATTGCCATATAACAAAGAATTGTTTTGGATAATTCCAATATCCTTTTGATTTAAAGGAAATATTGGTCAAAACTTTAGATTCATTACTTTTGGCTATTCTGATCATATATGGTGACAGGTAACGTATTTCTCACCTGACGGTGTGGAGCGCAGCGGAACACCGCTCAGGTGCAAATAATTGTTCGGTGTTTCTATAGCTCCGCATTAGATTCTTTTATAGCCACGCCCCACAAAACATTAATACGGCAGAAGCACCAAATATGAATGGGCATAGCTTAAATGGCAAAAAAAGGTAGACGTATAGATCAGAGCCACGCCTTCAGCAATCCACTCCATGGTAATGATTCGTCTATTATCGGCTGTGAGATTTCCAAAGCCTTCAACCACACGCCTTGTAGCAAAAAGATGCGGACACCCCAAAGGCCTGTTAATATCTATCCGATGAAGATCAGGAACCAGTTCATATAGGAACCTTTATATTTTCTTTTTCATGATAGTGGCGCCGAACGACAAGGTAACCAGCCGCACCAACAACCGACGAGGAAATCGGCAAACGTTCTCGCGGTCTGGTTAACCGTCTGGTTGGGCAGTGACTTATAGTATTATCTCTGTCCTGTGTCAAAATATGATCCTTTTCTTTTCGCTAAACGACATCATTCTTTCCTGCTATGTTATTATGAATAATGCTTCTTACCGCAATACGTCCTGAACTGAGAGCGAAACTGCTTGCAGAACCTTCCGCAAGAAGGTCATATGTACTGTCATAAAGTCCGCCTATATCTTGGCCGGTTACATACAAACCCGGAATGATTTTATCCTTGTTGTCAAGGGCTTGCATATTCGTGTTTATCTTGACTCCACCCAGAGTCAGGAAAAAAGCACGTAGGCCTTTCAGGGCGAAGTAAGGACCATTTAGAGTATCAAATCTGAATAAGTGATCCGGTTTTCGGCTGAAATCCGGATCATTTTTCTGGTCAGCATAGCGATTAACCTTTTCAATTGTTTCACGTAATTTCGTTGGTTCTATGTGTATTTTATTTGCTAAAGCTTCAATTGTATCGGCCTTGAAGGCAAAGCCTAATTCAATACCCTTCTGAATACCTGTATCAAGTGCTGTCATTTTTTGTCCCGGAACAACAATGTCGTTAAATGATGTAAGAGGGCCATTCTCGACCATATATTGTTTCATGTGGCCGTCAAAAATAGACCACATCAAACCACCGTTTGAAGTCATTGCATTGTAGACATCGCTAAAAACCGAACCGAAGGACTCATTGTAAAAACGATCACCATGTCTGTTCACCCATAGAAATGGCTGGCTTAACGCACAACGCATTTGCTTCATATGGTCCGGTCCTCTGAATTGTCGAATTGCCGGCTCATTGTCAAGATAAGGGCTATTTCCTGCAAGAGTTCCCATGCCGGCAAGCGCGGCATTGACGCTTAACGCCAAATTAATTCCGTCACCTGCCCTACCATCAATAGCTGGCCCACGATACATGAGTTTTGCCATTCCCGGAGTACTGACATCCGGTACATATTTCTTCAACATCTCCTTGTTGCTGACAAAACCGCCAGTTGCCATGATGACAGCCTTCGCAGTAACGGTTACCGTCTTACCCGAAACGTTCTTAGCTACTATTCCGATAACGACTCCATCATCATTGACCAGTAATTTTTTTACTGGTGTATTGGTTATTATCAATCCTCCCTTCTTTTTTATGTTCTCAGACATTATCTTCACAACTCGAGCTCCTGAGCCCTTAAAAATGTGCCACACCTTCAGGCTTTTTTCAGGCGGAAACATTGTTCTAATTCCCTTAATTTCAACCCCATAATCCATTAACCAGTCGATTGTTTTGCCAGACTCATTGAGAAGCGTGCGAATGACCGATGCATTGCAGCGCCAATGATGAAATTCCATTACTTTGGCAAAAACCTCAGCAGTCGTTGTCTGAATCTCATTCTTCTTCTGGTACCGAGTGCCGATTCCAAGAGACCCTTCCGGAAAAATGCCGGCACCGCCGAGAAAATGCAATTTTTCAAGAACAATTGCATTTACGCCACTTTCAGCTGCAGTTAGTGCTGCCGAAAGCCCGCTTAGCCCGCCACCTGCGATAACAATATCAGTATCATACTTCAGATCTTCTGTGGACGATACCGGAGACTTCTTGATGGATATCATTTTCTGCCCCTAATGATATTTAGACCAGCGCTTGCGTCACAGGCGGCATGGTCCTCGCCGTCCCTGTGAACGCTGTGGTTCTGTGGTCTTTTTATTTACTATGGGAATTCTTCAATAAAATTCGGTCTTCCTATCTCTTCGGAAAAGGCTGATTTTGCTTTCAAATGCACTTTTTTCCGTATTGGGTTAATAGCACCAATTCAATCTCGTTGTCAGTCCTAAATGGTAATTTCATCATATTCACAGACTTAACGCCATTAATAATAAAGAATCCATATTCAATGTCATTTGGTAAATCATCTGGAGTCTCTATGACTGTCACGCCCTTGCAGATCAGATCGATTTTTTGAGCCCAACCTGTCCCTTTGCTAACTCCAGGTGTACCTTACTGAATAGTGAACATATGCCTCATCAAAACAAAGGACGGCCTCGTCATTGTTAAATTTGATTTCTTTTAAGGTTGAATCATGAAATTCAATTTCTCTATTCATGATACTCTCACAGAACCGCCAAATTGAGGGGCCGGGAAACGATAACGCAAGATTCTTCTAAAATGCTACTACATGCAAAAAATAAACGAAATTACTAAAATGGCATGTCTTTCCCGGTCTCTTTCAAGTGACTGGTTGTGCGCGCTCAGCTCGCTTTCCACCGAAACAGTGGATTGTTCTTGTACCAGCTATGAACTCGCCAGCATGGGAGA
>JBNKKR010000080.1:0-7085 GCA_050291935.1 Desulfocapsaceae bacterium | reverse complement strand
CTACTTATATTTTCACGGGAATAATCTCCGCTTTTAAGCATTTGTTTACTTGCACTAATGAGTCCTGAGCGAACACGACGTCCCCTGGCAATTTCGGATGCATTTGCAATTTGTTCTTCCAGCTCTTTTCTTGACATATTTTCGGTTTGGCCAAGTGGGCCAAGTTCTTTTATGGTATTTGTAAAATCAGTTATAATTTTGACAAAGTTTGGCCCTTCGGCGGCAGAAGCCCAATCTATTAAAAATCTCTTTTTATTTACTCCCAAACGCTCTAACGTCTCATGGACAAGCGAGGCAGTCACCAGTGCGTGGTAATTACCATCTATGTAGTGGCATTCACCGGGATGACAGCCGCCAACAAAAATACCATCGGCACCTTTGGCAAGCCCTTCCAACGGAAAAGAAGGATCAAGCCGACCAGTGCACATCATTCGGATTACCCTAATATTTGGAGGATATTGGTAGCGCCCCACACCTGCAGAATCAGCAGCGGTGTAACAGCACCAGTTACATAAAAAACCTAATATTTTCGGATTATATTCAGACATTTTCATTCTCCAATTTATTGCTCGCCAGCAAAAGTATTTATCTGTTGCATAATGCCTGTGTAAGTAAAACGCCCCATATCAATGGCCATTGTTGGGCAACGGGACGCACAAATACCGCAACCCTTACACGATGCTGTAATGGTTTTGGCCTTACGCTTTTTCTCATCCTTGTACATTTTTATCGCGTTATATGGGCAAAAACTCTCGCAGGCGCCACAACCTATACACTTGTCTATATCAACCTTTGAGACAATTGGAGCGGGGGTAATATATCCTTTGGCAAGGGGCTGACAGGCACGACCAGCAGCAGCTTGTGCCTGGGCAATGGTTTCCTCCATGTTTTTGGGAGAATGGGCAAGACCACAAACATAGGTACCATCCACCGGCAAATCAACGGGTTGCAACTTAACATGTGCCTCGAGGAAAAAGTTATCGGCAGTCACTGGTAATTTGAGCATTTTGGCCAGTTCCGTCGGATCTTCTGCTACTATTCCAGTGGATAAAACCAATAAATCTGTTTCCAACTCTATCTCTTCGGCAAGTAATGGATCGTAGTAACGCAATTGCAGAGGGCTTGACTTCCCTTTTCCAAAATGTACTTCAGGTTTTTTATTTTCTTGATAACGAGTAAATATAACGCCCTGTTGTCTTGCCTCTTTATAGTCATCCTCCATAAATCCATAGGCACGCATATCACGATAAAGTACGAAAATTTGCAGGTCCGGATTTATTTTTTTAAGGCGATTGGCATTTTTAAGGGCTTGTCCACAACAGGTTCTACTGCAATATTGCAGATCTTCTCCACGTGAGCCCACACATTGGATCATCACCACCTGTTTAATGTTCTTTGCAAGAGCTCTTTTACCAGCGAGTCGTTTTTCCAGATCCAACTGGGTCATTACCCGTTTTGATTGACCATAAAGATATTGCTTTGGACTGTAAGGTTTTCCCCCTGTGGCAATAATTGTCACACCATGATGAATGGCATCACTGCCAGTAGCTGTTGCAACGGTTGTTGTAAAATTGCCAACATATCCGGAAACGGCGGCGACTTTTGCTTCTCTTATCACATCTATATTCTTGTCCTCTTTTATCTTTTGGATCAAATCGCAAATCGCCTTTTTGGGATCATTTCCTTTCCTGTCAGCACTAAGCAGCGTTGCTCTGCCTCCAAGTTTTTTTCCACGTTCCACAAGGGTAACCCTAAAACCCTGCTCGGCAATATTGATCGCAGCTGTCATACCGGCCAAGCCACCACCAACAACAAGTGCACTTGGGTTCACCGGCAGTTGTTGCTCAGGCAAAGAACTGAGATATACTGCCTTGGCAACTGCCATTCGAACCGCGTCCTTTGCCTTTTGGGTTGCTGCTTCCGGTTCATGCATATGGACCCAGGAACATTGATCACGGATGTTCGCCATCTCAAAAAGAGAACGATTAAGTCCAGCATCTCTTAACGTTGCCTGAAAAAGCGGTTCATGGGTTCGTGGAGTACAGGCAGCAACCACTAATCGATTAAGATTATATTTTTGAATGGTTTCAACCAACATCGACTGGGTATCTTGAGAACAGGAATAAAGATTGGCATTACTGTATACTACCCCCGGAAGATCCTTGGCATACTCTGCAACTTCAGGGACATTAACCACTCCGCCGATATTGATTCCGCAATGGCAAACGAAGACACCAATTCTTGGTTCTTCTTTACTAATATCACGTTCACTGGGGAAACTGGCCTGGACAGTTTCACTGTTTCTAAGCTCTTTTAGTTTTCCGGCGCACAAGGCCGCAGCGCCACTTGCCTGGGTTACAGAATCCGGAATATCTTTTGGCCCCTGAAAAGCACCAATTACAAAAACACCCGGGCGAGTGGTCTGCAACGGTGAATAGCCATCGGTTTTGGCAAATCGATATTTGTTAAGTTTTATACCGGTAGCCTCAGCAATTTGCTCTGCATCATCGGGCGCCTCAAGTCCCTGTGAAAGCACTACCATATCAAAGTGTTCAATCTTATGCTGTCCATCCTCGGTTGCCCAGGTCAATAGCAAGCCACCATCAAAGACATCCTCAACCTGCGGTGGCCTTGCATAAATTATCCGAAAATTATTTTCCTTACAGGCACGTTCCCTGGCGGCATCAAAACCTTTCCCATGGGTACGAATATCCATATAAAAGATTGTTATTTCACAATCTGGATCATGTTCGCGGGCAAGTGTTGCCTGCTTGATGGCATACATGCAACAGACTGAAGAGCAATAGTTGTTCCCACAAGTTTCATCTCGTGAACCAATACACTGTAAAAACGCAATTTTCTTTGGATGTTTATTATCGGACAGACGGAGAATTTCACCACTTGTTGGACCGGAAGCGCACATCAAACGTTCGTGCTCAAATGCACTAACTACATCTTTAAATTTTCCCCAACCATATCGAGCAAGGACCTCAGCGCTTATTCTTCCAAACCCTGGTGCCAGAACAACCGCACCAATTTGTATTTCTTGGGTTTCTTCCTTGTCATCAAAACGAATAGCCCCAGCTTGGCATGCTACTGCGCAAAGACCACATGTTTCATAATTGAGACGCAGACATGATTTGGGATCAATGTGGTACGAGGCGGGTACTGCCTGGGCATAATCGATATGGGCAGCATGGGTGTGTTCTAAATTTTCATTAAAATCATCACCGATCTGCTTTAAACAGTAGAGAGTACACTGTCCGCACCCGGTGCAAACTTCTTCGTCGATATATCGTGGTTGTTTTCGGATTTTCGCAACAAAATTTCCAGGACTTCCCTGAAGATCAAGAAGCCTTGACTTTGTTAAAATCCGGATATTAGGATCACGTCCTGCCTCAACCAGTTTAGGGGCCAGGATACATAAGGAACAATCGTTGGTAGGAAAGGTCTTATCGAGCCTTGCCATTACGCCTCCAATGGATCCAGACTTTTCTACCAAATAGACCTTATAACCTAGTTCCGTAAGATCAAGGGCCGTCTGTACGCCAGCAACACCACCTCCAACAACCATTACTGCACCTGTTTTTACAGTGGAGACAGTCTCAGCAATACGATTCATATGCACACTCCTTCCTACAATTCCATCACCCCACCTTTATCAACAATGAAGCAGAGCAAATCAGTGGGTGCAGGCTCTGGCCTGCAAATTATTTTCATTACTATCTCAGACGCCATATTGACCGCCTAAGATTCTTTAGAAGGAAGTGTTGGCCTAATTTTAGGCCAAAGAAATCAGAGGAGGTAAAATACCACAAACTAAGATGTTACTCCAACCCAGACCGGACTGGCAGCCATATGGCCTCTTTCAGTATTTTTGAAAGTGAAAATTCAGCATTAGCTATTCCAAATGTAATTTAAAAAAAGCAGAGCATTTGAAATTGACACACAATTTTCTATAATGCAAATAGGAAATCCCTATTTGTACCAGCTGTATCATAGGAGATTTTTCCTCTTGACAGAATAGAGAAAACATGATTTCGTAACACTAAATATAATAATAGTGTTACTTACCAAGGCAACTCATCAGGAAAACGCTTCTGTTTACGTCTTCACAACCAAGCAAAATTTATGCATATCTCTGAAGGAATAGTCTCTGCGCCGGTACTTTTCGGTGGTGCTGCATTAAGTGCCACAGGTACTGCCATAGGGTTAAAAAACATCGATTACGATCGAATCATGCCGGTGTCCATTCTCTCAGCAACCTTTTTTGTAGCATCTCTTATCCACGTCCCACTCGGACCAGGAAGCGTACACCTTATTCTAAACGGCCTTTTGGGAGTAATACTTGGTTGGGCAAGCTTTCCTGCTATTCTCATCGCCCTATTACTTCAGGCAATCTTTTTCCAGTATGGCGGTATCATAGTACTTGGGGTCAATACATTTAATATGGCGGCCCCCGCATTGCTTTGTTTTTATCTGATTCGTCCATGGCTAAAATCTAAAAAAACAAGAGCCATAGCAAGCTTTACAGGTGGATTTTTGGCTGTTTTTCTGGCCTCAATTTTTATGGCTCTATCCCTGGCATTGACTGATAGTGGTTTTTTAGATACTGCAAAACTGGTAGTTGCTGCCCATGTACCAGTTATGATTATCGAAGGCTTTATTACCATGTTCACTGTCTCCTTTCTTGCACAAGTGAAACCGGAAATAGTTCAACTGGAAAACACGAAGTAAGGATCTTTTTATGTCAGCAGGTTTAAAAATATTTATACTTTCTGCATGCTGTTTTTTCCTCTTCTACTCAACATCTGATTGCCTGGCCCATAAAGTTCGAATTTTTGCCTACAGCGAAGGAGAAACAATACTTGGAGAAACAGCCTTTAGTGGAGGTCGAGCCCCTATTGACTCTGAAATCATAGTGGAAAATGCGGAAAACGGTGAGACAGTGCATACCTGCCGAACGGATAAAAAAGGGCATTTTAGTTTTCCAATTCCTCCTGAAGCAAAGAACAATCACCTTGATTTACGTATTATTGTTAATGTCGGCGATGGGCACCGAGCTGAGTGGCTGCTTACTGCGGCAGAATACCTCGAAGAAGGGGAAGAAATTTCCACTACAACCATTCCCCCAAAAAACGTCAACGTATCCAACAATGAGATAGAGGCTGTAAATCCCATCATCGCTGATGAGGCACGTATTCAGGAAATGATCGAAAAAACAATGGATAAGAAACTTGGCCCAATCAAACGAATGTTAGCAGACAATCAAAACGATAACCCGGACTTTCGGGACATCTTGGGGGCAATTGGATATATAATTGGTATTGCAGGAATAATTGCCTATTTCAAAGTAAATTCTACAAGAGGAGAACGGAAGTGATAAAAAAAATGATACTAAGCGTCTGTATGGCAGGCATGGTATTAGGTGCAACAAAACAAGCAGCAGCGCATTTTGGGATGGTGATTCCGTCTGAAAATATTGTTACTCAACAAAAGAAGAGTGTGGATGTAACTCTCTCCTTTTCACATCCATTTGAAGGGCATGGTATGGAGCTTGCCAAACCACTGCAATTTTTTGTGGCAAAAGACGGCAAACGCACCGATCTTCTTCCTACTCTTTCTGAGACCACCGTCATGGATCACAAGGCATGGCAAAGCACTTTTAAGGTTCAACGCCCAGGAGTATATCATTTTGCCATGGAGCCCATCCCGTATTGGGAACCAGCAGAAGATGTTTCCATAATACACTACACAAAAACTGTTGTTGCCGCCTTTGGCGCCGATGAAGGCTGGGATGAGCCCATGGGGCTCCCCACGGAAATAGTCCCATTACTCAGGCCTTTTGGAAATTATGCCGGTAACAGTTTTACCGGACAGGTCTTTATGGATAAAAAGCCTGTGGCCAACGCCGAAGTGGAAGTAGAATTCTACAATCAAGACGGCTCATTGCAAGCACCAAGTGATTATCATGTCACCCAGGTTGTCAAAGCAGACGACAATGGCGTCTTTACTTTCACCTGTCCAAAAGCTGGTTGGTGGGGATTTGCAGCATTGAGCGAGGCGGATTACACCATTAATAACCCAGAAGGAGAAGCAAAGGGAGTGGAACTTGGTGCAGTTCTTTGGATCTATTTTGATGACTACAGTTCCAAATAATCCAAATTGAGTAAAGTTATTCCAGGTGTGACGCAGTCTGTTTGCTAAGACAATTGACTGCTAACACCTGCTCTTCTTCACATTTAAAAACAAGTTGGCAAGTCCCGTTGGGCGGGTTTTACTGTGATGGGTTGTATCCTCCTCACACTTTTGACCGGATTCCAGCAACGCATCTCTTTGGTCTATCACCAGCTTTGAGCAAGTAATATTCAGACGGTTTTCCCGTATTGGGCAGGTATTGTACATCGTCATCCCAACTTCGCGTAAAGCAACCAGTTTTTTTATAGCTGTCATGCCTTCAAATATGCCTAAGCCGGCATTCATTGGCAGGCCATCTCTAAAAAACATCCACCCCGTTTCTTTGGTATCTTTATGGCTAATGCCGAGGGTACAAGAAAGCTTATCCATCTCAATAAGCTGCAGTGTGGCGCACAAGGAGATACCCATCATCTGTCCCTGGCAATAACTCTCTCTTAATGCTGTAAGCATCATAGCTGCTAATGACACTTGCGTAATTGGCTCTTTTACCACCCTACAGTATTGCGAAGTCTGTATCGTTGATCCTGTTTTTGGGTTTGTTTTATCATCGATAAGAAGAAGCGGGGTTCGAGGATAATTGTCAGTAATAAATGATTTAATTTTCTTTGTTATGGCCATCTCTTCAAAAGAACCATCCATAAAGACAAGAGAGAAGTCGCCATTTGACATATACCTGGAAATATTGGATTCTGCATCCACTGTGGTCAAGCTGAACGATTCTTCAAAATATTGAAACGCTAACAAAAGTTTCTGGAGACTACTTTTACACATCCCTATGGCTAAACAGTGTGTCTGCATTTTTTGCATGGCTTTCTAGAATAGTGTTGAGGTTATACTATTGTCCATTTTATACAAATGCGTCATCAGTACCATTTTTTAAGGACAGA
>JBNKKR010000079.1:0-8608 GCA_050291935.1 Desulfocapsaceae bacterium | reverse complement strand
TTTTGTCAAAAAGCTGCTTCGCATGGTGGCTTGAGAAATTGAAATCCTGAACTATGAAAATTTATAGGAAACTTTAGCTGGACAGATATCTCGCAGAATAATTTCTTGTGGAGAAACTAAAAAATTATTCTGCGAGGCACTAATTGGATACATAACCACAGCTTCAAATGAGCTGGGGCTGTTAAATTAAATTACCCAAAAACCGGGTAGCCGGCATATATCTGATACCATCATTGTCGGTTACGTCAGCCTTATTTGTAAGGTCGACCTGGATAACATCAACCTCTGGAAAACGTTGTTTTAAGTAGCGCAGTGATCTATTACCCATTTTTCTGGAACTTTTACATTCGATAAATTGAAGGGGTTTTCCATTTTCCAAAATCACAAAATCCACCTCCCGACGGTCAATATCCCGAAAATAGCGAAGGTCCATCTCCCGCCCCTCACAATCTTGTAGGTGGTGGCACCATTTGAGCAAATGACAGGCCAGAAGATTTTCAAAACGGGCACCGGAATCCTGAACTGTTGTCCAGTCCAGATGATAATGCTTTGCCTCCTTTTTTACCGCTCTAATTTTAGGGCTGCCAAACGGGTAAATACGAAAAATCATATATAGATTTTCCAGAATCTGAAGCCATCTGGCAACGGTCTGATGCGCCACTTGTAAGTCTTCCCTGAGACTGTTTATGGAGAGCGGTGAACCGACAAGTTCCGGTAGCCTCAGCACCAGCTGATACACCAGGGCAATATCTTTAACCTGCTCCAGATCTTGCAGTTCCTGGGTGACCATCCGGCTTCTATACTCACGGCTCCATCGCATACTTTCACGCTCCGAGGCCAGAAAAAAAGGTTCGGGAAAACCGCCGTACGCGAGAAGGTCTTGAATATCAGTCAACGTCGAACCGCCTATTTCTGCAAAAGAGAGTGGATGTAATCTGTGAAAATAGTAGCGGCCCTGCAGCGAGTCGCCACCATAGCGATAATGGTCAAGCTTGGCGCTGCCAGTCACTAGGATCTGCAGATGATCTCCTCGTTTATCATATAAGCCTTTGACTATCTGCCGCCAACGAGAGTATTTGTGTATTTCGTCAAGAACCAGCATTCCGGGAGTTGAGGGGAAAAGCTCTGTTAGAATGGTTTCCCGATCCGCGCCAAAATCCCAATTTAAATATCGCTGTTCAAGATCCTGACCGGTACCCTTTAAGAGTTGTCTGGCCAATGTTGTTTTGCCGCTTTGTCTCGGTCCGGCAAGAAAAACCATTTTTCTTGTCAGATCTTTGCCAATTGTAGGTCCAAGGGTGCGTGTTAATTTTTTCATTTGTATCCAAAGTTAAAAATAGTCGCGAGTATTTTTAACTCTACTTTAAAATATCGGAAATCCCTGTGCAAGTTATTCCTTCTGATATTATATCATCTACTGTATTCTCCTGTTTCGCAGTATGTGGAAAAGTGGTATTTCGGGGTGGCCAGTAATATGTTTTTCTATTATGTATGATTTGGCAATAAAGAATGTACCATAGTGGATAAAGGTAAAAAGAAAAAAATATGATTGCTTGTGTCCCCCGCTGACGAAACCTTGTTTGCAGAAGAACAACATATTTCGGTAAAGCCAGATCGGTTCCGGAAATTTTTTCGGTTGGTGGCTGTAAATATTGCAGGGCTTGTGCTTATCCTTACGCTCTGGCAGCTTGTGGCCCTCTGGATTACTTATGACCGGGGTGTGGCCTTTCCCACTCCACTGCAGACCTGGCAGCGCCTATTTGGGCTTTTTTCTGGTCAGCAGCTCTACGATCATTCAATTATTGGCCATCTTTCAGCTTCGCTGGGACGTTGGCTATGGGGCTATGGATTGGCTGTTATTATTGGTCTTTTCGCGGGCCTTGTTATGGGTGCTTTTCCCCTTCTTTACGAAATATCCATACCCATGGTCCATGCCATGCAGCTTATTCCGGGATTGGCCTGGATTCCCATAGCCTTGCTTATCTTCGGGCTTGGTGATCGTTCCACTATTTTTATGATCTTTGCAATGGGATTGACCCCCATTATTATCAATACGGCCAGTGGGGCTCGGGCCATTCCGTCAATTTTTCTAAAAACTGCCCAAATGATGGGTGCTGGCAAACGCCATCTTTTCTTTCAGGTTATGCTTCCAGGAGCAACCCTTTCCATTATCAGCGGGTTGCGGATAGGTCTTGCCAATTCATGGCGGGTGCTTATTGCCGCTGAAATGATTGTCGGTAGCGGCAGAGGGTTGGGCTATGCCATTATCCAGTCGCGTTGGTCCCTTGATTTTGAGGCATCGTTTGTCTGCGTTTTGCTTATTTGTTTTATGGGTTTTGTGGTTGAAAAACTCATTTTTGAAGCAATTGAGCAACGGATTATGGCCAGAGTTGGCCTCAAAAGGGGCTGATGAATGTTGTTGGAATGTGAAAATGTCAGCAAAGTATTTATCAACCAACAAACAGGCCAGGGCTTGGTTGCTTTAAAGGATATTAATCTGGCCATTGGTGAGGAGGAGTTTGTCTGTCTTATCGGTCCCAGTGGTTCGGGGAAGTCGACTCTTTTACACTTGGTTGCCGGTTTTATGCAGCCTACAAAGGGAAATATTCTTCTTCATCACCGGACAATCAGCGGACCGGCTCCGGATCGAGGTGTTATTTTCCAGGAACCAAGCCTGTTTCCTTGGAAATCGGTGCTGAGTAACATCGTTTTTGGTCTGCGCTTACAGGGGTATTCTTCCGCAAAATGCGAGGAGATTGGACGCTATTATCTTGATCTGGTCGGCCTTAAACAGTTTGACCATGCCATGCCCCATGAGCTTTCCGGCGGTATGAAGCAGAAGGTGGCTTTGGCAAGGATTTTGGCACTGGACCCGTCGATTATGCTAATGGATGAACCCTTTGGTGCCATGGATGAACAGACCAGAAAAAGATTGGATCATGAGTTGCTCGCCATCTGGCAGCAACAAAAAAAGACCGTGCTTTTCGTGACCCACTCCATCGAGGAGGCGTTGTTGTTGGCTGATCGGATTATTTTACTTACGGTACGACCAGGCCGGGTGCAGCTTGATCTTAAGCTTGACCTGGCGCGGCCCCGTGATTTGTTTTGCGATGAAATGGTTCGCTTACGTAAAAAACTTTTTGCTGAGCTTATGCTCTGTTGCCCACCTGAAAAAAATATTTGATAGGGATAATAGTATGTTGAAACAAACTGAAATGACGGTAAAGCTCTTATTTTTTGTTTTCTTGGCTACTTTTTGCTTGAGTGGTTGCTCGCAAGATAAGCAAGCACAAGAACAGGTCACCATAACCTTTGCCTACCAGGACCGGGTGGCTGATGCGGCGTCCATTATCGCTGTTAAAAAAGGATTTTTTGAGGAGCAGGGTCTAGTCGTTAAACCGATGATTTTCTCAAGTGGCCCAGCCTGCACAGAGGCTCTGGTTTACGGGAATGCCGATTTCGGAACCATGGGTGATACTACAGCCATCATCACCATCAGCAAGGGGACGGATTTTTCCATAGTTGCTTCCCATGGAGGCGGTGAACAGCGGCATCGAATTATAGTGGCTGCCAATAGCACAATCCAAAAGCTTAATGATTTGACAGGGAAAAGGATAGGCATCAAAAAAGGTACCTCCACCCATGGCGGTTTTGAACAATTCACCCGCAGCAAAGGAATGGATTTGAGTCACGAGATGATTGATATGCGCCCAAAGGATCAACTTTTAGCCCTGGCCGCTGGTGAGCTTGATGCATTGGTTGCCAGCGAACCCACACCGTCCAAGGCTGAGGCGGATGGTTTTGGTAGGGAACTTGCTACTCTAGGTGGCCTGGGGAATAGTTATCCCATCTTTATTTTGGTCAATACAAAGTTTGCGTCTGCACACCCTGATGCAGTGGTCAAAATGCTTAAGGGATTAAAGAAGGCGCAAATCTTTATCAAAGAACACCCAGAGGAGGCCATTGCCATCCAGGCGGCACAAAGCGGTCTGCCTCCTGAGGTGATTGGTCATGCCATGGGCTATCACTATTATCAACTGACCCTTGATACATCTACCATCAAAAGCCTTACGACCACAGCACTGTTTTTACAAAAAATTGGCAAAATTGCAGAGCTTCCAGATTGGAATCAGGCCATTGATCCTTCGTTTTTACAACAGATGGATCAAAAGTGATTGTATCTGTGATTATTGTTAAGGAGTTATTTTGCTGTTAAAGTAAAGAACCCTCTTAACGGTTTATGCTGTCAAGAGGGTTTTTTGTTATTGTCGCAAAATGTTTTCAGCACTCCTGTTGGAATGGTTCATCAAAATCGAGGATATCTGCAGGCTCAAGTGTCAGAAGATGATCACCAATCTTCTTTTTATACTCGGTCCAGCGGGCGCGCTCATGTGAGTCGGCAATTCCTGCAAATGCCTTGCGGGCCAGCATGGTAAAATCATCAGGCAGGATCCCGGGTTTGAGCCACAGGTTTACTTTCTGGTTTTCATAGTGCACTTCAAAATAATATTTTCCAAAAACGGAGTCGGGTCCCTTTGGTGGCTCGGGGTCGACGGTGAGATGTCTACGGGTCTGCGCTCTGGTAACAAACTCGATTGCGTCCATTACTCCTGGAGGATCGAATCCGACAACAATTCGTATCTTGTTGCGGTGTGGGACTTGTTCTCCAAGCAAGAGCGAAAACCCAAGCTGTAAAACCTTAAGGGCCAGCGCAACACCACCATAATAGTCTTGTCCGTGGTACTTGAGTATTTCTTCATAAGTGATTCGGATATCACCTTGATCGTCACAAATTATAATAGAGTTGTCCTTCACGATTTTGCTCCTGATTGTTTCACTCTGTTGAGCTGGTTAAGGTAATACTTTTTCCACCAGAGATGCCATATCGGTTGCACTCTCAAGCATACCACTTTGCAGAAGAAAGTCCTGGGTGGCAGACAGATCCTCCATATCAGAACCATTGATTGCAGGATTGAAATCATACCACGGGTACATGTTTTTGACGGCATCGATGCTCAAACCTGTTTCATTGGCAACTATTGCATATGTTTTTTCTGGATTTTCCTTCATAAATGCGAGTGCTTGTTGTTGGATTGCCAGGTAACGTTTTATCAGGTCAGGATGATGAACCAGGAAAGGTTCTTTTACTGCTGTGACAATCAAACCTTTTACCAACCCTTCACCATTTGCAATTATGTGGGCTCCCTGAGCCAGTGCCTTGGGAACAATCGGACCAGCGAGCAGGGCAGCGTCAACACTTCCGCCAAGTAATGCAGCAAAGGCTTTGGGTACGCCCATATGTACATAGCCTACGTCTTCAGGCGCTATATTGTTTTTTAATAGAGCTGCATACAAGGTTTGATTAAGCAACGAGCCTTTTGGTCCGGCAACCTTTTTGCCTTTCAAATCCACAACACTTTTGACGGCGGGATCTATGGACATAATATTGAACGCCTTTGGCGCTCTTGCAAAAACGGATACAACTTTGAGATCAACACCGTTTGCACGGGCTGTGATGGCAGCAGTGCTACTCAAGACACTGGCAATATCGATGGAACCAGCAGCCAAGGCTTGGGTCTGTTTACCGCCGGATGTGATTTCCGCCCACTGGATGGCGATTTGGTCATTTGCAAATTCTTTTTCCAGCAATCCCATATTTTTGACGATAATTGCGGGGACATTTAACGGTAGTTTTACGTAGGTGACACGTATAGTGTCAGGTTTTGACGTGTCGTTTGCCATTGCGCTTACAGCAGGGAATAGCAACAGGCTTAACAGCAGCGTGAGCTTGAAAAGTATCTTTGTTTTTTTCATAATTTCTCCTTTAGAGTTGATAATTGTTGTTGTTCCTTACGGTTATGGTTGAATAACCGATCTGATAATTTTTTCGCGTACTACAAGAAAATCTGTTGCCAGCACTTCACGCGGATAGGGTAGAGTATTTGGTAGATCATTGATAATGCGGCCATCCTCCATGACCACAATTCTTTGGCCCAGTAGTACCGCTTCATCCACGTCATGGGTGACAAAGATAATGGTCTTGTGGTGAGCGCAAAAAATTTCGACCAATTCATGTTGGAGCTTGCGACGGGTAAAGGCATCTAAGGCTCCAAAGGGTTCATCCATCAGGATGATGTCCGGATCAAAGTACAACGTTCGGCCTAAGGCCGTTCGCTGTGCCATGCCTCCTGATATTTGGCTGGGATAGGCATGCTGAAATGCTGTTAAGCCAAGCATACCGAGAAGTGCTTCCACTGTGCTTGTCAGTTGACAAGCAGTACTCTCATGAGTGCGTGAGAATGTGATATTTTCCCTTACGGTCAACCAGGGCATCAGTCTTGGTTCCTGGAAAACAATGCTGACTTTTCCTCCATTACCTTTGTCGCTTCCATTTTCTATTCGGATATCTCCAGAATCCTGATATTCAAGGCCAGAGAGCAATCGGAGCAAGGTGGTTTTCCCACAACCGCTTTTTCCCACCACTGTGACAAACTCTCCATCGTCGATTTGCAGGTTGATATCGCTTAACGCGGGCACAAAGCGGTCCTTGATCAGGTATCCTTTACAGAGTCCTTTTATGTTAATGGTGCCCATGGTTCGTCTCATATTCCTGCCAGGAAACAAAATGGCGTGAGAGGCGCAAAAACAGAGTGTCCAGCAGGTATCCAAGTGTTCCAATGCTAAGAATACCAAGGAGGACCACATCGGGCCTGGCCAGTTCTTCTGCTTCGATGATCATATAGCCAAGGCCGGCGGTTGCGGCTAACAATTCTGCGCCGATAAGTGCACGCCAGGAATATCCAAAACCAAGGCGTAAACCAACGATGATAACGGGAAGTGCAGATGGCATAATGATCCGTCTTATTATGGCAAACGGTCTAAGTCCCAAAACCTTGCCCACTTCAATAAGCTTTTTATCACATTGGGTTACACCGCTAACGGTATTGAGAAAAATGGGGAAAAATGTTGCCAGAATGATTACAGCCAGTTTGGAGGCTTCCCCGATTCCTAGCCATAATATAAGTATGGGTGTGGTGGCGAGGGGTGGAATATGTCGGATAAACTCCAAAGGGATTTCGAGGAATTCGTAGACGATGGGCCTGAGCCCAACGAGGACGGCCAACGGAAAAGCGAGAAGTACGGTGATGCCAAACCCGGTAAATACGCGGTAGAAACTCACCTGGATGTTCTGGAGCAGGCTACCGTCACAGAGCATATGAAAGGCCAGCAACAATATTTTCCACGGTGGCGGTAAGAGATAACTATTGACAAAACCAGCCAATGAGCAGATGCTCCACACCGCTAGGATCAATGCTATGACTGTAAAGCGTTTGGGCAGGATCATCGTATTCGAAATAGTTTGCGTACGGCTTCCGAGTCAACGTCAGTTTTTAATTTAGATGGTTTCCAATCTCGACAAAACAAAATCAAGGCGTTGAAATAACGGCAACCTCTACCATCGATATATGCGATAAGTCAAATAGGTAAATTGAATGCAGCCGAAGCTGGCCATTGGAATTTTTGGGATAAAGTAAAATGGATAAATCTTGTAGAAGCCATTGGCAAATGAAAATATATACCGCTAGGGCACTCTTTTCAGTACCACCATGAGTGGTGTAATTTTCGTAAGAGCAGACAATCTGCCCGACTCAGCTATAAATCTTCTTGGTTTTTTTAATAAGTTCAAGTATGTTTGCGAGGTGAGATATAACATTTCTGAGTAACTCTACGAAATAAACGAGTTAGGCGTAGAGATTCCCCCATCTTATTCATTCGTCATTTCCCTAGGTACGGGCTGTTAATAAACCCATCTATCTTTATTACTACTACTAAGTATACAATTAGTAGAGAATACGCGCGATAGTTTATCCAGTTACAGAGTTGTTATTGGAGCATTGGGATTATACTGAAAAGGGAGCAGTGAATATGACCGGGTACCGTTTCGAAGAGTTGGTAGATCTTGACCGGGTCGAGTCGCTTTTGAAAGTTCACTATCAGTCCACAGGGGTTTTTGCAGCAATTCTTGATCAAGAGAGAAATTTCCTGTTGTCTGTTGGCTGGCAAGAACTTTGTGCCCGTTTCCACCGGAAGCATCCTCTTACCTGCGCCAGATGTCGTGAAAATGACGCCTTTATTGTTAATAGCCTCAACGATACGGAAGGGGAGTATATTGAATCACGTTGCCGCAACGGGCTCCGGGATATTGCCATGCCGATTATTATCGATGGCCAAAGGTTGGCGACCTTTCATATTGGTCAATTTTTTTATGATGATGAAGAGATTGACCGAGATTTTTTCCTCAACCAGGCCAAGAAGTACGGTTTTGATGAGGATGATTATATGGCAGAGCTTACCAAGGTGCCGGTTTTTAAGAGAGAAGAGCTTTGCAGACTCCTCGATTTTTACGGTCACCTTGTCCAAATTTTGACAGAAAGTGGTTTGAAAAAGTTAGAGCTGATGCGTGAGGTGGAAGAGCGGAAAAAGGCTGAACAAAGAGCACAGGAAATGAGCTCCAATCTGGAACAGATTGTCCAGTCCCGCACTTTCGCATTACAGCAAGCACTTGCCTTTACGGAAGGGATAATTAACGCTATCCCGGATTTACTTT
>JBNKKR010000078.1:0-9528 GCA_050291935.1 Desulfocapsaceae bacterium | reverse complement strand
TAAGTCAAGTTTTTTCTTACGACGAACGTCGTAAAAGACCTTGACATAGGAACCTCATCGTAATAATGATTTGTTGTAATGCCACCCTAATCTCGGTTCTGCCGGTTGGGGGGGATGGTAGCGCACACTTTTTTCCCAAGCGTGAGGGATTGTATGACAAATAAGAATATAACAGTAACGGAGCTGGAACTCTCAATTCTGCAGCAGATCTGGGAGCAGGGGAACGAATCAACGGTGGCCACCATCGTGGAAAACTGGCCTGAGGAAAAACGCCCCGGTTATACCACCATACTGAAAACGCTACAAAAAATGGAACAAAAAGGTATTGTTGATCATCGCCCCAATGGGAAAAAGTATCTCTATTTTCCAAAAGTCTCAAAAGAGATGGTTACCCAAAAACGTTTGGGCGCCATTATTGACCGAATTTTCTCCGGGAGCAAGCTCTCCTTTGCTGAATATTTTGTCAACGCCAATAGCTTTATAAGGCATCTGCCAGTGTATTAAAATAATTTAGGAGAAGGGTCGCTTCATCTTTAAATCTCCATGGATTAAAACTCACACAAACTACAGATTCCTTATCTCTCATATAGGAATTGATAAAATTCAGTACGGACGTCTTACCCTCCCCCCAAGCACCATAAATGCCTACTACAAGACTGCCTGGATCTGGTCGTGCAACAATAGTTTCAGCAATGCGCTTCGCGAATGGATATCTCCGAAATCTATCCTCTGATTGAGATTTTATTGGAGCGTCTGATGCATAGCTTTTCATAGAATAACCTTGCTTATCCTAAACGATTTCTTACAGCCAACGTGGAATTCACTGGTTTCGCGTTGTTTGCGGAATCCAGTGGAATGATTTGTTATGGTAATATTTACAATAATTTCAGTGAATTTGCTATTCTGAATGCAGCTTCTATGTCTTCTTCTATCCACATATTTTTATTTCCTGGCCAAGGATAAACTCTGATTGAAATGTTGTATATATTGTTGTTCTTATCTCTAATATGGCGAGTAACCAAGTGCACAATATTGGTTCCAAGACGCATATTAGGCTCCTCTTTTTCAATATATTTTGCTTTATGATAAAATGCAGGAGCGTTAACATACTTTTGATAATATTTTGGATTTGAATATTCATCTTCTGAAAATTTGGTGACATCTAAAAAGAAAATTGTTGTCCATTCAACCAACATATCATCGGGGTAGAAAGTATGTAAATCAACGGTTAAATACTTATTATTATTTGTCTCAATTCTGTGGTGTTCTGGTAACTCAATCTCCACTCCAATTTTATCAAACCGCTTATTCACCCACTTATCTAATGACGAACGGTCATAGCCAGCTTTATAACCTAACAAAGTTTGACAAGAAGCTAGGCTTAATAGCAGAGAGATTGCAATAGCAAATAGCAGTATTTTCTTTAATTCCATAACGACTGACTTGAGAAATAGTTTTACCCGTTAGGGTAAACTATTTCTTTCCAAGTACTTGTTATATATTTAATTAATAATGCTTTGTAGTGCTGCATTAAGCTCATCTTTAGACCATTCTGCGGGTCTAATGTTGAATGCTCCGCCTGTAACTCTTTTAATCCGCATATTATTTAGAATTTTACCATCTTTTAAAGATATAACTTTTATGTGAAAATCAGCTTCGTTTGAGCCTTTCCATAAAAACGGCAAAGAAAATGTTATTTCGATTCTTGGTGTTAACTCCTCTATTCTAACGATAATAATAGTATCAACATTTTGATTTGAAAACATATCTATTAATTTAGATTCTGACATGCTTGACCAAGCAGAAAAACCTTTTATATCCTTATTTTTTGATATTTGAGCACAAGAGATATTGTTAAAAACAGATTTTATCTCTTTGAGTGCCATCTCCTTTCGTTTATTTGGCTCTTTTTGATCACTTCTCCACGCAACTTCAGGGAGTATAACAATATGACCAAGATTAACACTATTGTTTTGGCATAGAGTCTCTTTCTTATCAACACTATATACACTCATTTGTGTTGCAGAACAACCAACCATAAAAGCTGTTAAAAACATTAGTAGTGCAAATTTGTAATAATTAAACATATGATATCCTTTTTTTAATATCTCATTGGTTTTCTTAGACACATTTACTTGCTTTCTTTTGAAGACAATGCTCTATTGGGTATCTTCATTGCAAAATAAATTAAATAAACTCCAAGTATCACATCTATGGAACCACAAAACTCAAACCACCACTCGGGTGTTCCTGCATTGGTAAAGTGATAAGAATTCGCTTTCCGTTCGGAAAGTATCAGGGAGAAAAAAGAGCCCCCGGCCCTTCTAACAGCACTCCAAAGTGTGCTAAAAGCAGTTACGGCCTGGCAGCTTTTGGGCTTCTCGCCACCCCCCTCCCCTTGCATAGCGGAAGACAACAACTGCACTGTCCACCACTTACCGTAAAAACCACACTATTATAGTCCCATCAAATCAGCAACAACAAAAGTAGCATCAGACAGCTATCCAATATTTCATCAGGTTTTTGTGTTCACGAAATTTCGTGAGCGCCAGGTAGAACGTATAGAGGTACCCCTTAGAGGCACAACCACTATCAATCACAGTCATAAACCGGCTCTTCATAGCCCGGCCAACCGTCATCGACGGGTTCATAGTGGCGCCCATATTGTGGTGGACTTGAGGGTGGTCTCGGCTTTCCTGGCCAGGAAGGAGATCCGCGAATATTATTGTCTGGCCAGAGCTTCAGGTGGGTGAGAATTTTCCGGATCACCTTCCGCTCAACGATAAAGCTGAGAATCTTCATTTCAGCCTGACAATGCGGACAGCTCAACGGGTCTACTTCCCATACTTTTTTAATACATTCACGCCACAGTGGTGGTGGAATCCTGCGGGGGCGGTACTCGCCCACATCCATCATCGTCAGCTTGCTGATGTCCACCGCTGCTGTTTCAGATTTCTCATCGCAATCCCCCTCCGCAAGCTTACGTCGTTCACCACGCATGCGGTTGGAGTACCAGCCGTAGTAGCGAACAAGCTGAAAACTCTTTTCCGGGATATGCTGCGTAATATCCGCCATGAACTCTTCCGCCGTGCTGATGGAGAAGTTCTTTTTGTTTTTACCGTGGGTCATCTTGGATCTATAGACGACCATGCCCGTATCCCGGTTGTAACTCAGCTTGTCCATTGAGAAGGCGTTGCGAATAATGTACTGCGCCAGGGCCGTTATCCCCTTCTCGTCACCCTTTGCAATTCGAACGGAGTTGTCGACATTGAACCCGGATGTATGTTTCCATTTCATCAGCATGGCGACAAAGGAGTTGTCTATCACTCCTTCTTTCACCAGTAGCTTCAACAACCTGCCCCGGAACAGCTCCGCCAGGGGCTTCAAGGATGTCTTCGGCATTACATAAAAGACGCCATTGCGACGGAAGAGCCCGTCAGCGACGATGGCATGGATGTGAGGGTGCCACCTAGCGTAATCGCCGAAGGTCTGGATGGTCATCACCGCTCCAACGATGCCGTCTTTCAGGCCCGTGACTGTGCGGAGGAAGATCAGCAGGCTGTCGGCTGCAGCCTTACACAAGATGGAGAGAAGCTTGCGGTTATATAAAAAAATCTTGCGCAAGATGATGGGTATACTGAAGACGTACTGGCGATGAGGGAGGGGATAGAGAATGTTCTCACGCAGCTGTTCACCGAACTGGACGACTTTTTTCTCGTGGCAACTTGGGCAGGTAAGCGACCACAGGGAGACTCCGGGACCATCGGCCACGGCAGGAAAAGGCCAGCAGATACTCATGGTGACAGTCGGGGCAGCGAACACGGGCGAATCCCTGCGTCAGGTCACCACACCAGAGATAGTTCCGAACCACATGGGAGATTACCTGCCGATAGAAACCGTGGCTCTTTGTAAAACGCTCTGGATAGATATCCTCAAAGTGATCGAAACGCTCCACAAGCAATTTATAGAGTGATGTCTGTGCGGAAGAGCGGGGCCGGTAAACTGAAGCCCCATGACTGACCTCCTGTGTTAGGCTCATAGGTGAAGGATATCATCCTTTCCTCACCTACAGGAAGAAAAAAGTGGATCTCAAGCCGCATTGGCCATGTTCGTTGACACGAGTTCCGGGGACAGCATACCTAACCGCAGCAGAAGGGGAGAATCCGCAAGCCCCTTGGCCTGTCCTCGATTCGGCGCTCGATTCGGCGGACCCCTTATTCCGGTCACCATATTTTCTGCCACAAAGCTCAAAAAGAATATATAGGCAGCATCTTTATCCAGCGGGGCATCTTTGTTCGTTACAATGCCCTGGTATAAGTTTGTGTTGCAGAAGGCCAGATTGAACAAAGCCGTAAAAATAGTAAGCGGAGACGCTCCCTTTGTTTTGTCATTCCAGCACGATTCAGAAGGGTACCGATTTTGAAATCAGAAAAATAGTCACCAAGGGTGCCGAGCTGACTTGAAATAAGGGTTTGATTTTGTTTGCCGGTGAAGTTAGTATTCGCCAATTTTAATATAAATTTCAATTGGTTATATTCCAATTGCTCATCTTATTTCTTCGCCGAAAGTTGAGTAATTAACAGTCCGGACTCATTTTCTGGTTACGGATATTATCTCCACAACCAGAAAATGATATCACTATTTTACAGATTTTCATTTACCAAAACCATTTTGCCAACAACCTGTGAGCAGTTTAGTTTTTCATGACAATAGGCGGCGTCATTTAGCGGGCGTTTTTCAGAAATGACCGGCACAATCTTTTCTTCCTGCAATAATCGAAACAAAGTTTGCAAATCCTCACGGAAAAACTCCGGGTGTTGTTCTTTCATCCTTGTTATTTGGTACAGTTTTACCCGCTTTTTTTTCGGCAGCAGGTTAGTCATAAAAATTGATGTTCGTAAATAAGTTTTAAGAATACCTGTTATATTTTTCCTCCCTTGTTTCAACATAGCGGAGATACCATAAATGATCAATAAACCTTTTTTGTGCAAAAGTTTGTAAGATGGAAAACCCCATTCTCCGGTCCCATCAAGAATAACATCATAGCCATTCGGTTGTAATGAATGTAATTTTTTAATCACATTCCTATCTTTGTAATCAATAGGAATCGCATCCATTTTTTTTATTGAATCATGTTTTGCCTCTGAGGCAGTTCCAACCATGCGCAATCCCATTAATTTGCCCAATTGCAGTAAAGCCGTCCCCACACCACCTGCAGCGCCATGAATCAAAATACTATTCCCGGATTTAGTATTCGCTGTTCGATGCAGCATTTGGTAGGCAGTCACATAATTTAAAACCAGGCTCACAGCTTCAGCTGCATCGATACCGGAAGGAACCGGGACAAGTTCTTCCTGCGGTAAAAGAATATAATCAGCATATCCACCGGTAAAACTGAGCGCTGCAACATAATCGCCCGGATTTACCGCTGAAACATTATCCCCAATACTGTCAACTATACCAACAATATCATATCCCGGGGTAAAAGGAAATTTGGGCATTCCGTTGTAAACACCCTCGCGCATCAGGACGTCTGCAAAAGACACTCCGGCTGCCAGGATTCGTACACAGACTTCTTCTCCAGTCGATTTAGGTTTGTCTTCCTCTATCAAACGGAATATTTCGGGACCTCCGCTTTTTGTGGCAACAATGCGTCTGTTTATCATACTGCACCCCTTTTCATATTCAGTCGTTTTGTACGGATAATGTAGAAAACACCTACCACCAATGTCACCAGGGTTAATTGATAGAAGATAGTTTTTGTCAACGTTAGGATTCCGGCAATTTGCGCAACACTATTCAATCGCTCAGGGTAATTAACGACGGTTAAAAAAATGAAGAAGTTCTCCATGTAATCGAAAAGCCATGCCAACATCGGAATATAAGCTAGCTTACCGTTGATAAAATTACTGCCATCCATCCTGCGAAAAAGATAAGTAATAGCAACCATCCCGAAAAGACTTAAAATAAATGGCAAGAACAGGTCAATCGTGGGTAAAAGAAGCAATTGTGTTTTTCGTCCTTCCTCACCAAAATCCTGCAACAAAAGATACGCATCGTCGGCGTTGTAATAATTCTGCATATCAAGATATTTATCTCCGGCAATGCGCTGCATGTATGGAACGCTTAACGGAAAGTCAAACAGGTTAACGGTAAGAAAAGTTGCCAAAGCCGCCAAAAACAGAAATGCAGCAAGGCGACCGCTAGAAATCCTGTTCAGGAATGTGATAATGGAAAACTTTCCTGAATATGTATCCGATGAATAAGAATGATTCATATTATTTTCTCCTTAAAAAAGTTATATCATTTTTAAGGCAATATTAAGATGGATTTGCTCGGAAGGCTTGAATGATTTGGCTATTTTTTAAAAATTCGGATGGGCTGATCCCGAAGTTGCGCATAAAAATGCGACTGAAATGTGCGGAATCGGAAAAACCGGCTTGAATGGCTGCTTCAGTCAGGTTGCGGTTACGGAGAATTTCTATAATTGCGTTATTCAGTCGAAGCCATAAAATATACCTCCGCATCGGAATACCGATTTCCTGTTTGAAAAGATGCACCAGCCTGCTGCCGGAAAGACCAACACGATCGGCAATCTCGTGTAAATAAAGGGGATCGCCAATTGATTTTTTTAATATTTTTATTGCGTCTTCAATTCGTTTATCTGTTTGAAGTTTTACTGGATTTATCGGCTCTGTGTCTCTATTCAATTCAGCGATAAAACGATCCACAACTTTTGTGATGCAGTCGATTTCTTCCGGAGTATCCAGACATTGATTTAATTGATTTGCAAACGGGATGGTTAATTTATCAGGTAAAAGATCGAAAGCTTTTCCGTTCAACAAGGTTTTATGCAGCTCTTTTGCTGTCAGCGTTTCGGGATCCAAACTGAGATACATTACACCAATTTCAGGGACATCGCACTCATGATCACGATCTGGCGCAAGGATGATACCGTGTGAATCCAACCAGCGTTTTTCACCAGCTTTCATACGAAATGGGTTATCAGAGCTGACACCTATTTGCAGAGCGTGGTGGGCATGGCTGCGGGTGCGAATCGTTCCGCCGATGTAAAGAAACCTGCCTTCCCAGAGGTAGATGTATGCTTTTTTTGTCAATTGTTTATTTGATGTGGTCAAGTAAAAATGGACACTTTTCCTAAGCCGCTTTCTCTATTTCCCATTGCTGTGGACTTTTATTCTCTACGAATGAGTGGCGCCGTCGGCAGTTATAAAACATTTCAATGTAGTCAAAGATATCGCGCTTGGCCGCCTCTCGATTTACGTAGTTTGAACCAAAAATTCGTTCTGTCTTCAAGCTTCCAAAAAAACTTTCAGAAACAGCATTATCCCAGCAGTCACCTTTTCGACTCATACTGGGGATTATACCGCGGGTAAAAAGTAATTTTTGGTATTTATGGCTGCAATACTGGCTTCCCCGATCTGAATGGAAAATAAGGCCTGGTGAAACCTCTCTTCGGCCCGTGGCCATCTTCATAGCTTCGATTACAAGATCTTTTTTAATTCTGCTACTCATTGACCAACCCACAATTTTCCTTGAAAACAAATCAAGGACCACGGCCAGATATAGCCAGCCTTCAGCCGTCCAGACATAGGTGATATCCCCCACCCAAACCTCATTGGGTGTCTGGGTTTTAAAGTTACGCTTCAATAGGTTGGGAGCAACTGGCAGATTATGTTTGCTATCCGTTGTCACTTTGAACTTCCTCTTCTGTTTTGCGGTCACTCCGGCCATTGCCATCAGGGTTTTGGCTCTATACCGGCCGCACTGGGTTCCGTGATTTGTGATTTCTTCAGCCATTCTCCTGGCACCGTAGCTCCCCTTAGATACCCGGTGGGCTTCCAGTACGATAGGAATTAAATTCTCGTTTTCTTTCTGGTGATTGGATTTCCCATTATTTTTCCAGGCATAATAGCCACCTCGGCTGACTTTCATGGTTTTGCATAGCAGGCTTATAGGGTACGCCTTCTTCTCGACATCAATAAACTGATATCTTAGCCTGATTCCTTTGCGAAGAATGCTGCCGCCTTTTTTAATATTTCACGTTCCATTTTAAGGCGTTTGTTTTGTTTGCGCAGATCTCTCAGCTCAGCCCGGAGGGCAATCAGTTCTTCCTGGCTCATTTCCGATACTCCTCCATCAATCTCTCTTCTCCAGCGACTGATTAAATTGGGGTTTATTCCCAGGTTCCTGCCCACCTCTGCATAAGTATAGCCTTCATCGGTTACCAGCTTCACAGCCTCTTCTTTGAATGACTTTGTGTAATTTTTTCGCTTTTTGTTTTTCATAAACACCCTCCTGAATGAATTATTATTTCACTCTTAGGAAAGTGTCCAGAATTACCCTACCAGGTCATTTGAAACAGGTTCATCAATATCTAACACATTGTCTTGAGCTGCAGCCACGACAATGGCACATGAAAAACTCTTGGTACCACTGTATAAATTGTGGGCCTCGGTTGCAGAATGTGCTGTAGCGTAATCTTCAAAGATAACATGCCCATTTTTCATAATCACCATCGATAAACCGCGATGTTTTCTCGAGTATTCGGCCGCCCTGCGGTATGCCGTTATTGCATCGCTTGAGCTTGTATCGTCTACTACTGTTTTCGCCTGTACACTTGTTTCAAGAGCTACAAGTATCAAGAAGGTAATCAGAAACAGTAAACCTGCCGAAAAATAGACGAGTAGAGTAGAATCGATATGCTTTTTCATATGAACTCTTATATATTGTGACGTAATATCAAAATCATAACGTGTTTTCGTGCAAGGAGCATATTGTTTTTATTGATCTGTTTTTGCGTTTGTTGGAATCCGCATCCTCATTTCATATTGAAATATTGAAAATCCAAATTTTTTATACAAGCTTTGAGCCTTGCTGTTATCTCTAAGGGTGGTTAAAGACGTTTCTACGCACTCCTTCTCTGTGGCCCAATATAATCCTGCGCTAATAAAACGTGCTCCAATACCATGGTTTCTTTTTTCCGGTATTACATACACGCTGTTAATCCGAAAAGATTTCTTTGGCTTGAAAACCATGTACAGAAGATCCACTCTTCCCTCAAAAAAACCAATTGGAACACCGTTATTCTCGGCAATCAGATACAAACGATCTGGCAGGTCAATGCATGATGAAATTGTATCGGCAAATGATTTCCAGAACGAATTTTCCTGATTTTCCGGATGTCCCCCCATATCAGATAGTTCTTTTAGCATTAATCGGATAAAGGATGCTATTATGTCACAATCATCTTTTTTGGCTTTTCTTAGGATGACATCTGACACACTGTTGCTCAAATCCATCTGGGTCATGTGATAAAGGTACGTTTTTATTGTGGCGGGCAATAAGAGAGTAAAAAGGACATAACATCAACTGGTAAATGGTGACCATTTGGCTGAGTTGATTGTATCCATGATATAGGGCCCCTGGTCTTCACTGAGCCCTTGCCCTCGACGATAAGGCATAAAGAACACCCAGCCCTTTTGGGAAAACAGAGGTCCAATAACG
>JBNKKR010000077.1:0-9933 GCA_050291935.1 Desulfocapsaceae bacterium | reverse complement strand
ACAAAAAAACACAATCCTTGGTCTGCTGGATCTCGCCTTTATCCAGGAGAAAAAGGACATTGTTCTTATCGGCAACCCGGGTGTTGGCAAGAGCCTGCTGGCAAAAATAATTGCCTATGCAGCCACCCAGGCCGGTATAAAGACCTTGTTTACCTCTGCCATGGAGATGATTAATCAGCTCATTGCCGCTCAGGACAATCACGATCTGCTGAAAAAACTCAAAACCTATCAAAGTCCGGACCTCCTTGTCTGTGACGAGATCGGGTATCTTCCGCTTGGCAAGCAGGGTTCAAATTTGTTCTTCCAGGTAATCAGTGCGAGGCACGAGCAGAAGTCGACAATTATCACGACCAACCTGCCCTTTGCACAATGGGGAAACATCTTTGACTCCACCTCTGTTGCCACTGCGATTGCCGACCGCCTTGTCTACAACTCGGAGATCCTTATCATGGAGGGAAAAAGTTATCGAAAGAGAGAATAAGGATTTACTTTGAAAATTGAATTTTAGGTAAAGATCGTGGAGAGATTCAGTGCCTATTATCTCTCTGAGATGCAGAGCTATGCCTTACGTTGGGAGTGGCTGGGTTTCAAACGGTGCTTTTGGCTGGTTTTTATTCCGCTGATTCCAATTTAAGAGCAGATTTAAGAGGGTCAGATTGAAATTAAACTCTCTACTCTTGAAAAATAGACTATCTCTATGAAATAATATATATTATTACATCGTTTCTTGCTTAATTCTAATTTGCCCCCAAGACCTCACAGCCTCCTATTTGCTTGTTGTCATTTGCTCATGTTATTGAAAGGGGGGAAACTGCGACAGATTACGGTTTGGATTCACCTGCAGGTAAAGAGGGGAGTTGTCAAAACTTTTGGATTCGTTTTAGATCCAGCGTGGTTATGAACAGGGTTAGAGGATTGGCTGGTGACTCCATAAAACCGACGGATTCATAAAAACGTTTGGCCTCCTCATCCAGGGCGTGGACCAGGACGGCCTTGACCGCCACGTCTCTTGAGACTTCTACACAGCGCAGCAGAGCATCTCGCAGCAGGGCCAAGCCCATCCCCTTTCCTTGCCATCTGATATCAACAGCGAGGCGTCCTAAAACAATAATTGGTAGAGGCTCGGGCATGTTTCTCTTTACTCTGCCAGGGGCATCGATCCGGGAAACACTGCCAGTGGCAAGGCTGTAATATGCGATCACCTTTGCTGCTGTGCAGATGACAAAAGTACGGGACGCGTCATTGGCTTCGTTTTTTAAAGCGGTTTTACGCAGCCAGGTATTCAGGCTTTCCCTGCCGCAGTCAAAGTCAAGGCAGTCATGGTCTGCGGATATGGGTTCCGGGGCTGTTATTTGTTCCACGGTGCTTTGACGTCTCGCAGCCTTTGCAGTTTTGCTTTATCCGCTACCGGCCTTTTGATGGCCTTGTCAAAGGCGGTAAACTGCTTCTCATCCCAGAGAAATAGACGTTGGTCCAGGAGGACATTTTCCGCCTCACGGCAAGCGGCCTCAAGAATGAAATCGCTTCGATTTTTCTGTTGCAGGGCTGCTGCCTGATCAATGATATTTTTTTGTTTTGGGTAACAGCGTAAATTGATCGGTGCCGATCTTTTTTCAGTGGTTAGCATGGCCTCCTCCTCTCCATTAATATGGATGTGTATATTTATCAAGTATACATTTTCTAGGCAAAAATCAAGACAAATCTGCAACAGTGAACGGATGAAACAAGCTGACTTTGCTTATGTTTATTATTTAAATATTATATACTTATCTTGTGTTTGGCTTTTCTTTTTTAGCAAAATTTAGCGAAACTCTGCGAGAAGTCCTTTTTCGTCTAGAAAATCTATCACCCGAGTTGTTTCACCAGCTCCCATGGTTCCACCAAGTGAAATTGCGACGGAGCAGGCTTCCAAGATCTCTTTAGCAGTTGCACCTGCCTCAAGGGCGGCATCGGTTTGAAAGAGGACACAGGCTCGGCAACCGTGTACAAGGGCGCCGGTTAAGGCCATAAGTCGTTTTATTTTTTCGGGAAGTGCACCATCTTTGTAGACTGCAGTCGGGAGTTGTTCGTACGCTTTCCCCACATCAGGAAGGCAATTTTTGTATAGGTTCCACGATGTAGCAATATTTTGATGAAGTTGTGATTGACTTGTCATTGAATCCTCCTTTATGAAATGTAGTATTTACTCTTTGGCTATGGTTAGTATAAATATCATTAATTAAAAAATGAAAAATTTAGGGTAATATGATTAAAAATATTCATAGAGGGTGGCCATGCATATTCCCATCGAACTGTTACATACATTTTCCATTGTTGCCAAAACGAGAAATTTCACTTTGACTGGTAAGAAGATACACAGGTCCCAGTCGGCTGTTAGTGTACAGATCAGGCGTTTAACCGAAATTGTTGGAAAACCGCTTATTGAAATGGAGGGGAAAAAGGTTCATTTGAGTCCCATTGGTGAATTGGTTTTGGAACATGCCCATAAGATTCTTGCAGTGCATGATAGTGCTATGACCGCCATCAGCCAATCGGAGCTTAAAGGAAAAGTGAGGCTGGGTGCACCAGAAGACTATTGTAGTGTTTTACTTCCGCAGGTTCTTTCTGGTTTTGCAAAGGATCACAGCGATGTACGCGTAGATGTGGTATGCCGTACCAGTTCTCAACTCCATAACGATTTTCTTCTGGGTAAACTTGATATGGTCATCTGTACAGAACTGGATGTTCCGGGAGAAACGCTCTTCCAGGAGCCAGTGGTCTGGGTAATGAAAAAGGGTGGCAGCGATATTTTACAAGAAAAATCTTTGCCACTTGCAGTCTATAATCCTGGTTGTGTCTACCGCAAATGGGCGACAACTGCCCTTGAAGAAATCACCCGGCCTTTTCATATTGCCTATATGAGTCCAAGTATTTCGGGGATACTTGCTTCTGTACGAGCAGGCCTTGCCGTGGCACCTGTGGCACAGAGCGTTGTAGAGTGGAACGACTGGATTGTTGAGGTAGCGGATTTACCAGCCTTACCAACGGCAAATGTTCGCTTATATGGATGTGAGAAGTCACAAAATTCGATACTTGAAAATCTGGCTTCCCGTGTGCGGGAATCCTTTGCTGTGAAAAAATAAGGCATGAAAGTAGGTCTTTTAAAGCAGATAGCATAGGGTCGGATACGTGATCTGGTCAAAAAAGTGGAAACTTTTGGCAACAGTGCTTCCAGAAGAAGTCAGTATTAAAATGATGTAATAAAATTGTTACGCAATACTACGTTTGCTAACGTGATGAAAATAAAGGTAATATTGTAAGGTTTAGTTGTTGTAATATTGGCATCTTCTTTGCTCAAATCGGTGTTGACAGTAAATAACTTTTGGCAGCAAATCTGGAAAAATTATTCAGATGAGTTGGATCAAAAGAAAACACCAAGAGGAGGAAAGAATGAGTTCTCGAGTAAAAGACAACATGCCGGTATTTATAATGAGCGGTGTGCTTCTGGTTTATGGACTTATCGCTATGTCAGGAGCATTGCTCCCGATGATGAAGACTTTGTCCACCCATAAAACCATGGATCTTCAGGTAACGATGTCTTTTATTGTTGCTGCAGTAGGTTTTCTGGGAGCAGGAATCAATACCGTCCGTGAGCCGGGAAAGAGCCTGTTTGATCGCTTTTTCCTGCAAATTGTCGGTGGCATTATCTTGATGCTTATTCTGGCAATGGCCATTCGTTGGTATCTTGAACCTTTGGTTAAAATCTGGACGAAAGCCCTTGCCCCGGTGATTGGTTTTAATGCGTATAAAATTCTTAATCTAAACTATGTTGTTCTTGGTTTGCTTGTTGGTGTGGTTGTAACAAACACCGTGGGCATTCCCAAATTTGCAGCTCCTGGGGTAAAATGTGCCCGTTTTGTTCTCAAAATGGGTGTGATTATGCTTGGTGCACGCTACAGCTTTGCCGAGCTTGCCAAGTTGGGTGTATACAGCATATGGCTGATCGGTTTCTTCGTTCTGGGTACCGTGTTTGTTGTCCTCTGGCTTGGTAATTTTTTTAAACAACCGAGGACCATGACCGGAGTACTTTCCGCTGGGATGGGGGTATGCGGTGTTTCAGCAACTGTTGCTGTTGCTCCTGTGGTAAAAGCCAAAAGTGAGGAGATGGCCTATACAATCGGTACCATCCTCTCTTTCGGTATTCTCTGCATGTTTATTTTCCCAACCGTTGGGAAAATGGCGGGAATGAATGCGGTACAGTTCGGTGCCTGGGCGGGGACGGGTATTTTGAATTCTGCACAAGTTGCCGCTGCGGCCCTTGCCTTTGATGCTGTGGATATCAAAACCCTGAAGGTTGCAGAAATTTTTAATATTACCCGTGTTCTTTTCCTTCCCATTATCGTACTGGTACTGGCAACATGGTTTGGTAAGGACTCTGGACAGAAACTGAGTTTCAAGACCGTTGTCATAGATAAGTTCCCTATTTTTATTCTCGGTTTCCTCCTGCTTTTTCTTATGTCATCTGTTGGTTTGTTTTCACCGCCAAACCATTACAAAGGCAAATTCATTGATGTCAGCTATAACGAAAGAAGTCAGATAACCGATTCCGAATGGAGCACCCTTGAACAAGCACTTGGCAATGGCTCGATTGCAGGTCTTTCAGATTCTCAAATGGCTGCGATAACCGATTTACATAAGCAGCGCCAGATTGCGGGTGACTTTAATGATCGCGACAACAAAAAACTTTTTGATCGGCAGGGCCGAACGAGAATGGCTGAGCTTGAGTCTATTCTTGCTGCTGCAAAGGCGAAAAAAGTGGAGATAAGCCATGATGTCTCAGGTGTATTGAAACATGCCGTCAAGCAGGTGCATAAAAAATCAAAGACCGTTTCTACACTTACTGACTGTATGATCTGGTTCTTTGCTTTTGGACTTATTGGTCTTGGAATGCAAATCACCAAAAAAGCAATATTTCAGGCCGGGGGGTGGCCGTTGGTAATAGGCGGTATCTCAGGTATCTTAAAGGCGTCATTATCATTCTTTGTCGTTCTTTGGCTTGTTAAAGACGTTGTCCTAAAATAAGAGGAGTTATAGTCATGAGTGATGAAACAAAACAAGACAAAAACGTGGAAGAACTGGAAGAACGGGCATTATCAGTTTTTAACAGTGAGCGTGCAGAAGATCTTACTGCACTGATCTTTTGCCTGGTGACTACCTTTGTGGTGCTCATATTCACCAAGTGGATGTAAACCACCGCTAGGAATTGTTTTTCTGGTACCTTTGTAGAGAAAATAAACAACGGTAGCTGTACAGCAGTACGGTTACCGTTGTTTCACTGAACACCATATGGAAAAATGTTTACAAACATACTACTTTGTACCCATGGAAGTCGAGGAGCAAGAAGGGCCGAAGCATACGTCTTTGAAAAATTGAACGAGGGGATCGAACCTGAGCAGTTGACAGTCCTATCGATTATTGACCAGGACTGGAGTATAATGTCCAGCGATGACTGGCTGAATACTTCCACAACCAGGACACAGTTCAAGGATTATGCGCAGGAACAATTAACCCGTGAGATTAATGAAGATTGGCAGCGTATCCGCAAGAGTTATCCGCAAGCAGCGAAATGCAGATTTATACATGTTGTTGGTGGGATAGAGGAAAGTATTGCCGAAGTTGCAGAAAAACTCGGATGTGATCTTATCGTGATAGGGCCATATAATAAGAAAGCAAATAGACTTACATCCATGGTTATGGAGAAGGGCTTGGCAGATACCATAACCAATAAAAAACTCCATCCCCTCCTTCCTTGCCCTGTCCTTATTGTACCCTGATCTGAGTATGAAAAAAGAGTATGATCTATTTCTGTCTTGGGATAATTCGAAAAATGAAGAGATATTTTCTTGCATCGATAATGAGGCCTATTTTCGTTTGAATCCGCATTGGACAATCACTTCGTTGTCATCTGCAGAGAATGGATATTTGATTGAGATTGTAGATTCTGTGACTGGCCAGGCTGCAAGTATGCAAACCACAGTGACCAGGGAGTCAGCAGGATTTCCGGTTATCACAGCAGACATTACTTTCTGGGAGTCGATTTCTTTTGGTGAGAGAAACGGAAGTCTTTATGCTGAAGTAGCGTATGATGCTGCACCCACTGATGAAGTGGAAAAGCAGATTGTTTTCTGGTTGCGAAGTATAAAGGAATACTTTCGCCTCTATGCTACCAATAGCATCAATACACGCTTTTTCAGGATGCTGATGAATCGGATTATCCTGAAAATGACACCTTCTCAACGCAAAATATCGTTAATGCTTATTCGAATAACCATCCTTGAGGTGGTGGTAATGGTGTTGATACTTGTCGGATGGTTTTTCTTAAATTAATACTGCTATATTGTGCTGCATATAGTTCTTTGTGTTGCTAGTTTTACTGTGGAGCGGTACCATAAGCGTATGAGGAGTCCTTCCAAATATGGCAAAGCAGTACAATAGAAGACTGATCGGTATTCAAGGGAAGTTTCTTTTTGGCCTAGCAGCTATCCTGGTCTTTTTCTCCGCTCTTGTTTCGGTAACTCTTTACTTTTATCAAAAACAGGCCTTGGAAGAAGAAGCGTATCGCCAGGCATCTCTTATTATGACGGCAATGGATGCCAGCCGTGGATATGTCAGGGGTGTTCTTCGTCCTAAAATGTATGAAGTCCTGGGTGAAGATACATTTATCCTGGAAGCAATGTCATCATCATATATTTCCCGTGCGATCATGGAACTGGTAGGCAATGAGGTTGATGATTTTTCTTATAGGCGTGTTTCCATTACTGCCCGAAATCCGCGCTATGAGGCCAGTGAACTTGAACGGGAGATGATTGGATATTTTGCTGGTAACAGCAGTATAAAAGAGTGGCATGATATCATACAAAATGAGAGTGGGGAAAGGATATTCGTGCAATTTCAGCCAGTTAAATTTAACACGTCTTGTCTACACTGTCATGGTGACCCAGAAGATGCACCACTTAGTATTATCGAAAAATATGGGAAGCAGCGTGGTTTTTATCGCCAGGCAGGACAGGTCGCCGGGGTTGTAAGTGTTGGCTTACCAGTGGATCTGAATCTGAATAAGATTAAGGAATTTGCAATTGTTGTTTTTTCAACGGTTGTGCCGTTTATTCTATTCCTCTATCTTGTTATTAGTCTTTTTTTTAACAGGCTTATTGTCCATAATCTACGTCTTCTTCTCAAGGTATTTCAGACCAACCTAAAAGACGAGCAAGGTCAAGCTTTATTGAAGAAATCACAAACGCTTGGTGAAATAGAAGAACTTACCGGTGTTGCAGAAACAATTGCCGAGCATCTGCAAAGGAGTAAGCAGACCGTAGAGCAATATGCTGCTGAAACGTTACGCAGTAAAGACCTGCTGCAGTCCGTATTTGACGGTATTACAGATCCGGTTTTGTTATTGGACAAGAAGGACAAGACAATCAAAACGGTTAATAAGGCCTTTGTGGATCGTTATCAGACTTCTTTTAAAGAAGTGTTGGGACAAGATATTACCTCAATGTCTTTTAAAGACTCATGTCCAATCGCTAAATGTGGTGAAACCATAGATCAGGTGTTATCTCAACCTCTATCAAAAGAAATACAGCTACAAAGTGATTCTATCTATCGTATCTATTTTTACCCGGTGAGCAATGAGAGCTTGGAGACGGAAAATATCGTTTGTTATGCAAAAGATATAACTGAACAGCGGAAGCTTGAGGTGCATATTCAGCATACCGAAAAATTGGTATCAATGGGACAACTTGCGGCGGGTGTTGCCCATGAAATCAATAATCCTTTAAGCGTTATTCTTTGTCACCTTGATCTTGTCAAGGATGAACAAGGCCTTAGCGATGAAGCCAGAAAAGACATAGAAATTATAGAAAAACATGTTGATAGTTGCCGCAATATTATCGCCGATCTTCTCCGTTTTGCCCGTCAATCTAAACCAGCTCTTGCACCGGGTTCGATAAATGATGTTATTCGGGAAGTGGTTTCCATGGCTGGCAATCAGATGGGTATGCAATCCATTCAGCTTGCCCTGTCGCTTGATAATGGTGTACCTGATATTCCAATTGATAGCGATCGCATGCGTCAGGTTTTTCTTAATCTTTTGCTTAATAGCGCCCAGGCAATTGAGGAGCAGGGAGTTATTACATTTTCCAGTAGTTATGATTCTAAAACTAGAGAAATAACAATTATTGTTGAAGATAACGGCTGTGGTATTCCCCAGGAGTTACAAGATAAAATTTTTGATCCATTTTTTACCACCAAGGCTCCTGGAAAAGGGACTGGACTCGGTCTTTCTGTCAGTTATAGTATTATTCAGGAACATGGTGGTATAATTTCTGTTGCAAGTAGTAGTTCAGAGCGAGTTACCCAGTTTGTTATTACGCTGTCGGTGGAGGAATTCCAGAATGGCTGAAGTCAATATGCTCATTGTAGACGATGAGGAGGATATGCGAACGGGGTTGCAACGTGTTTTGGGGCGAAAGCTTCCAAGAATTGACGTAACCATCTGTGGAAACGCCCCTGATGCAATCAATGTGATGCAGGAAAAGTCTTTTGCCCTCGCTTTGCTGGATATAAAAATGGAGGGCATGGATGGCCTTGAGCTACTTGCTGAGCTGCGAATATATGACCCGTGGATGACCATAATTATGATGACCGGCTTTGGCACCATTGAGACAGCAGTCAAAGCTATTCGGGCAGGGGCATATGATTTTATTTCAAAACCGTTTGACTATGACACGTTGCTGCGGGTTGTACAAAAAGGTTTAGAACGAAATCAGCTTATTCGGGAAAATCTCTATCTGAGAGAAAAGGTAAACAGTGCTGGGCTTTCATCGTCTGAGTTTGTCGGTTCTTCAGCCAGAATGCGTGATTTTTATTATAACATCAGTGTTGTTGCTAAATCGAACTATACCGTTCTTGTGCGAGGTGAGTCTGGAACAGGGAAAGAGTTAACAGCAAGAGCTATTCACAATCTCAGTAACCGGCGGGATAAGCCTTTGGTAATGGTCAACTGTCCAGCAATTCCTGAAAATCTTCTTGAAAGTGAGCTTTTTGGGCATACAAAAGGGGCATTTACCGATGCGACCGAAGCAAAAAAAGGATTGTTTGCTGAAGCCGATGGCGGAACGATTTGTCTGGATGAGGTGGGAGATTTGCCTCTGCAAACCCAGAGTAAGCTGTTAAGAGTACTGCAAGAACATGAAATCAGACCTTTGGGTAGTGCCCAAAATCAGAAAGTGGATGTCCGTGTCGTTGCTTTGACTAATCTGGATCTTGAGCAGATGATTAAGGAGAAACGGTTTCGTGAAGATCTCTATTATCGTCTCAATGTGGTAGCGTTGCAAACACCGTCTTTACATGAGATACGAGAAGATATTCCAGAACTTATTCACCATTTTACTTTAAAGGTTTGCGATGAGCTTGCTATTCCACCAAAAACGTTTTGTCAAAGAGTTGTTTCCAGTCTTGTAGAGTGGAGTTGGCACGGCAATGTAAGAGAACTGCAGAATGTGGTGCGTAGAGTTGTAATGTTCAGTCAACGACAGATTATTCAGTTGGATGATCTTAACGCTATTGAACATCCTGAAAAAAGGGGGGCTGTCCGCAACGATGTGGTAAATACCTATATCATCCCTGAACATATGACCTATAAGGAAGCAAAACAGAATGTCCTTGATACGTTTACCACCAAATATATCGCAATGCTTTTAACGAAAACAGGTGGGAATGTTTCAAAGAGTGCGGAGCATTCAGGAGTTTCAAGGGCAGCTCTGCAAAAAATTATGAAGCGGCTGGGTATATCTGCTTCAGAATATCGGGAAAGCTCCTAGGAGACTGTCCGAGAATGCCCTTTTCCCCCAACTCTTCGTTGTTTTGAAAATTTTATCCTCGGAATATTAGGTA
>JBNKKR010000076.1:0-10380 GCA_050291935.1 Desulfocapsaceae bacterium | reverse complement strand
CAACGGAACTCCTGTATCTGTTGCCAAGGCTTCTTACCGCCAAACGCGCCCTTATTCCCGTTCCCTGCTATGTGGATTATATCAAGGTAATGGAACTTGCCGGAATCCAGGTGCAACTAATCCCACTTGCCGAACAGGATAGCTTTGTCCCCAATCTTCTAAAAATTGAATCAATGTTGCTTCCTGGCGATATTCTTGTTTTGGCAAACCCAAATAACCCAACCGGTGCCACCTTTGATGTGGCACTGTGTGCAAGTATTGCCAAAAGAAATCCAGAAGTAACGTTTATAATTGATGAGGCATTTCTTGCCTTTGCAGCCCCTGAAAAAAGTCTGGCAGGAACAAATGAAAATATAATTACGCTCCATTCCCTCACCAAATTTTATGCAATTCCTGGCTTGCGACTTGGCTATGGAGTCTTTCCGGTTTCCGTAGCCTTGCGTATGCAAAAAGCTATTCCTCCCTGGAGTGTAAATGGTCTGGCTCAAGCTGTGGGGACTCGTTGCCTGCAAGATATTCAATACCAACAAAGATCCAGGGACTATTTGGAAGAGTGTAAAAATGAATTTTCAACTGGTTTACATGGAATTGATGGGTTGCAAGTATTCCCCACAACCGCAAACTATTTTTTACTAAAGACGCTTGGAACAGTATCGGTGCGAACCATTGCTGAAAAACTACACCAAAAAAATATTCTTATTCGTGGGTGTGATAATTATATCAACCTTGGAGAGAATTATTTTCGTATCGCCATTCGCACAAAAAGTGAAAATGCACTCTTTCTTGAGCAACTCACAAAAATTTGCAATCCGACAAAAGGACGTACAAACAATAAGATACAAAAGAAACCTGCCCTTATGTTTCAGGGAACCTCCTCAAATGCCGGCAAATCTATTCTTACCGCAGCATTATGCAGGATATTACTGCAAGACGGAGTAAAAGTAGCACCCTTTAAAGCACAAAATATGTCCCTGAATTCATTTGTAACCCTCGATGGTTTAGAGATGGGAAGGGCTCAGGTGGTACAGGCACAGGCAGCAAGGGTGGATCCGGATGTGCGAATGAACCCGGTTTTGCTCAAACCAAATTCTGATACCGGCAGTCAGGTGATAGTCCGCGGGAAGTCCGTTGGGAATATGGCGGTGTTGGAATATGTGAAATATAAAAAGCAGCTTATGGGGGAGGTATGCTCCTGTTACGACGAGCTTGCCGCAGAGTATGACGCAATTGTCTTAGAAGGTGCAGGGTCACCCGGTGAGGTGAATCTTAAAAAAGATGATATTGTCAACATGCGTATGGCAAGACATGCAGAGTCTCCAGTGTTACTGGTTGGAGATATTGATAGAGGAGGTGTTTATGCCTCCTTTGTTGGCACCATGGAAGTACTCAATCAATGGGAACGAAGACTAGTCACAGGTTTTGTTGTAAATCGTTTTCGAGGGAATGCTACCTTGCTGGATGATGCCCACGACTATCTCAAAATGCATACCGGAAAGGAGGTATTTGGGGTAATTCCCCACATCGACCAACATGGGATACCGGAAGAAGATTCGGTATCCTTTAAAGAAGGTATTTTCAAAAGGGAAAAACCCACCCGGGAACATATTGAGATTGTGGTGATAAACCTTCCCCATATCTCTAATTTTACCGATATAGAACCATTTTTATTGGAAGACGATGTATATCTCAGGGTTGTAAACACAGCAGAAGACATTGGAACCCCCGATGTGGTGATTCTTCCAGGCTCTAAAAATGTCATTGGTGATTTGCAAACATTGAATCGATCAGGAATTGCAAATCGTATTCAAAACCTTGCGGGGAAGGGTGTAGAGATAGTGGGGATTTGTGGGGGCTATCAGATGCTTGGTCAACAGATCCATGATCCCCATACCATAGAGTCCAACGCCGGAAGTATTGATGGTCTATCTTTGCTTGTTATGGATACGGAACTAGCTAAAGAAAAAACATTGATTCGACGCACAGGAATGGCAAGAGTGAATAAGAAAGCAATTTTTGGCTATGAAATTCATCATGGCCAGACAAGAACCAGCAGCAGCCCTCTTTTTGATTATGATGATAAGAGCAGCTGTGGGACCAGTAGTAGTGACGGGAAGATCTGGGGATGTTATCTCCACGGATTGTTTGACTCCGATGAGTATCGTAGAACGTTTATTGATTCTGTCAGGAAAAGGAAAAATTTGCTGCCCTATGATGGAATTTGTCCAAGCTATAACCTTGAGTTTGCATTTGATCGGTTGGCAGATACAGTACGATCCAATATGGATATGGATGCTATTTACAAATTATTAGGTTTGTAGTTCATGTTCGTTTTTGAGATCCAGATACTGCTTGCCATGCTGTTGGATCTCCTCTTGGGAGATCCGTATTTTTTCCCCCATCCGGTGAGGGGGCTTGGTTTTGTTATTGCAAGTGCAGAAACTTTTTTTAGAAAAAATTGTGCTTCAAAGAGTTTGGCAGGACTCCTTACGGTGCTCTTTGTCCTTGTTGTAAGCATAGGGAGCTGCGTATTTCTTTTATATATAACTGCGCTGTTTTCAACCATCGTAGCCCATATTGTCGCCATTTTTCTTCTCTACACCACCATTGCCCTAAAAGACCTTATAAAACACGCAAAAGCTGTCTATTATGCACTGGAAACTTCTGAAAATTCAGATATAGAAAGAGCAAGAAAGGCGGTTTCTTTAATCGTTGGCAGAGATACCAAAAAGTTGGATAGGGATGGTATTATTCGGGCAACAGTTGAGACGGTTGCCGAAAATATGGTGGATGGGGTAACGGCTCCTCTTTTTTATGCTATTATACTTGGTAGTGCAGCGCAACTGGCAGGTTTTGACGCACTTTTTTTTGCGCTTCCAGGCGCAGTTAGCTACAAAAGCATCAACACAATGGATTCGATGATAGCCTATAAAAATGAAAAGTATCTCGTTTTTGGAAAATGGGCCGCAAAACTTGATGATATCGCAAATTTTTTACCCTCAAGACTCAGTGGAGTACTCCTGATTCCAGCGGCAGCAATATGTGGCCTTAACTGGTTTGATGCTTATGTAATCTTTAAAAAAGACAGACTGGCCCACGCAAGCCCCAATGCAGGCCATTCTGAAGCAGCAGTTGCCGGAGCTTTGGGAATACGCCTTGGAGGAAGCTCGATTTATTTTGGCAAAAAAGTTGTAAAACCGGATATTGGTGCTTCTCTTAGGGCCATTGATACCAGGGACATACTTATGTGTAACAGGCTGGTCATGGTGGGCTCCTTTTTATTTGTTCTTTTACTTTTTGTTGTTCAAATACTTCTGCAAATGGTTTTCTAACACCATTGAAAAGTAGAGTTTTTTTACTGCTGCATTACAAAATGTAATGCAGTAAACATTTATTGCTCAATAATAGTATCAAAATCCCTTCAAAATATTTTAGTGATAATCCTATAGGGCCTGATATTACTAAATAGTCATAGTTGTTCGCAGTTTAACGTCCAGTTATTATATATGTTTTTAGTTGTTCTGTGTCGCGATAAATGGTAATTGCTTAACTTCCGCCTACAAAAAAAAGAGTAGTGTAGTCTCTTTTTAAATCTTCCTATCCGCAAAGTTATGGAGCAAGAGAAAGCAAAGCAGAAGAGTTGTTTCTTGTCTAAAATAAAACTGAGAAGCGGTTGGGAATAGCAAATAGCCATATACGAATGCAGCTGTTATGACAAAAAATATTAGGTCTGATTCTGTAGAACCACTTTTTTCACTTCTTGATTGTTGTTCTCTTCTTGCAAAACGTGCAGGATGGAATGGCTTTAGCAATGAGTTGGATAGTATCCGTGAGCACTCTTCTTCAGAGGGGAAAACACTCCTTGAGAGTGTTGTTTCTGCTGCCAGAAAAGAAGGAATTAAATCATCACTGTTACGAGTGAAAACGGAACAGTTGAAAGATATTGTTCAGCATCTTCCACTTATAATTGAACTGCAAGATAGCAGCTACGTAATACTTGAAAAGATAGAGTCCGACCCTGATTTTGCAAAAGCTTCGCTACAGCTGCTCTACACCGATTCCCAAGAGAGTACAGCAAGTAAAACCATAAGCGGTGAAGAGCTGGCACCAATGTGGACCGGTGGGGTACTCTTGTTTGATAAAATCAACACCGGGCTTATCTGTTTTGGTCTGGTCGCAAGGGAGCATAAGATTGAACTGACCCAACAGCGCCTGCGGCATGAGTTTAATATATCCAATGATGAGCTTGCGCCTGGAAGAATGATGCGAATTGCAAAAGAGCTTGGCTTGAAAGCAAAGCATCTGAGCAGTGATTGGGAAGGTCTTACAAAACTCCACAAGGCGTGGCCGGTAATTGGGATACAAAAAAATGGCAGCCATGTGGTGCTGACTGGGATTATCCCACCAAAAGAGAATGAAAATGAAGGATCAATAGGCTGCTACGATCCGCTTAGTGGAACAGGCGGGAGCCATGTGACGTTTGGCAGAACAGAATTTGAAGACTTATGGTCAGGCAGACTCTACGTCTTTAAAAGAAAGTATAGATTAAATGATGAAAATCAGCCATTTAGTCTGCGCTGGTTTATTCCTGAAATTTTTAAACAAAAGATAACCTTTATCGATATCGGACTAGCGGTTCTATTTATCAATATTATTTCCCTGATAACGCCCATCTTTTTCCAGATAGTGATTGATAAAGTCTTAGTGAATCAAGCATTTACAACGTTACAGGTTCTTGGCATCGGTATGACGGTTGCGTTGATGGTCAATGCCGGGCTTGATTTCCTGCGTGATTATTTGTTGTTACATGCCACCAACAAGATTGACTTACGAGTTACCGGCAGGACATTTCGGCATCTTCTCCAATTACCACTCAGCTTTTTTGAGCACGTTGCAGCCGGTGTCTTAACCCAGCATATGCAACAGACTGCAAAGATCAGAAATTTTCTAACCGGAAATGTCTTTCTCACCATTCTGGAAGCGACATCACTCTTTGTGTTTTTACCATTTCTCTTTTTTTATTCTGCAAGACTCACGGCAATCGTGCTGCTTTTTACGGCGTTAATTGCACTTATCATTGCTTCGTTAATGGTTCCATTTAAACGTAGGTTGAACGCCTTATATGAAGCTGAGGGCTCACGTCAGGCTATGCTTGTTGAGACAATCAACGGAATGGCAACTGTAAAGGCAATGGCCATAGAACCCTTGCTACGCAAAAAATGGGAGGACAAGGTTGCCAAGGCCATTTCCATGCAGTTTCGTGTTGGTAAGATATCAATTACCGCAAAATCCATTACCCAACTCCTTGAAAGACTCATGACTGTCATCCTGATATGGACAGGGGCAAGTCTGGTATTTGATTCAACTATAACCGTTGGTGCGCTGATCGCCTTTCAGATGCTGGCCGGAAGGGTTACATCTCCTTTGGTTCGCCTTGTGGGACTAATTAATCAGTATCAGGAGGCCGCGCTTTCCGTTGAAAAAATCGGTACCGTAATGAATGCAAAACCGGAATGGGGAGCTGATCGTCATGGCGCTATGGTATCATTACAGGGTGATATTGTCTTTGATAAGGTCTCGTTTCGATACAGTCCTGATCTACCGGAAGCTCTCAAACAAATTTCCCTTACAATCCCTGCCAATACGGTTCTCGGCATTGTTGGTCCGTCGGGCTCAGGGAAGACAACATTTACCAGAATGCTGCAAAAGGTCTATTTCCCAACAAGTGGCACTATCCGTATAAATAATTGTTATTTAAATGAACTTGATACTGCACATTTGAGAAGAAATATGGGGGTTGTCCTGCAAGAGAGTTTTCTTTTCAATGCAACAATAGCAGAAAATATAAAGGCTGGGCAGGCAAAGGCATCCCGAGGGGAAATTATAAATGCGGCGATTTTAGCCGGGGCGGATGAGTTTATTGTCAAACTGCCACAGGGATACGACACCTATCTTGAAGAAGGGGCAATGAATCTTTCCGGCGGACAACGGCAGAGACTAGCCATTGCACGGGCTCTGCTAACAAAACCGCAAATACTTATCTTTGATGAAGCAACCAGCGCACTTGATCCCGAAAGTGAGAGAATTGTCCGTCAGAATATACGTGACATGGCCAAAAACAGGACTGTACTCATTGTTTCCCACAGGCTTTCCATGCTCAAAGATGCTGACGCAATTCTTGTCTTTGATGGGGGAGATATTGTGGGACATGCACCCCATAAAGAGTTGTTGCAGTCTTGTCAGTTGTATAAATATTTGTGGCAGCAACAGATGGAATTGTGAGAGAAACTGTGAAAAAAGACGAAAAAGAGATCCTGGAATATCAGCCAGATGCAGTTGAAATTGAAGAGAAACCGGTACCAGGCAAGGTCCGCTGGGTACTCTATCTCATTCTTCTTTCAATTCTAGTAACCATCGTTGGCGCCATTGTATTTAAAGTTGATCGAATAGTAGTCACCGAAGGAGAGTTGATTACCAGTGTACCGCCACTTATCGTCCAACCAATAAATGTTGCCATGGTGAGAAAAATTTATGTCCATGTTGGCGATACGGTGGAAAAAGGACAAATCCTGGCAACCCTTGACCCAACCTTCACCGATGCGGATCTTACCCAGCTCAACAAAGAAAAAACGAATTTAGAAGTTCAGGAAAGAAGAATTCAGGCGGAGTTGACGCGAGGTGAATTTACTATCACCCCGGAAGAAGGGGAAGACGGGATCCTGCAAGCACAACTTCTCAAACAACACTTAGAGATTTTTGAAAAAAATCGCAAGATGAGTGAAGATAGGATTGCATCTTTGCAGGCAAAGTTGGAGTTGAATAGGGTACAGAGGGAAGGACTTGCAAAACAGACAAAATTACTAAGAGATGTGGAGGGCGTTACCAGTCGATTACCACAAAGCAAAGTGGAAAATCGTCTCAGACTCCTGGATGCGCAAAAAATACGGATTAGTACTGAAAATGATTTAAATAATCGTATTGCAGAAGAAGAGGTTACCCTGCGTGAAATAGAAGAAGCGAAATCGGAGTGGAAGAGGTTTGTTGAGCAAAAGTCCGGTGAGCTAATAGAGCAGCAGGTTGAAATACGAACCGAGTTGGCAAAACTCTACGAAGCAATCAGAAAAGCGGATAGATTGCACGATCTGATTACCCTGCGTGCCCCGGAAAAAGGAATCGTGCTAGAGATCGCAAAACGTCCCGAGGGTGCAGTTCTTCAGGCTGCAGAACCATTTGTCACCCTGGTTCCCATGAATTGTGATATCGAAGTCAATAGCAAGGTGTTAAGTAAAGACATCGGCAGGATTCGCACAGGAGATAAGGCAAGAATTAAACTGGACGCCTTTCCTTTTCAGCGACACGGGACATTGACCGGTGAGGTTCGAGTGATCAGCGAAGATGCCTGGAACAATCAGAGTCCAATACCGGTTACGGACAAAGAGCAACAGGAATTGAGCGGTTACTATATGGCAAGAATCCGTCTGCTGGATACAATGCTGCGGGATGTGCCAGAAGGGTTTAGAATAATGCCTGGGATGAAAGTCCGGGCCGAAATCAAAATTGGCAAAAGACAGGTTATTTCATATTTCCTTTATCCAATAATACGAGCATTGGATGAAAGTTTGCGGGAGCCGTGATATTTGAATTGCTATTGCAATATTAGTAATGATAGCGTAGCTGGGCGATTTCAAGACTATCGTCTTTTTTCCGATAAACTATTCGATGCTCTGAGTTAATACGTCTTGACCACCATCCAGCAAGGGCATGTTTCAAAGGCTCTGGCTTGCCGATTCCTTTGAAAGGGTTGCGAGATGTTTGTTCGATAAGGGTATTAATTCTTTCCAGGATCTTTTTATCTGTACTTTGCCAATACAGATAATCTTCCCATGCTTGAGTCGAGAAGATAAGCCTCATTTGAGTAACTTTCTCTCTACACCATTACCATCATTCAATTCAGAAATTGCGTTGAAAATCCTTGCTGCATTATTGGGAGATCGCTGTAAATAGGCAGTTTCAGAAAGGCTATTGTATTCTTCTAAAGACAGCATAACGACAGATCTCTTATTTTTTCGTGTAATGATAATAGGTGAATGATCATCACATACTGAATCCATTGTTGATGCCAAATTTTGTCTAGCAGAGCTATATGTTATTGCTTCCATAAATCAAACCTCCTTGTACAAAAAATTGTACAACAGGCCATGTTCAGAGTCAAATAAAAAAACAACAATCAACAAAATTTTGGCCAGGGCAAAAAAATCCAAACACCTCGTAGAGGGAGTATTATGATAGATTACGAAAAGCTTTCAGAATTATCTGGATGCAGCTCATACTTTTACGTCTGAAAAAAAATGGAGCCAAAAGCAATTGGCAGGAATGATCGGAACTAGTGGCCCGGTGCTTGGCAGGTTGAGCGTGGTGAAATAACTCCGTCTGTGGAGGTGGCAAAGAAGCTGGCCGTGGCATTTGGAGTAACACTTGATTATTTAGCTGATGAAACAGGTGCGGTCGCGGAAGTAACAGATAGAAAGACGCTGAACCGAACCACGGAAATCGACAACCTCGACCAAGAAGACAAGCAGACCATTATTCGAGTGATTGATAGCTTGCTGAGAGACGCTAAAGGAAAAAAGGCCTATGGGGTATGATTATGGAAACGTTAGTTGATGATAGCAAACTCAAAAATCTTATGAAGCAGGCAATTGTTGAAGCTATTGAAGAAAAGAAGGGTGTTATCCACGATCTATTGGTTGAGGTTATAGAGGACGTTGCCATGATTCGTGCCATTCAGGAGGGTGAAGAGTCCGGTTTTGCAGGAAGAGATGAGATCTTTGGGATTCTTTCGGGTTCTGCATGAGAGTTAAGTTTACCAAGAGCTTTGCTAAAAAATCTGCGCAAGCACAAGAAAAACCATGAACTTCTCGGGCAAGTTCAACGAATAGTAGAGAACATTGAACAGGCAGAAGCAGTATCGGAACTGACCAACTTTAAACAGCTCAAGGCCGAATGCCGGTATTTTCGGATCAGGATCGGTGAGTATCGTATCGGTGTCACCCTTGAGAAAGACCTGGTGATTTTGATCCGGGTTCTTCACAAAAAGAGATTTATCGATTCTTTCCTTGATGCATTTTTCAAGAGATCTGAGGATCATCGAAAATATTGTGGTTGAGTATCATGCCACTTCAAGCCAACTTGCTAACTGGCAGGTTAGTGGTGGAGGGTATGGTATCCACTGGCCTGGTATTGACGAACATTTGAGTACAGAAGGGTTATTGCGGCGAGCACCAGCACCTGGACAACAACAGAAGCTTGCCGTGCCCAAAAAAAGATCAGGTTTGCTTTGCGCAAAGAACGAACGTTTGGTTTGCTTGCATAAGACTAATTATGTGTCGTTGCTTTTGCAGGTTTCAGGGCAAGCTCTGTGTCCATTCTGGTAGCATCTCTTCCTTTTTTCCTCTCTCCTTTGCTACTAAAAAAAAATTGTTTACAATTCTGATCGCCTAGCAAATTTTTTGTTGAGATTTTTTATATCTATTATTCCTGCTACACAATGACTAAGAACGCTGTGATTTCAGGTTCTCCAGCGATTTTACAAACGTATTTATCCAGCAAAATACCATAAAAAATCAATAGAGTAGGTATATGTACCTATTTACATCAACCACGTTCTATGGTAGTGATACTCCTTCAAGTTGATATTTTAAATTTTTGCTTTTGAAAAGAATAGGTTAGCTCCTCAGAAATCTGCTGTACTTTCTCAAGAAAAATAACGAAAAAACAGATTGATGGGGTGGTTGTTTTGCGGTTTTAAGTGGTTTGGGTTCTTGTTTTTTGACTGGAACTCAACGGAGTAGAAAAGGAAAGAGATGCGACATCGTTGTGGGATTTATCGAATGGCAGTGGCTGCTTTTACAATATGTTTTTTTGCATTCTTGCCGTTGTCTTGTCAGGCAGATTTTCTAGACTTTTTAGGGATTACCAGTGGACTTGAAGAGGAAGAACTGCAAAAAATCTGTGATGCTCGTGCAGGTTTTGAGTCACCTGGGCCAATTAGTGCTGATGGGTATTATCAGCCGGGGGCGAGTGGTCTGTATGGAATTGATGAGATTATTTATGAACTGGGTAAGGGACGTTTTCAGTATGTGGAGATGGATAGCAAGTGGGTAGATAATGTGCATACATGGTGGCCGTTCACAATCCTGAGCGCAAAAGGGAATGGGCGTTACACCCGGTTTTATTTGTCAAAACGAGGAGATCCCAATTGCGAGGCCTACGAAAGCTACGTTACGCGTGAAAGTTGGCGATCAAAAGTTAAAGCCCAACTACGGGTTCATGGTATCTATCCGGATAACTGTATTGCTGTGGTCAAGACGGACACCTTAAAGA
>JBNKKR010000075.1:0-10562 GCA_050291935.1 Desulfocapsaceae bacterium | reverse complement strand
TTCTTTTGCGGCAAAACCACCTAAAATGGCGATATTGGTTCGCCAGTCAAAACCGGCAAGGCCGGAGATCGGTTCAAAAAAACTTCCCACTTTTCCGGCAATCGAATTTTGTAAAGCGGCTGCGGATTGCTCCTGATCAATACGTTTATTCGCAAGATTGAGTTGCTGCGGGGAATTTGCAAAGCGAATGGACGCCTCCTGTCTTTGCTTGGTAAATGATTGACTCACGTCCTGGGGAAGCCCTGGAAAAGTCATCAATGCCCAGAGAAGTATGGAAATCCCTAAGATAACAGTGCCAGCTTTCTTGATATATTGCCAGGTTCGCTCCCAGGTATGAATCATTAATCCACGAAGAGTTGGAAATCTGTATGGAGGAAGTTCCATCACAAAGGGCGTTGGCTCTCCTTTGAGTACGGTCATTCGCAAAAATTTTGCAGCAAATAGTGCAGTAATCCAGGCAAGTAGCGTAAAAAGAAACATATAAAGGGCCTTATGTTCGGCGAAAAAGGCGCCAATAAGCAGGACCAGGACCGGGACCTTAGCCCCACAATTCATAAACGGTACAGTGAGAAGGGTTGCCATTCGTTCCTTAGGGGAACGCAAGGTACGAGTGGCCATTACGCCTGGTACTGCACAACCACCGGCGATTCCTCCTGAGACAATAAAAGGCATAACCGAAGAACCGTGCAGGCCAAAGAGATGGAAGATTTTATCCATCATAAAGGCAACCCGGGCCAGGTAACCCGAATCTTCAAGGAGCGCAATACCAAAGAACATAAACATAATAAGAGGTACAAAACCCAAAACACCGCCGACGCCATCAATAACGCCTGAAATGATCATTGATTTTAACATTCCATCAGGAAGAGAAGTTTCGACAATGGTACCCATCCAGGAAAAGAGTGATTCCATCCAGGAAACTGGTAATGCGCTCCAGGAAAAAGTGAATTGATAAAGGCCAAAAAGGATCATCAACATGATAACTGGTCCAAGTAGGCGATTGGTGAGAACCTTATCAATCTTATCGGAAGTGTATAAACGTTCGGTATCAAATTTATGGGTCAATACCCCTTGGCGGATAATTGACTTTATAAAGCCATAGCGATGGTCTGCGATAATGGCCTCGGGGTACACCTCCATCGTTTTTTGCAAATGATCGGATACCCTGGTGACCAGTTCTTCCAACTTACTTGCCGTGGCGGGACTGGCAAGCTGTCCATTTCTTAGCATTGCATCGTCATGTTCCAGGTATTTTATAGCCGCAAAGCGAGCGGGATATTTCTCTTCAAGAAAATGATTTTCTTTTATCTTTTCAATGAGTTTAAAAAGACTTTCGTCCAAGTCTTCACCGTATGAAATATCCCTTGGCTCCCACGATTTGTTTTGAAGAGCAACGGACAGAGCTTCTTCTATCAGAGTGGTGGTGCCTTTGCCGGAACGGGCAATAATTGGAATAACAGGAATTCCAAGCAATGTAGAAAGTAAGTCAGCACGTACCTCAATACCGCGATCCTTGGCCACGTCCATCATATTTAAAGCCAATACCAGTGGTACCCCCATTTCAAGGAATTGGGTACTTAAGTATAAGTTTCTTTCAAGGTTTGAGGCATCGACAATATTAATGACGACATCGGGTTTTTGGTCGCAGAGAAAATCCCTGGTTACGATTTCTTCCTCGGAGTAGGCAGTAAGTGAATAGGTACCTGGAAGATCTGTAATGGAGATGGTATGCGAGTTGTGAATTAAAAAGCCTTCCTTATGATCAACGGTGATACCTGGATAGTTGCCCACATGTTGGCGGGCACCGGTCAGTTCGTTAAAAAGGGTCGTTTTGCCGGCGTTTGGATTGCCGGCCAGGGCCATGGTGATGGAATTGTCGCTCATTGAATATTGTATAAAAAGTGTAAAAAATCAGGAATGAGTACAGCTGGTTCTCTTCTTATTGCAACCGTTGCAGCCGCCTGCACAAGGTGTCGTCTTTGTTTGCGTTACAGCTTGATGAAAAGAGGAAAATACACGCCTTGCGGTATAAAGAAAAGCGATAATAATGATGAACAGTGTGAGAATATTTTGCCACATGGAACTGTCTTGTTAGTTGAGCCTAAAATAAATTTCCAAAAAAAAAGGAACTAAAAGTATGTACTTAAACAGACTCAACAATGATATTCGTGCTTGTACCATGGTCAAGGCTTAGGGTGCCACCATGAATTTTTAATAAGCATTGTGAACCATTTTGTGAACAAAGAAGTTCAGCTTCCTGCCCGGGAAGAAGCCCAAGGGCCGCCATTTTTGCGCATTCATGCCGATCACCGGTGAGTTTGCAAATTTTCAATTTGCCAACGTTTCCGGCTTCCGATAAAGGGCCATGGTGTTTTGCACACGAACGCTTTCTTCTACACTGTCGCACCTTTTTTGTAAGGCGGGAACATTTTTTGTTGATATTCCTAAATGTCATTTCATTTCCCCTTAAATGATGATAGTTAGGTACACCAAACAATATGTGCTGTCAACAAATAAATCAATGTGACTTCGTTGTTTTTGGCAGCCTAAACAATCCTTTTTTTAAATGCTTATAAGATTAACAGTGAATTAGCTGATTTTTTATGGGTAAATGTGTAAAATAGAAAAAATTTGCGTCGTAAATGGATCTGATAAAAAGGGTGAAATATACCTTTTTTTCATAATGGATTTTCCATTGATAAAAGGTGGCAGTAATACATAACCTGGAAAGTAACTGAAAGAAAAAAGATGGTATGAAGAATAAGAGTCAAAATAAATCAACTGTTAAGCTTGCCAAGGCAAGGAGAAGGGCACTTGTTTCCATTTTTCTGAACCTCTTTTTGGCTGTGGGAAAGGGGATAGCTGGGGTACTATCCGGATCTGCTGCACTGGTGGGTGATGCCATCCATTCGGCCACCGATGTTTTTGCCTCTACTGCTGTCTTTGTAGGTATTTGGCTTGCCGGACATGAGCACCCTTCGTTCCCCTATGGACTTTATAAAGCGGAAACGGTGGCAGCACTTGTTACTTCGGTGGCGGTAACCCTTGCAGGCTATGAAATCGGCAGGCAGGCAATTTTTGGCATACCCAGACTCCCCGATGTGACAATTGCTTTACCGGTTGTTGTGCTTTCGTTGATTATTGCATTTGGCTTTGGCCTTATACAACTTCGTGCCGGGAAAAAGCTCGATTCACCAGCTTTGCAGGCCGATGCAAGGGATTATCTTGCCGATTCTTTATCCACTGCAGTGGTACTTGTAAGTCTTGTGGTTGTTCCGTTTGGCTATAATATCGATAGGTTTGCGGCAGGGATTGTTTCATTGTTTGTGTTTTATGCTGGCTGCAAGCTCTTTGTTATGGCTGTCAGGGATCTTTTAGACGGGAGTATAGACCGGGAAACAGAAAGAAAAATAATTGCATATGTGGAAAATTATCCGCGAATCAATCGGGTGAAAAAGTGTTTTAGCCGAAATGCTGGTGGACGATATCTTGTCGATATGGATGTTGAACTGCATACCCCCTCTCATAAAATTGCAGATTTGGTAGCAGATCGATTGGAAGAAGAGTTACTTGAAGTGTTCCCAGGTTTGGTCCTTGCCCGTATCAGACCACATTTTGCACCGGGAGAATTCGTTAAACGGGTGGTTCCTGTGCTGGGTCCAAATGGACAGCGAAGTACACGATTCGCCACAGCACCTTGGTTTTTGGTTGAAACCATGACAAGCAATGGGAGGGAGGTGAAAAAACGGGAGTTCGTGGAAAACAGATATAAAAACGCTAAGAACAAGCGGGGCCTGCTGGTTGGACGCTTTTTATTAAAACTTAAACCTGATGAAGTGGTTGCGGAAAAGAGTGAGAGTGTGGCTCTGGGGCTCCTGAAAGACTCTGGCGTGGATATAATTCATCCTTCGCCAGAAACTTCCACCACAATGTAATCGGCTTCGTTATTCCTTAACGTCAAGGTTCCCCCCATAACCCGTAACGCTACGGGATCATAAAGCGGAGCCCGTCCCTGAATGGTAATTTCAGTACCTGGAACCAATCCCATTTCCCGAATCCTCCGGCCAAGCTCGCCACCGACCTTAACGGATTTTATGGTTCCAGATTGTTTTTCTTTCATATTGCGCAAGTTCGTCTCAACCATTTTTCACCCAATCAACAGTTTATTTTTTCAGGGCTGTTTTATATCCTTCCCGAGATTTACTGTCAAGAAGCTTCAAAGTCGTATTTTGAAATATTTCTTATGAGATGGAAAACACTTTCATTGTATGAGTGGAGACTTTGGTGGTTATTGCATCTTTATGCCGAAATGGTCTCTGTAGTATGCGGAATTTTGATGGATCGCCCACGGTGGTTTGTATTTATCACCAGTGTTAATAAAGAGAAGAATATCAAGGCGAAGCGTTATTGCAATACCAGTTTGGTTATATTATTAAGGAACCAGAAAATGACTATTTTCAATGGGTAATTTTTATAACGGAATGTCTGCTGCGAAGCGACTTCGTCAACCAACTTGGTCAAGTTTGCTTTGGGGACACGGTCTTGGGTCGGATCTCGGTTTCGTCTCAGCCTCTACCGTCAATGTTCAGCGTTTATCACTTTAGTCCTACATTCAATACCGCAAGAGCCCGTAAATGGAATTAAAAAAAACAAATTCATCACTCAGTCAAAATCTTTTGCAAGCCATTTATTTAATTTTCCTATTCATTGCCTTTAAGTTTATCCTAGGCCATTTTGCACTCTCATCACTATCAACTGTTGATATTGATCTTGTTTCCAGTGGTGAAAGCAATGTGAAAATTTACTACTGGAGTGGGATAGGGCGCATGGGGTTCTCTGAGAAACATTCTAGTAAAAAATATTTAGTGAATATCGGTGAACAACGTATTTCTATAAATATGCGTAACAGAGTAGCCAAAAGGCTACGATTAGATTTTGGAGATGGACCTGCAACTATCCGGGTAAACGCATTGATCCTTCATAGTAATTTTGGCAAGACAGAAGTATGGAGAGGTGGTGACCTTGCCAAAATGTTAGTATGTGGTCCAAATACAACTGTTCAAAAAAGCTCGTCAAATGTGGATATAATTGGATCCGGTGATGATACTTATGTATTAATTGATAAACTGATTGGTAGCCGGAATCTCTTTTTGGAATTTGTTCTACCCGCTTTTGCCGCAGCTACATTTCTCTTGTTTTTTAACAACTTTCATTTTCGTTCATTCCCTGCCATAGCAGATTTAGCAGGAAAGATCCCTTCATATGGATCAAATATCTCCCAGCTTGATGGTTTGCGTGGATTTGCAGCCCTTCTCGTCCTTGCTGATCACGCAAGTTGTCCTTATTGTAAAGGGTTGGGAGCACTTGGAGTATGGCTCTTTTTTGGTTTGAGTGGTTTTTTGCTCTCCCGTCCCTTTGTCGTCCAGCCGGAGCGAAGTATTTCAGCCAAATATCTACAGGGATATTTTATTCGTCGCCTAAAAAGAATTTTACCAATGTTCTATTTCTATATAACGATCTTCTTTTTGTTGCCGGGAATGTTTCACAAATTTCTGCGCCATTTTCTTTTTATTCAGGGTGATAGCATACTTTGGAGTGTGCCACAGGAGATGTATTTTTATATGCTGTTGCCCTTTATCATGCTAATGAATCACTATGTGTTTGGTAATAGGCATATCCTTATTGTCATGTTTCTTTTTTTCATTTCATGGTGGGCAAATTGCTATTTAGACATAAATATTATTAGTATTTATGGCAATGGGAGAAAACTACCCCTCTGGGTGGGGAATTTTTTCATTGGAATGGCTTTTTCGTATTGCTATTTTGGGTTAAGAATTCATCGTATGGTCACTATTCCAACATGGTTGATTTCACTAATTGGTTCTATTGTGTTGGCGTGTATCTTATTGTCATCTAATCAAGTGTTACAGAGCCTGTTTAACGGCCAACAAAACTACACTTGGCAATACTATGGGGTGTATGGATTGTTGGTGAGCATGCTTCTTTACCTGGTGGTGATATCAGATAAAACTATATTATCTAAAATATTTTCTTGGTACCCACTAAGAGCCATTGGTCTTGTTGGTTTCAGCTTCTATCTTCTTCATGTTAAATCTTTGGGGATGATCAAAACCGTATGCAAGCAAATTTTTGACTACAAAATAGAGGGCTTGCCCCTATTTGCTGTTGCAATAGTTGCTACATATTGTTTTGCCGCACTTACGTATTCCTATATCGAGCGACCTTTTATGAGAAGAAGTATGTCTTGATAAATGAGGGGGACGCACCATTTCAGGACCACCATTTGAGTGAAATCGTAAAGAGTTGGACTAAGATTTGGGACCAACTCTATTGGTTCTCTTGAAATTGATTATGACAATAACTACGTTTTTAGCAATCACAGCAAATGTTTGTACCTTTGAATGGGTTGTCTCCTTCGGTTGCATAACCGTCAAGCTTCCACCACTCAAGTCCCCCAATTAACTCCTTGACCTTGAATCCAAGACGAGACATGTTTAACGCAGCCTTTGTCGATGCGTTGCAGCCAATACCGTCGCAGTAGCAAATATAGGTTTTCGTTTGTGAAAGTGGTTTGCAGTTTTGCTTTGTCATTGCTGCATGGGGTAGATTAATTGCCCCAGGGATATGTTCCCGTTTATACGCTTCTGGTTGTCTCGCATCCATGATCATGATGTTTTCAACGTTTTTTTGAAGTGCATGATATAAATCAGAGGGATCCATTTCGTAGTTGAGTTTGTTCTCATAAAATTCTATTTGGCGGTTTTTTTGTCCTTTCATTAAAATCCTCTTTTATTAAATTTTATCAGGAATATTCATTTGGTTACGTGATTGATAAATTGAAGACTACTCAAAAATGGTGGCCCAATCAATTAAACTATTTCTAACATGGGGATCGGAAAAATCTAGCAGACAGGAGGTGATAACGATGCTATTGTTCAAACTATGGAACTCTATCTGCTTAACACGTTTGTCGCGGTGGCAAAGAAGGGGAGCGTACGAAAGGCGGCTGAAAGCCTTTATATGAGCTCACCAACGGCAAGTGGTCATATTAAGGCCCTTGAGGATGAATTGCAGCTACCGTTGTTTAGTCGGAACCCAAAAGGTATGGTTTTAACAGCAGAGGGTAGAATTTTACTGGATCAGGCAATACAAACAATAAATTCTGCTAAAAGGCTTCAAGACCAGGCCTGTGAACTGCGAGGAAAAATTTTTGGTGAAGTTCTTGTTGGTCTCAATGCGCCATCCAGATTATTAAAAGCCTCGGAACTGGCAAAGGAGGTAGGGAAAAATCCAAATATTGATGTGATGTTTGAGCCTTCTTCTACGGGAAAAATTATTGAGGGTCTTTCTTCTGGAACACTTGATGCCGGGTTTTTGTTTGCCAATCCATCAGCAGAAGACATAGAAGTGATTCGTCTGAGTAGTTTCGAGCTATGCGTAGCCGTTCCTACGGTTTTTCAAGATAAGATAGAACCCTCAAACTGGAAAAAACTGGCTCGCTTACCTTGGGTCTGTTCAGACGGCTATTGTCCATTTCAATCAATCGCATCCTCCATGTTTGAACAACAGGGCTTGAGCCTGAAAAACACGGTTTTTACCAACGATGAATATACCAAGCTGGATTTTGTGAGACAGGGTTTTGGGGCGGCTCTTTTGCTGAAGGAGGAATGCCTGGAATATGCAAGAAATGATGAATTGATTATTTGGGAGACAGACCCCGTTAAGGTCGAACTTTTCTTTGCATTTGCAACTAATCGACAGCACGATCCGATAATTGGAGCCCTAAAACAGGCTGTGAAAACAGTCTGGCATCTGAAGAGGTAATTATATCGATTGTTAGCAAAAAAATGAAAGCTGACAAGCAATAAATCGAAATTTCGGGATTCATTATAACAGCGAATGAATCCCGAAATTAATTGAAGATCCAACATCAATGATGCTGGAAATATGACCATCTTGGTGACCCCAAGGGGAATCGAACCCCTGTTCCCGGCGTGAGAGGCCGGTGTCCTGACCGCTAGACGATGGGGCCTTGGTGTGTGGGCGTTTTTACCTGTTTGCTTGAGTCTTGTCAAGTATTAGTTGATGGTAAAAAGGATTTAAATGGCTCCTTCAGCTGTCTGTGTACCATACAAATAGCATTGTTCAAGCCGGGTTGGATTATTTTTAATTGCTGATTTTGTATCCACCTTTTTAATAAGCAGAGGTTGTGCGTAATCAATATCCAGCGTATCACAAAGGCATTTAATGATGGACTCAGCACCGGTAAACAATGTTTTTCCACTGGTGGCGGCACATGAGAGAAGATGACCGCTTTTCCGGTTTTGTCTTTTAGGGGATGGACTGTTTAGAAGATACTTCCATGCCCATTGTGCCTGGCATCGGTCTATAAATGTCTTTAATTGAGCGCTGACTGAATAAAAATAGATGGGGCTTACAAAAAAGATCCTATCGGCTGCAGCAATGAGCAAATATAATTGTTGCATATCGTCATGAATCACACATTGGCCGGTTTTATCACAGCCACCACAGCCTTGGCAGGGACGAATTGCTAACGTGTTCAAATGGATATAGTCAATTTCGTTATCGGAAAATTCTGCAAGCCCCCTCGCGACTTCAATCGCCATTGTATGAGAGTTACCATGAATTCTTGGACTTCCTAAAATAAACAGATTTTTCATACAATTTGTTTATCACTACGATTATCTGGCTGTGGTGAAGGGAGTCTTGCAAAAAGCTCACACTGTTTGTAGAGCCAGTCACTCACATCTTCTGTTAAAAACCGTTCGGCACAACGCCAGGTCCAATTTCCTTCCTTTGTTCCAGGGCTATTCATTTTGCAATCATTACCAAAACCCAAGAGATCTTGAAGGGGGATAATGGCATATTTACAAATGGAAGAGAGCGCAAGATATATCAGCTCCTTATGGATCTCGCCGGTTTCAATACTGTTTTTATTGCAATATTGTTTGATTTCTTTTCGTTGTGCATCGTTGAGCCGTTCGCTTAAAAACCACCCCACACTGGTGTCATTATCATGGGTTCCGGTGTATGCTACACAATTTGGGGTGCTATAGTTACAAGGCAAAAATGTATTTTTACGGTTCTGGTCGAATGCAAACTGTAAAACTTTCATTCCCGGTAATTGCAAATCATCACGTAATTTGATGACTTCTTCGGTGATTTCACCAAGATCTTCAGCAATAATTTCAAGTTTGCCAAGCTTTTTGTTCAGCGATTGAAAAAAAGCGATGCCCGGTCCTTTTACCCACTTTCCTTTTAGGGCAGTTTTATGGGTGGCTGGAACCGACCAATAGGATTCAAAGCCTCTAAAATGGTCAAGTCGTACAATATCGACCTTTTCAAAAGCAGCTTGAAAACGTAGTGTCCACCACGTTTCAAGGTTTGTTTTAATGGGTTCTTTGGTACTATTCCACCTGTAGAGGGGGTTCCCCCAACGTTGACCAGTTTTTGAAAAATAATCGGGGGGGACACCGGCAACATTTACCGGTTCGTGAGACCTGTGATCCAGTTCAAAGATTTCTTGATGGGCCCAGACATCGGCACTGTCCCAACCCACATAAATGGGAATATCACCTATTAATCTGACATGTCTGGCTCTTGCCTTTTCTTTGAGAATTGTCCATTGTTTATGAAACATAAACTGCTCAAAAGCGTAATATTGCATGGAGTCTTTGAGCTCTTTTTGCGCAGCGACGAGGGTTTGCTGCTCTCTGTTTGCAATGTCTATTGGCCAATCAAACCACCCCTTTTGTTTGAATTTATTTTTTAGGCTTAAAAACAGACAAAAGTCCTGGAGCCAAAAACTTTCCTGGCAAAACTGCACATAAGAGTCAGTCGTAATATCAAAGTTTGTAAATGCTTCGCGGAGAAGTTTTTCCTTAAAACGTATAACGGCTGGAAAGTTGGTTTGGTATTCAGAAAACGATTCTTGGCTAAGGTCCACCTGAGGGAGCAAACCTTCTTCTTCCATCAGTTCCATTGATAGTAAGAGCGGTGAACCTGCAAAGGCGGAATCACCCATATAGGGAGAATTGTCAAAAATAGGATTTGTTGGAACAGTGGGAAGGAATTGCCATAGTGATTGACCGGAAGATTTAAGAAAGTCAAGGAACTTCCATGAAGAATAGCCAATATCCCCAATACCATAGGGAGAGGGGAGAGAAGAAATGTGGGCAAGTATCCCGCTTGCCCGGTTGTGTATCTTAGTATTTTCCATGGACGCATTCTACCATCGAAAGTTCTGCTTGACAAATATCAGTTTCGTGAAGACTCTCTTGGAATGAAAAGATTGAAGAAATCAGATAGGAAAAGCTCTCATCTTTCCAGTTACGATCTATTTGTTTGCTTTTTTCGTGAATATGTAGTATTATGTGCTGTTCGTGGTAAATTATGGTTGGTGGCATCGTTGCCGCCATTTTTTATTTCTTCAACATAAATAGTCTTTGGCTTTACATTCAAAAAAAACAGTATGTTACAGGGCTGTCCCTGTTGTTTATACTGTCTCTATGTGTCCTAAT
>JBNKKR010000074.1:0-10769 GCA_050291935.1 Desulfocapsaceae bacterium | reverse complement strand
TTTTGTTGACGGCTCAATATAAATATCGCCATTCATCTCTTTTATAATTCGTTCTGTTATAGTTAGCCCAAGGCCCAACCCTTCTCCTGACTTCTTGGTAGTAAAAAACGGCTCAAATATCTTATGGTTTGAGCCAGAAGGGATACCAGGACCATTATCTGCAATTTTTATTATTGCATGTTCATCTGATATAATCGCATTCAGCTCAATACGCTTTTCATCCATATCCGCGATAGCCTGTATCGCATTGCTCAGGATATTGACAAACACCTGCTGCAACAAAACCTGGTTGCCTACAACAGCTAAATGTTCCGGAATAATGGTCTTACTGATGCGTACTGCGCTCTTCTTTGTTGTTGGACTCAAAATTTCAAGGGCGCCATCCACCACCCCATGCAGCGGTACCGTAGTAAGCTTACCGCTCGTCTTTCTGGAAAACGCCTTGAGCTGTACCCCAAGTTGGGCCATTCGCTCGGTAAGTTCGCTTATCTGCTCCATATTCCAGATTGCATCGTCAATCAAACCTTTCTTGATGAGTTGTCGCCCATTATCGGAATAACTTCTTATTGCGGATAACGGTTGATTAAGCTCATGGTTTATCCCGGCAGACAATTCTCCCATCGTTGCCATCTTCGCGGTCTGGACAAGTTCAGACCGTGTATTTTTGAGTTTTTTCTCGGCCTCTTTTCTTTCATTCACCTCGTTAACTAACTTTTCATTGGCCGTAGTTAATTCCTTGGTCCTCTCAGCCACCCTGCTCTCCAACTCTTCGTTCGCCTGTTGCAAAACCATTCTTGACTGGTTTTCAAATTTTTTCAGTTCTGCAAGGCGGAGGCGACGCTGGGTTACAAGCGATAAAATAAGATACCCCAAAAGGAAAAGTGACCCCACCAGCACGTTAATCAGCATCACCTTTTTTCTGATCGGCTTTAGGTCCGATAAAATTTGCACAGTCCAGCCAGCTTCTTTCATATACTTACTTTGCTTTAAAAAAGTAGTGACACTACCAGCACCGTGCGTAAGCTTTACGACCTCACCAAATGGATGGCTGCTTTTAACTTTCACGTTTAAGGTATCTAAATCAGAATTAGGATAACGCCTGCTGGCGATGATCATTTTTTTGGTGGAACTGTCCATATCACCAAATACCATAAAACGCCAATCGGGATTAGTGGTTAAAAAGACAACATTTTCAGGATCTGTCACTAAAAAGATCCCCTCGTGATATCCCCATTTTTTTTCAACTGTGTCAATATTTGTTTTTATGACAACCGCCCCGATAATTTCCCGCTCTTTTCGCACCGGATAAGCAAAATAATATCCCCTTTTGCTCGAAGTTGTTCCAAGGGCAAAATATCGACCGAGTTGACCTTGCATGGCCTGCTTAAAATATGGCCGATAGCTAAAGTTTCGACCAATAAATGGATGCTCTGTTTGCCAGTTGCTGGCAGCGATGGTCAATCCATTCCTATCCATTATATAGGTGTCCGAGGCATCGCTGATACCATTAATGGTTTCAAGATATTTATTTAAAGACTTAATCTCACGACGCTCTGGCTCCAGCAGCAAATTTACCAGTTGTTGGTCCCTTGCAAGCAGCTCGGGAAGGCTTTCATACTTCTCCAGGGTCCCTTTAATATACGTAATAAAGAGCTCCAATCTACCCGCACCCAGTTTGGAATAGTTAAGCAGCTCCCTTTGGTAGGTATAGCTGGAAACCGCACACAACAATAGGGCCAGTATGCTAAGGGCAGTCATCCAGCCACCCACTGAACGTACGGTTAGAAGTTGAACAAGTCTCATATACGTAGCAACAAAGTATCCAGGCCGCCAAATTATATTCACATTTGCCAAAACTGTTATTTTACTCCACAAGCATGCAAATTTCTCAAATAAAAAAGGCCTGCAGGATTACCCACAGGCCTTTTTACTTGTAAATGATTCACCAAGACAGCAACGCCATACAGTTAATGGCCAGTAATAATTTCTGGTCCCATAACAGCATATGGTAGTGCCGTGGACAACCATGGAATATACGTAATAAGGATAAGAAACAAAAAGAGCACAGCGACAAATGGTAATGCTGCACGTACCACCCGGGCAAGACTCATCCCGGTAATCCCCGATGTCACAAAGAGATTAAGCCCTATGGGAGGCGTAATCATACCTATTTCCATATTTACAACCATGATAATACCCAGTTGTATGGGGTCCACACCAAGCTCCATTGCGATGGGAAAAACCACAGGGGCGACAATAATTAACAATCCGGAAGGTTCCATAAATTGCCCACCGATAAGCAGCAAAATATTGACCGCTATAAGGAAGGTGAACCAGTTAAACCCTGCATTTAACATAAGTTCAGTAATTTCCTGGGGGATCCGTTCAGCAGATAATGTATGGGCAAAAAGCAGCGCATTGGCGATGATAAACATCAACATCACCGTTGTTTTGGTCCCTTCAAGCATCACCTGACGGGTGTCAGAACCAAAAAGTGCCGGAAAGAAAAATTTATCCAAAAGCCCAAGATTTCTTTTCCAGATGCGTAACCCACCCGTAAAGCAGGTAAGTGCTGACAGGTTGTTTTTCTTTGCCTGTGCGACAATGTAGACAGTTGCCAGCAGGATGGCGACCAGCAAACCAAAGACATTGCGATCAGTGGCACTGATGGTTTTCGAATTGGCAGTGGCAAAAAAGGCGAGCATCATCCAGAAGATCAGACTTGAAACCGCATAGGCTGTCCCTCTAAATCCAATTTTCTCCTCCAAGGTGTCATCTTCAAAAACCCATGGTGTCTTAGAAAGTGGTCCCATATCGCGATAGATAAAGAGCGCCACAAAAATTGAATAAATGGCTGCTACAATTGCTGCCTCTGTTGGGGTAAACACGCCACCATAAATACCACCCATGATGATGGCAATTAAGAAGAGTCCCCAACTTGCCTCTTTGGCTCCATCAAATATTGCACCAAACCCTGCCCATTTTTCGGCTGGCAAGTTTTTGATTTTAGCCATGATATAGATGGTAATCATCAGCATGGTGCCAGCAAGCAGACCTGGGATAACGCCTGCCAAAAACATCCTCCCCACAGACACTTCGGTGGCTGCTGCATAAACAACCATAACAATGGAGGGCGGGATAAGGATGCCAAGGGTACCCGCATTACAGATTACTCCTGAAGCAAATTCTTTTGAATAGCCCACTTGCCGCATTCCCGCAATGGCAATGGTTCCAATTGCCACAACAGTGGCAGGTGAAGAGCCGGAAAGGGCCGCAAACATCATACAGGCAAAGACCGAAGCAATGGCCAGTCCACCCTGAAAATGTCCAACACTTGCAATTGCGAAATTAATTAACCGTTTGGCAACACCACCGGTCGACATAAAACAGGATGCTAAAATAAAGAACGGTATGGCAAGCAGGGTGTAATGCTGTCCGGCGCCAAAGAGCGAAATTGCAATTGAAGTGAGCGAATCATGCGAAAAAAACGTAACAAATAAAATCGATGAGAGACCAAGGGATATACCCACCGGTACACCTATTGCCAGCAAACCGAGCACCATCGCAAATAAATATAAAGATTCCATAGCGTTTCCTCTGTTCTCCCTAATCTGTCAAGACATCTTTATGCTCTGCGACCAACTCTTCTGCTTCATGTCCACTAATAAGCCCTGAGCGCTTATTTAAAAGAATATCCCAAAATGCCTGCAACGAACGGTACACCACCATAGCCAGTCCTATGGGTAACACGATTAAACATAACCACCTGTGAATCCGGGGTTGCATACCAAACCATTCCTGCATAAACATGGGATAACGCAACTCTTCTGCGCCGATTCCAACCTTATACATCTTCAACCAATAGGTAATGGCACCACCTTTTACATTCTCACCAATTCCCAACCATGCAACCCAGATGGAATCAATTAATACCAGGCCGTAGATTAGCGCAGCCAAGGCACCTATCAAACTCAATATCTTCCGTATGTTGGATGGTACTGCATTGAGGAGGATATCAACACCAAGGTGAAGACCAATCTTTATCCCGTAACTCATTCCCAGCAAAATCAGCCAACTAAATGCTATGGTATTGTATTCCAGGGCTGCGGCCCAACCGGTATTAAAACCATATCTCGCCACCACTTGCCCAAATGAGACCAGCATAATGGATGAAATAACCAGAACGAGTAAGGTTTCCTCTGCCTTTGCCATGAACTGGGGAAAAAGTTTTTCCGCAAACCAGATAATCCAAACAAACGACAAAAGATACATATGGGGCCAATAGACAGGTGTCCCCTTTATTTTATGGGGCCAGGAAACCACCTCGTTTTGAATCTGGATATCAAAAAACTGCCATGCAACTATCAAAACAACAAGCGGCAACACTATTTGGTGAAAACGTGGCCAGAACTTCATTCCTTGGCCTCCTCAAATCGTTGTGAAAAAAAGAGGGTCAACGACAAATGCTGTTGACCCTCTTTCAGTGTAAGATATCCCAAAAAATTAGATCTCGTCAGCAGCTTTGATCAACTCTGCTCCGATCTCACCTTCAAACTGCTTCCAAACGGGTTTCATGGTTTTCACCCACTCAGCACGCTGCTCTGGAGTCAACACATTGATTTTTCCGCCCTGATCAATGATATTCTGGCGATTTTTCGCCTCTTTGGTTTTAACCGCATTATTTGCTTCCTGGGTTACTTCATCGGCTATGGCAAGAAGTTTTTCACGTACTTCCGGCTTCAGGCTATCAAGGAATTCTGATGAAGTCATGAACAGATAGGCAAGTAACTGATGATTCGTCTCTGTGGTGGAATCCTGAACTTCAAAAAACTTTTTGGTATAAATATTGGACCAGGTATTTTCCTGTCCGTCAACAACACCGGTTTGCAATGCGCCATACACCTCAGCAAAAGCCATTGGCTGGGGAGAAGCACCCATTGCGGCAATCATAGCTTTCGCAACATCAGATGTCTGCACACGAAATTTAAGTCCTTTGGCATCACTTGGTACGATAAGAGGCTTGTTAGCGGAAAAATATTTCATACCGGACATCCAGTAGCCAAGACCAACAAAACCGGCGTCATCTGCCATGGCGTTTAACAGCTCTTTTCCATGCTCACTATTGGTGAAACGAATGGCAGTATCCATGTCCTCAAACATAAATGGCAGATCAAAGAGACCATATTTTCTGGTATAGGATCCAAATTTTGACAAAGAAGGCGCGAGGAATTGAACATTTCCTGTCAGCAGCGCCTCAAGCTCTTTACTATCACCGTAAAGCGTTGAGTTAGGATACACTTCAACACACATTACCCCGTCCAGCTCTTTATTCACTTTTGCGGCAAAATTGTTTGAAGCCACTACTTTTGGATGGGTTGTACCACCAGTTACATGGCTAAGCTTTGCTACTATTTCTCCTGGATCACAGCCTTCTGAAGAAAACGCTGTGGTGGAAGAAAAAGTCAATGCAAGCGCTGAAACAGCCATGACACCAATTTTAACGATCGATTTCTTCATACTAATTTCTCCTATATTTTGTTTTTGATCACGCGTTTTGGTTTACCCATAAACCAAAAAACCATCTTCCAGGGTGCAAGCACAATACGTGCCAAACAACACACATCACACCAACACCAGTCAACATTCTAAAACTAGAGAAAAAAAAAGAATTATAAAAGCAACACAACAAGAAAAATCGGCGGATTCCCGCCAATCAAAACCTTCAATTGGCGGGAATCCGCCAATTAACCCCTCTCAATCTTTCCCATAGGATAAACAAATTGCGGAAACAGCAGCCTTATACATCCAGCATAGCTTGACAAATATTGTTCTTGCCTGCCTTTTTTGCCTGATACATGGCCTGATCTGCGGCATTGGCCAGAGTATCAAAATCTTGCCCATCTCCTGGGTACATGGAGACCCCAATACTTGCGCCGACACACAGAGTCACCACTCTTCCTACAGTACCGCAATAGTACGTTTCCCTCTTTTTGCTTGAGCAAGAATTTGCACAAACCGCTCATACAGTAGCTTTCGATTGGGCAAGGCGGTTAGAGTATCGTGGGTGGCCTGCTTTTCAAGCTCAAGCTCAATTTGCTTTCGTAATGAAATATCACGATTACTGCCCCGACGGCCCAAAAAACGTTTTTCTTCATCAAGGACGGGCCGGCAAAGATGTCCAATCCATCGTTCTTCACCCGCTGCAGCTATGATTCTAACACCATCAAAAAAGAACTACATTTGCAACAGCGCTAACAAATCACTTTTGGCAACGATATTATTTCTATAGATACGCAATAAACGCTCTATGCTGATGTCAGAATCCAAAATAGAGGTTTTTTTCCAGCAGGAATACAAAAGTTCGTACAAAGATTCTACTACAGCAGGTTCACTTTTTTTCTCCTCCAACAAATCCTGCGCCACCACCAGACGACTTAAGATATCAGCCAGAATTAAAATCTGCACCATTGGGGAATGAGAACCTATTCCATCATAATCATGATGGTTTCGCACCATACTGCCCAACGTTTCCGGAAACATCCAGCGATGGAGCAACATTGTCCCCAGTTCATCATGCCCACAACCAAGGATGTTACATTCCATCTCCAATCCCTCTTCCTCACTCAATGTTTCATAATTATGAAACCCACTACCGTCCTGAGCAAACTTCAAAATGACAACTATTCTTCCAATATCATGTAACATACCACCGAGAAAACAAATCGGATCATCTTGCGCAGTCTCTTTTGAAAGCGTTTCAGCAGCAATGGCACATCGTAAAGAATGGGTCCACACTTCCCGTATCATAGCCTTTTGTACAACATTACATTCTGCAAATGCCCGAAACATCATCCGCGACACGACCAAACTTTGCACCTCACTTCTCCCAAGCAGGAGCAGTGCATGGCGTAGACTGTCCACCTGCCGCCTCACACCAAAAAAAGCGGAATTGGCAAGCTTTAACACAGAAGTAACCAACGAAAGATCACTACGCAGCACCGCCTCTAAATCGGCGATTTGAGCTTGAGGGTCCGCCAATATTTCCAAAACGCGCATGGCCACACTTGGTAAAGGAGCAAAAGACTCTATGGTGGCAACAACCTTAGAGTGCAATTTCTCTGCAACCGAGTTATTTTTTTGTAGCACCGGTTACCCCTTGGCAGGTATTTCCAGTTTATAGTTATCCAGTGTTTTCAACAACACTTCCACAAGAAAAGGATCGAATTGTCCGCCAGCACACTTTTTTAGTTCAGCTTTGGCTTCATCAAGCGTCTTTTGCTCCTCCCTAATCGGAGCAATCATCGCCACAAAGGCATCCACCAATGAAAAAATCCTCGCAGCTATGGGAATTTCACTTCCCTTCAAACCATCCGGATATCCTGACCCGTCATAATGTTCATGGTGTGAATAGAGAATCACCCGCTCTGATGCAAAAAAGTCAAACATGGTAGTAAGTTCACGAAGCATCAAGGGCTGATCAAACAACATCTCTTCCTGTTCACGACTCAAAGGGCCCCGGGTTGCAAGTGAGGAGTCATGGATATAGCAGCGAAATAAATCGTGGAGTTTAATTGCCCGTTTAAAAGAGTGTAGTAACTGCTCTGGGAGTTTTAGTTGAGAGCCAAACTGATTAAGGATCTTACCAAACAATCCGTTACGTTCCACCAGTAGATCGTATTCTCTGGTTTGGGCGTGTACCATCGCTTCAAAAGAGGCCAGGGTCATGGCCCTTGCCTTCTCAATTGTGGCGTTCAGGCGGCTCTGTTGCGACATATCTATCATATCACTGAGCTGATCATCGTTGCCCTTTATCCCACCACCGCTTGGAACGTGATAATGGACTACGCGATTTCGCCCTTCTGCTTTGGCCTGATACAAAGCATTATCGACATAATCCATAATAACCCGACTCGATTCTGTTTTTTCTCCAAAACCGGAATAAACGCCAATGGAAACTGTCACATATCTCTTATTAATTTTCTGACTAAAAGGGGTAGAAGCTATCACTTCCCGTATACCTTCAGCTACTACATCGGCGCGTTTGCTATCGGTATTGGGCAAAATGATCATAAATTCCTCACCGCCGTACCGTCCAAAAATATCAGAACTTCGTAAACGTCCTCGTACTCGTTTAGAAAATTCCTTTAGAACATAGTCACCAAAGGGATGCCCACAGCTATCGTTCACATCCTTAAAAAAATCAAGATCAAGTAAAAACACCGAAAGGGGAGTATCATACCGTCTGGCCCGAGACACTTCATTGGAAAGCTGATCCAGGAGGTAGTTGTGATTATACAGCCCGGTGAGGCTATCACGTATGGCCCGTTCCTCAAGCTTCAGATTCTGTTCCTGAATTTTAGCAGTGGCAAAGACCAGCTGCCGCTGTCTATCATCAAGTTCAAGAAACACCTTTACTTTTGCCCGAAAGACAACGGGGCGCAGCGGTTTATCAAAAAAACCTACCCCGCCAGCCACATAGGCAGCCTCAAGCAACTGTTCCCTGTCCTTGCTGGTAGCTTGAAAAAGTACAGGGATAAAACGTGTTTTTTCACTTTTATTTAATTCTTTGACAACCTCAAAGGCCTCAAGATGGTCACGATTTATGGCAAATAAAATAAGTGCAAAATCATGCTGTTCGACAAGGGAAAACACCTCGCCCGGAACATCGCAGGAGACCACTTCCACATCAAATTCACGTAGAACTCCACGCACATCGTCTTTATTTTGAAGGTCCTTATCGACCAACAATATGTATTGTTTTACCTTTTCAACCATGAAAACTACACACTGCAACTGCCTCTGACAACGATGCAAAAAAAGTCTTTTCTAGCACTTCATCTTCACCCACACTGCAAAAAAATAGACTGCCATTTTAATATATTACACCCTAGTTACGATATGTCAGCATGCCTTTTTTTAGGCGACAAACACACACCAACCACTTCCAATTTTAAGACTATCACAAAAGAAATTGATAACAAAAAAATAACTGCTACGAGCGTTCTTTTTTTACGAAGAAGACTTGACAAATTTTTCTTGACTTTGACGCCAGGCAAGCTATAACCGCAGGTGTAATTTTGTTACGCAAAATTTTTATCTTTTTAATTTGCAACAATTTTATTGTTTATATCAAATATATAAAAAGTGTAACAATGGTAAACAAACTCCAAAAACAATCGTTTGAAACGGGTAGCAAATCTGACTTTCGAGAGCGTCTTGGTAAAACAATCCTAGAAGTGTTCTCAGAGTCAGATTTTCATGCGGTGGGGATAAGAGATATTGCCAAAAAGGCAGGGGTTAGTTTTGCCACCATCTACAAATACTACGGAAGCAAAGAACAACTGATTTTTGCCTTTGTCGATCAATGGATGGGTGTTCTCACCGATAGAATAATCGACCACTTGCAAGGAATGGCCGATCTAAAAGAGAAACTGAGAAAACTCTTCTGGCTCCAACTGGATTATTACGAACGACACGAAGAATTTGCCAAAATAATATTTCTTACCATGCCCATGAAAACATGGATGAGTGATGAAAGTTTTGAGCAGCACCGCATGTTTGACCTTTTGATGGACGTCTTACGTCAGGGGCAGGAAAGAGGAATCCTCAACGATAAAATCGAAACCAGGATCCTTCTTGATTTTATGATGGGTTTTGTCCAGCGCAGTTTTATGATGTGGATCCAAAGGGGAAAAAAAGAACCCCTTTCCACCCACACGGACGTCATGTTTGACATGATTTGGCAAGGTGTCCAACCTCCTGTTTCCTTACATCATACCAACACCGATAGCAAATAATACAAAATTAACCATAAAAAAAGCACTTGAGGGATCATATGGAACATTTTAAATCGATTTTTCAACACTCCATTGACAAACCAGAAGAATTTTGGGCAGAAGCAGCCGCCGGAATCGACTGGATCAAAAAGTGGGACACCGTACTCGACAGTTCAAATCCACCTTTTTACCGCTGGTTTCAAGGTGCAAGCCTAAACGCCTGCTACAATGCTGTGGATCGCCATGTGGAGGCAGGACGCGGCGAACAAACTGCTCTAATTTATGACTCACCAGTAACTGATACCATCCGTAAAATCTCGTACAAAGAACTGCAAAAAGAGGTTTCACTTTTCGCAGGTGCACTGAGATCACAAGGGGTTGAAAAAGGTGACACGGTTATCATTTACATGCCCATGATCCCGGAAGCTGCCGTGGCCATGCTGGCATGTGCTCGCCTTGGAGCGATTCATTCCGTTGTTTTTGGTGGTTTTGCAGCAAGTGAGCTTGCCATTCGCATCGATCACGCCAAACCTAAATTACTGGTCACGGCTTCGGGTGCTGTGGAAGGCAAAAAGGTCATTGCCTACAAGCCATTGGTCGACAGGGCCATTGAGCAGTCCGAACATCAGGTTGATAAGTGTATCCTTTTCCAACGCGATGTTGTCAAGGCAGAAATGCAGGAAGGAAGAGATCTGGACTGGCAAGAACTGGTTGCAACGTGTGAACCTGCTGATTGTGTCGAAGTTGCTGCCACAGATCCTCTGTATATCCTCTACACCTCCGGCACAACCGGTATGCCAAAGGGAGTGATGCGGGATAACGGTGGACATGCAGTTGCCATCCATTGGAGCATGAAAAACATCTACGATATTAATATTGGCGATGTCTTCTGGTCGGCCTCGGATGTGGGCTGGGTTGTTGGACATTCTTACATCATCTACGGCCCACTCCTAAAAGGTGCCACCACCGTTATCTACGAAGGAAAGCCCATTG
>JBNKKR010000073.1:0-11248 GCA_050291935.1 Desulfocapsaceae bacterium | reverse complement strand
CCAAAGAATAGTAGGTTCCGCGCCATTCAATGCCTCTACCCAGAAGGGTTTTTATCGTACCGCTTAGAACAATATACGTGCTGATATAAGGCGTCAAAAGCGAACACGGTATCACCCCATATTGCGTTTTGGTGACTTTGGCGCCATACATGACAGAAGCAAGCCGAATAAGAACCGACAGCAGAAAACAGTATTTCCACGGACCACCGCACAACAATACTCCCCACAGTGGCAAAATAGAGAGAATAAAGACCAAACACACGGCCATCAAAACATTACATATCTTGTAGTTGTAAAGAGCAAAAATATTTTTCATCAATCCTTGGATCATCTTCCCGGTGGAGGCGTACCAGTGTACTGTAAGAAATTCATAGGCCGAGAGACACTCCTGCTTAAACCCTTGTTGTTTAATGCGTTTTCCAAGCATAATGTCGTCAATGGGGTGCATTTTGATACATTCGTGCCCTCCTATTGCCTGATATGTTGTTTTACGCAGCAGGTTAAACGCCCCCACTCCCATAAAATATTTGCTCTTTTGCTCACGCACCTTCCAAGGCCTGAACAGATAGAACAGTCCTCCTCCTGCATCCACCATCATCGCATTTAGTAATGCTCCTTGAGCAATGTTTTTAAAAATCAAGGAAAGATGATCGAGTTTTTCATTCAACATCAACGACATGGCACGAGAAACCGTTGAAGGTGCAAAAATAATATCCGCATCGGTAAACAACAGATACTCCCCGCTGGCAAGCATTGCACCGTGATGAAGTGCATTATTTTTCCCAAGCCAACCATCCGGTAAGGTGGAAATAGTAAGTATCCTACATTCTGGATGCTCCTTCTGTATTTGTTCTACTACTGCGCCGGTTCCATCAATGGAACGATCATTGATCACCACGATTTCTATATTTGTATATTCTTGCGCCAGAAGGGAACGAAGCGCAGGTTCAATGGTGTGTGCCTCGTTACATGCAGGGACAATAATGGACACCTTAGGAGCAAGAGGCAAAGGAGATGGCCTACAAACCTGCAAGGATCGCATCTTCCTCATACCCAAAAAAACCACCAGAGAGACATGGATATTGGCAAGTAAAGCTATCACAGCAAGTATTTGCAAACTCATCATATAGATTCCCTCCCTTTCTGCTCCACCACATTCTTAAAAAAACGATCCACAATGAGGTTCTGTTCCAGACGGACTGCTCCAATTTCAATGGCCCTATCACCATGCTTCGGGGAAAGACCCGTAGTCTCAAAATTCAATACAATTAAAGCATTTTCATCCATAACAATTTACGATACAAAAGATTCGTCATTTGCTATATGTTACGACAAAACTCTACGGTAGCAGCAACCCAAATTAAAAGCACACTGCCTTCTGTTACTCTTATACCTTTTATCCATTTGGAGATACACATGCCAGTCGAATCATGGTTAGTCTATTTAGCTCTGGTCATCGCTGCCACCGCCACCCCAGGACCGGCAGTACTCTTTATCATCAGCAGCTCCACCTTATACGGATGGAAAAGGGCAATTTATGCAGCACTTGGTAACATAACCGGACTCTTCTGCATGGGAATAATCGCCGTAGCCGGTCTTGGTGCCATATTAAGTACCTCTGTTACCTGTTTTAATGTGGTCAAATATTGCGGTGCATTATACCTATTCTACCTTGGCATCAAACTTATCTTTCAGAAGAAGTATAGCACTACTCTACCCACAAAAAAGAATAATAACAGAGAGATTTCGGCATACAGTCTCTTTTTCAAGGCATTTTTTGTCGCAGTAAGCAACCCTAAAGCCATCGTTTTTCTCACAGCATTGCTACCACAATTTATTCGCACCGAAGAGGCTATTTTCCCACAATTTTTACTTCTCATTTTCACCCTGATGTTCTTTTCTTTCCTGGCCTTAATGTGTTATGCCCTCCTCATCCAGAAATGTAAAGATCTACTCAATACCACCACCAGATTAAAGAATTTTAACCGGGTAAGCGGTGCTGTCTTTATTGGGTTTGGACTTTTACTGGCCACTTCATCCAACAAATAGTTGTTGGTGATTATTTTGCAATGAAAGATAAAAATGCTTTTCAGCTACAGCTCCTGGTCTTCGCCCTGGTTTCTTCTGCCATAACCAATATGTACATCACCCAACCGGTATTACCGGTTTTGCAAGATGAGTTTGGTGTTGACCTTGTGCTGGCATCCTTCAGTGTTTCCATCGTTATTCTAGGCATTTCCCTTTCTAACCTTCCCTTTGGCATACTTGCTGACAAAATTGCAATTCATCCCATAATCCTTGTTGGCGGCTGTATGGTAAGCGCAGGAGGTCTTCTCTGCTCGCTTACCCATAATTATTGGATTTTTTTAGGTTCACGATGTATCCAAGGGCTTTTTATCCCGTGCCTGACAACCTGCCTTGCCGCCTATCTTGCAAAAACACTCCCCGTGGAACGATTAAGTGTGGTCATGGGCTCCTACGTCTCAGCAACAGTCCTTGGCGGGCTGTCTGGCCGTTTACTTGGCGGCTGGATCCATCCACCGCTGCACTGGCGCTACGCCTTTGTATCTGCGGCAATACTCACCCTTTTTACTACCGGGCTTGCTGTTTACAAACTTCCCCGGCACGAGATCTCAACTCCTTTTACAAAAAGGGCAAACGGGTTCTGGCAGTTCTTACGACGTCTTGATATTGTAGCGATTTATTGCTGTGCCATGGGCAGCTTTGCACTTTTCTCTTCAATTTTTAATTTCCTCCCCTACCGGCTTTCCGCAGCCCCTTTTTTGTTTTCCACCGAAAAAACCACCCTCATTTATCTTGTCTATATTGTAGGAATTTTTATTGGCCCACTAGCCGGCAAGATCAGTAATAGAATCGGTGGTGGACGAACATTACTTCTTGGCAGTGCGGCCCTTGGAATGGCATTGGGATTACTTCTCCTTTCTTTCTTGCCGGCAATCATTTTTGGATTGTTTACCGCCTGTGGGGGATTTTTCGCCATCCATGCGGCTGCGGTTGGACTGCTCAATCGAAAATTATCCAGTGGTCAGGGACGTGCCAATGCCCTATACGTCATGTTTTACTATCTTGGTGGATGGCTTGGCATTACAGCTTCAGGTTTTGTGTTAAAACATGGCGGATGGAATAACCTTATCCTCACCCTTCTTCTCTTGCTTGTCTTTCCCATTGGAACAGGAATACGGGAACATCTATGGGAAAAAACTGCGAGAACAACGCTACAGCAAGAATCCCAGCCATAGCACATCAATCAAGAATCATGTAACATCAAGCCTTTCAGCAGATATTCTTTTCAAAATTCCATGAAAATTTCTTTCTTCTGCGACTGATAAATGCTATCATTAACGGCAGGACGCTGTTCATCCCAAGTAAATGAAAGGGTTCTTCCATGCAAGATGCTGTTTTCAATAGAGACACCCACCTTCCTCCCCAGCATGGCCAACCTTACTTTTATCGTTTAATGATTCCCTTATGCGTAATCATAGTACTCTTGGTTTCTGCCTTCTCAATTGCCTTACTTCTTGCCAATAAGCAGGAAATGGATCGTTTTAGTCAGCACATCAACACCGATGCCCTGGAAAGCTTTGAACTCGCGCTAAATAAAAGAGCCACCATCCTCAACGCACTGGAAGATATCCTTCTTGAGAATAACAATTTGTATGAGCTTTTACAAAACAGGGATCGCGCCAAACTCTTTCGGATATACAATCCTCTGTTTCAAAAACTGTTTAAAAAGTATTCCATAACGCACCTCTATTTTCATCTTCCGGATAGAACCAATCTGCTTCGTATGCACAAACCGAACATGCATGGTGACATCATTAACCGTTTCACCATGGTTAATGCGCAGAAGAGCGAAAAATTATCCAAAGGAATTGAACTTGGTCCCCTTGGAACATTGACCCTACGCGTGGTCCAACCAATCCATTATAATGAAAAACTCATTGGTTTTCTGGAACTTGGCCAGGAAATTGAACCCATTTTGCAATATATTGAAAAACGCCTGCATATCGATATTGCGCTTTCCATTAACAAAAATTTGCTCAAAAAAAATCAGTGGGAGAGCGGAATGACAATGCTTGGCTGGGAGGCGGATTGGAATAGATATCCAGATAAGGTTCTTATTTACTACTCCAAGCCTTACCTTCTCGCAGCCCTTGAGCCTACGACCCTCAACACCCCAAATCACTCACAACAGAAAGTGATGAATGATCCATTGTTGGATAACAAAACATGGAAAATTTTTTCCCATTCACTAAGAGATGTCTCTGGAAAGGAAATTGGCAATGTACACCTGTTTCTTGACATTACAGCCCAGAAAGCGGCCTTCTCCAGATTAGTCATCATTACCGCAACGTTCGCCCTGGTCCTCCTCACCATTTTATTTGTTTTCTTCTACACAATGCTGCGTCATATCGATGCAAACATTAGCTCCCAGCAGAAACAACTTATTGTCAGTGAAAAACGTCAACATTCCCTACTGGACGCCATCAGCGAATCAGGAATCTTTCTTTGTGTGATTGATGCCAAATACCATATTCGATACATGAACAAATCTATGATCAATATCTTTGGCAATAAAATCGGAGGGGTATGCTATAAGGATATAAATGGATATGACAGTCCTTGCACATATTGTCACATGGAACAAGTTATTTCCCAGGGAGAAACAATTTGCTATCACTCTGTTTTTGCAAACAAGCAAATCTATAACACAATTGCCGTTCCTTATGTGGATATGGATGGCACTCCTTGCAAACTTGGGGTCATGCAAGATGTTACCCATCAGCGACGAATAGAAGATGAAAAAGCGGCACTGGAACAAAAATTACATCGCGCCCAGAAGATGGAGGCCATTGGTTTGCTGGCTGGGGGTGTGGCCCATGACCTGAACAATATCCTCGCAGGTGTTGTCTCCTATCCCGAGATATTACTCATCAATCTCCCCCACGATCATGAAATGCGGGGGGCTCTTCTGTCTATCCAGGAAGCGGGCAACCGCGCCGCCAATGTGGTTGACGATCTCCTTACGGCGGCAAGGGGGGTAGCAAGAAAAAAAGAACTCCACGACCTTAATCAGCTCATTCAAGAATATCATGATTCCCCTGAATGCCACAAACTCTTCAGTGTTCATCCAAATAACACTATTCGGCTCCAACTCGACGCTTCCGATGGTGTTATATCCTGTTCTTCAGTACACATAAAAAAATGTTTGATGAATCTTGTCACCAATGCGGCTGAATCAACCACCGGGGAAAATACAATTTGTATTTCAACCCATAACCAGCAAGTCAACGAGCCTGAGGCAAGCAGTAACAAAATAGAAACCGGTACCTACGTTATTCTCAGCGTATTCAACAGCGGCCCTCCAATCAGTGAAGAAGATTTACATCATATCTTCGAGCCATTTTACACCAAAAAGGTCATGGGACGGAGCGGAACAGGCCTTGGCTTAACTGTGGTCTGGAACACAATGCTGGAACATGATGGAGCAGTTACTGTTAATAGTGATTCTCAAAGAACATACTTCCGGCTCTTTTTTCCAGTCGACACCAAAAGCAAACCCACCAGATCCGAAAACGAAGAGGAGATCCCACTAAAGGGAAATAGTGAACAGATTCTTGTCGTAGATGACGACCCACAATTACGTAAAATTGCAGAAAAAATCCTCGAAGGCCTCAACTACCAAGTCCATACCGCTGATTGTGGTGCATCAGCACTGCATTTTGTTCAGGACCATCCAGTGGATCTGCTTATCCTGGATATGCTCATGGAACCAGGGATGAACGGGCGACAAACCTATGAAAAAATATTAGAACTCTACCCCGGACAAAGGGCGATTATAATAAGTGGCTTCTCGGAAAGTGACGAAGTAAAAGCGGCTTTACGGCTTGGAGCAAACACATTTATAAAAAAACCATACTCAATACCCCAAATCAGCCAAGCAGTACAAGAGGCGTTACGGGCCTGATAGCATAGGCGATGCTCACCCTCATATTTCTTCAAGACCGTTAGCAACCTACACAAAGCCTCTGGGATGCGCTGAGTGCCAGTTCCAGGCTGTCTCAACTATCATTTCAAGACTTGCAAACTTAGGCTGCCAACCTAACTCTTTAATTATCTTATCCGAGGAACCGATTAACTGGGCTGGGTCTCCTGACCTCCTGTCGGCAAACACATAAGGGATCTCCACACCGGACACTTTACTCGCCGTTTGAATAACTTCTAAAATGGACTGTCCGTCTTGATTGCCCAAATTATATTTTTTACTCTCTCCACCATCCAACAGATGCAAAAGAGCCAGATAATGTGCCTGAGCCAGATCATGCACATGGATATAATCCCTTATACAGGTTCCATCTTTGGTGGGATAATCACTACCAAAAACGGAGAACTCCTTCATTTGGCCAAGGGCAGTGGAGAGCACCAAAGGGATAAGATGTGTTTCCGGATTATGATCCTCGCCAAGTTCCCCTTCGGGATCTGCTCCTGCTGCGTTAAAGTACCGAAGGCAAACCGACTTCAGGCCAAAACTACTATCCAGATCGTCAACAATATTTTCCACCATCAGTTTACTGCGGCCGTAAGGATTAATTGGTCGCTGAGAATGCTCTTCAGTAATGGGAACGGTGTTTGGTTCCCCATAGGTTGCAGCAGTAGAAGAAAAAATAAATTTATTTACTCCATGTTCCAGCAAACTTGACAAAAGTTCCAGGGTAGCTGACACATTATTTTTATAATATTTTACCGGCTCCACCATGGACTCACCGACACAACTTAAGGCGGCAAAATGCATGGCTGCCTTGATATCATGCTTGCCCATTATGGTATGGAGCAACTGCTGATCATCAAGCTCTCCCTTGTAAAACGGCCCCCACCGCACCGCCTGTCTGTGACCAAGGCTTAAATTATCCAATACCACCGGCCGTAGCCCTTTGGTAGAGAGATATTTACACATATGCGAGCCTATATACCCAGCACCACCCACTATTAATATTTCAGACATATATCAGCACCCGTATGCTCTCACCCAGAATTTTCTATTTAACCCATTCAATAAGTTGAACCCCAAAAAACATAAAAACAGGATAAACGATCTTCCCGAGCAACACCAAAGAAATTTACAACTCGTTTGTTCCTGCAACATTGCATTGCCCTTCTTAATCACAGACAAAGAAAAAACATTCCATCCCCATTTTTTCTCTTGTCATTTTCATCATTTCACCTTATCTGTTTTAAGCATAAGCTCATAATGAGGCCGTTTAAGATCCGCCTCTTCAACATTTAAGTCACCATAAGGAGGACGACTATGCTACCAAAAATAAACAAAATACTCTATGCCACAGATTTATCCGAAAGTGCAAAATCCGCTTTTTTCTGGGCCATGGGGCTTGCAGAAAAATATGATGCGAGTATTTCAATTATTCACGTTATCCCGGATATGGTTGAACTAATGTCTGGATCAATGGGCTATGATCTATCTTCACATTTCGAAGCGAAACAATTACAAAAATTCAATGACGAGGGGTATGCCACCGCAATTGATTCTGTAAAAGAACGGGTAAGAACCGTTTATGAAGAAATGCAGGACGAGCTCTCCAGTTGCCGAGTCAATTTTCATGACGTTATCATCAAGACTGGCGACACAGTAAATGAAATTGTAGGAGAAAGTAACGCCCAAGACTACGACGTGGTAGTAATGGGGTCCCATGGACACACTCCTTTCGAAACCTTTCTTCTTGGATCTGTGGCCAGAGGAGTAGTCAATAAATGTACAATACCCGTACTGACCATTAAACTTCCCGAAGATAAATAAGACGAATTAATCTAACGTATCACTTTACAAAGATGGAGGAAAAGGGGAAAGGCAAGCTATTTGGTATCAGCAATTTCAAATGATCCAGACTGCCTCTCCCCAGCCCTTCACCCTTTGCAACACCTTGGCATGATTTTCCCATATTGGACAAGGTAAATCATATTGCACTAACTATCAATTTGCACAGAAGTAAGACTGTACAATTTGATATTCTTGCTTGGGGTGCTTTGAGTTTTTTTTCAGGGACATCGATCATGATAAACCGCTGGCCAGCAGGCCAGGGAAAGTCATGGCGCGCAGAACACCTTTGGGGCTGCCCCGAAAAAACGGGTGTGCTTGCCAGTCGGCTTTATTAGCTTGTTGTATTTCCGGCTTTCTCTAGGCCGCCGAATGTGAATCTACATAATTTTGAAGAATGTTATTGATTTCAGTTTGCCAGCCCTTTCCATGGGCCTTGAAATATTCAACCACTCCATTGTTGAGCCGTATTGATACGGGTCTCTTGGTGGGTTTTTTCTGTTTGCCCCTGGTGCGCTTGTATGCCTCGACAATCTCCGGGTGTATTTCACTTACCGGGCGCATTCTGGCGGCAATCTCTTCAGTGACTTCAAAGGTGTCCTGGTCAGAGGCGATAGCTTCATTGATCCGGCGGTCTTCTTCGTTGGTTGGAATAATGGTTCCTTTTTTAAGCTTCGGCATATTGTTTCACCTCTCTCTTGTTGGCCTTGCGCAGACTGATAATGCGGATAGCTTCGACCCGCTGCGTGTACACCATGCTGTAAATACGTTCACCAATATAGCCCAAGGCGCAGTAACGAATTTCACCATAATCCTGGCGGTCGTCGACCTCTTCCACGGCGCTGTCCCACTCGAACCCTTCGGCCTGACAGAAGTCAACGCCATGTTTGCTCTGATTAACTGCATTTTTCTTTTCATCCCATTCGTATTGCACAGCTTTATTGTATATACAAAAAGCGAAATTGTCAAACAAATTGTAAATACGCAACCAAAAGGCAGGAGGTTACCGGATCGCTATTCACGAAGCAAAGTTACGCAGTGTAGAAGGGGCCTTGCCCTACTATATGGAAATGAATGAATATATTAGCTCAACTGCTTGATTTTATGCTGTTTCGTATTGGTGCACTTCGGTTTTAATTTTGTCTTCAAGAAGATCTTCAGCTTTTTCAAGTTCATACCTGCTTTGCAGGTTCATCCAAAAGTGAGGTGACATGTTGAAAAATATGCATAAACGTAAAGCTGTACCAGCAGTAATGGACCTTTTTTGGTGAACAATTTCATTGATCCTTCGAGGAGGCACAGAGGTGTCTTTTGCCAAGCGATATTGGCTTATACCCATTGGCTCCAAAAACTCTTCAAGTAGAATCTTGCCGGGATGAATTTGAGGTAGTTTTTTTTATATTCATTTTTTACCCCTTCTAGTGATAATCAACGATTTCTACATTGTGAGAATCGCCGTTTTTCCACACAAAACAGATGTGCCACTGATCGTTGATAAGTTGTTGAAAAGTACATAGTCAGAGATAGAAGATTCTTGACAGACAACCTCAGATAGTGCACCCGCTCCCAGCCTTGCTAAGGATTAATTTTGGCCCTGGGTTCAAGACCTTGCGAGTTGATTCATCTTCGCGTTTTCGTAGAGCCTCAACAATGCGCTTTATACTATTTCCATATTTTGAGGCATGCTCTTTCCTGTAATGACGTACTTCTTCAACAATTGGATCATTAATCATTTGCATTCCCTCCTAATTCCTCAGGTGAACATAATTGAGGACAAATATAGCCCAAAGCAGCAACAGATTGAGAAATTGACAACTTCTTCTCTGCATTATTGATGTGCTTAAAATTCCAAGTAAGAAGGTAATCAGCTCCTTGGGCAGCAGCTATGGCTATGTGAAGCGCATCCTCTTCACGTCCGTAAGGTACTGCATTATTTTTGAGGAGCAACTCTGTTGCTTCATCAGAGATAGATAAACTTGGAATGCTTTCAGCGAACTCTTGCCTACGTGCTATAGCTTTTGGGTCTCCTTTACTAATTTCCTCCTCAACAAGTGCGGAAATTCGGAGATCAAATCTCTGTCGGTGATTTTCCCACCAATCCCTCGTAATAGCTTGCCGACCTGCGATAATAATATCTCTATTTGGGCGAGATGCTAAGTAACTGATAACAGATGATTCTATATATACAGTAGGTTTCATAATATGAATGTTAATCAGTTTTTAATTGAAATACAAGAACCTCTATTTTGGGGAGAGCTAACGTTTAAGTTCACTTGCGCCGCCACCGAAATTAGACCGTCAGGCCGCAGACGTTCACGACGTCAAGTGAAACGCCTTGTTCGCCATTATCTGTTCAATATTTCTTTTATTCTTTGTTTTCGTTCGTCTATTTCAATGTTGAAATTATTTGCTATCTCAAAAACTTCAGTTAGCAATACTGGCCACTGATGATGTAAAGAAGCAACCCCGATATTCCCAGCCGTCCAAGACTGCCCCCTTATTTCCGTTAGAAAATCAATTATATGGTCATAGGTTATAAACGAGACTCCTATATCCTTATAGTGTTTGTTTTCATTTTCCGAAAATATAATGTATCTGATTCTTGTTGTTCGATTTTCGTATATATATTTCTCTGAAAGTGTTTTAGAAATTGATGATATTTCATTGGCATCATTAGTTAAGCCAACAAATTTCAATATATATTCTTTTGGATAGAGCGTTTCTGGATGCCTCCAGATTTTATTCGGTCTATTCTCTCCGCCTGTCTTAACTTCACCAATGACAATATCGGTTTTACCGTCAGCCCCTTCAACGAGAGGCATGTCGTGTGCCATATATAATTGCCCACTCATCTCTTCAGAATATGGCAATCGAATTCCCAACAGGTCAGTTTCTGTGTAATTTCCGATTTCTCCATTAGCTGTTATTCGTTGCGGGTCATCGGCGGCATGAACAATGAAATTGTCAATGCAAAAATAGCCATTCAACCTTAAGTATTGCCGTATAAATTCTTCAGAGATTGCTGACATGTGGACTCTATTATTTGTTGGCGAACAAGCAATTATAAAGTTTTCCGAGTAACAAACACAGACCACAGCAGACCAGCTAAATCTATGCGACAAGAAATAGACGTAGTCACCTGTATTCCACTCAGTACTATTTATGTAAAAATTCTTTTGGAACCATTAGGTTGGCCAAACCATCCTATAAAACTACTTGACCTGTGCTTTGTCAATCATCTATTCTTGATTTGATCGATAACAAGCACTTTTAGTTTGTTATAACTTTGTTCACTAACTGCATAAAACCTGTACCTGCCACACTGCTCTGTTCCAACACGCAACAGTTACACCATACCGGGATAGACGGTAAATAGCACTCCTATTACTTGAAATG
>JBNKKR010000072.1:0-12512 GCA_050291935.1 Desulfocapsaceae bacterium | reverse complement strand
GTGGGGGCTGGGGGGATAAAACCCCCCGGCTACCCGATTCGCACTAAGAAATTCTATCGACTTTGATTTTAAGATTTTTTGCGATGCGTTTTGCCATTGAAGGCGACAGGCGGCGCTTTCCCCTCTCATAATCACTGATCATATTCTGATGAATTCCAAGTTGTTTCGCAAGCTGAGCCTGGGTCATATTTACCTTAAGCCTGGCTGCAGCAAGAAGATTACCAACTCTATTTGACTGCATTTCTTTCCAAAAATCAGTATCTTCAATTGCAACACTTTCGGAATCATCTGACGTGAGAATACTTACTTCGAATTTCTTGCTAATCCACTCAATAAGTTCATCAACCTTCTCACCCTGAAGCGATATTTCAATACGGGGCTTTTTCACGAGTGCCAACATAATACACCTCAATTACAATTTCCCCTTTTTGGCAAGTCCAGCATGCCACATAGCGATAATTCAAATGGCAGTGGTATTTATCCTTACCGAGGGGTGAAAAATTATGCCAACCTTTCTGTATTGGCCCATCTGCCTTGAGATCTTCAATCAATAAAAATAGTAACTTGCGGACATCTTTAGGCAACTTTTCGAGTCCGCGAAGTGCCTTTTTCTTGATTTTGACCTCGTATTTCATTGGGTTATATTATAACCGTATTTAGTTATAGTCAAGGTGCTTGATTGGTATGCGAACGCCATCTTCAGGGGCCGCGGCGGGCTATCAGCGGTCCCTCTGGAAGACATGGTGTACGCCCGGCATGGGCGTGAACTTATGGGGTGTAAGTCCCCTATGTGTGAATCCGGTCACTGTCTCATGACACTGACACAAACATTAGCCGACGGCAAGGGCGTTTCCGTGAGGAAAGGTCTGAAGGAAGCCCGAGTGCAAAGCTATGAGCCGACGGACAGAAACAGCATATAAGGCCCAGTTTCCGGGTGAGCCAGCACCACATGGCAAAGCCCAGGATTCAGGAGATAGGGTAAATGCTGCGGTTGTGTAGCGAAAGTTCACGTTCTTATACCCCTCAAGGGGGTACTGAACCGAGTCCGGGGAGATCTGCCGGACATGCGGTCGAAAGACAGCGCTTTGCATGGCAACATGCACGGTGATCAGGCAGAAGTCAGCAGCGGCCATAGTAGCCCAACGCTTGGGGTAATGCCCGGGACATGGTGAAGGGCCAAACACTTAAACAGGGAAGAGGCCTCAATGAGCTCGCATACCACTATGAAATCGAACGATGGAGTGAATGTGCGGCGCGTCGTTGAAACGCCCAACCCAAATGCTCGCCTACTGGAACAGATATTGTCCAGGCAAAACATGCAAAATGCATGGAAACGGGTAAAAGCCAATAAAGGGGCCCCTGGAATCGACAAAATGCCGATCGAGAAGTTTCCTGACTTTGCCCGGGACAAATGGGGCCGTATCCGTGAATCGTTATCAGACGGCAGCTATCAACCCTTGCCGGTTAAACGGGTGGAAATTGCCAAGCCTGGGGGCGGTAAGCGCCCCTTGGGTATTCCAACCGTCACAGACCGGTTGATCCAACAAGCCATCGCTCAGATTATGATGCCAATCTTTGATCCTGGATTTTCAGATGCAAGCTATGGGTTCAGGCCGGCTCGGTCTGCCCATGGGGCGATCTATAAGGTCCGGGATTACATCAAAGAGGGCTTCCGGGTTGCTGTGGACATGGATTTGTCTAAGTTTTTCGATAAGGTCAATTACGATGTGCTCATGCACCGAGTGGCCCGGAAAATCAAAGACAAACGTGTCTTAAAGCTGATCGGTAAATATCTGAGGGCCGGTGTGGTGGTGAACGGTCGTCGACACAAATCCCGAAAGGGTGTTCCCCAAGGCGGTCCGTTATCTCCACTTTTGGCCAATATCCTTTTGGATGATCTCGATAAAGAGCTTGAGAAGAGGGGGCACAGGTTCGTCCGCTACGCCGATGACTTTCTAATTTTAGTAAGAAGCCATCAGGCAGGAGTGCGAGTGTCCCGAAGTATCGAGCGGTTTGTCAACCGTAGGCTCAAACTTGAGGTCAACAAAGATAAAAGCCAAGTGGCTAAAACCGATAACACGAACTTTTTAGGATTTACCTTCAAAGGTTCCAAAATCCGATGGTCGGTCAAGGCCTTCCAAAAGTTTAAATGGGAGATCAAATGTCTGACCGGTCGGAGCTGGTTCGTGTCCATGGCGTACCGGATGAAAAAGATTGCACAATACCTTCGGGGTTGGATGGGCTATTACGCAATATCGGAGTACTACCGACCGATACCCGAAATTGACTCCTGGCTCCGACGAAGAGTGCGCATGTGCTACTGGAAACAATGGCGGTACGTTCGCATCCGCGTCCGCAATCTTCTTAAGATGGGAACCCATCGGAATGTGGCCATTCCCATGAGCTTTTCTCGTAAGGGCCCCTGGAAATGTGCTCGGACTTTAGCCACGCAAACCGGTATGACAAATCAATGGCTTAAGGCTCAAGGTCTGCTAGTTGTCAAAGAACTGTGGGTGAACACATTCATTACCCGACTAAGGTCCGGTAGTTTAGGTGAAACGCGCAGTGCGGACCCGCTTGCTGCGAGTTGTGGGGGCTGGGGGAGAAAAACCCCCGGCTACCCGATTATGGACCCGTTGCTATTGATGAACAGCGTATTCATCCAGAAGTCTTCGAATCATTTTCTGATACTGCGTATTATATTTTTTAGCTTCCTTCTTGAAGAAATCAACGCTTGTTTTACTCAGAGCGATAGTGATTTTAACAGTTTCGTCTTTTAAAGCGAGTTGTTCTGGCGATGGTAGAAAATCTGAAACAACCTTAACCTTGCCGATTGGCTCATCCGTGTATTTTATTTTCCCTTTCATATATTTTTTTACCTTTCCGCCAATAACCGGCGCCTATTATTCTAATTTTGTTTTTCCTATAAGTAAATCTTACCGTCATTATCCCACCGGCGGCCATGCCGAGGCAATAAAATCGTTTTTCATCATCGCTGTGTTCAAGATCCTCCAAAATAACACGCTTATGATCCAAAAAAGCAAGCTGTGCCAAGGCAAATGAAACACCATGCTTTTCCTGACTTAGCTGGTCTTTTTTTGGGTCCCACTCAAAATCAGCTCGTTTTTTCATTTCTTAATATTAAATCGGAATAGGGATATTGTCAATATAATTATATGGCTTTATATATGGCTTTGCAGGTCCATAACGCCCAACTCACCTAACCGAGGGCCGCGAGGCCCTTGGGTCAGGTGGAGTGATATGTTGTGTGCTTCTTCTCTCATTTAAAAAAACATTTATACCATTAACAATCCCAGCACTGATTTCTGACTGGTATTTCTCTGATTTCAATCGCTCACATTCATTTGAATTTGTAATAAATCCTGTTTGTACCATGACTGATGGAATATCAGCAGCTAAAAATATATAAAATAAGGCTTGTTTTACACCACGATTTTTGATCCGGTCATACTTTGTCCGTAAGTGATCACAAAGATGCTTTTGGATATTATTTGCTAATTTACTGGATTCACTTATGCGAGCATTCGCCATTAATTCAGATAAAATCATGTCCATATCGGCAATATTTTTTTGGCTTGTCGCATTCATCTTTGCTGCGTTTATAATAGCCTCCTCATCTGTAACCAAATTAAGGTAAAATGTTTCTATGCCATAAACCGATGCATTTTCAGATGCATTTGTATGAATAGATATCAATAGATCGGCATCGTGGGTACTTGCAACTTCCGCTCTTTCCTCTAACGAAACATAAATGTCATTATTTCTAGTTAATTCCGTATTAATTCCAAGGTCATTTTGAATTTTTACCGCAAGCTTTTTAGCAATCTGTAAGTTTAAATCTTTAGCGTGTGTTTTTCCTTTACAGCCTAAAGGTCCTTGATCTGTTCCTCCAAAGCCTGGATCAATAGCAATAAGCTTAACATTGGTCTGCAAAGCTGCAAATCCAGAAAGTTCATTTGCAAAGCTAATGTCAACGGATAAAAGGACAAATAGTAATGTAGTTAAATATTTCATAACGTCGGCACACAACGACTAACTTACCGGCAGCGAGGGCCGCCAGGCCCTTGCTGCCGGGTAAAGTGACAGGTTGGCTGATTAAATTATTTCTATAACCTTTTAAGAATAAGATTGAAATACAATTTCATCACTGTTAAATCACCCGCTATAACTCCGATTATCATGACAAAATGATATTCACCAATGAGTGAAAACATAATAAACCAGCCAACGAAACCTCCGCACCAACCTGCAAACCAAATAGATATTCCAATAAATATATTTGAGATTCTATTACCTCTTGGTTGAGCAACCATTTTAACTTTTCTGTAATAATCATCTGCAAGTTCAAAATAGAAACATATAAAAATAACAAGAGATAGTATCCAAAAAAAGATTGCTGTGGTTATTGCCACTTCAAATGAGTGTATAAAAAGATATATTAAAAGAAATGATACAAAACCGAAGACAAAGGCAGAATCATATCCTCTCATGCCTCTCTCTAACATAAATCTTTTGATTTCATTTTCTTTCATTGCTTATCCAAGCCAACGTTCCGCCTTACGGGCCGAAAAAGAATGCAGACGCCGAAAAGCAAAAGTTAAATGATGAAACCGCCAAAACCATGGCCGCCAGCCTTTTGCGGTCCCTGTGCAGGCGTAGGTTCGGCCCTATTTTATGCCAGAAATTCACTTTTAATTGATTCAGAAGACAGTTTTTTAATGATCCATCCAAACACGCCGCAGAATGCCGCTGCAAAAATAAGCGTAAAAACGTGCATTACCATGAACATCATTTTAAAGCGATCAGCCTCCATTGTGTCAGGAATATCGCTCATCATTTTTGGGAACATAGTAAATTGCATTGTTACACCAAAAACGGTCCAGGCAATACCGAGGCCCATAATTACCATGAATATTATTCGGCCCCAATTCTTTCTTTTCAAGGGACCCATAGGGGTCGCATCTTATTTGTTAATTATTCAGCACACTGCATTTTACTTCTTCTTCAACAATTAATAATTAAGATGCGACCCCCTTGTCTCACCCTTGTCTCAATAATTAAGATGCGACCCCTTTGTCTCCCCCCAACACGTTTCAAAAAGCCAGCGTATTCCTTTTTTTCATAGATTACGCCAAAATTTTCTTCGCTATTATTCATGATATCATTCATAGACACACAACGACAGGCTTCACGGGGAGCGGCGCTCTTTGCCGCGATCCCGTGAAAGCCTTGGTGTACGCCCGGCATGGGCGTGAACTTATGGGGTGCAAGTCCCCTATGTGTGAACCCGGTCAAGGTCATCAGGCCTTGATCCAAACATTAGCCGACGGCAAGGGCGGCACCGCGAGGTTCCGTCTGAAGGAAGCCCGAGTGCAAAGCTGTGAGCCGACGAACAGAAACGGCATACAAGGCCCAGTTCGCGGGTAAGTCAGCACCACATGACAAAGCCCAGGGTTCGGCGAATAGGGTAAATGCCGCGGTTGTGCAGCGACAGCTCACGTCCTTATCCGGGGAGATCTGGTCGAATGTGGCGTCTGCGGCGGCCATGGAAGTCGGACTGAGGCCCAGCTCGAAAGGGCTGGAACCGCCACCGAATCCTAAAGCAGCCACGGAAGCGCGGCCCGCGGCAACGCGGGGCGTTATCGGCCAGAAGTCAGCCGAGGCCATAGTAGCCCAACGCCTGGCGTAATGTCCAGGACATGGTGAAGGGCCGAACATTAAGAACGGCAAGGAGCCTTCCATGAACTCGCACAATGCATCGAAACCGTCCGGTGGAGCAGATGTGCGGCGTGTCAGGAAACCGCCCGAGCCAAATGTTCACCTGCTCGAACAGGTTTTGTCCCGGCCGAACATGCAGGCGGCCTGGAAACGCGTCAAGGCCAACAAAGGCGCTGCCGGCGTCGACGATATGGCCATCGACCGGTTCCCGGACGTTGCGCGGAAAAGCTGGGGCAAAATCCGTGACGCTCTGTCAGCAGGCAACTATCAACCCAAGCCGGTCAAACGCGTTGAGATCCCCAAACCAACGGGCGGTTTGCGCCCTTTGGGCATTCCCACCGTAACCGACCGGCTGATCCAGCAGGCCATTGCCCAGGTGCTGGTGCCCATCTTTGATCCGGGCTTTTCCGATTGCAGCTACGGGTTCCGGCCCAACCGGTCGGCCCACGATGCCGTCTACCAGGTCCGGGCTTATATCAAACAAGGCTATCGGTGGGCTGTGGACATGGACCTTGAAAAGTTCTTCGATACGGTCAACCATGACGTGCTCATGCACCGGGTGGCCCGCAAGGTCCGTGACAAGCGATTGCTCAAGCTCATCGGTAAGTACCTGCGCGCTGGAGTAATGGTCAACGGCCGCCTGGAAAAATCCCGCAAAGGGGTTCCACAGGGCGGTCCATTGTCGCCCCTTCTGGCCAACATCATACTTGATGACCTGGATAAGGAGCTGGAGCACCGGGGGCACCACTTCGTTCGCTACGCAGATGACTTTCTCATTTTGGTGAAAAGTCAGCGGGCGGGAGAACGGGTAATGGCCTCCATCAAGCGCTTTATCGAGCGCACGCTCAAGCTCAAGGTCAATATGGCCAAAAGTCGGGTTGCTAAAATCGATAAAACCAACTTCCTCGGCTTTACATTCAAAGCCGGTAAAATACGCTGGTCTGATGCGGCCTTTAAAGAGTTCAAACGGCGCATCCGAAAACTGACCGGCAGAAGCTGGTTTGTCTCCATGGAGTACCGACTCGGAAAGCTTGCCCAATATCTTCGAGGCTGGATGAATTACTACGGAATCTCACATTACTACCGACCGATACCTGAAATCGACCACTGGCTACGAAGACGGGTGCGTATGTGCTATTGGAAGCAGTGGCGCTACGCTCGCACCAAGGTGCGTAATCTTCTCAAACTCGGCACCTTTAAGCGAACCGCCATCCTCACGGCCATCAGCCGCAAGGGACCATGGCACCTGTCGCGTACACTGGCAACCCAAACCGGTATGACCAACAAGTGGCTTGCGGATCAAGGGCTACTGTCTGTCAAAGAGCTGTGGGTGAACATTCACTACCCGGCTACGGCCCGGTAGGCTTAGTGAAACGCCCAGTGCGGACCCGCACGCTGGGTGTTGTGGGGGCCGGGGGAGAAAAACCCCCGGCTACCCGATTCGCCAATTTGTGACCCATTGTCCGTAGACTCTATGTCAACATTCATATAATAATGCATCCGCTATGATAACGAACATATCACAAAACAAACTCGAAAAACTAGGTGTTAAAATACGCCAGTACAGAAATGAGAAAAAACTATCACAAGAAGAATTGGCGTATCTCTGTGGATTTGATAGAACTTACATCAGTTTGGTTGAAAGAGGCAAGCGAAATCTATCATTCTCAAACTTATGCACTTTTGCCGATAGCCTAAATATTTCTCTATCTGAACTGTTGGAGGATATTTAATGGCTTTAGAACCAATTAATCTCATACATGCCGCACAAATTCAAGCTGGCATAGTAGGCCGTAATAGGGGACACAAATTTGAATTTGATTTGGCAGATCAAATAAATAACCTTCGTTACCCTATACCAGCAACAAATTTATGCAACAATGTTTTTAGAGGCAATCCTGCTATTACATTAATCTCTTTCATTACTTATTATGCAGGGTTGGATCAATGCGAAAGAGCAGAGGCAGTAGCACTTGGCTCACTTGCCACTGCTGAAGAAGGGAAGAAGTGGCTCGAAATAAATGGTGTGCAAGTAAGAGCCTGTAAAAGTGATGTATTAATTACATTGCACGGTAATGGACAAATACCTAAAACTATCGGGGTGTCCGTTAAACAGTGCAACAATAAAACACCTACGAATGCCCAACTCTATTTCACAACCGCTTATGCCTTTTGTGAACTTCTGAGAAGACATGGAATTAATGTCTCAAACGAGGGCGAAAAATCTTTGCGTCAATTTTGTGGTGATAATGGACATAGACCTCTTGACGATCCTAAATCTTTGGCGGGAAGAAAAACAGACCCAAGGCGATTTTTTTGGGAAGAAACTTTTTCATCTGGAAGAAAAGAATTAGAAATCATTTTTGCAAACCGACAAGACGAAATAACGAGATTATTGCTACAAAAAGCATATCTGAATGATTCTTTTACACCCGAAATACTATTACATAAAACAAAATTATTGCCTCAAAACCCACAAGAATTCGCCCTGTACAGCATTGAAGATTTAATTACATTGTCAAGAAATTATCGGGGGTTTGAAAAAAAAGAATATTCCGTCAAAAAAGGGCAATATAAAGACCCACACGGTATTTCACATGAAGCCCCTAGATTTGGTGTGGTTCAGATGCAAAGAGGTGGGCAAAAGCAGCATCCGACACAACTACAATTCAATCTTGAAGCAGGATATTTTTACAAGATATAATTTTTTAGTATATGTTTTCCCAAAGCAAAAGCCAGCAAGGGAGGGACGGCGTTCCCTATGGCTGTGCGAATGTCACCTGTTTTTCCAGTGAATTTGAAACTATCAGGAAAGCTTTGTAACCTAAGTGCTTCTCTGGTTGTGATAGACCGAGTTGCGATAGGGTGTACATTCCTGCACCCTGAAATCATTGCAAATGTTGTAGCTACAGTCGCTCCAGGTTCATCCCATATTTGACGTTTGTATGTTGTGTTATATCCAGAAGGCGGCCGGTGATTAGGGTCTTCATTCTCGTGTGCACTTGAACCTTCTGGAACATCGATTAGCCATTCAATTACATGCTCTGGATGTGCTACCGCCACATGTAGTTTGTCGTTTTTATTTTTTTCTCCAGATTCAATAAATTCTAAATCTGATACAGCATCACCAAAAGTTCGAAAAGGTTTTACTGTCCCGAATATATCGCTTTGTTTTTCAAATTGAATTGAAGGGATAGATGGTTTTTTCTTGCTATTACGATCTGTAGCAATAAATATTACTCTTTCCCTATGCTGCGGTACTCCGTAATTTTTTGCATTAATACAAAAGAATTCTGAATTATAGTCTATTTTGCTGAATTCATGCAATATTCGCTCGGTAACAAAATGGCCATCTGGATCTTTCATTGAAGTCAAAAGCTTCACATTTTCCATTAAAATAACTTGTGGTCTTATTGAACCTGCTATCCTCAAATAGTCTGAAAACAAGTTGTTTCTCTCATCATTCGGGTCTCTCTTGCCAGTAAGACTAAATCCTTGGCAAGGTGGCCCGCCTATCATTAAATCGATTTTATTTTCTTTCTCTATTATTTTTTTACATTCTTCTTCTGAAAAGTTACGAACATCATTTGTAAGCTGGGTAGTTTCTTTGAAGTTCAAATAGTAAATTTTTCTAAATCCTTCGTGAATCTCAGATGCGCCTATTATCTTAAATCCCGCAGCCTTTATCCCGTAACAAAGCCCACCACAGCCAGCAAAAAATGAAAGAGCTTTTGGGGCATCTTCCGGAAGTGTTTTTAAAAAATTTTGTTCTAATTCTTTTAAAGTAGATAAGTATTGGCTATTGCCACTCGTTAATGAATACCCCCTGCGTGGTCTATCAGCCAGAGTTTTACCGTTTCGTATATGTTTTTGGTAACGCTTTGTTTTCAATTTTTTAATAGAATTTCTATCGAGATTGTTTAATGCCGCTTCTATTATAGCCATTTCTTCATTAGACAATCCGTTTTTACCAAGCTCGTATGCAGATATTTTGGCTTGAACCAAGCCGGTAACTTCAGAAAGTTTGGATTGGCTGAGACCGATTTCTTTGCGCAATTTTCTTAATTCAATTCCGTTTCTGTAAGTTTTCATGTGACGCATTGTCTACCAAATCTGTTTGTTTGTCAATCAAAATTTTTCATTCCTGCTTGGTTGGCGAACGCGCAGCTTCACAGGCCACAAAAGGAATGTGGACTATGGACGAAGCACGTTTAATGAAGAAACAGCTATTGTCAAGGTCGCCAGCCTTTTGTGGTCCTTTGTGCAAGCGGTTGTTGGGCAAACATTTCGTTTTCCGCGGACGTTACTTCGCCTCCATTGCCGTCCAACAGAGCAAATTTGATCGTCCGTTCATACAAACCACAAAGGAAGTACCGGTCCTTTGATTCGCTCTGTTCGTATGCAGCAATAGCCGTTTTTACACGATCGATAAAAGAGGCAACGAGGTTGCGGGAGTTTCTGTAGAAAATCAGACAACGCAGATCGGCTCTCGCCAAAAGCATCTTAGAAAAGTCATATATGACTTCCTCCTCAATATGACTCCATTCGCACTCCAGCACAAGAACTGAGCGCCGAAGGGGTTTTACGGTAGTGAAATAACCATTCTGATCGTTAAATTCACCAGAAGTCTTAAGAAAACAGATATCATATAAAAACTCATAATTGCGTGGTTCCGTCGCCGATAATCTCACATCATAATTAAGCTTTTTCGCAAGCCTTCTAAATTCTGTAAATACACGATTTGTGTATAGACTACTACTATACATCTCAACATCGGTCCATTTTTTAAAGTCACAAAATGCAGTTTGAACCGCAAACTCAACACCAGTTACAAGTGTAGCCAAGTCGAACGTCTCCATTGTTACCTTTTCCTTTGGGTCAACGAAGAACTGTGGCGCAGCGCGGTCTTCACCGTCCCACACCAGTGTCATGTTGGGCTATAAAATAGAGAATATTCTGCTCTCATCTACCAGCAATGAAAGTTTGTATCTTCTATAATTCAATATTCCGATTATTTTTTTGGTACCATCTCTATCGGGCCCAAGTAATTATTAATAATTACCTTGTGAATGTTCCTTCCCCAAGTAAGATAATAGCATGGAAATGGATATTGCTCTGAAGATGCGTTATAGTAGCAATCTGGATTTTGTTCTTTTAAAGGATTAGGCAAAATCCCTACTTCTTGTAATCTCTTCAAAGCTGGGCGGAGTACCTCCTCATCAGATAATTTCAAGCTCAAACTTGACCATGCGGACATCTCATATTGCAAAGAAACATTCTTGTCTAAAATCGAGGATAATAGTAGTTTGATTTCAGTCATATGTCTGTGTAGCATAATCTTGTGGTACTCAGGGGTATTTTCAAATAGTGTTACTCTGTTGGATCTGGGCCACCCTCTAAGTCTGGTAAATTCAGATATTTCTTTTTTAAACCATTGTATTTCAGATGGCGTTGGACTTTGCAGATGAGAAAATAAAATATCAATCTTTTTCAATAGTGCAGATGCTAAGTCTATTCTATTTTCTCTCTTTTCCCATTCATTTTTATTCCAGTTGAAATCGGTATAATACAACCATTGGTCATCCCAACAATACGCTTGCATAGGAATACTAAATATCATTGTAAAGAAAAGAGCGAATATTGTTATAAACTTCATTTGTAGACCTAAATAGTCCCTTGTATGATCAAAATGCCGTTAAAAGCCCAACCACCAGCGTCACGGGCGGCATGGTCCAGGCCGTCCAGTGAACGCTGCGGTTATAAGGGCTCCCAAATGCGTCCCCACCTTACAGATGCGGCATTCTTATCCCAGGACCAATATATGAGGAATGCTTTACCGCGAACATCTGATTCATCCACCATGCCCCAAAACCTGCTGTCATTGCTTGAATCCCGGTTATCGCCTAAAACAAATAGTTTTTTATAGGGAATCTTAATCTGCGGGAGGTTGTCGCGACGTAGGTAATTTTTATTGTGCATTTCGGGATCAGAATATATTCGTGGATCGGAATGGATTGCAAAATTCCCCATTTCCGCAGCACCGTTTATATAAACTATTTTGTTGCGGATTTCTACTGTATCACCTCCAACAGCGACTATTCTTTTAATATAATCTTTGCTAGGGTGATTCGGGAATTTAAATACAATTATGTCGCCATGTGATAATGGGTTAAACCTGTAATAGAATTTGTTTACAAGGATATGATCACCAACCAATATTGTGTTATTCATCGCTCCTGAAGGTATTTTGTATGCCTGAACTATATATGTTCTATATGTCAACGCAATAATAATTGAAAATACGAGTGTAGATAAATGAAGTCCAATTGACTTCCAAACAGTTGTTCTTAATCTAACTTTCAAAATAGAGATCGATACGACAAGAGTTGTAATTGATAATATAAAGGCGAAAAAGCCATTATATATTTCAGCTAAGGTAAGCACTAATGGTATGATAATTTGTAAAGATATACTTAAAAGAGAAATCAAGAGGAAGGTGACCAAAGCTTTCTTAAAGGTTAGGTTCTCAATTCTAAATATCCTTCCAAGTCTGTACCAGATAAATGGCGTTCCAAATAAAACAGATAAAAAAATTAAGATAGAAGTAAGAACGATTAATAGCATAGATTTCTCTTATAACGTATAGAGTTTTATCCATTGTCCCGCAGTGTGGAAGACACGGTGATGGATAAATTCCAATACATAATTTTAAATCTCAACTGTTGGATCAATGATTGCGGGATTATGGATAAAACTTGTTGGACTTAGCCCCC
>JBNKKR010000071.1:0-12736 GCA_050291935.1 Desulfocapsaceae bacterium | reverse complement strand
ACGGTTTTATGCCTGAGGGCAATGCGCAGCAAGCTTCATCATGTGGGTATTCAAAGCAGGGTTGCCAAGAGTATACCCTTGCCGATGCCAATGAAAATCGAGATTGGCGAATCTACAATGATTTTGCCCAGGTCCTGATAGCTAAGGCGTGTAAACTATATGCTGAGGCATATTAACAAAGAAGTAAATGAGCTTATGAAATGGCAATGATCGTTGACGAGTGAAGTCTTCAGGGTTCTTTTTGTGACGATTGCAGAATTGTTCGGATTCGATCAGGTTTTTAAAGGATTGGATCAGTTCTGGCACACTTCGGGCATTTCATACTCAGTGCCAAGTTTGCTTTTTTCTGCAATCATTTTTGCTCCTTTTTGTTTTAGGTGATAGATTAATATGTACTCCTACATATCTCATAATTGTACATTAATTTCAATATGTTGAAAGATATTTGGCCCTTAATTCAACGACATTGATAGATAAGTTGATACAGAACGGTGTGGAAATAGAAAATATTTTTATCGACCCCTTGTCCAGCCCCTGTCTGGAAAGATTAGTTTTGGCATGGAGTTTGTCAATACTGAGGAAACTATTCATTAGAGCTTCAAAGGCAGTCACACAGTTTGTGGCCTTTCCAATATCTCTTATGGTCTGCCAAATCGGAAATTTTTAAATCAAACTTTTATTACCAAGGCCATATCAAAAGGATTGGATGGTGCCATCATGAATCCATTGGATAAAAAGATGATGGCCAATATCATTGCTGCAGAAACTCTGGCTGGTCGAGACCCTTATTGTATGAATTACTTAAAATCGCACCGAAAGGGAAGCTTTGATGTCTAAATTGGAAGGTTTTTCATTAGGCGTCGACACTGGTGGTACATTTACTGATGCAGTTCTCGTGGACCGTGCCAGTAGAAAGATCGTGTCTGCGGCAAAGGCAATAACCACAAAGCATGATCTGTTTTGGGGAATTTCTTCTGCGATTGAGTCGTGTATTAAAGGTATGCCAAAGGATTTTTTACCAAGACAGGTAACTATGGTTTGCCTTTCAACTACTTTGGCTACCAATGCAATTACAGAGGGACATGGTGGATCTGTCTGTGAAATCTTAATAGGATATGATCGCCATTTGTTTCAAAAGCAGGGATTTTTGGAAGAAATGGTCTCTGATGATTTGGTATGGTTGACCGGTGGGCACGATCTACAGGGTGACGAAGTTGAACCACTTGATGAAAAGTCTGCCAAAAGAGAAATTCTAAGATGGTGTAACAAGGTTGATGCATTTGCCATTTCAGGATATTTCGGAATTCGAAATCCTGAACATGAATTGCGTGTCAAATCCATGGTGGAACAATTGACTAATTTACCGGTAACATGTGCGCATGAACTAACAAGTCGTCTGAATTCTGTCAGCAGGGCCGTAACAGTAGGTCATAATGCCAAGCTCATCCCTTTGATAAAAGATCTCCTTTCAGATATCGATCGTTCTCTTAAACAGTTGAATATCTCCGCCCCTTTAATGGTTGTAAAAGGGGATGGCGCCATTGTTCCTGCAGATTTGGCAGTTCAGCGTCCCATTGAAACCATACTTTCGGGGCCTGCTGCCAGCTGTGTAGGGGCATGCTATTTGACAGAGCAGAGAGATGTCTGGGTGGCAGATATGGGTGGGACAACCACGGATATCGCTCTTTTGAAAAATGGTCATCCCGCAATTAACCCTGAAGGTGCCTATATCAGTCACCGGAGAAGCATGGTGGAGGCAGCGGATATTCATACAATAGGTATCGGTGGAGACAGTACGGTAGACATCAGCAGACAGGGCGAAATTGTAATTGGCCCCCGGCGTGCAACCCCCTTGTGTCTCCTGGCAGAGAAATATCCCAACGTTTTGACTATTTTAAATGGTCAGGTTTCTGAAGAAAAATGGGAAAAACACTCAGATCAATTTGTTACAGCCTGGCGTCCGTCGAACGGCCATTTAGGTGAGGCAGATCAATTATTGATAGAGCGCCTTGAAAAAAATCCTTCGGCCTTTTTAGCCCTTATACAGGATCGAAAAAAATTTGTTACTCAAAGACGAATTGAACAGCTTGAAAAAAAATTTTTAGTTCACCGATCCGGATTTACGCCCACCGACGCTTTACATGCTATAGGGCAGATGACGTTATGGAATAAAGATGCATCGATCCTGGGAGCAACTCTTCTTTCCAATCGCCTGGGAATGGGTGTTTTAGAGTTCTGTGAATCCGTGCTTAAGACAGTGCGAAACAAATTGGTCAGAGAAATAATAAGCAAGGCTATGGAACCAACAACAGGATTGCCAAAATGGGATAAGGAACCCACTGCATCCGGAATGATAGATATTGCATTAAACCATCCGGGAAATGAAGAATTAGCCTGTACATTTAAACTCAAAAAAAAACTGGTAGCCATAGGTGCACCGGTTAAGGCTTATATGCCTTCGGTTGCCGCAGGGCTGAGTACAGATTTAATTCTGCCGGAATATGCTCATGTCGCAAATGCCTTTGGCGCTGCTACAGCAGGAATCATCCAAAGAGGTCAGGCAGTGATCCGGATGATGGAAGGCGGTCTTTTTTTTCGTGCGCACCTCCCTGAAGGGATTAAAGACTTTTCTAGTTTAGAAGAGGCAAAAAAATATACAAATGATCATCTGAAATCCTATGTGACGGACCTGGCAAAGCAGGTGGGTGTTTCACACATCAAAGTGGATACAACCTGCAGTAATCATAGGGGCAAATTAGCTGCTGGGAGTCATCAAGAAGTATTTTTGGACACCGAACTTTTTGCAACGGCATACGGGGATCCGAACATGGAATGCTCATTGAAATAAGGGGAGAGGACTTTGGAATACATTAAATATTTTACACAAAGAGATATGGAACTTATTCATGAGGCAACACTCCTTGTGCTTGAAAATACAGGGGTTGTTTTTGGCTATGAGCCGGCATTAGAGATACTTGCAAAAGCCGGTTGTGAAATTGACGGTCAACGTGTCTATTTCCCGTCTAAACTCGTTGAAGAACAGGTAGCAAAGGCTCCTTCCGAATTTACACTTTATGCAAGAAATCCTGAAAAAAATGTTCTCATCGGTGGTGACAATATTGCCTTTGTTCCTTGTGCAGGCCCTCCATTTGTCACTGATCTGGACAGAGGCAGAAGAGAATGCATGATGGAGGATTATATCAATTTCGTTAAGCTTGCCCAGGAGAGTAAATTTATTGATATCAATGGCGGCATATTACTTGAGCCAAATGATATCTCCGAAGATAAAAAAAATATGCACAAAGTCTACACCTCTATGCGGTATTCTGACAAACCATTCATGGGAGGTTGCCTGGGTGCAAGGGATGCAAAGGAGACCATTAAAATGGCATCCATGGTCTTTGGAAGTGAAAAGGAGATGGCGGAAAAACCGCCATTTATCAGTATCCTTTGTTCATTGAGCCCGCTGGCGTATGATAACCGAATGCTGGGTGCAATTGTAGAATATGCCAAAGCTGGAATGCCCCAGTTGATCTCCTCTCTGACCATGGCCGGGGCCACAGGACCTGTCACTTTGGAAGGGACACAAGTTGTGCAAAATGCTGAAATCCTTGCCGGTATAACCCTTACTCAATTGATCCGAGAAGGGACACCCGTTGTTTTCTCTGGATCTTCCTCCAATGTTGACATGCGTTATGGTTCTTTGAGTATAGGCTCTCCGGAAATGGCGGTCAGCAGTATTGCCACAGCACAAATGGCAAAATTTTACGGGATTCCCTGTCGAAGTGGTGGTGCTGTTACCGATTCAAAAGTGCCGGATTCCCAGGCAGGGTTTGAGGCGATGATGGGGCTATTGACAGCAACAATGGCTGGTGTGAATTTTGTTCTTCATTCTGCAGGAATTATGGAAAGCTATATGGTTGCGTCATATGAAAAATTTATCATTGATGATGAGATATGCGGTATGTGCAAACGAATTAAAAAGGGGCAGAAAGTCACACCGGAAAGACTGGCTGCCGACCTTATAGAACAAGTTGGACCAGGTGGAGAGTTCTTGAGCCGGGAACACACGTTTAAAAATTTTCGACAGGAATTTTATCAACCGATTATGGAGGAACGAGCTCCCTTCAGTGAATGGGCAAAAAAGGGGGGGAGATCCATTGAACAGGTCGCCAATGAACAGTGGAAAGAAATTTTAGAAAATTTTAAGGAACCTTCACTTTCTTCCGTAGAAAACAGTGCCTTAAAGACATATATGGATAAGAAATAAACAGATGACTTTGTAATAATAAGGAGGAGAATAATGTACGCGTTTTCTCATAAAATAGAAGATAAGGAAATCCATATCAACGACGGACAAGCCTTTGGGGGCACTGCCATCGGAATATTGCTTTTCGGCCAGACAGGGTATGCTTTTCCGCCTGGCAGTGTAGAAAATGCAACAACCTTTAAGTACCCGATTCATTATAAGATAATCAACGCGGCTTCAGTAGAAAAAGTTGTTTCGATAAAACCTGATCCTGAAGTGCTTGAACAGTTGATCCAAGGTGCGGAAGAGTTGCAGACCAACGGCTGCAGGGCAATTATTGGTGCATGCGGTTATTTTGCCAATTATCTTCCGAATGTTGCGGCACGCATGGACGTCCCATGTTATTTTTCAAGCCTGATGCAGATTCCATTGATGTTAAAATCCATATCCCCAAATAAAAAGATTGGAATTATATGTGCTGATGGAACAGTCTTGCCAAAGGCTCCGGCTCTTGCCAATTGCGGGGTTGATGATCTTTCCAGAGTCGTGATTTCAGGCGCTGAAGTCCTTCCAGAAATGCAGAAGATCCTCAAAGGGGTTGGACATTATAATTTTTTAAAGCTTGAAAAAGGAATTGTTGAAATAGCGAAAGAAATGGTGAAAGAAAATGAAGATATTGGCGCTATTTTACTCGAATGTACCCTTTTCCCGACCCATGCATCGGCCGTACAAAGAGCTGTCCAATTGCCTGTTTTAGATTTTAGTACGCTTATCGACTGGGTTTACAGCATTGTTTTAAGAAAGCCATTCAGCGGTTATATGTAAGGAGAAAGAATTATGAAAATCAATAAGCATGATGTTGTAATTATTGGTGGTGGGATCATGGGATCTTCTACAGCATATAATCTCATGATAGCGGATCCATCTTTAAAGGTGATTGTTATTGAGAAGGATATGGGCTTTGAGAAAGCTTCGACGACACTCTCTATGGTGAATGCCCGGATTCAATTCAGCCTGAAGGAGAATGTCCAGGTTTCTCAATACGCCTTTAACGTACTTGAGAATTTTGAAAATGAGATGGCAGTTGACGGAAAAAAACCTGCAATTTTTTATTGCAGAGAAGGGAACCTATTTCTCTATGATGAGAAAAGTGAACCCGCTGCCAAAAGAGCTTTTGACATGCAGAAAGCGCTGGGATGCGCTATTGAATGGTGGTCGCCCCAAAAAATAAAAGAAAAATACCCCATTTATGAAAACTTAGACGGTATAGTGGGTGGAGCCTTTGGATCAGAAGACGGTCATTTTGATGCCTATGCCGTATTAATGGGGTATAAAGCTAAAGCAAAATCCATGGGGGCTGAATTTATACAGGATAATGTCATTGACCTTATTGTCGAGTCCGGGAATATCAAAGGGGTCAAAACAGCATCGGATGATATATACTCTTCTTCCTGTGTTGTGAATTGTACTGGGGCTTGGGCAAATCAAATCCTTAAAACAGCCGGGATAGCTCTTCCGGTGGAACCGACAAAGCGACAGGTATTTGCCGTTAAACCAGAGTTTAAATTGGACTATCCTCTTCCGTTGACCATTCTGCCATCCGGCTTTTATTTCAGGACTGAAACCGGTGGTCTTCTCTTGTTAGGGAAATCTATGGAAGAGGATCCTGTCGGTTTTGATTTCACCTGGGAAGATGAGCGTTTTGAGCTTTTATGGGAAGAATTGTATGGGTTTGCACCTGTGTTTGAGGCATTGAAACTGTTAAAAGGCTGGGCCGGACTCTATACCATGAATACCATGGATGCCAATGCCATCCTGGGAGAGTGGCCTGAAATTAAGGGGCTCTATCTTGCCAATGGTTTTTCAGGCCATGGATTGCAGCAGGGACCAGCAGTGGGAAGATATATGACGGAATTAATAACCGGGAAGCCCCCGACCCTTGATCTTTCTATTTTTAATCCAATGAGGATATTTGAAAACATCCCCATATTAGAAGATGGTATTGTATAAGTAATTAAATCATCTTGGTATTAAAACCAAAATGACAAAGGAAAAAGACTAAATGAAAATATTTGTATGTGTAAAGCATGTGCCGGACACGGCAGCCACCATAAAGGTGTCCGGTACCACAGGGTTTGAGGATGGTGATGTGAAGTTTATCTCCAACCCGTATGATGAATATGGGATTGAAGAAGCGGTATCCATAGTTGAAAAAGACGGCGGTGAAGTTGTCATCCTTACCGTGGGTAAGGCAGAAGCCGTATCCACCATCAGGGGCGCGTTGGCCATGGGTGCTGCCCGGGCCATCCTGGTCAAGACCGACAGCCAGTTTTTAGACAGTGCTCTTACCGCAAAAGCGTTAAAAGCAGCCATGGATCAGGATGGGCTTGGTGATATCATTTTTACGGGAAAAGGATCGGTTGATACAGAGAGTTTCCAGACCCAGTACCGCCTGGCAAAATCTCTTGAACTGCCTGTTGTAAACGAAATCTCCACCTTGGATGTTAACGGGGATAAAGTCGTTGTTGAAAGAGAATCCGGCGGCGGTGAAAAACAGGTCATCGAAATGGGCCTTCCATGTGTGGTCGGTGCAACAAAGGGGTTGAACGAGCCCCGCTATCCAAAGTTTCCGGATATCATGAAAGCCAAGAAAAAAGAGATCAAGGAAATGGATCTTTCCGATATTGGTATTGATGTGACCCAGGGAAAAGTGACCATTGAGAACCTGGAACCTGTGCCGGAAAGAGCATGTGCAAAAATGATTGAAGGGTCTGTGGACGATCAGGTGACTGAGCTTGTCAGAATCCTTAAAGAAGATGAAAAAGTATTATAAGGAGAAAAGGATATGACCCAAACTACGAATCGGACAGGAATACTCGTTGAGATGGAAAACGGCGTGGTCAAAGAGACCAGCCTTGGTGTGATGACAGCTGCCGCCGGCACCGATATTTACGCTGTGGTAATGGGCGGTGACGCTTCTGCTGCCAAAGACAGGCTGGCTGAATACGGGGCGGCCCATATTGTGAACATCACCTCTTCAGGCGATTTGTCATCCAGCCCGGACCTCCAGGCAGAGGTATTGGCACAGACTGTAAAAGAATATGGATTTGATACCCTTCTGGGGACTGCCAGCGTAACTGGAAAAGATCTGTTTGCAAGACTTGCCGCTATCCTGGATGAACCATTGGTGTCAGATTGTGTCCAGGTTAACATAGCAGAAAAAACAGTGATAAAATCCCATTTTTCAGGCAAAACATTTGCCACGCTTAAAGTGACTGCCGATATTCTCCTGTGTACCATTCGGCCTAACTCCATAGAGCCTTTGGCAGCAGCAGCTTCAGCAGACATTGTTGAGTTTTCAGCAGATGCAGAAGACCCGGGCCTGATAAAGATCGTGGAAACCAAACAGGCAGAAGATGCTAAACTGGATCTGACAGAAGCGCCCATCATTATAACAGGCGGCCGTGCCATAAAAGCAGCTGAAAATTATTCAATGCTGGACACGTGTGCTGAGAAATTAGGGGCTGCTGTGGGAGCCTCAAGAGCATCTGTGGATGCAGGCTATGCCCCCCATTCCATGCAGGTAGGCCAGACCGGTAAAACTGTAAGTCCCAGGCTCTATATTGCCTGCGGCGTGTCTGGCGCGGTTCAGCATTTTGCCGGTATGAAGACCTCCAAGGTGATTGTGGCCATCAATGAAGATAAAGATGCCCCGATCTTTGCCAAGTGCGATTATGGCATCGTAGGGGACATTTTTGAGGTAGTCCCCGAATTAACTAAAAAGCTCAAGGAAATTTAAATATGCATGCTTGGAAAGGGAAAATTCTTAGGATTGATTTAACGCTTCGGACCATTATAGAAGAAAATTTAGATCGGAAAATTGCAAAGGATTACATTGGTGGCAGAGGTATAGGGATTTTTTACATGAATAAAGAACTTGATCCTTTATGTGCTCCACTGTCAGCCGAAAATATAATCATATTTGCCACTGGTCCGCTAACAGGAACTGGTGCTCCTACCGGAGCCAGGTACATGGTGATGACAAAATCACCGCTGACGGGCGCTGTTACCTGCTCAAATTCGGGGGGATATTTTCCAACGGAATTTAAAAAAGCAGGCTACGACGGACTCATTATCACTGGTAAAGCTGAAACGCCGGTCTACTTGTGGATCAACCAGGGCCAAACCGAAATAAGAGATGCGGATCACCTATGGGGGAAAACTACGCATCATACCACAGACATGTTGCTTTCGGAAACCGACGCAAAAGCAAGGGTTGCCTGCATTGGTCCTGCCGGGGAAAATCAAGTCAGTTTTGCTGCCATAATGAATGATAAAGATAGGGCTGCCGGACGCTCCGGTGTCGGTGCGGTCATGGGCAGTAAAAATCTTAAAGCGGTTGTGGTCAGGGGAAAAGGAAAAATAGCCATAGCAAACCCGGATAAATTCAAGGCGTTCAATCGTGAAATACTGCATGCTTTTCAGGAGAGTGTTAAGGAGACACCGTTGGGGCTAACGGTTAATGGAACTGCCGGAGTTGTGCTTACCACCAATCTTCTGGGTGTACTACCCACAAAAAACTGGCAGCGGGGTACATTTGAGAACTGGGAAGATATCCATGGAGAAACCCTGACAAAAAAATATCTTGTTTCCAACAAAGCCTGTTATGCCTGTCCCATAGGGTGTGGCCGGAAAACAAAAGTTGAACAAGCCGGATTTGAAGGAGAAGGAGAAGGTCCGGAATATGAAACCATATATGCCATGGGCTCTAATTGCATGATCAATAACTTGGCAGCCATAACCAAAGCGAATTACCTGTGTAATGAATTGGGACTGGATACCATTACCATGGGTGCAACCCTTGCTTGTGCCATGGAATTGTTTGAAAAAGGGTATCTCGATGAAAAAGAAGTAGGCCGAGTCCTTAACTGGGGTGATGCAGATGCCTTGATTCAGCTTACCCGCCAGACTGCATTTAGAGAAGGGTTTGGGGACAGGCTTGCCCAGGGAAGTTTCAGGCTTGCCGACAGTGTGGGTCACCCTGAGCTTGCAATGGTGTCGAAAAAGCAAGAATTTCCTGGCTATGAACCAAGAGGCGCACAAGCTATGGGTCTTGCCTATGCAACATCCCCTATTGGCGGTTCCCATATGAGAGGTGATCCGGCATACTTTGAATTGTTTGGAATTCCCCAACCAATTGATCCACTTGAATGGAAGGGAAAGGCCAAGCCAACAAAATCCTTTCAGGATTTGTCTGCTATCATCGATGCAGCAGGCTTATGTGTGTTTTTTGCTGTCAGGAATCTTGCAGATAAAACACTTGAAGTAAAGCCTACCGGGATCCTGGAGTATCTAAACGCTGCGACAGGTTCGGAATACAGTCTTGAAGAACTTATGAAAGCCGGAGAGCGAATTATTAATGCCGAACGTCAGTTTTTGGTAAATGCCGGTTTTTCAAGACGAGAAGATTCCTTGCCGCCTCGCCTAACCCGGGAGCCTGCTCCCACCGGGCCTGCTAAGGGAAGTGTATGTCATTTAGAAGAAATGCTCGATGATTATTATCAGGCCCAAAACTGGACATCTGATGGCATCCCGACAGAAAAACGATTAAAAGAGTTGGACTTGGGCTGGACTATAAAATAATGGAGATAAGGGTTAAATTGTATGCTGCAATAAAAAAATATGGTCCTGAAGGACAGCATAAATTTAATCTTGAGATTGATTCCTCTCACGGAGCAGAAGTAGCCTTGAAAAATGTATTAAAAAAATTGGATATTCCCGATTCCATAAAATTTAATGTACTCATAAACGGAAGGTACAGACACGGCGATACCCTGTTAAAAAATGGGGATGCTCTTGTTATTTTTCCCCTTTTGGACGGAGGGTAAGCTTAACTTTAAACCGTACATTCGAAATGTATTGAAATGATATAAACAGTTTGAAGCAGGAAGCCCGAAAACACTTACCTCGATGTTTTGCTAAAAGACGAGTAATGGTATGACAAAAACAGAACCCCTAAAATATTGTATTCAAAACATAGGGCACCTCTGGTTCTTTTGTGGGCAACAATGCCCCATAAGTAAAATCATGTGGATTGTTAATCAGTTACCAGAACCTTAATGTTAATTGGGGTATTTATGCCCTGTTTTTTTGGAAACGCTTACCCTTAAAATAAATCTGATAGCAGTGTATGCAGATTATAAGTGATCCTGCTGCAAACATGGGTAGATCAAATCCGAAAAGAATTTAAATGAGTTTTTATAAAGTCGCTTCTGGCATGGGATTTGCGCTTTATACATACGAAGGCATAAATATTAACCTTTAAGGAGTTAGGAGACTAAATGGAAAAGAAAGAACATCATCAAATTCAAAAATTAAAACAACAGTATTCTGACAAAAAAATTAATCGTCGCGAATTTCTCCGCACATCAACTCTATTGGGACTTTCTGCTGCAGCTGCATATTCTTTTGTTGGCCAACTTGCAGGCAAAGCTTTTGCATCATCTGCAGGCACCGCAATGCCCAAAGGCGGAACATTGAAAATTGCCATGCAGGTTCAGCAGATTTCTAATCCACACGCGATCCGAAATCAACAACAAAGCAATATAATACGTGCAGTTTATGATTATTTATCCAGAACCGGTGCGGACAATGTAACCCGTCCAAGTCTGCTGGAAAGCTGGATGCCAAGCGATGATTTAAAGACCTGGGTTTTTAAAGTTCGTAAAGGGGTCAAATGGCATAATGGGAGGGCATTTACAGCAGATGATGTCATGTGGAATTTTGAACGGGTACTGGATCCCAAAGAGGGTTCCTCAATACTTGGACTGTTTAAACCATATCTTTTCAATGAAAAAGATGATCAGTTAGAGTTGTGGAAGGCAGATGCCCTGAAGAAAGTAGATGATTTTACGATTCAATTGAGTTTGAAAAAACCGCTTCTCGCCGTTCCAGAATATCTTTTCCATTACCCGTTTGCGATCATTGATCCTGAAGAAAAAGGTACATTCGATGTTGGAACTAATGGAACCGGACCTTTTAAGCTTACAGAATATGTTGTTCAGGAAAAAGCAGTTTTTAAGGCGAACTCCGAATATTGGGGAGAGGGACCTTATGTCGACAATTTGAAATATTTTGACTATGGAGATGATGAATCGGCCTTGGTAAGTGCACTTGCAACCAATGAGGTTGATGGCGTTTTTCAGGTATCCCCACTGGCGCTGGGTACAGTCAAGAAGATGTCCCATGTAACAATATATGACAAAGTAAGCGGTTTAACATCTGTGGCACGAGGGAAATGTGACCAAAAACCGTTTAGTGATCCCCGTGTTCGTAAGGCATTAAGACTGAGCATTGATACCGAGCAGGTGGCAAAGTTGGCATCCGGAGGCCTGGGTGAGGCTGGCGAGCACCACCATGTATCTCCGGTCCACCCTGAGTATGCAAAGCTGCCAATGTTTAACCGTGATGTGTCAAAGGCTAAAAAACTTTTATCAGAAGCGGGCTATCCAAAAGGTCTGGATCTAAAAATGACGGTGAGTAATTTAAACAAATGGGAGGTCAGTGCAGCTCAACTCATGGTTCCGCAATGGAAAGAGGCCGGTATCCGTATCAAGCTGGATCTGGTCCCGGATGCACAATGGATCGAAACCTGGGAAAAGGTGCCATTCGGCATGACACGATGGGGGCATCGACCTTTGGGGGTAATGGCATTGGATCTAGGATATGCATCTACCTCCCCTTGGAATGAGTCAGCATACTCCAACCCCGAATTCGATAAATTGTTGACACAGGCGCAGGGGACTTACAACGTAGAAGAGCGCCGCAAGATCATGGCCGAAATTGAAAAAATATTGCAGGAAGATGGTCCGATTACCCAGCCCTTGTGGATATCAATTGCAATTGCTTATAGTAAAAAAGTCAAAGGTGTTCAGGCGCATCCCAGTTTATATATCTTCCCGGAAATCATGGCGATGGGTGCTTGATTTATTTTGACCTGTCAACAACCAGTTACAATGGGGGCATATTTTTACTGCCCCCAAAAATAATCAGGTTCATCCGACTAAAGCGTACCTATTCTCATGTAGGGCTAAGATCTTCAATATGAAGAACTCATGGTCTCTAAAGCCATAAGCCTGCCGTTGCATGGTTTTAATCTTGTTATTAGTGCCCTCCAATGGGCCCGTTGAGATTGGATAATCATACCAGTTCAGCAGACCAAACCGATGCCCCTGTATGGTGTTGGCCATTTTCATCAGCAATGGGACCTTGGAGGCTCTGGCAGTTGCGATCCATTGATTCAGCCATTGCTCGGCTTTTCTTTCGATTCTTGTTGCCAGAACTGACGTAATTCATCCTTGAGATAGTAGGCTTTGGCCAGCGGAGCATTTAGCGCCAGTGCACGATCCAAGCGCTCTTTCTCCTTTTTCTTGGGATCAGGATCGAGATTTTCAGCGTTTTTGAGTAGCAACCAGCGTGTGCCTTTGA
>JBNKKR010000070.1:0-13213 GCA_050291935.1 Desulfocapsaceae bacterium | reverse complement strand
CGGTCTGTAGAGTTTCGTGCAGGATTGACGAAGACTGAAATGTTAGTGAAAAACCTCACGCGAAAATCGGTGTTGATACTCGTTAGTAGCAGAACGCCATTTTAAGTGGCCGGGCCGAGCTGCTAAGGCAAATTTTAAAATTCACAAAAGAACAGATAAAAAGGAATTTTGAAACCGCCCCGCAATATTTACTTACTTATTATTTGTTATCTTTTTTAGAGATATGACTCATATGGGTGTATCAGTTTTATTAGCGGGAAATACGTTTTAAATTTTGATAAATCCCTGGTGATTAATTCAAAGGATGAAACTGAAGCATGAGCTCCTATAAAAAAATCGGGCAGTGGCGATTTTTTAGTCCCTTTATTTTGTCGATATTTCAAATATGCTTTACCTGTTAAAAATAGCGCCTCACGTGGAATTTCTAAGACCTTAATTCCAAGCTGGCTTATAGCGCCATCTAATTCTTCTATTCTGTTAAACCCAATTGAGACCTCTGTGTAAACAATTGAATTGATGAACAAAGAGTTAGTTTGGCTATATTTTCCTAGAATATTTTCTGACCAATCTGCCCAGTTTGGGTCATTTGTAAACAAATCTAGCAAAATGCATGAATCTACAAGAACTCCATTCATCATATTTCTCTTGTGAGTTTCATGATTTCATCAGTTGTCATTTTGGCTGTTGCTATCCCACGGAACTTTTTAAATTTATTCGTTGGTTTAGGCTGAGTCGTTTTGACAATATAGAATCTGCCATTGTCTTCTTGAAAATCAACATCTGTTTCTGGGATAATCCCCAGTTTCTCTCTTACATCCCGAGGGATTGTCACTTGCCCTTTAGTTGTTACACGCATTTCATTTCCTCCAAGTGAATTGACACAATCTGTGTAATACCACAATAGTATTACTTTCTTTTTAGCGCAAGTACTGAATTGGAAAATAAGGGACAGACCACGATTTAATAATTGTAAAATCGAAATATTATCGCCTTAAAAACGTGGTCTGTCCCTTGTTTATTCTTGTTTATTAGGCTGCAGGTTTAGGCTGGCCACTGCCTGAAGAACTGAGTGACACTGCCCTGGAACAACGATTATTTCCATCTGCATCACAACCAGTCACCACCAAGCGTGTTATCCCTGACTTTCAGAAAGTTCATAAAGAACTGCAATCCAGGAAACATGTTACGCTTAACCTGTTGTGGCAGGAATACAAAGAACAGCACCCCGATGGCTACCAGTACAGCTGGTTCTGTCACAGTTACCGGGACTGGACCGGCCACCTGGACGTGGTTATGCGCCACGATCATCGTGCAGGAGAAAAACTCTTCGTTGATTATGCAGGGCAAACAGTTGAGCTGGTGAACAGGAAAACCGGTGAGATCCACAATACACAGGTCTTTATTGCTGTTATGGGAGCCAGTAATTACACCTATGCAGAAGCCACACTAAGCCAGAAGATTGAAGACTGGATCGGTTCCCATGTTCGGGCATTCACGTATTTCGGTGGAATCCCTGAAGTGGTTGTGCCGGACAATCTTAAAAGTGGTGTCACCAAAACATGCTTATATGAACCTGACATCAACCCCACATATAATGATCTGGCGACCCATTACAATACTGTGATCATTCCTGCCAGACCCGGCAAAGCCCGAGATAAGGCAAAAGCAGAAGCTGGTGTGCTACTGGTGGAACGATGGATACTTGCCAGGCTCCGCAACCATACGTTCTTCAGTCTTGCACACCTTAACCGTGAAATAGGAAAACTTCTGAAAATCCTCAATGACAAACCCTTTCAAAAACTCTCCGGAAGCCGAAGGAGCTGGTTTGAAGAAATCGACAAACCAGCCTTGAGACAATTACCATCAGTTCCTTATGAACTTGCTTATTGGAAAAAAGCCACAGTTCATCTTGATTATCATGTGGAGGTCAAAGGTTATTACTACTCCGTTCCATACACATTGGCGAAAAAGAAACTGGATGTCCGTTACACACAGAAAACAGTGGAGTGTTTTTACTGCGGTAAACGGGTGGCGAGCCATCTGCGTGAAGTAGCAAATGGCCGTCACGTAACCATAAAAGAGCACATGCCTCTTAACCATCAGAAATACCTGGAGTGGACACCGGACAGGTTCAAGCGCTGGGCTGCAAAGATCGGCAAAGAAACCAGTTTGTTGACTGAACTCATTCTGCTGAAAAGGGTACATCCGCAACAGGCCTATCGCACGTTGCTTGGAATTCTCAGGCTTGGAAAAGGTTATGGTAACAATCGTCTCGAAGCAGCTTGCAGCCGAGCTCTTTATATCAATTCACTCTCGTATAAAAGCATCGAATCGATCCTCAAAAATGGACTTGATCAGAAACCATTACCTGAAAAAGATAATGGCAAAGATCCAGTAAAACATGAAAATATTCGGGGTGGTGACTATTTCCACTCCAGAACAGGAGTTTCGGAGATAGTTCCACCTCTCGCAGTAATCCCATTTAATCTCAACTAGTTGCACACCGACAACGCGTAAGCCCCTTCCATCGCTATAGTTTTGGAGGCAGATAATACCTATATTTAATAGGGTTGAGCGCTTTTTTACTTGAATATGTAAGACCCTGCTGATATTGTGTCTGTATGGCACATTTTCATATCAAAAAGAAAAAAGGAAGACCCTATCTTTACGTGCGGGAAATCGCCCGGGTCAATGGCAAGCCCAAGGTTGTTTCTCAGATTTATATTGGCTCGCCGGAAAAGGTTGCCAGCTTGGTTGGCGACAAGGAGATAGATACCCTGAACTTGAAGGTTGAAGAATTCGGCTCACTCTGGCTGGCGCATCAGATCGACCAGGATATTGATCTCTGCGGCATCATCGACAGTATTGTGTCAAGAGCAGAGAGGGAGACTGGGCCTTCGGTCGGAGAATACTTTTTCTATTGCGTACTCAATCGGATGGTACAGGCCGTCAGTAAAAATAAGCTTGCAGATTGGTACCGCAATACCTCTATCCAGCATATCCGGCCCGTCGAACTTGACGAACTCACCAGTAAGCGCTACTGGGAAAAATGGAATCGTGTTAGTGAAACTGATCTGCACGAGATCACTCGTAAGTTTTTCGAACGGATCTGGCAGGTCGAAACACCGTCCGCCGACTGCCTGCTTTTTGATACGACAAATTATTATACTTACATAGCCAGCCAAACCGAATCTAAGCTTGCCCAACGGGGAAAAAATAAGGCGGGCAAGCATCATTTGCGCCAAATCGGCCTGGGGCTACTGGTTGCCAGAGACTCACGATTGCCGTTACATTACAGCGTATACCCCGGGAACCTCCACGACAGCAAACAGTTTGCTGCAGTTATGGATGAAATGTTCGGTGCAGTCTGCGGTTTGAACAATACCAAGGAACGACTCACCGTGGTTATCGACAAGGGCATGAACGCCGATGACAATTATGCCTGGATTGATGATCACTCCCGTATGCATTTCATCACCACCTATTCGACATATTTTGCCCAGGATCTGGCAGCAACTTCGCTGGATTGCTTTGAACCTGCTGATACAGCAGGAAATCGCCAGCTTATTGCGGAGGGTCTGGCGGACGAGTGTTTGCTCACCTACCGAACGAAGGGTGAGTTCTGGGGAAAAGAGCGAGCGGTAATTGTCACCTACACTCCTGCGTCTGCCCGAAAGCAGGCTTATACCTTTTCCGGGAAACTCGAGGCCATACGCCAAGAGCTGTTGGACATGCGGGCCAAAGTACGGGATAAGGCTCCACACTGGCGTAAGGAAAAAGCTGTACGAGAACGGTACAGTCGATTTTGCGAGCAGATACATATGTCACAACAACTTTATGAGCTGAAGTTTGACCAGTCTCCTGGTGGCCTTTCAATGAGTTTCAAAAAAGATGCCTATCTGGTTAGCCAGAAGCAGGCCATGTTCGGCAAAAACATCATCATTACCGACAATACGGATTGGTTGACAAGCGATATTATCGAAGCAAACCTTGCCCGCTGGCAGGTTGAGGATCGGTTTCGTCTCAGCAAGGATCACGACCTAGTGGGCACGAGCCCAGTTCGCCACTGGACGGACAGCAAGATCAGGTGTCATCTCTTCACTTGCATGGTGGCTATGACCTATTTGCGGAGAATCGAGTTGAAGCTGGTTGCTGCTGGACAAACACGTTCAATAGAGGAGGTTATGAACGACATGCGACAGTTGCATTATGTCCTAAGTGTTAAAAAAGGGAGACGGTCGCCTGTTCGTCGTCTGGAAACACCGAGTAAGACCCAGAGTGAAGTCCTGTCAGCCTTTGGTTACCACGTTGACAAGAGTGGGGTCTTACAAGGGCCTCCGACCTAAACCCTTATTCCAAGCGGGCTGGCGACCCGCCGCGTCAATTATCTCCGAAACTCCTGATAGAGTTAGCAAATCGATTCCAGAAATCTTTCAGACAATAGAAACTGTTCCAATGTCAGCATCCCCGCTGAATGAAGAAAATGACAATATCGTAGCGCTAAAAATTTCAAAAAAACGACGAAGAGGCTACCAGAACCTGATTACTCATAAGGCAGGGTTGCCAGGCTAGAGCTAGAAGTTAACTCTAAGCTTAACACTTTCCGAAAAGTGGAAAATAGGCCGAAAATGGAGACACTTTTCGAAGTTATTTGATATTATTTCTATCGGTTGCCATGGCCCGCCCCCATCTACTAATCTACTCATCTACTCACATCTACTACATCTACCATCTATTTCATTGCTCTGTAAGTGCTTGCATTTTCAATAATTTTAAGAGGGGATATCTGTCCAATTTCTGATACTTTTATTTGAGGAATTGTCTTATCAATTACATAAGAAATTCTAAACCATCGATACTGGTAGTAGCTCCTGATCATCCTGGCTTGAGAAGTGTTTTTATTTAAAATGCATTCAACATCACCATGAGAAAAATGCCCTTCCTTTTGAAGGCCAGTTACTATGTTTTGCATTTTTAGTACATCTAACGCAATACCAAAATGAAAAGCGATAAACGGTAATGAATTACTCCCATTTAGGAAGTTGATAATTTTTTGATCAACAAGAATCCCTGAATCTGATAGAACGCAGCAAACTTTTTTAACAAAATACCTAAATAAAAAGCATATTGATTTTTCATTATTACCGTTAAATACTTGCTCGAAATCAATAGACTTATTTTCAAGAATCAATTCTTGATTATCTTTCACGTATTTCTGGAATATATCATATGCAATATCAAATGGTTGGCTTCTTTGATTGTTACATTTTTTACATAAAGTTCTTCTGTGTTTTAACAATTCGCTTCGAGAGCTTTTTATGGGTTTAGCTTTTAGGTCTCTTATTAAAAATAATCTATTCTCGTAATAGCCTTTACCATATTCTCTTTCTATTTCAGACTTCTTGTATTTATGTTCTTGAGAGCCTTTATCTGACTGACACCACCAACATTTATCTTTATAATCATATCTTTCAAAGTACATGGTAGTGATCGGTTTTAAAATATAACTAAGAGCGTTTTATCAATTGTCCCGCCCCAAAACCACCCACAGACTCGTTTAGAAGCTCAGATTCTTGATTCCCTTCAAAATTCGTTTAAACCAAGCGGGATAGTTGATAAAATGTTGTTGAACTGAGCCGTGGGGTAGTGGCCACTCCCTAACCTATAAGGTTAAGATATAACAGTCTGAAACTTCAATGTAAATAATAAAAAGATGGCGTAGGTTTGAGTTGTGGTGCTCTTGCACTTATAGAGATTGATATCTTTTGATTGTCATAAATGGAAAAAATTGTGAATGGTTACTGTGCGCACTGCATTTTGATATCATATTTCGATCAATGTCTGATATATCTGCGTAATTAGTGGAACGCGAGACGCACCTCTGCCGTTACTGCGTATTTGATGAAAAATCTAGTTTTTCAAAGCACCCCCCGGGGAAAAGGGTAGTCTCGATTATCCAATTCGCTTAAAAGAAAGGAACATAAATAAACTCCTAAGCAAACTATTATTCGATAGTAAGCGATATACGATACTAACACCATACAGGAGAAAATAATGACCCAGGCAACTATCTCTACAATAGAAGCAATGGAAATCCTCGACTCCCGGGGAAACCCTACTGTACGGGTGTTTGTTGCACTCAGTGACGGTACCACCGGTTGCGCCTCGGTTCCATCAGGGGCAAGTACGGGCGAAAATGAAGCCGTTGAGTTACGCGACGGTGACAACTCACGCTATGGTGGAAAGGGTGTGCTGAAAGCGGTTTCCAATGTCAATTTCCTTATTGCGCCATCATTACTGGGCATGAAAGCATGCGAACAGACTCTTCTTGATAGACAGATGATTGAGCTTGATGGAACAGACAATAAATCGAAGCTTGGTGCAAATGCAATCCTTGGTGTTTCCATGGCAATTGCCCGTGCTGCCGCCAAGTCTCATCAGATTCCTCTGTATCGTTATCTGGGCGGTGCTTGCGCAAAACGATTGCCCGTTCCATGTATGAACATTGTTAATGGAGGGCTGCATGCAGACAATAGCGTAGATTTTCAGGAATTTATGGCCGTTCCAATTGGTGCTCCCAGCTTTGCTGAAGGAGTTCGCTATATTGCCGAAACGTTTCATACACTAAAAAATATCCTTAAAAAACAAGGACTCTCAACGGGCGTTGGTGACGAAGGAGGATTTGCACCGAACTTTTCGAGCAATGAAGAGGCAATTGAAACCATTATTATGGCAATCGAAAAAACCGGCTATAAACCGGGAGAGCATATTGCCATTGCCCTTGATAGTGCAGCAAGCTCATTTGCAACAGATATGGATGGAGAATATAATCTGACTCGCTCAAAAGCCGGCACGATGAATAGTGAGGCTCTCACTGCACTGGCAGGTAAATGGATTAGCAAGTATCCCATCGTGTTATGGGAAGATCCTTTGGCTGAAAATGATTGGGAAGGTTTTAAACATTTCACCCAACACTATGGTGGACAAATAGAAGTTGTAGGTGACGATATCTTTGTTACCAATACGCGCTATATTGCCAAAGGTATCCAAGAAAACACGGCAAATTCCGTCCTTATCAAACTTAATCAAATTGGAACCGTATCGGAAACCATTGCTGCAGTTCGCATGTGTCGTGATGCGGGATGGCGTTATTTACTCTCCCACCGATCGGGTGAGACCGAGGACACCTTTTTGGCCGATTTTGCAGTGGCCATGGACGGAGGACATATAAAGGCCGGATCTGCCAGTCGAAGTGAACGGATAGCCAAGTACAACCGTCTACTGGAGATTGAAATGGAACTTGGTAAAAACGCTCAATATTACTGGTGACAACAACATATTCAGTAAAAGTAACCGCTTGAGTATGGATTATCAGAAGTACCATACTCAAGCTGTGCTGCAATAAGAGAATTCACCTTTGCACTACCTTGCTAGCCGCCTCGTTCCAGTACCAAATGGGTATACCGCTCTGATTGTGGGTTCCCCCAAACCAACGATCATAACGATTATCCGTTACCCAATGCGCCTTACCGTCCAATAACTCCCGACCATAATCGCTTAGCCCGACGTGCCAATCGCTTGGTTTTTCTGAATTCTTTGTTAGCGTAATTGCCGGCCGATGCGCCTGATATAAGCCATCCAGAAGCAGCCAGTAACTACTATCCCCCATAAATACCAACGGCTCATAATGGGTGGTGTACCAATGAAAAAAGAGATTCGCCGCATCTTGCTCCCCCTGCTCAGCCAAAATGGTCAAGGTCAGGCGCTCACTGAGGCTTAAGCCATCATCCAACCAGGGTAGTTCACGGATATGACGCCGTAAAGCAGGCATTATTTCCGGCATGGGTGATGGATCAGTGTTGAGCAACTGAGTAAAACCTTCAGGCGTACTCTTCGTAAACGCCTCCCAACATTGTTTAGCAAAAGAAAGATGTGCCTCCTTGATTGGGGAAAACTGCTCCCATAAAATCCGCATGGTTTGGGGGGGTAACTGACCGATACCATTAAAACGCTTCACGCCAGGATAGTGATCTGCACATAAAAAAATCAGTTCTTTTGGCCTTTTTTCAGGATTACTGAAAAAATGTAATAACTTTATAAAAATCAAAATATCATAGGCATCATGCTCAAACCAAAAGGCGACCCGCTCATATTCCTGTGCCTGCTCAAGACTCTGATATTCGGTTAATAACTCGGAATACACCTCTTCTTTTTTTCGCCAATCATTTGCAACGATAAAGTCTGCACGAATCTGAACAAAGCGTTCTACATCAGGTTCCGCCGGTACCGGGCCCTGAATATAAGGATCAGCAAAGTGAAGAAAATCCCCGGTAAATCCTGCCATGGCAAGTTTGTACATCACATCGCTGCCACAACGGATGTGTAAAGTGCGCTTTTCGGCGTCAAGGGCGGAAGGACTCCCCTCTTTTACGGATTTATCTTCAATTGCTGATGCTTCAATAAAATGCTTAAACCGTGGCCAGGATTGAAAGCCCTGTTCTCTTGCAATAATTATCTGGGCATCAGCAAGTTTGAGGCCCTCTTTTGTAAGAGACGTGGGGTGGGGATGGCTTGCAGCACGTGACCACTCCTTTCCCCCACGCATGGCTAAAAGCAAGCGTTTGGCATCCTTCTTATTTTGCGCAAGTGATAAGGGGTGGAGCGTTCTTGGATCGTCCGCTGGAAGCGAATGGAAAGATTTTTGCCCGGCAACAAATTGCTGGCGTAGCGTGGAAAGAGATTGAATCATAACGAGCTCCTTGGATTATTCGGCCTTTGCTTGCTATGAGGCACAAGGAAATCGTAATATAAAAAAAACAGCATTGACTGGGTATCACCCTTTCCGCAAGCAGGATGCTGGTCAAACAGCGCATCCGCAGCTTATTCCTTTTGGTGACCCGATGCAAGAATAAACTACCAAAACGGCCTGAGACAAATCAATATGCCTCAGGCCAATATGGTTATACAACAGTGATTGAAATACTCACGGATTTGTCTGACGAATCTCCTCAACGGTACGGCCACCAACACCAAGACTATCCCAGCTTAATTCATTGATGGTAACGGTAAAATTTTGAATAGGTAACCCGGTGATCTCCACCGCCTTGGCAGTCAATTCAGTTACCAAATCTTTCTTTTGTTCCTTTGAAGCTTTACCCATTGTAATCGCTATTACTGGCATACCACATTCCTCCATATCTGTTTATTTTTTGGTAGTACACCGAAACGAAGTTGAGCATCCTATCTGTCCCAACAAAATATATGCCCGACTGGTATACTATCTGTCACCTTGCTACTAAAATGATAGCGCGCTACTATTTTAATAGCAAGAAAAAAAATAAGAAAAAAACAGATTACGAGGGCGTATTATTTATTTTCAGATATCTTACTGCCGATCACAAAGGCTGCGCCGATCAAAAATAAATTCTTAATAATATACTGCCCTTCAAGACTTAGACCAAAGGGAATGGAATGAAAACAGATATCAGGGGAAACAATTAGGGGAAGAAATGTACCGGGAAGTTCAATTAGCAATAAAAGCAGTGCCAATCGTAAAAGGGGCTTATACAGCAGCCCAACGCCTATGGCAACCTCCCAACATCCAAGAATATTTAACAGCAAGTCAGGTGGGAAAAAATAGACAGTTCGCTTAATCAGCTCTTCTTCCGGACTCATCCCCAAAGGTTTTAGAATCCCGAACCAGATAAAAATTAAGGCAAGGGAATATTTCATCAAAATAAGACAATAACTGTCCATCCATGTTGAAATTATTCCATCAATTGAAGCAATCCTGCTGGTCAATGGGGTATCTTGTTTCTTCATCAGGAACGACTTTCATGTTGGCTGAAAAGCAACCCCTTCGGATCAGCGCTTAACACAGGGGAAATTTGAGAGAGGCACCATCTGGATCGTACTTTTCGTCCGCTACTTTTCCTCTTCTCCAAAATAGATAAAAATTCCACCGTTGAAATGGCAGGATCTTTATGTTTGCTCAAATACACAAGACAATCAACACAATTATGAAAAGAAGAGCTGTCATACTGCTTGACTTTTTCCCAGCATGGTTTTTTTGCGGTTTCAGCAAAATAACAGTTTTTTTGGTTATTGCATTTGATTATTTCCCAGCATCGCATGGCAAGGTGTATAGACATGAGTATCTCCCAGTATGTATCTCAAATTTTAAGAAAAAATTATCTGTAAGCCACTAATATCTCCTGTTAATTGCTCATCAAACTCTGCTATAGAGTAGAATGGTCACTATGCAAAAAATTAAAAGCCCAACGAGCATAGAAATAATTTATTCATTGCAATTAGTACAATTTATAATAAATATACTTAGCATTAAATTTGCTAATGCTACCCCCAATCCTTGCCGAAACAACGCCTATGTCAGTTACCATACGCCAACTTGAAATTTTCAATGCAGTGGTCGAAACCGGCCAAATGACAAAGGCCGCAAAAAAACTTTTTATAAGCCAATCTGCTGTCAGCATTGCTCTTAGTGAGATGGAAACCCAACTGGGCGGGTCCCTGTTCGATAGAACGGGCAGGACCCTTTCCTTAAATGACAGGGGCAGATTTTTTCATCCCTGTAGTCGTGATATTTTAGACAGGTTGGAAAATTTAGATAACCTGATGAATGAAAAGGGCGGTCAATTTGCCGGCTCTCTCACCTTGGTTGCCAGTTCCACCATCGGCAACTACGTATTACCGTATCTTATAACTGCCTTTAAAAGCATGCACCCGGATGTCCATTTTAACATGCTGGTGGTCAATACAAAGGCCGCTGGGAAGCTCATCGTTGAACGTAGAGCTGATCTTGGTTTTGTGGAAGGAGAGGTCAATCACGAACAGATCAATGTTGAAAAATGGTTTAAAGATGAACTGGTTCTCGTTAACCGGCCAACAGAAGAAAATAATGCTGCCAGTAGTTGCGATGTGGTTACAGATATAAAGAAATTTAAATGGGTTATGCGAGAACAAGGTTCAGGAACCGCGCAAATCTTTAAAAATAAGCTTGGAAAATATGTAACAGATCTCAATGTGGTGATGGAACTTGGGCACACCGAGGCTATTAAAAAAGCGGTGGAAGCTGGAGCTGGGGTTGGCTGTCTTTCCAGGTTGAGCGTATGCCGGGCAATCAATCGAAAAAGATTGCAACGCATTGAGATAAAAGGTGTGGATATGGAACGACAGCTCTATATTATCCAACATAAAAATAAGGCCAAAACCAGACTGATCAATGAGTTTATTGATTTTTGTTTTCTCTTAAGTGAGTGTGGCCAAGGACAATCCTGTCTTTCTTCACCTGAAGATTTCCAAAATCTGGTCTTTGAGTTTATCAAAACGAAGAGTCCACTATAGTCAACTCAGCTCTTTTTCTCCGCCTGCTCATAATCCATATCACCACGGTAATGCCGGGTTAAATTAAATTTTTGCTCATAGGTAATCCCCCAATCTCTAAGCTGCATCAAGATGGGAATAATTGTTTTCCCAAAGTCCGTCAATGAATACTCGACTTTAGGAGGTACCTGACGATACACCTTTCGTCTGACCATTTGATCAGCTTCCAACTCACGAAGTTGTTGGGTCAACATCTTCTCGGTAATGTTGGGGATATCCTTTTTCAGCTCCCCATATCGCAGCACGCTCTTTGCACTGAGATGATACAAAATTATTGCCTTCCATTTCCCGCCCAACACCAAAAGCGCAAGTTCAAAATAACAGTGGTATTTTTTGTCGTGTTTCGTCTTTAGATTACATGAACTCATTATTTTTCACCCATAAGCCACTAAAAATACACATTTCACACTTTTTCGTTTGTACCATACATTAAAGTGGGTTCTTGAATAATATGCAGTACGGCGTATTGTTATGGCATAACAATATCCGTTTCACTGCATTAAAACCTTATGGATTTACGAAAGGAATTAAAAAATGTCTCTATTTATCCCAATGTGCCTTTTTTCACTGTCAATGTCCATCTCTCCCGGTCCAGTGAATATGATCATTGTTTCCTCCGGTACTAATTACGGTATTCGAAGGACCGTTCCTTTTGTATCCGGTGCCACCATTGGTTTTACCATCCTCCTGCTCTTTGTTGGTCTGGGATTTTACCAGGTTGTAAACACCTATCCGTTTTTTCTCAAATATTTGTCCGTTGCCGGTTCTGCATTTATTATTTACATGGGATATATGATCGCAACTTCCACATCTGCAGCAAAAGTGAAAAAGCAGAAAATTCCCTCGTTTCTCCAGGGCTTTTTACTACAATGGTTAAACCCCAAGGCCTGGATAGCATGTGTGGCTGGTGCCTCAATGTTCTCAACACCAGAGAGCAATGCCCAGTTTCTTACCTTTTCAACGATCTATTTTTTTATCTGTTACTTCTCTCTTCTTTTTTGGGCAGTACTTGGAGAAAAAGCGGTAATCCTTTTGGATAATCAACTGAGATTAAAAGTGTTTAATCTAATCATGGGCGCATTACTTATCGTCATAGCCTGCTATTTATTATTTATTCAGCTGCTATAACGCCACCATTAATAATGCAAAGAATGTATCACGACTTGGTACTTCAAATATGGATTCGGTGGTGATTGATTAAAGACCACCTCCCAAAAACTTATACTTTAGATTCTACGTTTCCCGTTTATACTAGTGATTGAGCTTCCTTTTGCTTATCTTGACTTGACAATGATTGTGGATAGGCGCTGATAATCGAAAGGCAAAATGCCGAAAAATAGGGCATTGATTGTACCAGCAGCATTGTCACCCACAGAACGATGTCCCAGGTATCAACCTCCAACGTCAGGTATATGGCAATGGCAGCTAACCACAACGCCGTCATTATCAATGTCTCTTCCGATGCTGCGGCTATTGCCTGAAATAACGCTGTTGCGCTTTTATTTTTAGGGGTTCGGACAAATGGCCTGCCGTTTGTGAAAAAACCTAACCACATCGCTTTGGCAATGGTGTGTGACAGTGCAAGGCCTGCAACGGCCGCAGCAACAGTTTCTTTTATTGATCCAACGATTTGGGCGCCATGGTAGAGATAGATTACTTTTGCGATTTTAAAAGTAAAGAGCGCGAGTGGTAACAGTGAAAAGATTACCAGTGGTGGGTCAATTTTTTCCGGCATAAGTATTAGCCCCAATGACCAAATTATTGCCGCAAAATTAAACAGCAAATTAATTCCATCGGCAATCCATGGGAG
>JBNKKR010000069.1:0-13217 GCA_050291935.1 Desulfocapsaceae bacterium | reverse complement strand
GCTTATCCATCGCTTTTTGTCTTTATCGAATTTCAGAAGAAATTCTTTCTTATGGCACCGGTGAGTGATGTGCCATAAATAGCCGGGCAGATGATGTCGATTCGCACGGGCCATAATATAAGCAAGGTGATTGTTTTTGTCTGGGGAAGACCTGTTCTAATCGCTAAATTTGCTTAAAACCCTCATTTTGGGGCTCAAAAGGTGGTTTTAAGGCCAAAATCACCTCTCCCTTTTGCATATATTCATTGAATTATCAGGTGATTAATTTGGTCCGACAAGCTAAAAAGCTATTTTAAAGGAGGATTCACCATGCGATTCCTTTTCAAAACCACTTTATATTCTATCACATGTTTTGTCAGTCTGTTTGTCATTATTCAATTTTTTGATGCCAGGGAACCTGAAAATATTTTTCAGACAAAAGACCTGAAGGGGGCCTCTTTTCAACCCGATAACGGGTTTTATCAATTAATGGTTTTGTGCAGCTCTCCGGAGAAGAAAATATCCACACATGGTGATACAGAACCGATACGAAAAATATCTGATCCATTATATATTTCTCAAATAAATGACGAGAACTATCAATTGTTAATCGATGAATTTAAGGCATCAAATCCCTGCTGGAAAAACATGGATGATAGTCCTGCTCCTGATGAAAATGATACAAATTGGATGGCTTTCTATTTATCTAAACAAAAAGAAATCATGAATATCAGAGAAAAATATGATGTGTTTATTGAACGATATGACATGATATTAAATTCTGCCCGGTTTGAAGATTTTTCTCCACCATCACATCTCTGGCCGATTCCCAGACTTCATCTTCTCCTGAAGCTGTCCAATCTCTACATCGGACATAACCTGCTGGCTATTTCTGACGGCAAGTGGGATCAAGGTATTTCAAACATTCTTAAACAGATCAATTTTGCCAAACAAATGGTAGAAAACAGCCGAATGGTTATCACTTATGTTTCAGGATTAAAAATTCTGGATCAGTCTTTACTGGCATTGACGCAAATTATGAAACTGGGCCATTGTCCCGGCAAAACTTACGCCCGGATTTTAAATACCCTGCCCCCTTTGGAATACAGCCAGATAAGGTTTAAAAACCCCTTGATTTACGAATACCTGATCACGGCAAGTATGGTAGACATTGCATACGAAGAATCACAATTTGAGACCATTAAGGTTTTAAAAATGGGAGGAATCCTGGATTCCATGATGCCTGCATTTTTAAATTCAGCAAGTAAGCTTCTAATCCAAAAAAACAGGACAACAGGGTATATACTTGAGTATTATAAACGTCTGATCGACTTGGAAACCCTACAGCCCTTTAAATGGACTGTGGATATCAAATCATTTTATCAACCCAAAACCCAAGGCAACTTCTGGTGGTTACGCAACCCGGGTGGAAAAATGCTGTCTGACATCAGTACTCCAAATTTTTCCAAAATTGTGCTGGTCTCATACAGTTCTCAGGCCAGGTACGATTTAACAAGAATCTGTGCAGAACTCAACCTGGAAGCAAACACAGGACAGCCTAAAATTAAAACACTGGCAGCCTTGAAAAGCTACAAAGCCATTGATCCGTTTTCTGGAAAGCCCTATCAGTTCAATGAAAAAGAAAGCCTCCTGTACAGTATTGGAACAAACCGTATGGATGATTCAGGAGCATCCGGTCAAGAAAACGGCTTTCCATTGGATATTGCCGTATCGCTAAAATAATAACTTGGAACAGGTGGTTTTTCCATCACAATCAGGTTTGTTTTTGTTTATTGAGTTTCTTTTCTTGACATAAAATCGTTTTCTATTTTAAGTACTTCAAAATGGTTTGCAAATACTTACAAAAATGAAGGTATGAGGAAACACATTTTCATATAGCATCACTTTTCCTCATTCCTATAAATAACTACGCTGTTCATGACTAAATTACAATAAATAGGAATGATTGTATGAGGACAAACACGCGGCTTTTCCACCTGAATAACCAGAGTCGATTTTCGTTTTTTAAACCTGTTATAATTTTATGTATCATCCTTCTTTTTTCTTCTGTCTCAGTGCCTTTCGTTTTCTCAACAGAGAAAATACCAGACCCGAACAAAGGAGAAGAAGCTATCTTCAAACTGTTTGACCGGTTTGACACCATGTATGTTCAGCGTCAGATGAAAAAACTCAAGCATAAACAGGCATGGGTATCATTGGGTGATGAAATCCTTGAAAAACGGATATCGCTGGCCATGCGCTACAATTTAGCGGACAACCTGTTGCTCAGGGCCTCTTTGATTGCCGGTGAATGTTATCTGTTTGCAAGCCAGGAATTCTTTCATGATAAAAGCCCCCGATACCTTGATCTGTATGAAAAAGGTATATCTATTTTGAACCAAGTGCTGGTTGATGCAGACCGGCTGGTCGAAGAAACAGGGGAACCCAGAGAAACCATCAACCTGCTTCCGCCATACACCCATGTGTCAGAGCTGAGACAATACCAGGGGAAATTTTATATGCACCGGCATCCTCTGGTAGGAAGGGAAACCATTGGCACGGGATTCAAGGAATCCATTGGAATCATCAGCCGCAAGGTAACTTATGATATTAAGTACTACAGCAACCTTTCAAAATTTATTGATGTTCTGTTAAATGACACCAGGATCTCCCAGATTTCCACGACTCAGACAGCCAGAGATTTTCTCTCCCATTTCTGTCCATGGGGTACTGGTGTTTATTTCCAGCTTAAACATGAAGAGCTCACGAAAAATTTAGACTTTCGTATCCTGCGCCCCTATGCAAAAGGGTTAGACAAGTCACTTCCTGCTAAATTGAGCGACAATATGGACTGGTTGTTTGGAAGCAGAAACGAATGGAATACTCTAACTGAAGTATCCCCTATTGTTTCTGACATGAGCATCAGTATTGATAAAATCTCATGCAAAGTGCAGGCTGAAATGCAATTGATTGTCGATGATGAAAATAAACAACCCTGCCTGCGACAAAAATGCACTGACAACGCTCCTGTCAGGTTAAAAAACAACCATCCGCTAGTCACCGTTCCTGAGAAAAAAAAACTGACCATTACCAGTAACACTATCGGCGATTTAAAAACAAAAAAAATCATGTGGCAGTGGGTCAGCGAACCCACATATAATATCTGGTACCTGTCCCCGACCTTGTATAACTGGAAAACAAAAGATTATGCGCATGCTGTTTTCAACCTCTATAAATGGGCCAATGGGGGAATCATATGGGGCGGTGCATCTATCATAATGGATGCGGAGGTGGGGAAGATAACAGATCAGTTCTTTTCATATGTTAAAATGTCGCCCATACCCATCCCGTTTGCTTCCAATCTAGTGATGGAAGGCTATAAGGACCATCTAACAGGAATGGTATCAGGGGAAAAAAAACATTGGAGCAGTACACTTAAATCTGAGAATTGGAGGGATTACAGTACTGGCGACTTTCTCATGGACATCTCAGAATATACATTTGGTGCCATGGACGATGCCATACGACAAAGATATTTTGGCAATATCGATCCTGAAAAAATTAAAATGGGCAAAACATACAACGGAGCAAAAATTCCTCCTGTCCTGCTGATGGGCAATGTCACCGGGATGCAGGATGTATTGGCCGATGCATACCCGAACCACATTTCAGCCACACGGTTTTACACAATGAATTTCAAAGCCGGTGACAAAACTGTAAAGTATAATTTAAAAAAAGATCCTCCAAAGTCAGGCAGACGATGTTTTTCCTGGAAAAAAAGCGGTAACTCCCTTGGGGGTTATGAGGCTTACACCAGCTTCGCTCCCGGAGCCCAGATCATCACCTTTGGTCTTCACAGGGATACGCTTAAAGGGTTGCAGTTTCAAAAAAAATCCTGGGATAACTTTACAGCCAGAACCAGGGGCGGATTAATTCGCAGACATTACAGTGTGGAAGCTGAGCTATGGACCATCACCCCGGGCAATGAAAAAAAATACGCAAGCGTTATGATTTCAGAAAACGGTTCAAAACCTCTTGGTTATTTTCGTTTCTGGCTGACAAACAAGGATAACCCCAGCGGACCGATGATCGGCAAAACGCGTGTGTCTGGTTCGCAGGAATACCGGCGTCAGAACACAATAGCAGAAGTAACACTGAAAACCCAGTACGAACTTAAACTCAAAATTAATGGCACTTATATAACTCCTGAAAGGGAGGAGGATCGTTACTTTATTAACCTGTATTCAGGACCGCGGGGGAAAAGGAGTATTGACCCGATCACCCGCCAGCCTGGCGGACGGAAACCAGTAACTGGCAAACTGTCTTCCTTTCCCGATGACGATACGGTCGTCCAACTGCTGTATGACCGGCAAATTGAAATCCCCTTTGCCAAAGTCAAAAAGAAAGCACTCGTACAGGGCCGGCAATAAACCGTATTGGAAAATCAACAACCAGGGAGGATAAAACGTGCCAGGAAAAACTTTAACCATGATTGTCAAGGATAACCGCACGATGATCTCTATCAGACCATTTTTAACCATTGTTTTCATTTTCCTTATCTCCAATATATGTTTTCATCCAAATCCTGCTGACGGGGCTGAAGCCATAGACGGCACAGTAATGGCAGGATCAGTTGATAACCAGATTACCCTAACTTTTGAAAATCCTTCCACGGGTATCTCCATTGAAGACGTCACGCTTGAAGTAGCCCAGAAAGGGCAATGGATTACAAATGTCCGTATTAAATCAGACGGCAGCGGACCTGTTGCCCCGGGAAAAACGCGCCTCTTTACAGTCCTTTTTGATATTTCAAAAGACGCAAAGGATAAAACCATCGACAAGGTGGTCATGAATATGAGTGCCAAAGGAGCCTTTGTGGATCACCCAGAGCAGGTCATTGCAGTTCGCATTGAAAAACCGGCAGCCGAGGAAGAAACAGCTGCCGCAACTGCAGAAAAAGAAGTGGTCCCTGTTTTAAAACTTGTCAAAATTACTGGCCCAAAAACTGGTAACCATGTGGAGCATAAGACAGAATATCAAACTGGCGATGCAGGTGTAATATTAACCAACCCTTCGAATGGCCCGGCTGATGTCAAATGGAAAGGGGTCCTGCGTATCACAAAGGCTCCCGCTGAAATCAAACTGGGAGAACCCTTTGAGATATCAGCCGAAATAAAAGTAAGAAGAAACTACAACAAGGAGGCATACTGCTATCGGAAAGAAGGGGGTGTTATTATCAGGGGATCCGGGAATTTCAGAACGCCTGATACTACTCGCCTGAGCCCCAGTCTGAGTATGGATATAGGCCGCGGCGTCAGGGCGCAGTCACAGGAAGATCTGCACCCTTACTGCAGCTCCAATGATGCCAACCAAAGGAATGGCAAAGTGCTTGACAGGCCAGTTAAAAAGGATGGATCCATCACTTTGAATATCTTTTTCAAACCCGTATCACAGGATATAGAAGATCGTGTTCTTCATACCAAACGCATATATCGTTATAAAATAGAGTATCAAACACCTGGCCGCTTGATGTCAACTTTGCAGGGCCGGTCTGATTATGTGGAATCTTATAAAATAGAAATTATTAAAAAAATTGATGCAAAAGGAAACCTGCATCCTGAAGAAAAGCCAAAAAAATTGGCCACATTCACCCCCAGTTTCAGTTGGAGCGGATATCCGTTTTCCAGCATCTCACTGCATTACGATCTGATTCACCAGGGAACACCTTATGTTAAAACGCTTCCCCAGTTTCCGATACCAGAAGACCTGCTGAAACCACCCAGGGATGGATCCGAACCATCCGGCGAAACAGCCGGTCCTGGCTCAGAAATAACAGGCAGCAGCGCAGACAACAGCAGTACAGGATCATCAGGCCGGGTGGGTTCTGATCAGCCCATCGACCCGGATAAACTAGACCCAAAACGCCAGGATGTCAAAGCCTTGATCCAGCAGTGGACGAATGCGGCTGAACCGCCGCAGAACGCCACCCAGGGAGCCAAGCTGAATTATGATCCTTGGGGCAGAGTGGTTGGCAAAAATGCTGACGGCGGTATTATCTCTGCAGGGCCAAAACCTGCTTATGCTCTGCCAACCCCGGAAGAAACCGTCTGGTCCATCCGGGATAAACTGGATTCTGTTAACCACTGCACCCTTGAAGAGTATGTGGTAGCAAAACTCCAGAATCAATCCTTAGACAATTGTCAAGGCCGGTATAAAAAGGCCCGGGGGGATTCTGATAGAGGTGTCAAAGTCAAAGACCTGACAGGACAGGGCCTGTCACAGGCCAAACAAAGGCTTGAAAAGGATGGATTTAAGGTCCGGCCGGTTGGCGGCAGCCCAGCGCCTTCCCCAGATAAAGTCGGCAAGGTCCAGTCCCAGGATCCAGCGCCTGGCACAGTTCTTAAAAAAGGACAGACTATTAAAGTAAAAATATACGGTCCGGTAAAAAAAATCACAATGACAGACCTGTCCGGTAAAACTGTCAAAGATGCTAAAGCCTGGCTGAAAAATAAGGGTTTAAAAACCAAGCTTGCAGCAGCAGGACCTGCCCCAAGCAAGAATCTGTCTTTAAAAGTTAAAAAAACAGATCCCGCAGAAGGCAAACAGATCGCCATTGGAACTGAAGTCAAGGTCAGTGTGTATGGCAAATATACTGCCCCAAACATTTCTGTTCCAAATGTCACAGGGCTTTCTGTGAAAAAAGCTAAAAGCAAACTACAGCAAAAAGGGTTCAAGGTCCGCCTGGCTGCTGCAGGCCCGGCCCCGTCTGAAGCACTTTCTTTAAAGGTAAAGGAAACCGATCCCACGTCCGGCACAAAACTTATAGCCGACAAGGAGGTTGTGATTAAAGTCTATGGAAAGTATAGTTTAACACTGGTTAAAATTCCAGATGTTAAGGGAATGAGCTGGAAACAGGCCAAACAGAAGATCAGTGAGAAAGGCTTGAAAGCCAAGCCCGTGGCTGGTGGCAGTGCCCCTTCCCAGGGCAAATCTGAAAAGGTGGCCATGACCCAGCCCAAGGCAGGTAAAAAGATTAGAGCAGGCACGGTGGTCAAAGTACATGTTTACAGCAAATATGTTGTAGGCCAGGAAGACCTGGTGGCCCGGAAAGACTGCCGTAATGGATACACATGGAGTTCAAGCAAAAACAAGTGTATTAATAAGAAACCCACAACAACACATAAATGCCCAAAGACATTGGAAGGATCCTGGGGGTCAGGAAAACCGAAAAGAGTTATTGTGCGAGAAGGAAACCAATATATTGCAACGGAATACCATTGGGCTTATCCAAATGGAATTCGCCAATACAAATTTGAAACCAAACCAAGGCGGGTCCAAGTCCCAGGAATTGATGTTCCTGTCTATGTTGGCAAGTACTGGGTTGAAGACAAGAAAAGATGGTATAAATGTTATGTCGAGCTTACAGCGGGAAAAATGTCTAACAGGTATTGGCAAAACATAAAAATTTGTAATGACCCGAGAGAATGGTATGACATGTCAAAAGACTGGTATAAATTTTGTCATCCTGATTGGCGGCGCTATTGTGATTCCATTAATACTGAAACCCAAAATACTTCTGAAGGAGGTAGCCAGCCGGAGAAACCCAGCAAGGAAGAACAGGTAGCGGCTCTGGACTGCTCACGATGGCCCGGCAGTGCGGCGCATTGGGACAATGGAGCGAACAGACCCTTATGTGGATGCACTGGAAATTTAGTATGGAATAAAGCGAAAACACAATGTGTCTCCCGTGCAGCTGCTGAACAGGAGCTTTGTGCCTCAAACTTTCCCGGCAGTATTCCGGGCGGCAGAAACGCAGAGGGCAATCTGGTATGCAATTGTCCCCAGGGATTTGTCTGGACAGCCGATCGGACCCGGTGCATCAAAAAAAGGCAGCAGCCCGGAGGCGGTGGAGGTACAAACAACCGACAGGGTAACTGCAATATTCTGGTGGGTCAGATCAAAATGTTGTCGGACCTGGCAGACATCGCAGCCAACAAAGCTGTTGTTAAATCACAGATTGAATTCGCTGCTGCTGAGGCAAGAAGATTCGGCTGTCCGGAAGCCAAAATTCAACAGGCAATGGGAAAATATGGCACTGGCGGTGGTGGTCAGCCAGGTGGCCGTTCAAACCCTGGTGGCAACAGTGGGGGTGGGACATCCTGTAAATGTCCGCCAGGATCCAGAATGGTTGATGAAAGGCATGCATTTGGCCAGGGTGATGTTTATTGTTATTTCCCCGACGGACGGAAACAAATAATCTACTGCCCGTAAACCAATAAATTGGATCAGGGTTAAAAACAGATGAAATCAATACTAATTATTATTGTTTCATTAACCATTGTTCTGGCAGCCCTTCCGCAATCGGTATATCCGGAAAGTATCTCTGCCTGCCTGAACAAAGATGGTGTTTTAAACCAGGCGTGTGCCAAAAAACTGCTCAAAGAAAAGCAATTGTCCATGCAGATGTTATATGATGAGTTGGCATCGGAACTTGAACGGCATTATCAAAAAGCCATTGATACTCCTGAATCCTATACGCCGCCGCCTGTTGAATGGTATGAAAAACGGATCAGGCTTTTGACCAGTGCTTATGATAATTTTTTAAGTTATAAAAAACAAGCCTGCACGGCAGCCGAACTGGAGTTTAAATTCGGACCCAAGGCAATGATCCATCATTATCGCTGTGAGCTAAATGCGCTGGAATATTTTCATGAAACCCTTTTAAGAATTTACCGCCCTGAAAAGCGAATGCTTCAAAAGCAAATTAGACAAGAAAATGATGAATGAAGCCATATAGATGCGAGCTTAAAACTCAAGGAGAAGCTTAATGAAGGCAACCGATTTCAGATCGACAAATTTCAAAATTTCTAAAAGATCCCTTTATGGAATAACTGTTGTTTTAATTATGATTTTATGGAGTATTGTTAGCGGGTATGCCTCTACTGTAACCATCAAAGGAAAAGTGGTAGAGGTAAAAGCCGATATAAAAATTGAACATGAGGGAAAATGGGCACCAAAACTGGAGGATCCTGTTGAAATCGGTTTTAAGCTGGGGGATGATTTTATACCGGTTGAAGGAGACTGGAAAATTGTCCTTGTAAAGCATAAATATGTCTGGGCAAAAAACAAAGGAACGGCTGGTGAAAAACCGGCTGTGGGATATCTTGTGAATATCCAATCCAAAAATCCTTTAATTAGAGAAAAGCTGATCCCTCCCAAACCAGATATTGATGAAAAAACCAATGCATTTACAGGAAAATGGAATACCAATTTTGGCGTATTAGAGATATCAATTCAAGGCAATAAATTTACAGGGCACTATCCACATGACAAGGGCAGAATTGGAGGAGATGTGTCAAAAGACGGAACAAAACTTATAGGGTATTGGTCAGAAGCACCCAGTTATAAAGCCCCCAAGGATAGAGGGAAATTACTTTTTAAATTAAATCCTGATAAAAAATCATTTCAAGGGGTATGGGCCTATGGTGATAAACAACCCTCTCAAGAATGGAAAGGAACCAGGATAGATTAAGTGTAAACATATAAGGACAGGATGATGAGAAAACCCAATGGAATAATGATGATAATCGCTATCAGCTTGGTTTTTGTTGCTGGAAAGATTTCACCATCAGCTGCTGAAACACGGATTAAAGGTAAAGTGGTGGCTGTCGATCCTGAAATAAAAATTGAATATGAAGGAGACTATGCACCCAATGAGGGTGATTCAGTTGAGATCGGGTTTAATCTGGACGGAGACTTTATTCCAGTGGAAGGAACCTGGGAAATCACAAAGATTGGGGTTAGATATGTCTGGACCAAGGCAACAAATGCGGATAAAGCAGATGTGGCTGTGGGATATCACACAAAAATTCTCTCCAAATCTCCAAAAGCCAGGGAAGAATTACCAGACGCTAACCCATATACCATTCAAATCAAGCCACCGATTAAACCAATTATAAAATCCCAGACACGTTTATTTGAAGTGTCGTTTAAAGGCTGGGCATATAACTTTAAAAATAAACGATCTGAATTATCAATCAGGATTCGTTATTCACATGACGGTCAACTTTTAAAGGATTATGACGGAAGAATCTGTAATTCAGATGGCCAAGTGGAGCATCTTGTCAATCTTAATTCCAAAGGGATACGGTTCAAGGGCAATAGTTTTTCACATGTATTGCAGATCCCGTTCAATGATCTGGATTATCTATCTTATAATGATATTTCATTTAAGGTTCATTTGGATCTGATAAGCGGCAACAAGGTATTAGCCAAGGCTGAGACTGAATCTGTTTTCTTCTCTTCGAACTGGCTTCCCTGGGTTTGGTTTGCCAAATCAGAAGTGAATACACGAAAAGATCAATACGGGTCAACTATTATCAATGTAAATACTGTTGCACATATCAGATACCTGGCTAATAAAGACGTTCAGATTGCTGCTACAGTCCACACAAGAAACTATAAAAATTTAAAAATTAATGATAGAACCTATCTTATCGCTGGGAAACATGCCGGCGTCAAACAGATTATTCATCCTAAAAAAGGTTATGAATTTCATCGTATAAACATAGAATTTCCTGTTAAAGCGTTGAAGCTGCCAAAAGGAAAACACGACGTTTATGTTCATTTACGGGCTTTATCAAAAGACAATCGATACATTGGCGAAATCTTTCCGATTTTATTAAAAATAACTAAAAATGAATAAAGAAGGATCAAAATGATGATAGCATGGATTAAAAAATTAATAGTTGCAGGGCTCGGGTTTATCTATATTGTATTCTTTGCAAACTCAGTGCTTGCCGAAACACTTATTAAAGGAAAAGTGGTGGAGGTAGATGCAGATATAAAAATATCCTACGAGGGGAAATGGGCGCCGGAACTGGGGGATTCTGTTGAAATTGGTTTTGAACTGGGAGATGACTTTATACCGGTTGAAGGGGACTGGCAAATTGTCCTTGTGGAGCATAAACATGTCTGGGCAAGAAATAAGGGCTCAGCCGGTGAAAAACCGGCAGAGGGATATCTCGTTAAAATTCAATCAAAAGACCCATGGATCAGAGCTGAACTGCTCCCTCCAAAGCCTATGCCACACGAAAAAAATACGTCTGAGGAAGGAGCCGTATTATTCTTTGATAATTTTGATAACAATCAAAAGGGATGGAAAATTATCAAAGCAAAAACCCATGAATCAGCTATTAAAACCGGAACGTATGTTATTGAAACAAAAAACGAAAAACCCACCTATTTTTTATTAAAACAAAAATTAAAATTCCCTGACAATTTCCGTATGGAAGCCAAAGCAATGTGGAAAAAAGGTGTGACCAACTGGCCATTCGGATTCATTATTGCTAAAGATAGAAAAAATCAATACCGGTTTGGTATTTCTGGGGATGGGGGTGCACTGGTCATATGGAGAGTAAATGGGAAAGCAAAAGAGGTTTTAATCAAGTGGAAACAATTTGCCAAAGGAAGGGTCCCCGATGGAAAAACGTTCGATAACCTAAGAATTGATTCACATAAAGATCAAATCACCTTTTATGTTAATGATCACAAAATTGGCACCATTCAAAACAACATGATCAAAACAGACTGGTTTGTCGGTTTTTTTGTTCGAAATACACAGAAGGCCGCATTTGATGATTTGAAGATTACCAGGCTAAATTAATTAAAAAACCCGAAAAACCCGGGTTGCATCATGTGGACTCTGCAAATTTTTTCATCAGGGTCTGCTGCATCTTCTGGGTTATTGCCATTCGATCATGGCCGTTTCTTAAGCGGTCACCCAGAGCTTTGCCGGCTGCGATAGCTGCATCCATGACGTCGGGCTGCTTGGTGACCTGGGGAATCATATCTTCGGTAATTTTTACCCCTTCACCATAAAGCATGTTGACGGCACCCACCTTGCAGGTTTCTCCATAGCCGCAGGTAAAACAGCTGGCAGCGCCCTGACCTGAAACCTTTGCAATGGTTTCGATAAAACTGTAGAGATAGAATCCTTCGATGGCATCAGCCGGCATGGTTCCGGATGCTCCGCCTACACCCACGGCAACACCCAGCTTGCCCCACAACGTATTGCCCTCACGATGGCGGAACTGGTACCAACGTTCTAAAAAGGCATGGGTCAGGGCATTTAAGGTAGAGTAAAAATTAGGGGCACCAATGACATAGGCATCTGCTTCGGCAATCAGGGGACGCAAATCGGTCATATCATCCTTAACCTTGCAGATGTTGTCCTTGACACAGCCAAGACAGGCTATGCATCCGCCAATTTTCTTCCCTTTTAAAGTAATCATCTCATACTCATGGCCTGTATTTTCCAGAACAGTTTTTACCAGTGTATGAACACCTGAAACACCTTCTTTCCTGCTGCTGCCGACAACACCTAAAATCTTCATGAAATATTCCCTTTTTTTAAATGAATGGATTTTGGTCTATGATTATATAGACTTTTTAACGGTCCATCAATGTTTTCAAGATTGTATTCTTTTATTTTCAAGCCTGTTTTTACACTTGAACTAATTAAAGGCCGATTGTATAGTTTGAAGACTGATTACATAGTCAGCTTGAATATTTTTTTACAATTACCAAATACAAAGGTTCAATTGGCCAATGGTTTTTTTTACATGCCTATTAGTTGTTGTTATTCTCTATTATTTACAGGCAGATGCGCTTATCTATGTTACCATTATTGCAGTTGTTGGAGAATTGTTAAATATTTTTATGACCCAGACCGTTACAAAAGCAACTGAAAAAAAGACAGCCACAAAGTTTTCCAAGATTGTTAATACTTACAAAGCTTCAATTAAAGCACACAAAAAAACCATCAATGAATTGGAAAACATTCAAGAAGTATCTGTTAAAAAAATCATGGCGGCCAATAAAAAAATAAAAGCATATGAAGAAAAATTAAAAGGCGGTCAAAACAAAGAGCACCAGGAAGGACTAACGCCCCTGCCTGAAAAAGAAGAGATGCAAGAACCTAGAGAAGAACAAATACCAGAGATTAAAAAGATAAGAACTTGCTTTTTCCTCGGCCAAGTATGCCAAAGCGGCGTTTGTGTGTCAATGCCTTCATGAATACAACATGTTGAACGGCGTTCAATTCAGTAGAGAATCCTTATAGGCCCATAATTGTCTCATCCCTGAATTCAACGGCCCATCTTGCCGCCAAGCCGGAAAATAGCCAAATTTTGGCGCACCGGTACTGTATGGCTCCAGTCAAAATGAAGCCATTAAAC
>JBNKKR010000068.1:0-13678 GCA_050291935.1 Desulfocapsaceae bacterium | reverse complement strand
AGTAGGTTTTTATGACGTGGATAAAGGGGATCTGCCGCACAAAATCTGGAGTGAATGTATCAATTGTCCAAAGTTTCCCGATTGCGACGAAGAAGCATTACAAGGATCTGTACAAGATATATTGCACCGCCAGGGTACACGTTAAGGTTACGCAGACAACATACTGGGAGCAGTTTACAAAAAGACTGATTGCGACTCGATAAAATAAAAAAAGTGACATACCGCTATGATAGGAAAAGTGCTGACAAAAGTTTTCGGAAGCAAGAATGACCGTATTCTTAAACAAATTCAACCATTAGTAAATAGAGTTAATGAGCTAGAGAGTACGGTAAGTCCACTGGATGACGCGGGTCTTGCCGCCCGAACCGTTGCGTTTCGGGAACGTATTGCTAAAGGCGAGAGCCTGGACAGCCTGTTGCCGGAGGCCTTTGCGACCATGCGCGAGGCAGCCAAGCGAACCCTTGGTGAGAGGCATTATGATGTTCAGTTAGTTGGCGGAGTTATCCTGCATCAGGGGAAGATTGCGGAGATGAAAACTGGTGAGGGAAAAACACTTACCTCAACACTTCCCGTCTACCTTAATGCGTTGACGGGTAAAGGGGTTCATCTGGTGACGGTGAACGACTATCTTGCAGCACGTGATGCGGATTGGATGGGACAGGTGTATCGAGCCCTTGGTATTAGCGTTGGGAAAATTATCCACGATATGGAGGATGGCCAGCGCCGTGAGGCCTATAACGCAGATGTCACCTATGGAACAAATAACGAATTTGGTTTTGATTATCTACGCGACAATATGAAGTTTGAAATGGCGGATTTTTGTCAACGAGGGTTCAACTTTGCCATTGTTGATGAGGTTGATTCCATTTTAATTGATGAGGCCAGAACGCCACTTATTATTTCAGGACCTGCCAATATATCTACTGAAAAATACAAAGAAGTTGACAAGATAATGGGAGCTTTTAAAGCAGAAGAACACTATGTCATCGACGAAAAAGCAAGGCAGGTGGCGTTAACCGAAGAGGGCATTGCTCTTGGTGAACAGCTTCTTCATGTTGAGAATTTATATGAGCCGGATGCCATAGAAGACCTCCACCATCTCAATCAGGCACTTAAAGCACATACACTCTTTCAACGTGATGTGGACTACATAGTTAAAAATGGTGAAGTAGTTATCGTCGATGAATTTACCGGTCGAACCATGGAGGGGAGACGATATAGCGATGGACTTCATCAGGCCCTGGAAGCAAAAGAACATGTGACAATTGAAAAAGAAAATCAAACCCTTGCCTCCATTACCTTCCAGAATTATTTCAGAATGTATGACAAACTGTCCGGTATGACGGGTACGGCTGACACAGAGGCTGCCGAGTTTAAAAAGATTTACAATCTTGATGTGGTCATTATGCCCACCAATATGCCCATGGTGCGTAAGGATTATGTAGATGTAATATATAAAAACGTCGCGGCAAAAGAGCGGGCAGTGGTGAGGGAGATCCAGGAACTGCACGCCAAAGGACAACCTGTCCTTGTGGGAACAATTTCCATCGATGTATCGGAAAAAATATCAAAAATGCTCAAAAAGGCGAAAATTCCCCACGAGGTTTTAAACGCCAAACAACATGAAAGAGAAGCTGAAATAGTGGCAAATGCCGGGCAATATGGAAAGGTCACCATTGCCACCAATATGGCCGGGCGTGGTACTGATATTAAACTCAGTCCCGAATCAAAAGAGGCGGGTGGTCTTCATATTTTAGGGACTTCACGCCATGAGTCGCGCAGGATTGACAATCAGCTTCGTGGCCGCTCTGGGCGTCAGGGAGATCCAGGATCATCCAGATTCTTTTTATCTTTGGAAGATGATCTGCTTCGTATCTTTGGTTCTGGCAGAATTTCCGGCATAATGGATAAGCTGGGTATGGAGGAAGATGAACCCATCGAACATAATATGATATCCAAAGCCATTGAAAATGCTCAACGAAAGGTGGAAGGGCATAACTTCGATATCAGGAAACATCTGCTTGAGTACGACGATGTTATGAATAAACAGCGTGAGGTGATTTACCGTCAACGAAGGGAAGTTTTGGATGGTAGTGACCTTTTAGCTGTTATTCAAGATATGATAGATGATCAAATTGCAATGGTTGCAAGTGAGTTTGCCAATGAAAAAATGATGTCTGAGGATTGGAATTGGGACGGCTTTGAAGAGCGGATGCTTGATCTGTTTCATATAGAAGTTGAGTGGGATACAAAACAGAAGAGTGATATGGATTCCGAGGCGTTCTCTCAAAAGCTCTCAGAACTCGTGCAAATCCAGTATAAAGAACAAGAAGAGGCAAATGGAGAAGAGACGCAAAGACACCTTGAACGAATACTCCTGTTACAGACCGTTGATAGTCATTGGAAGGATCATTTGCTGTCCATGGATCATCTAAAGCAGGGGATAGGTCTTAGGGGGTATGGACAGAAAAACCCGTTGGATGAGTATAAAAAAGAGGGATACAATCTCTTTCTCAGTATGATTGAAGCCGTAAAAGCTAAAACGGTGAGCAGTCTTATGCGGGTGCGCGTCATGCACGAAGAAGATGTTGAACGGTTGGAAGAAGAGAGACGCCAGCAGCAGCTACGCGAACAAGAACAAGCTCGTTTAAACCAGGGGGCGGCAGGGGAAGCCCCCCCTCAACAGCAACCGGTTAAACGTGAAAGTGAAAAAGTTGGTCGCAATGCACCGTGCCCTTGTGGCTCTGGTAAGAAATATAAAAAATGCTGTGGTCAGCCCAGTTAATTAAAGAGCGGCGTCATACACCCTGCTGGGCTAAGTTAAATACCCATTTTCAGATACGTTCAGGCAAGGGAACGCATATCACTGAAGTATTGTCCATCAACCACCAGAATATGATTTGATAACCAATCGTAAATAAACTCAGCCAGCTCAGCAAGGTTGAGACTTCCTCGATTGTAATCGGCGATTGAGGAATCTATTTGTAACATGAAATCAACATGTTGTTGTTTGTGTTCCAGGAGGAGTGGATGTCCCTCGTATAATTCTTCCTCATCTTTAAAATGACTTTCGATATAATTTTGAAGGCTCACCAAGGCTTGTTCCACCGCCTCGGTTTCTTCTGGGGTATCGATTAGCTCATGGATGCTGTTATAAATCTCAAACAAGTATTTATGTTGGGCATCAATCTGGTCATTGAGTACGGAATATTCTTCATTCCAAATAGCTTTTTGGGGCACTGAGGGATCTCCTTATCCGTGTAGTTTTTCTGGGTGCATGATGTTTGTTTGCATATGCTGCAGTTCATCAATACCAGAAATTACAATCTTTGGATCACATTGTAATTGGTCTGTGGGAAGTTTATCTTCATACTCCATTTGGTTGAGGATATGTTTTATACAGTTTAATCTGGCAGTCTTTTTCACATCGGAACGGATAATGGTCCACGGGGCGACTGTTCGGTTCGTTTCTGATAACATTTGAAATTTCCGAACCGAATATTCATCCCAATATTTTTGAGCCAGGTTATCAACCGGGGAAAGCTTGTACTGCTTAAGAGGGTCCTCTTTACGTGAATCGAAGCGTTCTTTTTGCACTTCCTTTGAAACAGAAAAGTAGAATTTCAAAAGATGGATGCCGTCTTTTACAAGCATTTCCTCAAGGAATGGAACATCCTTTAAAAAACGCTTATTTTGCTCATCAGTACAAAATTTCATGACTGGTTCGACCATGGCCCTGTTGTACCAACTGCGATCAAAGAGTACCATTTCTCCTGCGGAAGGAAGGTGGTTGGTATAGCGCTGAAAATACCACTGGGTAAGTTCGGTTTCATTGGGCTTAGTAAGTGCCACAACCCGGGTATTTCTTGGGTTTAAGTTTGCTGTAATGCGTTTTATGGTTCCACCTTTGCCCGCTGCATCCCTGCCTTCAAAGATCATCAGCATGCGTTCCCCAGTGGCCTGCATGTGACGTTGGAGTTTCATGAGTTCAATTTGCAGAATTTTCAACTCTTTTTCATATTCCAAATGCCAGTCCTTAACAAAAACGGCTGTCTTTCTTTTTCCCGCTTCCCTATGGACGTTTTTTAGAGCAGTTCCCTCAAGGAGTTTAAATTTTACGCAACTGATGAGCTTCTGGTTTTTCTTCTTTTTATTTTTGGATTTGTGATGACTCTTTTTATCAGACATGAAGTGTTCCTCTTTAGCTAAAAGTTAACGTAGTGGGGTTCCGTATCTCTTTTTCTGTTTCTTCATTATTCTTAGTTCCCTTTGACCGTCAATAACAATGGAGTCGTCAAGGGCGAAATCCAGTGTTCTACTGCGTCCTCTATATTTTACGCTATTTAATATGAGTTTCATTGTCTCACGTCTGGCTTTATGTTTGTCATCAGAGCGAATAATCCACCAGGGAGAAAGTTTTGTACAAGTCTTTTGTAAAAGAACCTTCTTTTTTAAGGTAAATTCATCCCATAAGTCCTGTGCCTGCAAGTCTACCTCGCTCAGCTTCCACTGACGCAAGGGATCATTTTTTCGTCTTTCAAAACGTTTTGACTGTTCTTCCTTCGTTACCGAAAAGTAGAGTTTAAGGAGTATGGTCTGCCCCGCATCAAGGATGAAGTTTTCTTCGTAACTGGTGACCTTTTTTAAAAAACGACGATATTGATCGTTGCTGCAAAATCCCATCACAGGTTCAACCATTGCGCGGTTATACCAACTCCTGTCAAAAAGGACGATCTCGCCTGCATGGGGAAATCGTTCAATATATCGTTTAATATGTAACTCAGATTTTTGTACTTCATTCGGTTTTCCAAGGGCTTCTACCCGGTACCGCTTCTCATTCATATAACGGGTGACCCTACGGATGGTCCCACCTTTTCCAGACGCATCTCTACCGTCAAAAAGAATGATCATCTTTTTACCGGTTTGCTCCAGATGTTCTTGCATTTTAATAAGTTCAGCCTGGTAGGGTTTGAGCTCTTCTGAGTTGTAATATTTTAAAAGTGCTGCTTCAACGATGGATTCTTTGCACTGGTTATGTAATAAACTGAGGAGTTTGCGGCTTTTTTCGGTTGGGTCTTTATCTTTAAATTCAAAACCGACATTCTCGATAATTCGACTGATAATAGCCGTGCTTCCCAATGGTTCTGGTCCATAATCAATATGTTTTTTCTTTTTTGCAGCACTCATGTTGACCTCAATTTTTCTTGTACGTATTATGAAAGGGTATCAGATTCTTAAAAAGAATAGAAATCCTTTATTTGGAAATGTTGGTTTTTAATAAAAAATATGATTTTCAAATTAGTCATTTGTTAGTTCAACTTAAGTCCTTCCCGGTACATTTGCTGGTAGAGTTTTGGTAAATTTGCCTTCTCCAATGCTTTACAGACCTCTTCAATGGGATATTGAATACGGAAATGTTCGACCGCAATTGAAGAAGTGGACAGTGTTAAAATTGCACATGACGCAGCAGGATTCCCATCGAACATTCGCCCCACACTACCGGGATTTATAAAATGAGTGCCATCCACATGTTTGTGATAAGGGCTGTGTGAATGGCCGGTGATGATGATTTGACTCGGGCAAACTCTTGCCAGTTCCTGGAAGCGTGTAATAGTAGTTTCCGGAAAGAGAAATTCATTTTTATGGACTGGGCTCCCGTGGGCAAGGCATATTGAATAGTCATCGACAGAAAATATTTCTTTGTTGTGAAGTGAAAAGAGATGTTTTTTGGCCTGGTTATCAAGTTTTGAAGCAGTCCAACTATACATAATTCGTTTTTGCGGATTGCTGGGTTTGCGGATCGTTTTTCCTTTAAGTATTTTTTTTATCTTTCTATCGGTGTTGCCTGTAATTGAAAGTACCTGTTTATCGGTTAAGTAGTGCATTGTCTCGTTTGGAAAAGGGCCATAAACCAGAGAGTCACCACAGTTTACGATATAATCGAAGGAGCTGTTGCCAAAGGTTGAAAATACAGCTTGTAATGCAGGGAAGTTGGCATGGATATCAGAGAGAAGAAGTATTTTCATAGTGTTATTACAAAATGGGGCTGATAATTAGAGCAGCATTTTCACAAAATCGTTTGAAAAACTTTTTGTTTTTTACTTTGTCCAATGAGAGGGTGTGGGTATTGGCTTCATAGCCGGCCTGGACCGTTCGAAGTTTTTTGGTGAAGTCCTGATTGTAAATAAAGAGGGTTGCTTCAAAGTTGAGCCAGACGCTTCTCATATCGATATTTACAGATCCAAAAAGCGAAAATTTGTCGTCAACGGTAATGGTTTTTGCGTGGAGTAATCCGCCTGTAAACAGTTTAATGGTGATCCCACTTTCCAGCATGGTTTGATAGCGTGCATTGCTGGCATATTGAACAAGTTTCGAATCATTTTTTTCGGGTATGATGATGCGAACGTCTACTCCGCGTTGGGCAGCGGAGGTAAGTGCTGTCAAAATTGATTCATCCGGAACAAAATAGGGTGTAGTCAGGACAAGACTTTTCCTGGAGGAGTAAATTGTTGTTAATAATAACTTATGAATAGCTTCCTGGGAGAAGGATGGCCCAGAAGGAACAAACTGGATTGCTATATTTCCCACAGGTGGCAGGTGCCTAAGATCGGTAATTTTTCGAATATGCTGAACGTCTTCGTTAAGTGATCTTGGTTGATAGCTGTTTCCATCGGTTTCCAGAAACCAGTCACTGATAAATGTGCCGGCCATGGCTTCAACAACCGGTCCCTGGACACGGACCATATTGTCTATCCACAGACCAACTCCAGAGTCTTTTTTGAATACCTTAGGATCAACCATGTTTTGACTGCCGGTATAGGCGATTTTCCCATCGATTATTACTATTTTTCGGTGATTCCTAATATCAATGCGGACAAAAAAGGCTTTAAAAAATCCTGCCGGGAGGGATTCAAGTACACGTACACCAGCTTTTCGTAATCTCTTGACTTGTTTTCCTTTTAAAAATTCTTTTGAGCCAATGGAATCCACAAGGACACGGCAGATAACCCCTCTTCTTGCTGCCCGGATGAGCGACTCAACCACTTCATCAGTGGTTCCACCATCCTGCCAGATATAGAATTGGAGATGACAGGTCGACTTTGCATTGTCCATATCCCTGATTATGGATTGCATTATCTGTACTGGATTTTCAATAAGTTCCAGCTCATTCCCGTCCATGGTAGGGATACCCACAAGGGTATTTGCCTGATGTTGAATGGATTCCATTTCCTGGCAGTAGGTGTTACAACTCGCAGATGAAATTTTTTGCAGTGAAGCAAGCCAGTGATGATAATGGTTAAGGGACTCTTCAGCCCGTTTTGCACGGGTTTCGCCAATTCTATTTTCACCTAGAAACAGATAGATAATAGCACCAAGAAAGGGGATTAATAAAATAATAATCAACCAGGCAAGGGTCACTCCATATTGGCGTTGACGCATTATGACGCGGATAGAGAGTCCCAGTCGTATAAAAAGATCAGCAAGGGTGAAACTGACGGCAATGAGGTTGCCACTCCAATGTAACATCTCTGTTTTCATAATAATTTTACTTTACACCCCTGTTTAAAAATGTAAAGGTTCTTATGTTGCAGTGACTTAAGCTTACTTTTTTTAAAAACATCCGTAAGTTTCGTTTGACAAGATAAGCTGCCCAACCTACATTCAATGTTTCCCAGATCAAAATTTGAGATTGAGTGCGTATTATTCGTATTTTGTATACTTTTTATATACTTTGAGGGAAGTGGAAAATGAAAATTAAAGGTTTTTTTACTTCGGCCGTCGCCGCTGGGGTGCGATACAAGGATCGATTGGATCTTGGCTTGATCTATAGCGATACGCCCGCTGTGACTGCAGGTGTCTTTACCAACAACCAGGTGAAAGCAGCTCCTGTTGTGATTGATCAGGATCGCCTTAAACAGGGACGTGCCCAGGCAATTCTTGTCAATTCCGGCAATGCCAACGCCTGCACAGGGAAACAGGGGATGGATGCAGCTCTTGCCACCAGTTCAATGCTTTCCACCCGTTTAAAAATTGACGATGAGATGATTCTGCTTTCTTCCACCGGGGTGATAGGTGAGCAGTTAAATCTTGCTGCTATCCGTGCCTCCATGGACAATCTTGTAAAGGGCCTTTCTGAAGATAATTTTGAGGAAGTCGCTAAGGCTATCATGACCACTGATACGGTTCCCAAACTTGTTCGTACCACGGCAATGCTTGGCGATCATGAAGTGAAATTTATAGGGATGGCTAAGGGGGCAGGCATGATAATGCCTAATATGGCTACCATGCTCTCCTTTGTCCTTACCGATGCCCAAATTAGTTTTCCGGAACTACATGATAGTTTGCAAAAAGCCACCGATAGGACTTTTAACCGCATCACAATTGATGGCGATACCAGTACCAATGATATGGTATTGGTGATGGCAAACGGTACCGCCACCAATGCTTGGATAGATGAAGAAAACCCAATTGATAAACAGGTGTTCCAGGATACACTGGAATCAGTACTCAAAGACCTTGCCCTCCAGATTGTAAATGATGGAGAGGGGGCCAGTAAATGTATTACCATTCGAGTATGCGGTGCCAGAAGTGAAGAGGACGCAGAAAAAATGGCAAGGACAGTGGCCAATTCCCCCCTTGTGAAAACAGCTTTTTTTGGTGAGGATGCCAACTGGGGAAGAATTTTAATGGCCATGGGCAGATCTGGGGTGCGTTTTAACCCGGAGACGGTGGACGTGGCCTTTGGTGATACTGTTATTGTTCGTGACGGGCTTGCAGTGGGAAAGAAGGCTGAAGAAGATGCAACACTTCTACTTAAAGAAAAAAATATTACCGTGTGTATTGATCTAAAAGACGGAGTGGGGTGCGAAGAGGTATATACGTGTGACTTCTCATTGGATTATGTAAAGATAAATGCCGATTATCGTTCATAGAAATTTTGCTTAACAAATGATGGACGTCAGGTGATAAATGCTCTTCAATTATTACTATGATGCAAAAAAAAGAAGAACGTCCCAACTGTAGAAGGTGTGTTTTCTACTATATCACCTATAATCCTGAGCAACCCAATGGTTGCCAAGCGATGGGGTTTAAGTCCAAGCAAAATCCGGCGCTGGTTGTCTATGCATCTTCGGGGATGGAATGCACACTTTTTCGTGAGAAATCGTCTGATAAAAGCCAAAAACATAATGGTGGAAGCTCCAGGGGCGGACTGGTAGCCTGAAAAGAGAAGGGAAAAGTAGTTATGGAAATGTCAACTTTTGGCAAGAGGTTTACCGGTGATGCCGGAATACTCAGCCTGATGGATGATCTTGGTAAAGCCCTTGCCACAAGTGATGAAGAAACGGTGATGATGGGTGGTGGGAATCCCGGCCATGTCCCTGGCTTTCAGGAGATCATAAAGAAACGACTCCAGTTTCTCGCCGCTGATTCGCAATCTTTTAAAAAGTTGATTGGGATTTATGATCCACCCCAAGGTGATTTAGGTTTTATTGATGCTCTTGCTAATCTGTTAACGAAGGAGTACGGCTGGAATGTTGGAAGAGAGAACATTGCTCTTACCAATGGGAGCCAGGCCGGATTTTTTCTTTTGTTTAATCTTTTTGCCGGTGAATATGAGGATGGAAGTCATAAAAAGATCCGTTTACCGCTGGCGCCTGAATATATCGGATATGCGGATTTAGGAGTCAAGGATGATTTCTTTGTGGCCAACAAACCTCAGATTCAACTTCTTGATACTCATTTGTTTAAGTATCATGTGGATTTTGCTAACTTGCATATTGGGCCGGAGACAGGTGCCATTTGTGTCTCAAGGCCTACAAATCCCACTGGAAACGTGCTTACCGATCAGGAGATTACTAAGCTTGATCAGTTAGCACAACAGCATAATATCCCTCTTATTCTTGATAACGCCTACGGTGTACCTTTCCCTGGAATTATTTTTACAAAAGCAAAACCCATATGGAATGAAAATATTGTGGTTTGTCTTTCTTTATCAAAGCTTGGATTACCTGCTGCTAGAACGGGTATAATTGTTGCCAAACCTGAAATAATTACGGCTGTTTCCGGAATGAACGCCATAATGAATTTAGCAACCGGAAGTTTTGGAGCAACCCTTGCGCAAGATTTGGTCGAGACGGGTGAGGTGTTAACGGTGAGTAGCGATATAATACGACCCTTTTATCAAAAAAAGATGGAAAGCGCTTTGGCACTGTTCCATGAAAAACTTGCTGGGACTCCATATAAGATTCATAATCCGGAAGGTGCAATGTTTCTCTGGCTTTGGTTTGAAAATATGCCCATTAGCAGTGAAGAATTGTATGAACGATTAAAGAAAAGAAATGTGCTGGTTGTTTCGGGGCATTATTTTTTTCCAGGTCTTGGGAAACCCTGGCAGCATGAAAGAGAGTGTATTCGAGTTACCTACTCCCAGGATGAGGATAAGGTTGCAAAAGGTATAGAGATTATCGCAGAAGAAGTAAAAAAGGCATATCGTTTATGAAAGGGAGTAACATAGTGAAAAAAATAGGTTTTGCCCTGCTATTTTGGGTAGTCTTCTTCTATAGTTTTCCGGTCCTGGCAAAATGCGTGAAAGGTGATTGCAGGAATGGAAATGGTATTCTTATAAATGACGATGGAAGGCATTACTCGGGTGAGTTTAAAGATGGGACCATACACGGACAAGGTGTTTTAAAATATCCCGATGGTACTATCTATATTGGTACCTTTGACAAGGGTGTTTTTCACGGACAGGGGGTATTAACTTCCCCGGACGGAAGAAAGTATACCGGTGAGTTTTCTCAGAATGTTATTAATGGGAAAGGAGTGCTTCGTTCATCGGATGGAAGCGTCTATGAAGGTGATTTTCTTTTGGGGAAATATCAAGGGAAAGGAAAAATAGTTTATTTAGACGGCAGGGTGTACGAGGGTGATTTTAGGAGTAATATGGCCGAAGGGCATGGAAAACTGGTCTATACCGACGGTACATGGTTTGAAGGCGAATTTCATAATGGAAAACCTGCTGGAAACGGCATAAGAACCTACCTGGACGGTTCAAAATACAGTGGTGACTATTTCGGCTCTGATCGTCATGGACAAGGGGTTTGGGAAGGAGCTGATGGGAACAGGTATACAGGCGGTTTTGTCGCTGATACTTACACAGGAGAAGGGGAGTTACAATATGCCGATGGCCGCACATACAGCGGCGCATTCCTTAAGAATTACCGGCACGGAAAAGGAGAGTTGGTCTATGGCGATGGAAGCCGGTATGTCGGTGAATTTGTAAAAGGGAAAAAAGAAGGAAAAGGTATACGCTACTATACCGATACCAGTCGCTATGAAGGTGATTTCCTGGATGGAAAACGAGAAGGGTATGGGGAATATTACTATGCCGATGGATCTGTGTATAAAGGTGCTTTTATAGATGGAAAACCCGACGGTCAGGGGGAGTTACAGTGGAGCGATGGCCGCAGCTATAGTGGTGAGTTTGTTGACGGTAAACCAGTGGGTGAGCAAGAAGGGGAAGGGCAAAAGGCGCAACAACCGGTCATAGCAAGCAAGACTGAGGCAAGTGTTGTGAAAACGGCTCATTTGCCGAAGGAACCCAATAAAAAATATATTCTATTACACGGAAAAGTATGTCTTAACAACGATAGAACACCGGTTACCGGAGAAATAGAATATCTCTTCCCCAATGGTATGTTTTATATGGGAAGTGTTGAAAAGGGCGTGATGACGGGAACCGGCCTTATTGAGTATGCCAATGGCGATAGTTATGAGGGTGAGATCCGTAATGGTAAACTCCATGGAAGTGGTATTTATAACTACGCAAATGGAAGACGGTATGAAGGAGACTTTGTCCATGGAATAAAAGAAGGTACTGGAATATTTAGTTATCCCGATGGGTCGAGATATGCCGGCGCACTTCAGGCCGACCATTTTTCAGGGGAAGGCAGCTATTTTTTCAGTGATGGAAGTCAGTATCAGGGATCATTTCACCTCGGCCGTTTTGACGGTAAGGGGAAGCTTACGTATGCCGATGGCAGTGTCTATACAGGAAACTTTAAAGATGATATGCCCAACGGAGAAGGATTCTTACGGGCTGCAGATGGCAGTACCTATGAAGGAGAGTTCCAAATGGGGCGTAGAAACGGTTTCGGCAAGTTAATCACCTCAAAAGGAGTGAAGTTTGAGGGACAATTTAAAAATGATGAATTTATACAGTGAGGCGGAGTATGCGCTGGAGCTATAAAACTGAGCACTTTGGTTTAAAAAAAGAAGGATTGCTTGGTGGAGCATTTTTAGATGAGGCTGAGATAGAAGTTACCTTAAATGAATTTGGTAGGGCCGGTTGGGAGTTGGTTTCTTTGCTGGAGGTCAATGATGGTTTGATGGGAGTCTTTAAGCAACCGTTTGCTGCGGGAATGGCTGAGCCTACACCACAGATAAAACGATCAGTGGAAAATGAACAAAGCAGTAATAGTTTGGAATTGCAGAGTAATAGAGTTGAAAAGGAACAAATTGCTCAAAAACAAGAAAGCAGAGAAGAGGATATTGGTGCCATCAAAATTTTTTAAATGTTAGTGAGTAAAATGTGTATAGAATGTACGCAGCATCCTGCCAGGGTGGGTAAAAATGATGCACTGAAGTACGGTGCTGCTGGAACAGTAGAGCAGGTATAAAACGAAAAACATTATTATTTCGGTCTGATATGGTTTTCAGTTAAAATTGGCATGTATGTTGTATTGTAAAGAGGCAAATGGACGATGAACTTCATTTTTTCTTCCCCTCCCTCTAAAAAAGCCTCTCTGAGTGTCGTCAGAGGGGCTTTTTTTTATGCTCCCTGTAGTGTCGTGAGATGTCGTTCCCACTAGATGTTGTGGAAACAAACCCTTTTTTATTGACAATCCTTTTTGAAAAGTTGTACTGTATGCATGCTTTAGGTGTCTGTAACAGGACTGAAAAGGGAACTTCGTGAAAATCGAAGACGGACCCGCCGCTGTAATCGGAGAATGTTCCTCCAACTGCCACTGATGGATGCTAACCATTGGGAAGGCGGAGCGAATAGCAAAGCCGAGAGTCAGAAGACCTGCCTGGAGAATTTGGGTGTATATCGTCGTGGAATAGCGGTATATGACTGATCTTGTGGATACAAAGGGGAATCCCAGGTCTGATTTTCGGCCTGGGATTTTTTATTTCGGGCCATTTACAAGGGTTGCTATGGAGGTGAAAATGGTTATTTCCGAAAAAAGTACCACTAAGATTACGCTATTTCTTGTCAAAGACTGGGATTCTTTCCAATTCTTAATGCGAGAATGTTTGTAGGTGCTACTACCTTGTCAGGTGGTGGCCTTTTGGCTGCCACCTCTGCCACTAAAAATGAAAGAATATATTGCCAACTTGATAGACACAAGATGCAGCAAAAAAAGCAAAAACAGTATTAAAAGTTAAAGAAAAAAGGGCCCATTTCCATGAAGATTCTTTGGCGATACAGACCAATGTGACAAAACAAGGGGCGTAAAACATAATAAAGATTAGGGCGGCGACCGCAACCACCGGGTTCCAGTTAGGATCATTAACGAGCCTTGTCCCAAGGGTGCCAGGATCTTCTGCATCAACTTCCCCCATGGAATAGACTGTTCCAAGGGTGGAAATAATCACTTCTTTTGCGGCAAAACCA
>JBNKKR010000067.1:0-13807 GCA_050291935.1 Desulfocapsaceae bacterium | reverse complement strand
AGGAGACAGAACCTTCCACACAAGATGAAGCGAAATTTGTATTCACAAAAATATTGATTTGGGTGGGAGACAGGCCAATGACCGCCGGTAGCATAATGGTTATAATTCTCTTTAGACCTGGATCTTTTAAGCGCAGGCGAGGATAAAAACGAAAACCACTTTTACGAAGGGCGGGTACCTGCATAAAAAGTTGAAGTAGTCCACCCACCAGTGTACCAATGGCCATGCCAACGATTGCAGGATACCCCCAGGTCGGCAGTAAAAGGGCAAAACTGACTCCTGCAATGATGGAGCCCATATTAAAAAAAGCTGAGGCCATTGCCGGAACGAAAAATTTCCCCTTTGCATTTAATATTCCCATTACTATGGCGGAAAGGGAAATAAGGGTCAAAAAGGGAAACATTATTCTGGTCAGAAGAACAGTTAAGGCTATTTTACCAGGTATATTGGAAAACTCTCCCGCCAAAACGTGGACTAAGGGACCCGCAAAGATGATTCCTATTAGCGTTAGAAGCGAGAGGAATATGCCAAAAAACACCAAAACATTGGATGCGAGTTGCCAGGTTTCACGTCTGCTTTTGTTGGTATCATAGTCGGTAAAGACGGTGATAAATGCAGCAGAAAGCGCCCCTTCGGCAAAGAGATCCCTTAGCAAATTAGGAATTCGAAAGGCCACCACAAAGGCGTCGTAAGCAAATCCAGCCCCAAACATACCCGCGAAGATCTGTTCACGAACAAGGCCCAGAACCCGGCTACACATCACCGCTATTGAGACGGTGGAGGCGGATTTCGCTATTGTCCCACTCTGTTTTGCTGTTTTCTTCAATTATGCTTTATTTGGCCCGTGGGCACTTTACAAAATTGCCCTTCCATTGGATTGCTACGTTGCTGGGAGGAGAATAGTGCCCGTCCCCGCGCCACTCTACCTGTTTTAAGAAAGCATTGCCACTGAAACCAGATCAAAGGCAACAGTTTAGCAAAAAGATCTTTAAAGAAGCAGAAATTATCGAACATACTTGACTTTCAAGGGAATTACTGAATATATGAGTAGGAATGAATTTGAGTAAAGCAACATATTTTTGAATGGAGTAGCATAAAGAAACATTATAGAAATCAGTCGAATTACGAGTGAAGGTACAACAGTATTTTTAGGGAGGCGCGTGCATGCAGGATATCAGTACTATACGAAATATGGCTATCATTGGACACGGCAGTTGCGGAAAAACCTCACTGGCAGAAGCCATGTTGTACACTGCTGGAAAGATCAAGCGACTGGGAAAGGTCGATGACGGTAGCTCGGCGCTTGACTTTGAAGAAGAAGAGATCCAGCGCAACGTTTCCATTACTACTTCCTTCCATAACTATTCCTGGAAAAAGCACGACGTATTTCTTATGGATACGCCAGGGGATGATAATTTTATCAATGAGACCTTGGTTGCCACTCAGATGGTCGATGGGGCCGTGTTTATCGTTGGCGCGGTACTCGGAGTGAAAGGGCAAACTATCAAATTTGCTGATTTTATAGCTGAAAGATCATTACCATCACTGCTTTTTATCAATAAGCTTGATCGTGAACGGGCAAATTTTGAGAGAACCATTGAGCAGATAAATGATGCCTTGCCTCTGCAAACCGTTGTTCTGCAACTTCCCATCGGTGAAGAAGACGCATTTCGTGGATATGTCGATGTAAGGACCGGCAAAGCCTACCTGTATGACCAAAAAGGAGGCGCAACCGAAACAGAATTACCAAGTGAACTGGAAGACGATGTCGCCTTGTACCGTGAAAGTCTTATGGAGAAGGTGGCCGAGACCGACGATGACCTGATTGAAAAATTTTTAGAAGATGGGGAACTGTCCATTGATGATATTACAGTTGGACTACAGGCGGGTGTGGCAAGTGGCGATTTGGTGCCCGTTTGTGTTGGTGCTGCAAGTGTGAATATGGGTACGGCTCCCCTTTTGGATACCATCAATGCTGTTCTTCCGTCTCCTGCCGATAGGCCTGCTGCCATGGGTGTTGATCTTGCCGGTGAACCGGTTGAAAGAGCATCTTCTGTTGATGAAAAATTTTCTGCACAGGTCTTTAAAACCATGGCCGATCCTTATGCGGGTAGGCTTACTATTTTCCGTGTCTATTCCGGTGTATTATCAGGCGATTCCTTTTATAACAGTAATAAAGAAACAAATGAGCGTTTTGGGCAGTTATTCTTACCAGAAGGCAAAGGTCAACGCCCGGTGGATGAAGTTGGCCCTGGTATGATCGTTGCGGTCGCAAAGTTGAAGGAGACCATGACCGGTGATACCCTCTGTGATGCGTCAGCTCCCGTTATTTATGATCCTTTGGAAATAATGGAACCGGTAATATCCTACGCCGTAACGGCCAGTAAAGGAGATGAAGAAAAATTGTTCGCTGCCATCACTCGGATGCTGGACGAGGACCTTACGCTCCGCTTGATCCGTCAAGAACAAACCGGTCAAGTGCTTCTGTCAGGTGTTGGCCAGGTTCACCTTGAAGTTGTGGGAGCTAAAATCAAGCGGAAGTTTGGTTCGGAGATGGAGCTTGCAATACCCAAAATCCCTTACAAAGAGACAATCAAGGGAAAAGCCACTGTCCAGGGAAAACATAAGAAACAGAGTGGTGGTCGTGGACAGTTTGGTGATTGTACCATTGAGATCAGTGCAAATCTTGGAAATGGTTTTGAATTTGTTGATAAGATTGTTGGTGGAGTTATTCCTCAACAGTACAGACCCGCAGTTGAGAAGGGAATTGTTGAAGCCATGGAAAAAGGCGTATTGGCCGGGTACCCCGTGGTGGATATTAAAGTTGTCTTAATTGACGGCTCTTTTCATTCTGTGGATTCATCGGAAATGGCATTTAAGGTCGCAGGAAGTCTGGCTTTTAAAAAGGGCGCCGTGGAAGCAGGGCTTGTTCTACTAGAACCCTATATGAATATGACCATCAAAGTTGGAAAAGACCATGTTGGTGATGTTATGGGTGATCTCAATGCCAGACGCGGGAAAGTTATGGGCATGGATTCAGAGCAAGGAACGGAGATAATTAATGCTCAGGTGCCCCAGGCAGAAGTGCTGTTGTATGCCGCAGATCTTACTGCAATGACGGGCGGGCTCGGGAAATTTAGCGTTGAGTTTTCCCATTACGAAGAAGTGCCTGCAATGATAGCAGAAAAGATAGTAGCTGCAAGTCAAGTAGAGTAATAAACAGGAACGGGAATGAAGGTGGATTGTAATCGGTTTTCATTTGGGGTGCTCACCATGAGTGATAAGGGTTCTCGTGGTGAGCGAGAAGATACAAGTGGACCAAGTCTTGTACAAACCTTGACTCAGGAAGGGTACCGTCAAGCTGCCTACGAAATAATACCTGATACGATATCTGCTATTAAAGAGACGTTGATCTCCTGGGTCGATGAAAAACAGATCGATCTTATTGTGACAACAGGCGGGACGGGAGTGTCACCAAGTGATGTCACTCCTGAGGCGATGGCGGAAGTTCTTTCTAAGGAAATTCCCGGCATGGCAGAGGCCATGCGTGCAGTAAGTCTTACAAAAACACCAAATGCGGTTTTATCACGAGGGAAAGCAGGGATCCGTGGAAGGAGTCTAATTATCAATCTTCCGGGCAGCAAAAAGGCTGCCCAGGAAAATATTGCTGTACTCCTTCCTGCATTGGCCCATGCCCTTGATAAGATTCAGGGTGGAACCAGCGACTGTGCCGCTGGCTAATGATACCACCCTTGAATAGCGTTACAAAAAAATATCAAAAGCTAAGACTTACCAGATCGTCCTGTCCTTTAGCCGTTGTGATTTCACCAATGATTGAGACCGTCTCACCATGCGCTCCAAAACGGTGAACAATATCATCAACATCCGTGTCGTCTACAATCACCATTAACCCGATTCCCATATTAAAGGTACGATACATTTCTTCTTGGGGGACCTCTCCCTTTTTAGCAAGAAAATCAAAAATGGGAGGGACTTGCCAACTGCTACAGTCAATGGTGGCCTTACAGCCTTTGGGGAGTACCCGTGGAATATTGTCGATAAATCCGCCGCCTGTATTGTGAATGATTCCATTTAGGGGGTAATTCTTGAGAATAGCCAGTACAGATTGGACATAGATTTTAGTGGGTTTAAGTAATTCTTCCCCTAGGGTGCATCCCAGTTCTTCTATAAAATCGTCAACATCTAACCCGTTGTCTTGAAAACAGATTTTGCGTACCAGCGAAAAACCGTTGGAGTGGAGCCCGGAAGAGGCAAGCCCCAGGATCTTATTGCCAACTTTGATATTACTACCATCAATAATGGCATCACGTTCGCCAATGCCCACCACAAATCCGGCAAGGTCATAATCTCCTGCTTGATAGAGGCCAGGCATCTCTGCCGTTTCACCCCCAACAAGTGAACAGAGGGATTGTTTGCAACCTTCCGCAATTCCCTTTACCACTTCTGTTGCCACATCAAGTTCCAGTTTGCCAACGGAAAAATAGTCAAGAAAACAAAGGGGAGTTGCCCCACCGACAATGATATCATTTACGCACATGGCGACTAAATCAATGCCAATTGTATCATGTTTTTTGCAGCGTTTGGCTATCTCCAGTTTGGTTCCCACTCCGTCTGTGGAGGTGACTAGAACAGGCTTGTTATATTTGTTGGGATCAATGGCAAAGATACTGGAAAATCCACCAATATCATTAAGCACCCCACGTTGATGAGTTTCTTTAACGATGTCTTTGATTCCTGAAACAAAATCATTTCCTTTGTCAATATCGACACCGGCTTCACTATATTTTGATTGTTTTGTTTTGTTCATTTTTTTAATGTGTTAAGGGTAATAGAAGAAAGGATCCACGGTATGATAGTAGGAGTCCCTGGAAAAAGCAATACTATCTACCTTTTGATTTTTGTTAGTTGTTGTCAATCAGGTGTCATATGTTATGAAAAATTTATTCTTATTGGTTGGTATGGTAATGATTTTGGAAGGTATTCCATATGTCGCCTTTCCCGAATCCATGCGTGAGTGGCTGCGCAAGCTCAGCGAAACCAAGGGGGAGCATTTACGAATGTTTGGGCTGATTTCCATGGGGATAGGGTTACTCATTTGCTGGGTCGTACAAAGGGGGAACTATTTTTGAAGAACAAACAAAAAACCACTAATCCATTTGTTTCTATCCAATCTGAGCCTGCTTTGTCTGTTGCTATGGACAGTCCATCCCGTTTTTTCGCTCAAGCTTTGGATATAGTCTAATGCGTGTCCAAAACGTCCTGTATCTTTGAGATTGTACGTTTTAGAATCCGATTCTTCAACAGAAAAACAAAAAAGTCCTGATTTTGTACATCTATTTCTACAGGCAAAAAAGAGTTGTTCAAGATCCCCCATGTAGGTGAAAACATCTGCTGCGATAATCAGTGAATAGGTATCGCTGTCGTCTGTTAAAAATGAAAGGATATCGTCTTTGATCAGTGCGTCATAGATTCCTTTTTTCTTGGCAATTTGGAGGATTTTATCTGAAATATCCACCCCGGTAAGTCTTTTACAGCACCCCTTAAAAGCGGCTCCGGCAAGACCAGTTCCACAGCCAAGATCTAAACACTTTTCCTTGTCCAGTGCTGGAAAAAGGGAGAAGAGAAGTTCTTTCAGCGCTTCAGGAGTTTGATATTGCAGTTCTTTGAGTAAACTTTCTTCAAAGCTATCTGCATAGGTATCGAAGACCGATTCAACATACTCTAAAGGAGCGCTATCTGTGGTGATCCCACAAAGCCCGTTGAGCATATGTTTTGCTGCACTATGGTCTGGGTTGAGTTCAAGCAGCCGTCGGTAGAGCTGTTCTGCTTTAACAAAATCATTTTTTTTATGACAGAGGTACGCGTAGTTGTTGAGCGCGTGCTGATGGTTTTTGGCTTTTGCTAAGATCTCTTCATAGAGTGTTGCTGCCTTGTCGTACTCTTTAAGATCCTGATGACTAAGTGCCATATTGTACACTATATCCATTGATGTCGCATCTCGTTTTCGCGCGTCCCAAAAAGCCTCTATTGCCTCTTTATATTTTCCCAAGCGCCTGAGATTAAGCCCACGATTATAATGAATATCCGGGTCATTTGGATCAATACTGCAGGCCTTGTCGTAATGGATTGCCGCTTTTTCAAATTTGTTAAGATCAAAAAGGGCAAGCCCCATATTGAAATGGATCGTTGAAGAGTTCGGCAGGTGGGTGAGGAGTTTGTTGTAAAGCGTTAGGGATTCTTGCAAATGACCTTGCTCATGTCTGTTGCAAGCCTTTATAAATAGAGCTTCCAGCTCCTTAAGAGAAGGTTTCTTGGGGAAGTAAATATCGTCCATGGACCTTAGAAGAAAATGGGTAGAAAATGGAATAGAAATTGACGGACTATGCGTAAACGTTGTAATATGTAGTATTTATCAATTGAGAAGTCAAGGTGTTGCTCCCTTCTTACCGTGTGTGAGTGAAAAGGAATTTTTAGGAATGCTATTTTGGAACGGGTTTTATTGTTGTTGGTGAAATGAATGAGTGGAGTTGAAAAAAAAGAGTTGGTTGGAACAGAGGGTATCGTTTTGCTGGATATGGTTCGGCGTCTGAACCGTAGAAATGCGACCAACCATCTCTTAAAATTAGTTGCGAAAACACATCCGGCTGACCTAGCCTGGGTTATTCGTCACCTCTCCGATGAAGAGCGCGTTGAAGTTTTCAATATTATTGTCCAGACTGATCTTATTGGCGAGTTTTTAAGTGAGCTCGATGATTCCATAATGATCTCATTGGTGGAGACGCTTACCCCTCAGTTCCTGGCTGATGTTGTAACAAAAATGGCCACCGATGATGCCGCCGATCTTATTGATGCCTTACCGGATGATTTCGCTGCTGAAATTCGTCGTAATATGGAGAAGGAAGAACGCGAAGAGGTTGACGAGCTCCTCCAGTATCATCCGGAAACCGCTGGTGGGCTCATGTCTCCAGACTTTATGTATCTTGATGAAGAATTGAGTGTGGGAGAGGCGATTGCCAAGGTGCAGAAGCGGAGTGAAGAAAAGGAGATGGTCTTTTATCTCTATATAACCTATGGCGAAGGAAAACTTGCAGGGGTACTATCTCTTCGGGAATTGCTGACAAATCCAGCCCATAGGCAGCTTAAAAATATTATGAAGGCGAATGTATTATCGGTTACGACTGATACGGATCAAGAAGAGGTCGCCCAGGTGATCTCAAAGTATAATATCCTTGCAGTCCCGGTGGTCGATGCGAGTTATACTTTGGTAGGTATTGTTACGGTCGATGATATTATTGATGTAATGCGTGAAGAGGCTTCAGAGGCTTTTTTGCAGATGGCAGGTGCCGGTAAAGATATTGAAATTCTCCACAAGTCCACCAAAGAGAACGCAATGATTCGTGCTCCATGGCTTTTTGCTTCCTGGATTGGTGGGGTAACGGCACTCTTTATTATTTCCTCTTTTGAAAAGGAGTTGAGCCAGGTAATGGCTCTAGCCGCCTTTATTCCCATTGTAATGGGAATGGGCGGAAATATTGCAACCCAATCCTCCACCATTGTTGTACGAGGTATTGCCACCGGTTCGGTGAATATGGGTGACTTTCGCAGGGTTGTTTTTAAGGAAGTACGGGTTGGGATGATTTTAGGCGTTTTATATGGCTCATTTCTTGGAATTCTTGCCTACTTCGGGTATGCGGAACCATCTTTGTTGGGAGTGGTCGTTGGCCTATCTGTCTTTTTATCAATGGTTATGGCTGCAACCTTAGGAACTGGTATACCTCTTGTCTTAAAACGTTTTGGCATTGATGCTGCTGTTGCCACAGGTCCTTTTGTAACCACCTCCATTGATATTCTCGGTGTGCTCACCTATTTTATGATCGCTAAAGTTTTTCTTAAGTTGTGATGAATCTATTGCAAAAAAAGATTTATTCCGCCAAGGGAAGAGTCTCTCCATTGGCCATACTCGTTCTTCTTATTCTTGGCTTTTGGCTACTCTTTCAACCACTGAAAGGAAATATTTTTGATAAGAATGCTGTGCCCAGGATCGTGACCGCCAGGGGTGATCTTGCTCAAGATGAACAAAACACCATTGAACTGTTTAAAACGGTTTCTCCTTCGGTTGTGTATATCACAACAGTCGCCCTTAGAAGAAATCTCTTCTCGCTCAACGCCGTTGAAATTCCACAAGGTACCGGATCTGGTTTTATTTGGGATGATGATGGTCGGGTGGTAACCAACTATCATGTGATCAGTGATGCCAATCGGATTGAGGTTACCATGGCGGATAATTCGACCTGGAAGGCGGTGTTGGTGGGGGCAGCCCCTGATAAAGATCTTGCCGTATTACAAATTGATGCCCCCAAAAGCCAACTGCAACCCATACCCATAGGGGAGTCCTTTGAATTGCAGGTGGGGCAGAAGGTTTTTGCCGTTGGCAATCCATTTGGCCTTGATCAAACCATCACCTCAGGTATTATTTCTGCTCTTGGTAGGGGGATTAAATCCATTACTGGCAGAACTATTCATGACGTGATTCAAACCGACGCAGCCATTAATCCCGGAAATTCCGGTGGTCCGTTACTCGACAGTGCCGGTAGACTAATAGGCGTAAATACTGCTATTTATTCACCATCTGGGGCATATGCGGGTATCGGTTTTGCAGTTCCGGTGGATGAGGTAAATAGGGTGGTACCGCAACTTATCCGCAGGGGGCATTTAGTAAAACCCGGAATAGGGGCAAGCCTTGCCGATGCAAGGCTTGTAAAACGTCTTGGAATTGACGGGGTTTTGGTACTTGGCGTTGAACCTGGTGGTGCTGCTGAAAAAGCAGGGCTAAGGCCGACCAAACAGTATGGAAATGAAATTGCCCTTGGTGATATTATAACCGGTATTGCAGGCGTTTCTGTTGAAAATTATGATGATATTCGTACAGAACTTGAGCGGCATGCGGTGGGGGACATGATAGAAATAAATATAGTTCGTGACGGAAGAGCAATGGATTTACCACTGCGGCTTTCCGTTTTACAGGATTAGGGAATACTCTTTTTCATTGGCATGGAGGGAAGAGATGACAGAAGGTGGTTTTCAGCTACAAACCAGTGAACTCGACAAGCTTGCAGAACAATTATTGCATATCGAAAATGAGCTGAATTCCAATATTCCGGTGACTTTGTGGATCAGCGATCTCCATGGGGAAGGGGATCGCTTTAAACTGATTCTCAGGGGTCGTTTTGGCATGATATATCAGACCTGTAAAGAGGCATTGCCCAATACTTTTAGTAGGGATAAGATTCATTACCTCACCCAGATTATCCGAAAAAAGAAATATTTTGTAGATGATGCTGTATTGATGGATACCCAGGACGTTATTTTCTGCCTGGTCGATATCTTGAAATATCGTCTTGTTAATATTCGCCACCGCAGCAAAATAATCTTTAAGCCTGAATTTAAAAACACCATCAAGCGGCTGATCTCAAGCCTGCCTGTACCGGATCAAGTTTTTGAAGAAGTACTTCTTTCCAAAAGACTTATTGCTCACCTTGCCTATTCAATCAGACAAGTTCTGGTTGATCGTATTATTGTGTTAGGGGACATTTTTGATCGAGGCGCCCAGCCAGATAAAATAATCAGGATACTCTCCTCATACAGCTATAGAGAAATAATCGATTATGTAATTGGTAATCACGATATTCTCTGGATGGGAGCAGTTGCAGGCCAACAGTCACTAATCGCCGAAGCCATGCGTATTACCTGCCGATATGACCACTTTGCTTTGATGGAAAGGCTTTCTGTGGATAGTACGAAATTGGCCGACTTTGCTGAAAAAACATATCCCGTTGAGCTGGCAACCGGTAAGTTTAAAGCGCGTACCTCAAGGGGAAAGGCGATGGAGAAGGCCTTAACGGTGATTCAATTTAAACTTGAGGAGCAGATTATCGATGAGTTTCCCGAATATAATATGGCGGGGAGAAAATGGCTGGATCGCCTTGCACAAATGCTTAAAAGTGAGGATGTTGAGGGTTTACTTGATACCCATTTCCCCACCATTGATTTTGATAACCCAGCACAATTAACCCCAGAAGAACGAGATATTATAGAAGATCTCACCAAGCAGTTTACCAGAAACACAAAAATAAAGAGATTACTAGGCTTCTTTTTTAAACGAGGAAAGACCTACCATATCCACAATAATAGCCTCAATATCCATGCCCTTGTCCCTTCCACTGAGGATGGGAATTTTGAAGAATTTCTTGGGCTTTCGGGAAAAGCGCTTCTTGATTTTATCCAAAGCACCATCGAAAGGGTGGGCAAACGGTATATGAACAATGAAAAACAGGAAGCTGAGGATTTAGCGCTTTTCTTTTATCTATGGTGTGGGCCAAAATCACCTTTTTTTGGGAAACATGCCATGAAAACCTTTGAGAGATACTTTCTCAAGGACCCCGAGACCCATGTGGAGCGTACCCTCTATTGGAAAAAGAACCTTGCAACCGACGCTTTTAAACAAAAACTCAAAGAGGAGTTTGGGATTCAACGGGTGGTGTTTGGTCATACCCCGGTCGACTATTCCAAGGGCAAACAAATGGCTTCTAGCGATGGAGTTGCCATTAACGTTGATGGCGGCTTTGCTGCAGCCTATTATAATCGTGGGCACGCCTTAGTACATACACCACATCAGCTCTTTGGTATTATTTTACCCACTCCGGAGGAGATGGCGCAGGCCGCTTTAAACCTTGAATCGGCACCACTGGATATTGAGTTTATTGATGAATTTAGAAACCCAATAAAAATAAAAGATACCGCAAGAGGTGCATTCTTGGCCCGTCAATCAAGGAGTCTCTTGCAACGTATAACCGAGCTTGCCGGTGATGGTGATCATGGAAACGGAGCGGACAAACGCAATGCAAAACATTAATTATGGAATGGAGATTGTAAGAGCTACTGAAATTGCAGCACTTACAGCCGCACGTTTTCAGGGTCTTGGGAACCACAACGATATCCTTAATCAAGCAAGAAAAGCCATTCGGAAGACTTTAAACCGTATTATGATTCGAGGATCAGTAATCAATGATCGCTTTACAGATCGTGAGGGAATTTACGGCCTGCCAGAAACCCTAGGAAGTGATGGGCCTGTAATGGACCTTATGGTTGTCGCCCTTGAAGCCCAACATGCCGCCGCCGATGGGCGTAATAATGCAACTTCCTATGTGGTGATTAGTGAGGAGGGATCAATCCAGTCTGTGCCTAATCTTGGTATGTCTAAAATCGTCGTTGGGCCAAAAGTTGGTGATGTGATAAATATTAACCGGTCGCCTACCGTTAATGTAAAACGAGTGGCGAGGGTACTGCGGAAATATACTGAGAATGTTACAGTTTGTATTCTAAACCGGAAACGACACCAAGGCTTGATCAATGAGGTGAGAAGCTGCGGGGCACGGATAAAATTGATCGAAGAGGGCGAAATTTCCGGTTGTCTTGCCGCAATTCAAGGGGAGAAGGCCGATATCTATATGGGATACGGTTATGCCCCTGAGGGAACGGTCGTGGCCGCTGCAATAGGCTGTCTTGGCGGGTATATGGAAGGAAAGATCTATTATGATACCGATGCAATGCGGGCGGAATCACAAGCGCATGGCATAACGGATTTTGAGAAGGTATTTCGGGTTGAAGATCTCATAAGTTCCAATAAAATTTCCTTTGCCGCCACTGGAATAACCGATGGTGAATTTTTAGAAGGCGTACGTTTTACTCCAACTGGTGCGGTCACAAATTCCTTTGTGGCCAGAAGCGAAACAAGGACCTATCGCAGGCTCACCACCAATCACTTTTTTGACTATAATCCCGTTTTTTAATTCTTAACTACTTCAACATTGTAACTCATGAAAGAAACAAAAATAGTTTGTAGCGCGAGCCCCATAGAACAGTTTCGAGGCGATCTTATCCTCTATTGCGTCGGTCAGGATAAAAATAAAAAACCAAAAATGATAAAAGAAATTTGCACAGATGATTTAGTGCAAGCCATTGACTATGGCGACTTTCAAGGAAAAGAGAATGAACAGCTGTTAACGTATTGTCATAAAAAAAAGAATTCTTTTGGTGGTCGTGTTCTTTTTCTTGGTATTGGCCGGATGAGTAACAAGACCGGTGCAGAAGTCGCCGAAATATTACGAGAGGCCGGTGGTAGAGCCGCAAAAGTTGCAAGAAAGATAAAGGCAAAAAACGTTTGTCTATGCCAGCAGAAAGAAATGGGGGTGAGTAGCCCAAAGAATCTTGAATGCTTGCTTGAAGGGCTCTTGTTGGGTGACTATAGCTTTGAAAAATATAAGAACAAGAAAGATCAAGAGAAGAAGTTCTGTGGAATTCGTCAAGTTTCTATTCGCTTAGACAAAGAGGAAAAAAGGTTTCGCCTGGCAGTAAGAAGGGCGTCTAATTCTGCCAGAGCAACGTGCGTTGCAAGGGATATGGCAAACGAGCCAGGAAATGGGTGGACACCAAATAGTTTCGCTTTGTATGCAAAAAAGCTTGCGAAAACACATAAACTACGGTGTACCGTACTTGGGAAAAGTGAGCTGAAACGCATGAAGATGGGTGGCATCTTAGCTGTTAATCAAGGTTCTTCAGAAGCGCCTAAAATGGTGATTTTGGAATATCGCTGTAACAAGCAGGATGCCCAGACCCTGCTTCTTGTGGGAAAAGGACTCACATTTGATTCAGGAGGGGTGAGTTTAAAACCTGGATCCGGCATGCAAGATATGAAATATGATATGTGCGGTGGGGCAGCCGCACTAAGTGCCATGGCGGTGGTAGGGGAGGAAGCGCCAGAGGTAAATGTCATTGCAATTATCCCCTCAACTGAAAATATGCCGGGAGGATCCGCACTAAAACCAGGCGATATAATAACACATTATAATGGAATAACTTCTGAAATCATAAATACTGATGCAGAGGGCAGGCTAATACTTGCAGACGCCTTGGCCTACGGTATTGAAAAGTATTCACCAGATTGCGTGATAGACCTTGCTACATTGACAGGAGCGGTGATTATCGGCCTTGGGCACCATAGGACTGGACTACTTTCCAATAACCAATCTTTGGTAAAAAGCTTATATGCAGCTGGAGAGGATTGTGGCGAACCGCTCTGGCAGCTTCCTCTGGATAAGGAATATATAAAACAGATAGATTCTGATGTCGCTGATATAAAAAATACAGGGGGCAGGCCAGCAGGAACAATCACAGCGGCAGCATATTTGCAGAAATTTGTTGGCGATACTCCGTGGGCCCATATGGATATAGCAGGGACAGCCTGGGACTTTACGGAGAAGAAATATATTCCCAAAGGACCTAGTGGTATAGGTGTGCGAACCCTGGTTAGCCTTATCCGAAATTGGAAAGGGGAAGAGTTTGACCCTAAAATTTCCTAAAATAGCGTCTTGCCCGTATCAGAAGTCAGAAACCAGAGGAGAGAAGCCAGAAAAGTTTCCTGCCGGTGGCAGAAGAGTAAAAAAAAAGCCTCAATCAGAAGTAAGATCTGATTGAGGCTTTTTAGTAAGAACCGGCGGCGACCTACTCTCCCACATAGTTGCCCATGCAGTACCATCGGCGCAAAAGAGCTTAACTTCCGTGTTCGGAATGGGAACGGGTGGGGCCTCTTTGCTATTACCACCGATAAATCGGTTACGATAGTTGTAGGAAGTATTGCTTCATACACTATCTAAAAAAATCGATAATCGAATAGTAGAGTATTTCGTAGCTGTCTTAATCAAAAAATTGAATAAGCCGCACGGCTTAT
>JBNKKR010000066.1:0-15119 GCA_050291935.1 Desulfocapsaceae bacterium | reverse complement strand
TTTTGAAAATTTTATCCTCGGAATATTAGGTATATGCCTGTGGTAAAATTTTCAAAACGCCTCGATTTGTAGAAAAAATGCTATTCTCGGACAAGCTCCTAGCAGCGGTGACAAATGTAAAAACATTCTTCAGTTCTAATTTCCAGGAAAAGTAGTGCCTTGTTGACAGCTTCCTTAATAAACAAGAGAATTCTCTGCAAGGCACTACTGTTACTAGGGATTTAATGGAGAGAAAATAGGGTCCTGTTCTACTGTTTCGCTATAGCATTTCGGCAATAGCAAAGGACCAATCAGTAATATCATTCACCGAATCATCCGGGTCTCCATCAATGCGAAGGGAGGTCTCTATTATTTTTGCTCCGAGTTCTTCCATCTTTTCTTCCAGTAAATCAACGGCACCACAAAAATGCTCGTAGCTGGAGTCACCGCAACCAAACAGAGCGACACGTTTATCTTTGAGTTCGGCTTTGTCCAATTCCTTGTAAAAGGGTTCAAAATCTTCTTGAAATTCTATATTGTCATCTCCCCAGGTTGAAGAGCCGAAAATAATAAGATCGTAGTGCTTTCCAAGCTCGTCAATTGCAGTATCGCCAACATTTTTTATGGTTACTCCATTTCCTTTTTTTTGCAAAATGGAGCTGATCTGCTCCGCAACTGTTTCCGTGTTACCCGTCGTTGATCCGTAGACAATCAGTGTATTTGACATACGCTCCTCCTAGGCTGCTTTTTTCGTGTGGCATGTGCAGTTTTTGCATTTTCCGCAACAACTATGGCCATTTTTTTTCTTTTTCCAGATAATCACTTTTCCAGTATCGCTACTGATGGTAAGTCCTTTTTTGCCGGTAAAGTAAATGTTTTCCTGAGGTAAATCGCCTGAGTCCATCAATGTTTTAAAGACTGGTTTTGCAGCTTCGGAAACTTGCGATACCTTTTTGGTATGAAGAAAGATATTCCCTGTCCCAGAGTAGTGTTTTTGCATGAGAAACGTTGCTTTTGCTGCAGTATAGGAGGTAAAAATACCTTCCAGGTTTATATGCAGGTTCCCGTTTCGTTGTTCTGTCGTTATTTCACTGTGTACTTGTGCCTGGTAATTCATTGTTTCACTCCTTTTCTTTTATTGAACGATTCCTTCTAACCCCTTTGCAAGTGATGACAGTCCTGAACTGCGCATCATAACGAATGGTTTTTGGTATCGTTTACAGATTGTTTTTACACGTTTACATGCGTCATGGCTCACACAGTCCACTGGGCAGACAACAGCGTCGGCGCGAGTTAACATTTTGGGAAGGACTGCTTTGGACGCCTCCTTGCCGCCGTCATGGTGGGCAAAAGCGCCGCCATATTTTTCCACCAATTGTCTGTAGCGTGGAATCATCTTATGTTGTCCGCCAACGTAAAGAATGGTTTTGCCACAGAGATCCGGTCCGGGGCAGAGATCTGTGTTCTGATCTTTACAGGTTGTACATTCAGCATCTGTCGTCATTTTGAATAGCAGGGTTGTTTCCAGGGAGACGATTTCTTGCAGGAGTTCCTGTTTTTCCTGGTTGAGTGTGGTGTTACGCCCTTCTAGCGTTTTGCTGGAATAGGTTTCCAATGCTAGCAAGTCCCGACTTTCTTGCAGTTCAACTGTTACTGTGTTGAGCTTGTCGTTTAATGCAGCATTATTCTGTTGAAGCTTCTCCACCTGTTGCTTCAATGTACCCATATGTTGTTCTTTTCTTTCATTTTGGTATTGAGCAATCCTGTTTTTAAGTTCTGTATTTTCTTTTGCTATAAGCAGGGCTTTTTGCCGGTCTGCATCAAGGGTATTACGTTCCCGATCAATGGATTTTTTTTCTTCAAGGTGATGCAATCGTTCCGATACGAGGACCTGTTGCAACAGTTCAAGTTGATTGTTTGATTCAGTAAGGAGTTGTTTATCCCTTTTGAAGTTTCTGAAAAAGTCATGTCCCAACATATGGACTTCCCCATAAACCGAAAATACAAACTCCTGGCTTGCCGAGTGGTGGGTCATGATTGCCCAATATGCATTTGCGATGGCGCCATCATTTACATATTGATTCCATAATCTTTTGAGTTCTTCGTCGCTGCTTGCCTTGGAAAATTGGGCGACTGCCGGTCTGAATTTTTTCTCAAATATGCGTTGCAGGGTTTTGGATTTTTCAGATTTTATCCCCGCTGCACTTACCAATGCTGAATGGATCTGGTAATCGGTGGAATCTGGTTCAATGGTAAATACTCTCTTGCGCGATAATCTGCGTAATTCAGATCGACAAAGACAAATACCGATAATGGAGCAATGGTACGCCCTGCTGATATTCCACAGTTTTTTTCTTCTTTTTCCCCCTGTCGTTTTCTCCATAGGTGCAACAGTAATTTGATCCATAACTATGCTCCAAGTTAGGTATTTACAATATAATTCGCCCTGGCTAACTTTTATGGCCTTAAAAATCCTTCAACCTGACATTGAGACCAAATTTGCCAGGTTGAAGGAGGCGTATGCTAAACGTTTTTGTTAAAATTCGTATGCTAACTGAACGGTGAAAGCATCAGCAGATGCATCTGTTCCGTTTTTATCTTGTGTGTAATCTTTGTCGTGCACATATTCAATTGCCAGTCCCAGCCCGTCAGTAAGCCCAATGCCTACGGTTCCTGCCACTCTACTTTCAGGGAATACACCACCCAACTCTTCCGTTTGTGAATAGGCCACAGCGAAAACAAGTTCATGTTCAGCAACTTCCATTGCATAGTTGGCCTCCAGTTGCCACGCTGAAGGTTCTACCCCGTTGACCGGATCAAGTGCTGTAATATATTCAGCAAAGAGGCTTACTCCCGCCATACTGAACGTACCATTTACACCGAGTCCACCAGCGTATTCAGCTTCCATATCATCGGGAAAAGAGTCGGTTAGGCCGTCGGAATCAAATACGGAATTTACATATCCTATCCCTGCGGCAACAACGAATTTATCACTCTCTCTTTCATAGCCAAAGGATACTCCATAATGCTCGATGGTGTCTTCGCCACCGTCTTTATTGGTTTCACCATTGTAGATGTATATGTTTCCACAAAAATCACCTACTGTAAGGCTGGCCATTGCAGCATCTTCCTTCGTTTCAAAAACTTCCTTGGTTAAAGGATCGGAGAGGGTCCCACCTTCGTACACGCCAAAGGGAACGACATAACGGCCAAATTGGCCCGTAAGTGGAAACTGTTCTTCGTTACCCACAACTATAAATGCTTCATCAACAGTAAGTTTATCATCATCACCGTCCCATTCAACAGCAATGGCACCTGTAGCCCATTTACCGACCTGGGCCTCTAAACCAAATTCGGCAGTCACAAGATCAATGCTACTTTCAGAAACAGCGTCAAAATCTTCACTCCAGGAGGCTTCCACCTCTATGGCTCCTCCTATGGAGACGTACTGACTAAGTGTGGGCGCTGCTTCTTCATTGGCTGCTTCCGGGGCACCTTCTGTCCTGATGGCCTTATCCATTTCGGCAATACGTTTTGTTAATTGTTGATTCTGGTACAAGAGTTGTTGTACCTGCTGCTGTACCGAAGCCATTTCAGAGTCGGCTGCTATGGCTGCTGTAGCTCCTGCCAGAAACAGGGTAGTGGCGGTTATTGCGATTGTGTTTTGCGCTGTTTTGATTTTCATCTCTCTCCTCTCAATTAGTTAATTGCAATATATTACGTTAAGACTAACATATTGGCCAAAAATAATAGCTAATATCGTATTGTATACCAGTCGGCAGTTGTGTATGGTTGTGCTGAAAATATTAGTCGCAACTAAAAAATATGTCAATACCAAAAACAACTCGTTGAATAAAATTTTGTGAAAATTAGGATGAAGCGTTGTTGGGGAACTTGGCCAGTGTGGAGTGAAAATCCTCACGCATTTTTACAGGTTACCATGGGAGAAAAGCATGACATTCCCAGTATTGTGTTTGCTATTCAGACTGTTATGGGAAGATGGGAATGAAGTCTAAGTAAGGATAAAATTATGGCGAAAACGGAATGATTGGAATAGGTTTATGCAAAATCAACGATGAAAATCGTCAAAATAGGAAAAGAGTTAGGTGATGTTTAAAAAGTTTTAGAACTCTTCTTGCTGATAGATTTCTCCTTGTTCATTAAGGACAGTCCATTTGCCGTTTCCGTATATTCCGATTCTATATTCCGCCAGACGGCAAGCCGGTACTCTTTTTAGTACCCCTTTGAGGGGGAAAGTGGTTTGTCAGAAATTTTCCTGCAAAAAAATAGGAAAATTATCTGTAACTCACTAAAGAAGTAAGATATTCAGCTAAACTATTAATGCCGATCAGATAGTCGTTGCTATCACCGCTGGCTTTAGCGGCCAGAATTGCCCCTTCGGTGATGATGATGATAAAGGTGGCAAGATGCGCTGTGTCGCAGGCGCGCAACTCTCCGATTGTCACCGCGTTATCTAAAATCTCCTGTAAGACCTGTTTATACCTTGCGTAGATAGTTTTCAACGCGGCGTCAAAGTCCGCATCCTGATTAGACATTTCCTGTACCAGGTTGGCCAATGGACAGCCCCGATTGAAATCCCGCAAAGAGGTGTCTTTCAACATTTGCACCAGGGATTCTAAATACTTATTGCTTCTGTTGGCTATGGCGCCATAGCGTTTATCAAAGCGTTTTGCCATGCGCTCGGTGATTGCGGTAATGGCCATTTCTTTTTTGCTCGAAAAAAAGTGATACATAGAGCCTTTGTGCACCCCGGCAGTGGTAAGAATTTTTGCCAGGGGCGCGCCATGATAGCCTTTGGAGTATATTTCCTCGTAGGTCGCATCAAGCAACCGTTTTCTGGTGTCATCCATTGTTTGATTCCACAGACAAAGTAAGTTCTTGACCAGTCGGTCAAGTTCTGGTAATTTTATCTTGACCAATTGGTCAAGAGGCTGCTGTTCTAACAATAACACGAAATTTTTGGAGAAACACTATGAAACGGGCATTGCTGGTTATTGATGTACAAAACGAATACTTTGATGGGAAACTGCCGGTAACATATCCGGAAGGCAGTTTTGCAAACATTTTGAATGTGATGGACGCTGCGGTGACGCATAACATTCCTGTGATTGTTGTTCGTCATGGATCCAAAGATGCGGATGCGTTGTATTTTAAAACGCAAAGTTATGAATGGGAGTTGCATCCAGAAATCGAACAGAAAAATCACCAATTATTAATCGACAAAGAATGGCCTGACAGCTTTGCCGGCACTGGTCTTGACGAATGGTTGAAAAAAAACATGATCGACACCGTAACTATTTGCGGGTATATGACCCATATGTGCTGCGACACCACTGCGCGAAGAGCTTTTCATCTGGGATATAATGTTGAGTTTTTATCAGATGCCACCGGTACCTTAACACTGTCAACAGCAAGTGGTTCAGTTCAGGACAAAGAGCTGCACAACACAGTTTTGGTTATTCAAGAGAGATTCAGTACCATTATGACTTCACGTAAGTGGCAAGAAAGTTTGTAATCAGTTTTAAAGGAGTAATTATGGCAAAAAGCAAAGGGATATTGGACGCCTGGCGAGCAGCGGCTGAGATTTTGGCATGTGAAAGAACCCTTGATGAGCAGATTGAATGGATTGAGTGTTACGGTAACCATGCGGCCAGCCCTGCCTTAAGAAGTGGAACATTAGCCGCATTGGGCTTTGACAAACCCAAAGAATCAGCACAGATTTGCCTGATTTTTGGCTGTTACCGCCCGTTTACTACGCCTGTACTAATGGGTGCCTATTTACAGCTTTTGACTCATTTGAAAATCGATTACACCTATCTTGAACAGGAATACTGTTGTGGGGCGCCTCTTTCAATGCTTGCCACGCAGGAGCAAACAGATGGTATGCTGGATACCGGTGAGATGTTTATGGAGCGCAATCTTGAAGCGGCTCGTCTTAAAGGAGCATCCACTCTGGCATATTGCTGTGCGGGCTGTGCCAACGCTGCAAACCACGTTTTTCAGGAGTCAGATCTCAGGCATATCTACTTGCCTGAACTGATAATAGAGAGTTTGCCAAAACAGGGAGAGAGCATTGATCCAATAAAAATTGGTTATTTTGGCGGTTGTCGTACCATTTTTACTAAACTTTATCCTCAAGCAAAGCTCGATTGGCAATTGTATCGTAAATTTCTTGATACAATTGACGGGCTTCATGTCATTGATCTGCCCAATGGCTGCTGCAAGAAATCTGCAGCAGCCGTTGTTGAGAAAGCAGTTTCACAAAACCTTGACGCCATTGTATGTCCGTGCAACTGGTGTTGGGCAGGTCTAATGCCTGCGGCCAAAGGAAAGATAAGGGGCATGAATATTGCGGAATTGCTTTGCTTAGCCTGCATTTCTACAAGCTGAGACGGCTTTTTTATGAAAGGAACGAATCAACAGGCCATAGTGTACTACGCCTGTTGATTGTCAGACGTGGCAGATGTAGTTGTAGCAGCTCGTGAGAAATTCGGGCTAGCTCTTGGAAATAAGAGGAAGTCTTGATTTACATTTTTTTCAAACAAGTACTGCAGATGCCCTCAACCCGAATTTCAATTCGCTGGATCCTGCCGGGAAAGGTTGTCTCAAGATTTTCGGAGTGAAGTGTTAAACTCTCAGGGTTAAGGCAGTTCATAAGACCACACTGCATGCAGAAAAAATGTGGATGTGGAGGATGATGTTCATTGGGTGCCATTCCAAAATGGGCGGCTCTTCCACCTGTGCTAATTCGTTGTAGAAGATTATTTTCAACAAGCAGATCAAGTATTCTGTACACAGTTACCCGGTTGATTGAGCGGGTTCGTTCAACGGTGTTGAAAACTTCTACTGCGGTTAGCGGGGCGTTATTACTCCCGATCACTTTCATGATAAGCAAGCGGTTTGCAGTTACTTCAATACCCGCAGACTCTAGTAACTTTGTGTAGTCACACTGTTCGCACATGGGGTGTCCTGCTTCGGTCTGAGTTTTGTTTAAGCGGATAAACTTTTAGCATTAGCTTTTCTTCTCCCCGTACTTTTCAGCCCTAGCCCGGATTTCTCATGAACATTGTGTTTGATTTTGAAAAACACCTTTTAAACACAAACGATTGTTGGCAATAACGCGTATTGCAAAATTAACACAATGTTCACCAAAGGCGAGGCGATATGGCCACATCTGCTTCGTCTCTAACTTCGCAGATATAGGACAATCTATGATCTGCGAAGTTGTTCCTCGCATATGCGGCCATCTCACCTCGTGAGAAATCCGGGCTAGGCGTGGGCTTTCAGCCACCGTTTTCTTCGTCGTGTCAATATGGCTTTATCAAGGAGCAGGGAAAGGAAAAATCCACTGCCGGCGACAAGGATGATAGCCGCACCTGAAGTAAGGTCATAGACATAAGAGGCCCAAAGTCCAGTACAGATAAAGGTCATCCCGAGGATGCAGGAAATAATCATCATCTGAAATAATGATTTTGTGTATTTTTCAGCAATATAAGGTGGAATGGTGAGAAGGGCGATAACAAGTACGAGCCCGACAACCTGGACCACAATGACCACTGTCACGGCAACGGTGCCGATAAGCATAAAGTACAACGCTCTGACCGGTACCCCTCGCACCCTGGCGAATTCTTCGTCGTAGGACATGACAAGCAAATCTTGGTAGTAGTAGCTGATAAGAGCAATATTTACCGTCGTAAGGATTGCCATTGCAATGAGATCGCTTATGGGAACACTTAAAATGCTTCCAAACAGATAACTCATCAGGTCGACATTGTAGCCGGGAGTCATATCAATTAATACAACACCGGTTGCCATCCCCACAGCCCACATAACCCCAATAATCGTATCTGCTCTCTGTTTTGCAGAAAGGGTGACTGCAGCCATGACCATTGCCGAGGCAAGGGCAAAAAAAGTTGCTCCGATCATGTAGGGCCAGCCAAAATAAAAAGCCAGCCCGATACCACCATAGGCACTATGGGCAACACCGCCGGATAAAAAAACCAGTCGGTTCACCACAATCAGTGTCCCGATAACTCCACAGGTAATACTGGTCAGCAGGCCGGCCAGCAATGCATTACGCATAAATTCAAACTGGAAGGCTTCAATCATCTTTTTTCCCCGGGCCGATTGTGAGATTCTTTGATCCCTGCAATGACCTCCACTGGACACAGTTCTTCAACGGAACAGGAATGAAATGCATCAAGTACATCCATGGAAGAATGAAATGATTGATGGTAATGCAGCGTGCGATTGAGACAGGCGACCGATTTGGCATAGGATGCAACCATCATAAGATCATGACTCACCATGAGGATGGTGAGTTCTTTGTTGAGTTCTTTAAGAAGAGTGTAAAAATCGTCCTGTCCTTTTGTGTCAATGGATGCGGTTGCTTCATCGAGAACGAGCAGTTGCGGGTTGGTAATCAAGGCTCTGGCGATGAGAACCCGCTGTCTCTGCCCGCCGGAGAGGGCCGCAATCTTTCGATCCGCGTATTCTCTTATCCCAAGTTTTTCCATAACTGCAAGCCCATCTTTTCGGTTTTGTTTTGCATTGCCGCGCCTAAATCTTCTGGACGGAACATGTTTTCCCATCAACACAATGTCCAGGGCCGTTGCCGGAAAATTGAGGTTATGGTTGACATGTTGCGGCACGTAGCCGATGGATGCCCCATGGGAACGAGGTTCTGCACCCTGAACGCTGACCTTGCCTCTGGTTGGCTTGAGCAAACCGAGAATTATTTTTAAAAGAGTGGTCTTTCCACCACCGTTTGGCCCAATGATTGCGACAAAATCCCCCTCATGTATGGTGAGGTTGATACTATGCAGAATATCGTAGCCATCATGGGAATAGCACATATCAGCTATCTCAACGATGGGTGAAGACAAGGGCGTGGACATTATCGTAGTGCGTTTTTGAGGGTTCCAGCTACATGTCGTAAGTTGGACAGCCAATCCGCAGCCAGTGGGTTAACGGGAATAACCTTTCCATTGATTTCTCTAGCTACTATTTCAGCACTCTTGGTAGAGAATTGCGGCTGGACAAAAACAACATGGATGTCATGTTCCCGAGCATGTTCGATTAACTGCGCAAGTTGTGCTGGTTTTGGATTTTTTCCTTCAATTTCGATGGCGATCTGTTCCAAACCATAGTCATGGGCAAAATATCCCCAGCTAGGGTGAAAAACCATAAACTTCTTCCCTTGCTTTCCTGTAAAGGTGGCATGTAAATCACTATCGAGGCTATCAATCTCCCTGGCAAAGGCATCAAAGTTTTGCCTAAAAAGATTTTTTTTCTCCGGAAGGATAGTTGTCAGTGCCTCGGTTATTGTGGCGGCCTGTTTTTTTACCAAGGCGGGGGAAAGCCAGATATGTGGATCGAGTATGCCATGGTCATGTCCTTCTTCATGGTGGTTATCGGCATGTTTTCCATGATGGTCATCTTCGTGTTCCTCGTGTCCCTTCGCTTCTTCCGTATGGTGTTTTTTATCGTGACCTGCATGATCGTGCTGTTCATGACCATGTGAATGTTTGGCCATGGCCAGCTTCGTAATCCCCTTGTCGGTATGAATAATCTTCATCTCAGGGTTGACTCCGGCAATTTTTTCAAGCCAGGCATGCTCGAATGGAACACCGATGGCGAAATAAACACTGGTTGAGGCAAGTTGTTTCATCTGGGATGATTTTGGCTCATACGTGGCGGGGCTGGCTCCCGGCTGTACCATCACCTCAACATTGACAGAATCCTTGCAAATCTGTTGCACAAAAAATTTCTGGGGAACTATGCTGACGAAAACCGTGGGTTTGTCCGTGGCGAGTGTCAGTTGAGTTGTCAGGAATAAAGTACAATAGCAAATTGTTAGTGCTACAAGAAAACGTTTCATTCGAGCCTCCCTTGGTATGGTGAAAACAAATAAATAATGATGCAATTTAATTGCATCTGGCAGGGCGGTCAACTTGTTTTTCTCCCATTGTAATCCGGTAGCTTCAAATGGGTGTCCATCCGCAGAAAGCAGCGGAAGAAAAGTAACAGCAAAAAAAAATCTGTATTACGGCTTGTATCAAGTAGCTTGAGGCGTTCACTTTTAATACAGATAGCCGAGAAGAAACAGTGGGCGTCGAATATCGTCGATCTCAGCACCATGCGATAAGATAATTTTGCGATTCACTTTTATACCTTTGAACTGTGAACGACCTTTCCCCTTCCCGCCAACTTCAAGAACAATATCTCCCTGTTTGTCTCGTACCAGGAAATCGGGAGTCTTGCTCCCCCTGGTACTTTTGAGATAATGAAATTCAATGGATGCGCTGCTCAACATTTCAGCGAAAAAATCCTCACGTAAGCCTCCAATGGAATACTCATAATTGTTATAGAGAAGACGGGACGGTGGAGTCAAGAGTACCTTGGGCTCCCTCATGACACCAGTGCCCTTTGGGAAGATAACATGTGTAACCAGCGCCTGTGTAAGGATGTCCAGGTAGGATTCTGCTTTATATTTTGTAATTCCTACATTTCTTGAAATTGAGGAATAATTTATGCCATCAACTGTGGATTTGCCTATGAACTTCAGCATTTTTTCAATGACGGGGAGTTCTTCCACTAAAAGCGGTATGATCTGAGGGATGTCGCGAGTAATGATCTTTTTTAGAATATTAGCGAGAAGAGGGAGCGGAGCAGGTTCGTCCAGTGCGAAGGGGAGCAGACTACCACGGAGGTATTCGTCAAAAAGGTAACCGTGACGGAGGTGGTCGCCGGTCCAATTCTGTTTAATAATATCCTCAATGCTGAGAGTCGGCAGTAGGACATCGTTACTGAAGTATAAGTACTCTCTAAGAGAAAAGAGAGGTAGTTTCAGGATATGAACGCGACGAGACAGGTCATAAGCGGATTGAGCAATTGCCAGGGCTACTGAACTTGTTTAGATAATCATTTTACGAAATGATATGCATTTTGTCAAATGTGTTTACGAAATGCGTGTTTGTGGGAGCGGGAAAAGGCAGACTCTTGGTAAAAGCGTGGTCGTTCTTTGTGTTTTCTTTTAAAAGGCGTAAGGGAATGTCGGTTCTTCCACATAGAGTATGGAGTCGGCTGTAATGATGGGTATCTCTATGTCTGAATTGCTTGTTACTCCCATTGTACCCCGCACTTTAATCCATTTGTCATTTTCAATGGTTGTTCCCTCGGAAGGCTCAACAAAGACGAAGATTGGCCTGGCATCTGCTGCACAGCACGTTATAAGGTATCGATAACACGCCAGATGATTGCCCGGTATTCGCTTGTCCACAAAGCTCTGGCAGACCACTTCAACCTCTTTGCCTGTGTATTTTTTGGTCTGCAGAAAAAGTTTTGTCAGTGATACTTCCTTGTTTTCTTCTTCATAGGCCCTCAGTTTTGCTGCAACTTTGTCATCGAAACTCCATTGAAGAAATCCGTCCTCCGTTTGTAGACTTCTCTTGGCAAATGTGCTGCTATTAAACCGTGCAGACTGGGTGTGGGTAAAATAGAACAAAGGAAGCAGTAAAATCGCCAGTGATGGCCACTGCAGTCCCAATGATAGTTGTGTTTTTTTGGCAACCTGTCTTTTTAAATTTACCGCGAGGAAAAGGAGTAGAATAACAGCAGCGCCAATGACAAGCCACCAGAGGTCTGGATGTAACAGCCTGGCCAGATGTGTCTTGCCAAGTGTTGCAAGCCAGCAGAAAAAAAAGGCCCATAACCCCAGGAGAGTGATCTTAAGGAAATGCAGTATATTCATAACCTACTCCCATAACAGAGCGATAGGCAGATATTCCAGGCCGAGCATGCCAAGCAGTACCGATAGCACCACTGCGACAATCAGTGACACGATAACCTTGTTGCGAAATACACTGAAATACATCAGTATCAACTTAATATCCAGCATTGGTCCCAAAACCATAAAGGCCATCTGTGCACTACCGGGTAATAGGTCTCTGAAGCTTGCGGCAATAAACGCGTCCGCTTCACTACAGAGGTTCAGAAGAACAGCCATGAGCATCATTACACCAATGGCCAGCCAGGGGGTGCCCAGTAAGTTGGTAAAAGTTGCCATGGAAACAGAACTGCGCAGTATGGCGGCAATAAAGGCACCAATAACAAGATACCGTCCAACATCAAAGAAATCATCACTGGCGTGTTCAATGGCATGACGAAGACGACGTGAGAAGGGAGCTGTTGTATGGGCATGATGCTGGCCACATGAGCAGGTGGCTGTTTTGCTCCAGGTAGATAGCAGCCCATTGTTCTGATTGAAAAAACGGCCGAGCAGTAGACCGACCATAACCGCAATAGTGTAGCCGCTAAGCAGACGGATAATAACAAAGCTCCAGTCAAAGCTGTAGGCTATGGCCGTGGAAGCGGCCACAATGACATTGACGATGGGACCGGCCAACAGAAAGGTTATGGCCGCGCCAAAAGGAATGCCCTTGCCAAGCAGTCTTCTGACCACCGGGATAATGGCGCACTCACAGACCGGGAAGAAAAGTCCCATCCCACCAGCTAGAAAAACGGCCCTTGTTTTTCGCTGTTGAAACACCCTTTCTACCCAGCTTACCGATACAAAGATCTCAATAATTCCCCCTGCAAGCGATCCTATGAGCATAAAAGGTAATGCCTCAACAATAATTGCCAGGAAATTTATAGAAATATTATCAATAAGCTCTTTCCAGGTTGGGCTTTTCCCCATGTAGTAGACAAGGACAGCAACAGTAAGAAAAGTGAGCTCAATAGCCCAGGCAAGCTCAGTGGATAAGGGGGAAATGTCGTTTTGCTTTTCAGGCTTAAAGAGAGGAATTTGCTGTAGAGGTTGTAGGGCCATTGGAAACAAATACCGAGCTGGAAAAATAGAGGGTACAAGATAATAATGAAATGCAACTTAATTGCATATGTGGGGAGGGTCAAGGTTTTTCAAGAACTTCATGCTTGCTGGTTATCTGTATTCTTCTTCAGATAATCTCTAAAGCAGTGAACCTTGTCACATCCCCTTTTACCGCACTTCTTTCTGGCGTAGTGGGTATATATTACCATTTTGTCTATGATTCCAGGTGATGTGGCGTGCTCCATTATGCAAGCACCCTCATCGGCCGTTTTTGGGTCAACTCCCAACACGGTGATAAAAAAATCACGAAGTGTTTCGTGCCGATGAAGTATATCTTTGGCAATATTAGTCCCTTTGGCTGTTAAGGTGATTGTTTCGTAAGGTGCGTAGTTGACGTAGCCTTTCTCGCTCAGTAATTGCAAGGCTTCTGTCACAGAGGGACCGCTTACCCCAAGACGATTCATGATTTCTTTGGAGCGTGCTTCTCCCTGATCTTGACATATGAGGTAAATAGCTTCGAGGTAGTCTTCAGCGCTTGCGCTCAGTTTTTTTAGCTGAGTCTTTTTCTTGAGCATATTTTTCAGTCCTGGATTGTAGATTTTATACGAGCAGGCGATCTGTTCAACTCAGCTTTATGGTCACAGCAGTCTGCTTTGACTTTTGGAGGTGGAACAGTGCAGTTCCCCTTTCGCATTTTTGCACATGAAGAACCACATGAACACCCATTGCTGCAAATACACTTTCGATAAAGATACAAAAGCGCCAGAGCTACAACTATACCGGTTATGAAGAAGTCCCAAAATTGCTGCATTATTACCCCCAAAACGGCAACCGGATAGTCCTTGTAAATTCCCCGGCTGCCGTTATTGCGTATTTCTTATGATGCTTATGGGAAATACGAAGAACTGTTTATCTTTTATTTCATGTCCCTTGCCTGAATCCAGATCACCGCGTCACGGGAGCACTCTTTTCCTTTGTACGTATAGTCAGGATCAAGACCCAAGGCGGCAAATCCCCACCAGCCTGCCCGAGGGATACCAAAAGTGAAAATTCCGTTATCATCAGCAAAGATGGTTTGTAAAACATATGAAGCTTGAGGGGCTTGCACTGCAGCTTCTTTGGCAAAGGAGTTGGAATTAAGCATCGGTAAGTGGTTCATATACTCAATTTCTATTTCCGCATTTGGTACCGGCTTCCCGTTGAAAAGAACCTGGCCCTGGAAGACATTACCTGTCCAGCGGTCATAGGGCTTTGCCAGTGGAACGATCTCTGTGGGGAGTCCAACCGGTTCGTTCCATGCTCCCGGCTCGCCACCCACATTCACGATGATTTTGGTATTTTGTTTGATGTACGCTCCTTCCTCAGGCTCAAAATAAGGCTCAGGAACCAAACAAAATGCGTGATCACCGCCGCGTGCCTGATATGTGGTTTCATACGCCTTGCCACTATTGGTTAGACTGCTCCAGGTGATGGGTTTGAGCATTCCCAGCAGATCTTTTTGTTTGGGCTCGTTTTCACCCCTGGTTCGGACGACAAAGAACTGCTCTGGTTTGCCCATATCCATGGTATGACCAGCCTCAAAAGGGTGGGTAAAGACAAGCTTGAGTGGAATGTTGCCACCCTTATCCATCGCCATCTCAGGTGTGTAGATCATCTGGAAGTGTGCTGAGGCGACGACCGCAGAACCTGCAATTGCAGCAGTTGTCAGAAGTGTGATCAATTTTCTTTTCATTATTTCTCCTTTTGGTGGTAGTAATATTATTAGTTGAAGCTAAGTTTAACTGTAAAAAAATAGCTTATTCGGCTATTTCTTTTCCGGGAACTTTGATTCTATGGCCCTCTCCAGCATCGAACATGACCATGTAATCACCTTTTGGTTTGTCAAAGGTGAACTCAGAATCTTCATTCATTTTTCCTTCAAGTAATACCTGTTCATCAGGTGTTTCAATCCGCATGGTAACTCCCGAAGCAGATGATCCATCGGAAAAACCGCCTTCACAGGTGATAGTGTTATCGCCATTGTCAAAACAGGAACATAAAGGCGTATGGGCATTGGCTGTGGCGGCAGAAAGCAGCAGGGTAATAATTGCAATGGATGTTTGTAAACGCATCTTGGACCTCATTGGTAAAATTTAGGTATAACTAACTTGGCGGTGAGGATAACGAAGAGAGGTTTCGTTGTCAAGGATAAAATTAGGCAGTCCGAAAAATATATAATGTGTACAATTTATATTGACCTGCCGAATAAAATACCGTACATAGCAACATAAATTTTAGCTTCACCTAA
>JBNKKR010000065.1:0-15864 GCA_050291935.1 Desulfocapsaceae bacterium | reverse complement strand
TTCAAGAAAATTGTCGAAGAAACATGTGGTGTGGATATTGATGAAACACGCCTGCGCGGAGCGATCTCTCTTATGAACCGGGAGCGGAAAGCTCGCCAGGGGCTTATGGATGTGAACAAGGCAAAACCTGCACCATTAAAGGGCAGCCAGATGCTGGAAATTCTTTTTAAGATAGGATTTCTTGCAGATAAGGAAAAGTGTATCTCTTTTATGGAAGAAATTACAAAAGAGGCAGAAAAATGGACATTTCGGGACCATTCATCTACACCTGGCAACAGCAAACGCATTCTCTTAACGGGAGTTCCGGTCGGGCTCGGAAGCGATAAGGTGGTGAACATTATCGAGCAGCTTGGCGCCGACGTCGTGGCTTTTGAAAACTGCTCCGGGTATAAGCAGGCTTTTGTTGTGGATGAAAGTATAGAACCCATGGAAGCCCTGGCAAAGCAATATCTTACCACCCCTTGCTCAGTAATGAGTCCCAATGAGGGACGCTTTACACTCCTTAAAGAAATGATTCCGGACTTTCAGGTTGACGGTGTTATCGATCTTACCTGGCAGGCCTGTCATACCTATAACGTGGAGGCCTTTCTGGTGGATGAAATGATCCAGGAACATTTTGGTTTCCCCACCCTGCATCTTGAAACGGATTACGCAGAAAGTGATACGGAACAGCTTCGAGTACGGATTGAGGCTTACCTTGAAATGCTTTAGGAGCTTATCCTGGAATTTCATTATTTAAACAACATTTGGAGGAACAATGAAAAAACAATGTATTTCGATTTTTACAGCCATGGCGATCTGCCTTTTTCTACTCACAGGCAATGCATTTGCAACAGACAAACTTCCGCCCCTCGGACAGGGCATTACAATCTGGTTTGACACCGGTGGTCCGGTTGGCGGGCCTTACAATACCATTGTTCAAAATGGTGCCATGCAAGCCGCCAGTGATTTAGGTGCTGAGGTTAAGTATCTCTACTCGGACTGGAATCCTGAAAAAGTTGTCGAAAACCTCAAAAAATCCATTGCTGCAGCACCCGATGGTATCGTGTTAATGGGTCTTCCAGGAGATGACGCGCTGGCACCTTTTATTGATGAAGCCTTTGGCAAAGGTATTGTTGTCACCTGTGTGGACACGGGCCTGCCAAAAACCTTAAAAAAATACAAATCCAAAGGGTTTGGCTTTATCGGAACAGACTATGATGTGATGGGCACCGTTTTAGCAGAAGAATCATTGAAACGATCCGGTTTGAAGAAGGGTGATAGAGCAATGATTTGGGGATTAAAACGACTGGAAGATCGGGGCAGACGGGCACGGGCGATGATCCGTACTTTAGAAGAAGCCGGCATCGTTGTTGACTATATCGAGATCAGCCAGGAAATAGACAAGGATACCGCCATGGGCACACCCGTTATCACCGGATATCTTTCCAGTCACCCGGACTGCAAAATGATGCTTATAGACCACGGCGCCCTAACCTCCCAAACAGAAAATTTTCTAAGAGCTGCAGGCGTTAAGCCGGATGAGATTTTTGTTGGTGGATTTTCCCTCTCTCCAGCCACTGCCACTGCCATTGAAAGTGGCTACGTGGATCTGGTTTCTGAAATGCAGCCTTACCTGCTTGGATACGTATCGGTCGCACAGATCGTCTTTACCAAAAAATATGGTTTTACCGGTTTAGAGCTCGATACCGGAGGCGGTTTGGTGCATAAGGACAATATTAGCCTTATTGCCCCCCTTGCGAAAAAAGGCATTCGATAGACAACTATTGCCATGGTGGTACACACTGCCATGGCATCTTGCAAATAAACGTTCTTCCCTCGCTTACCCCATCAATCGCCGTCAGACTCGTCTTTGGCAATATGGTATTTCTTTATTTTCCGCCACAGGGTGGTTCGGGGAATTTTCAAGATTTCTCCAGCACTTTTGATGCTAAACCCTGTCTTTGATAACACCTTCGATATATGTTGTTTTTCCATCTCATCCATGGGAATAAGTTCTTCTGGCCCGCCATCCCATTGATGTAATTTCAAAAGACGAGAAGGCATATCTTCCGGCATCAACCTTTCCCCTTCACTTAAGGCCACGGCATGCTGAATAATGTTCTCAAGTTCCCGTACATTTCCAGGAAAATCATACTGCATCAGGATCTCTAAAGCCTGGCGGCTGATTCCTTCTATTTTTCGTGAAAAAGCCCTGTTGGCCTTGGCGATAAAGTGATGGACAAGAAGGGCGATATCTTCACGCCGCTCACGCAATTTGGGAAGCCGGATAGTGACCACATTGAGGCGATAGTACAAATCTTCCCGAAAACTTCCTTCCTGGACACTCTGCTGCAGATCTTTGTTGGTAGCGGCAATAATACGAATATGCAAATCCACAGGATGTGTTCCACCAACCCGTAAAATTTGCCGTTCCTGGAGGACGTGGAGAAGTTTTACCTGCATGGAAAGGGGCATCTCACCGATTTCATCAAGAAACACGGTCCCTCCTGCTGCAGATTCCAAAAGCCCTATCTTACAACTGTCTGCTCCGGTAAATGACCCTTTTTCATGCCCAAAGAGTTCACTACAGATAAGTTCCTCGGTAAAACCACCACAGTTAAAATAGACAAAGGGCGCATTTTTTCTTGGACCAAGATCGTGAATGGCCCGTGCAGTCAACTGTTTTCCTGTACCAGTATCTGCAGCAAGGAGTACATTGCAATTGACTTGAGCAACCTTATCAATGGTAGAAAAAATTGCCTTCATCGCCTTACTTTCACCAATAAAGTCAGGCAACAAATCTTGGTTACTCACTTGAGAACGCAGACGGTTATTCTCCAAATGCAGAGCAATCCGCTCCGCCGCCCGCTCAGCCATCAGGCAGATATCATGCCCGCGACAAGGCTTTGTCAAATACTGAAACGCCCCCTGATGAGTTGCCTCCACCGCATTATCTATGGATCCATATCCGGTAATGATAACAACCTGCGTCCATTGATGAATAAGCTTTATTTGGGTGAGGACCTCCATTCCCCCCACATCAGGAAGGTGCAGATCAAGAAAGACAATATCAAAGTATTCCTTCTCCATCTTGCGCAGAAAAGGTACACCACTGGCAAAGGTCTCGACCTTGTAGCCGGCCTTTTCCAGAAGACGCCCCGTCATCTTCCTTGCGATTGCTTCATCATCTATTACAGCAACAGATATCATCTTTTCGGTTGAACGCAGCTTTTACACTTCCTCAGGGCTTTCGGTCTCATCAACATCACAATATATGGGCAAATATACTGAAAATGTCGTTCCCTGCCCCAACTTACTGGCAACTTCCACAAAACCGCCATGCTTTTTCACAATTCCGTACACAATGGAAAGGCCAAGTCCAGTTCCCTTACCCGCCTCCTTAGTGGTGAAAAACGGATCAAAAATTTGCTCCAAATCTTTCTGGGTAATCCCCGGGCCACTGTCAATTATATCGGTTCGGATATAACTATTATCATCGGTTGGACGAGATTTAACGGTAATGCTTCCTTCCTCTTGAATAGCCTGTTCCGCATTAATAATCAGGTTGATAAAAACCTGTTGCAGTTGTTGCAAATCCCCCATCACCTGCGGCATTACATCAATAAGATCTTTCTTTAACGCGATTTTATGAATTTTCAACTCATTGGCAATAAGATCAGTCGTTTTGTGAATAACGTAGTCTATATACAGTGGCTGAGTGTCTGAAGAATGGGTTCTGGAGAAATCAAGCAGATTCCTGACAATATTGCTGGCCCGTTCCGTTTGAGTCATAATATCATCAAGGATTTCCTTTGTTTCCTCTTCTCCCATGGCGCCAATTTCTTCCAGCAAGGTATCGGTGGACAGGGAAATATTATTGAGGGGGTTGTTGATCTCATGGGCAATCCCTGAGGAAAATGTCCCAATCGAAGCCATTTTTCTTGATTGAATCAATTGCTCCTGTTTCTGATCAAGGGCCTCCACCATCTGGTTAAAATTTTCTATCAACTCCGTAATTTCATCTGAAGAGTTTATCGTTGGAATCGGCTTAAATTCACCGGCAGCCAGACTCTTCGTTGCCTGTTTCACCGAGGCTAGTCTGTTAAGAATGTTTTTCGTTTGTGAAAAAAAGAGGATCCCCCCTATGGTAAAAATAAGGGCAGGCAAAAAAGTCAGCCAGAAAAGAATATTTTTAAACCTGCTGCTAACAACTTTTCTACTATATTTAGCCAGCCTAGCAGCGTTCTCAACCAGTCCCTGACCATACTCACGGATCAGGAAAGTGTCGCCTTTATTCCCATTTTTTCCTCTACACTCCTGTGTTCCACACCACCTACCATAGACCGTCTGATAGTCGATAAAACTCTTTTCCAACTGCTGGAAGAGCTCTCTTCCCTCCTCTGTTTTGATCGCAGAGGTCAATTGCTGCAGATGTGACTCTATTTCCCGCAGCGATTGCCCTGCCTTGCTTACATTATCATCATCGTCAAGCTGCAGCATGATATTTTTTTCATAGCGCCGCAGTCCGAGAATAGAGCTGAAAAGGTCATCCACCTGTTCCATGGTCACCAGATTATTTTCCTCGGTGATAAGCTGAAATGTATAAATTGAAACCAAAATACAAACCAGGAACATGGTGATACCGTTGAGCAGTACCAACCGAGCCCGGATTGTACATGATTTAGCTAAACAGGGAATATTCACGAGAATTTTTCCTCATAGAAAATAGAACCTTTATGCCACAGATAACTCTTCCAAGTGCATCTTTATCTCAGCAAAACTTGCTATTCTCAAACGATAACAACCTAGCGAAGAACAAACACTGACGAATGAGACATCGTCAAGAGTTTATCCACCATGCTTTGAGAAAACAACCGTTTTACAAGTGATTGTTTGCCACCCATCCATAGCGCAATAATTGCTTCCTGAGAAGCTGTGGTTACATATTCCTTTATATCAGTGCTGTCAATCAGCTTCACCCACGCACTCACTTCACGAGCATTGTAATATTTGAGCAACTCCACCATTCTCTGCTCGATCTCACCAGTTTTACTCTCATTTTTCTCTTTTACACCAACAATTTTAAGGCCGGAATCATGTAGTGTAACAAGCTGGTTGATCATTTCAAGCGCATCCTGATTGACCACGGACTGATCAAGAATGGAGACTATATCACAAGAAACTCTGCTTTCTTTAACAACCAGCACGGAACAGGGGGCATCTTCAGCTATTCGAAGCGGCACATTCATCTCACCATCCCATTCACAACCAAATTTCTTACTGCAGCCAAGAATAATCAAGTCACAATGCATTTCTTTTGCTACGGAAATGACTTGCTTAGCCACTGGCCCCGTTCTGATTTTTAAGGTAAATTCTTTCAAACTTTTAGAAGAAAGCTCCCAGTCTCCTTTGGTCTTCTCCTGCCATTCCTGCCGTCCATTTTCGGCATAGGGCAATTCCTCAGGACTGAAATAACTGTATATATCCTGTTGGTATTTAAGCAAAGCCGATTGCATTGATTCTACAGATCCCGCCTTATCACCCTTGATGCCGAGAAATACAATATCAGCCAGTGTATTCTCTGCCATTCGGGCAACATCTTTTACAATATTCTTACTATATTCTTTACTATCCAGAGCAACTAATATCTTCATGATATGATCCTTTCTTTTTTCCCTGAATTATAATTAATTCTTGTCATTTTGTACCAGCAGCACGGACGCCAGTGAATGGGCCAACACATACATGTACATATTTTTCCTTGACGACATTGTTGAAGCAACCAGCGCATATTCCTTGAGATAGTCACCCACCAGTTCCGGGGTACCGGACAATACCACGCGAGTACCTACCTCTTTCCCGGCTTCTCGTAACAGTTCTGCCGTTTCTTCAAGTTGACTTCCCCCTTCTGCTGCATCCAGGGTTTTTAATTCGCCGTGCTCTTGAAATTTATAATAGATAATATCGATGTCAAAAGTTGAATTTCCAAGAATCATCATACTCTTTTCAACCAATGTTTTAGGATCAATACTATCTGCGCAAAGCAAGGCACATTTATTACTAAGAGAAAGATTTTTTACGACCAGTGAAGGGCATGAAATCTCTGTGAAAACAGGTTCCTTAATTAAATCAAAAAAATGCTCGGGATTATCCGTGTCTAAATATCCTTTAACAAAAAGCTTATATAATCCGTTTCTCAACTCGTAGATCAACTCTTTATTTTTCTCACCAATAAAGACCCTTGGGCGTCCAGCCTGAGGACAGTCTATATTTTCCGTGCGCAACATCCGTTCAATGAGACGTTTTCCGTTGGCAGCGACACCTTCCTCCCAGGTTCGACGCACCCATCCGGTTCCGACCTGCTCCTTCTCTTCAGGCTCTTCCACATGGGCAACAAAAAAAGACATGCTCAAAAAACGACTGAGATAATCCGTAAAACGCAGGGCGATACTGGACGCCAGGTCTTCATCTACATACAATAATGTTTTCAACATGATTCTACCTCTGAGCACTTTTTATCTTTGCTTCTGCTTTTTCAATTACTTCTGCGATCTCTCCCAACTTGAACGGTTTTGCCAAAAAATCAAAAACACCCTTATTAAATGATTCCTTTGCAGTAGCCATGGTTGCAAAACCGGTGATAACTATCACTTCAGTTTGCGGACGCAACTCTTTAACTCTTGTTAAAAACTGCATACCATCCACCCCTTCCATTTTAAGATCAGTTACCACGATATCAAATCCCTTCTCTTGAACCCGTTGCAGAGCGTCAGCACTATGAGTAAAAGATTCCACTTCATACCCCTTTCTCTCAAGGGACGGCTTTAAGCGTTTGCTGACAATAGGTTCGTCATCCAGAATCAGAATACTGGTTTGTTCAGTTGTCATTACTCTTCTCCATTATCTCTTTAATTTGTTTAAAATATTCCTCTATCTTTGCATCATTGATCATCTTGACATCCAATTGTCTGGTGAATCCGACCAGAACACCTAGCAAAAATAATCGTCTTAGCATCCTTTTCTTATCCATCCTCTTGAGGCGGGCCACCACGATGTCACCATGGAGTTCACACAAGAAATCGTAATGGGATAAAATCTTTGCCAACAAACGAGTCCTGCGTGCTCGACGGCTGGTTTCAGTTACCCCACCGGAAAATCTAAAATAAATATGATTGTCCAACATCCTGTCCGAAACATAGGCATCAATCACCGTAAAATGATATCCCAGACGGAAGTTAATATTCACATATTCATCTGAAATTACAGCAAGATTTCTACCAACATTCTCAGGACTCGTTTGACGCGTCTGTGGCGTTCTGGTCAGACTGGACATAAAACTGTTAAAATCGACATTGACGGGCGTCATATCCCATATCCCCGGCCAAGACATTCCCCGCAACAACTCCCGCATGGGAATGGAGGATATCTGTTCTGCCGGAATGCCTTTCTTATGCTCTCCATCTATTCCTCCTCCCACATCAATCAACATAAGATCAAGGGGACAGTCCCATATCAATTTTCCCGCATGGGTATCCCGGTGGTGGGCATGGTAAAAGCTGAGATCAATTATGGTTTCAACGGCCTTCTCATGGATAAATCTTGTCAAGTCATGGTAGGTTTTACACTCCTTGGGCACAAAATTTTCTTCATTGGGATCAATAAGATTAAGCGGTTCAATCTTCTTTAGAACCCTTCGCAACAAGCGATATTCATACATTTCTTCAAAGGACTCCTCGTGCAGATTGTAATAGTGCAGTTCTTGTACGATTCCTTTGTATATGGTCAAGCATTCCGTATCTAAGGTGATCTCCTGACCATTTTGTAAAATGCTTGTTGCATTTTCCACATTAAACAGAGCAGGAACCCTGAATTCCCTGGCTACAGTGGCAAGGTGACCAGTGGTTGAGCCAACATCAGCTATAAATCCGGAAGCTTTATGAATAACCCTTGCCAGTTGCGGTGAAGCGTAGCGCGCCACAAGTATTGCTCCCATGGGAAAGTCCCGGAGGCTCTTGTCCTGCCTCATAATCCAAACAGGACCTGAAGCGACACCTTCCATGGCAGCCACCCCACTCCCACGCATAAGAATCGGGTATTTCGAGCTAATATCAGTCAAATCGCAGGCACGCGGAGGACGTTTGAGTTGCAGGTGCAACTGGCGTGACTGCAGGATAACAATCTGTTCGTCATGACCAATGGTAAACTCCACATCCTGGGGCTTTTTAAAGTGCTTTTCCAACTGTATTCCCATTTCCGCCAAAGCGAGCAGTTGCTGTTTTTTCAGACTCGGCTCGGTTCGTTGTTCCTCACGTACCGACTTGTTATTAAGCGCCCCACAACCCTGTAAAATCAACGATTGATCTTTACGTACAATCTGCATCTCCCTCACTTCATGGGGAGATTGCCGTTGAATCACAAAATGGTCCGTGGCTGTTTTACCCGAGACAACAGGTTCTCCCAGGCCCCACGCAGAGTTAATGAGCATAGTCTCTGTTTCCGGTCGCAGGGGATCATAGCTGTACATCACCCCACTTGCCTTTGCGGGAACCATCAATTGACAAGCTACTGCCATGATGATCTCTTCTGCGCGATAATCCATATTTTGCCTGTATATCATTACTTCCGGTGTATATAGGCTGGCTACAACCTCTTTATATGCACTGGGGACCCCCTCTAATGGAACACCTAAGCAACTATGATATTGCCCAGCAAAAGAAGCCTTACCATCTTCACCAAGCGCACTTGAACGCACTGCAAAACAAGGAGATATAGCCTTATGCGTCTCCATAACGGCAGTGGCGGCACCAAGAATTTCATGCTCAATTGCTTTTGGCAGCTGAGCATGAAGAATGGCTTTTTGGATGAGATCAGCCGCTTCTTCCAGCGTGATTTCATTGCTCCGCCAACGTCTCTTTATCTCCGGAACTTTTTTGTCAAGATTGTTCGCTTCCCAAAAAGCTTTAAAAGCTGCAGTGGTAATGGCAAATCCATCCGGAATCCGAAAGTTGAGCAAGGAACCTATTTCTGCAATATTTGCATTTTTTTCTCCCACTGCATCGACAAGGTTCCTGCTCACAGCCCCATACGGTAAGACAAATTCTGTTCCAGGAGCAAAAATCTCCCCTTGCAGAATAACCGCGATTTCCTCCTCTATACGGTGAAAGCTGGTAAAGAGTTCCGAATAGCTCTGTTTTGTTAAATGATTTATGATAACAATGAGTTCCCGCACCAGGTCCGTCAATTGATGGCAAGTAAGTTTGATATACTGTTCATCAAAGATGTATTCTCCGCTCAATTTGTCATTTGCATCGGCAATAAGGTCGAGAATCTGGTTATTGAGTTCCAGGCTCTTCTTAAAGTCGGCAAATAATATTTTGAATGGTACAGATGCCTTCTCTTTTCCGGTAAAGAGTTGCAAAATCTGCTGCAGGAAACTATTCATCGCGTTATCTAGTTACTCTTTCTCATTGTTAATTAGTGAGCGCCACCACCTCTAAAAAGCACTCCCATGACCAATCCCGCTGCAACGGCAATAAAAACTGCCATAACACCAAACAACAACGGTTTCCCATTGGCCATTGAAGCGATTAGCTTTGGAAATCCTGAAAGGGTAAGGGTCAAATCTTTTTGTATGGGTTCCCCAGCAACACCATCCGTAACGGCAATAGCTTTGACGCTATATGTACCCGCACTCATTTTTGGAGGAATTGTTAACGTCGCGCTGAAATCCTTCATTGCATCTCTGGTATCGCCATAGCGAATTGCCGAATCATTGACCGCATATACCCCCGATTTTTCCATCAGTTTGATATATTCACCAAAGATATATTCTTTATCTGCAGATTCCGGATGAATCGTGACTTCACTCAACAATGCTTTATAGCCAATAGCTGTAGAAGGATTAATAAAATCTTCCTGCGAACCTGATGGTAAATAGATCATATACACGGCAGGAGTATTTTCCAGTGTGACATCACCCGTATTCATCCACAGAAAACCGGCAACCTTTCCTTTCTCTTTCAGATGAACTTCATGTCTTGGACCACTTACCTGAAGAACAACATCTGCAGCAACGGGAACTTTCCCTTTCACCTCAAGGGTTGTGCCATTATAAAATGTTGATATATTAAGAGTAGTTGATGTAAGTTCAAACTCCATGGGACTCTTTGCAGCTAATACTGTCGAAGAACTCATCGGAATAGCAAACAAAAGAATCAAAAATGTGAAGCCTAGTAGAGTGGCTTGTCGCAGAGATTTTTCCATCACCATTTTAATGCCCTCCTTTAAGAGAAACCATTATCGCAGGAGTCATTAAGAGGCCGGCCATCATTTTCACACAAACCAACAACACCAGGCTAGCGAGCATTATTTTAAGTTGATCTGCCTTAAGCTTTTTAGAAACAGCGGTTCCTACTTGAGCCCCAATGGTCGAACCAAGCAGAAGAAGAACGGCCAGAACAAAATCAACCGTATGATTTGTATTGGCCTGCATAATCGTTACATTGATGCAGGTAAAAAGTATCTGAAACAGGCTGGTTCCAACAACGACATGCATGGGCATTCGCAGCAGATAGACCATGACAGGGACCATGATAAAACCGCCCCCAACACCCATAATAGCCGCCAAAATACCTATAAATATTCCAATTATCAGGGGAAGTAAAAGTGATATCTCACAACCCGATTTTTCAAATTTATATTGCAAAGGCAAACGCTGCAGCAGTGTTTTTCCTTGACGCACCGGTTTTTCGGCAACCTCTTCTTGCCCAGTAGATTCTTTATTCTTTTCTTTTTTTAAGCACTGTAAACTCTCCCAAAACATATAGCTGCCGACACCACCAAGCATAAGTACATAAGTAATAGCGATCAAAAAATCCGCGTTCCCCATGGCGCGCAACAGTTTGATAAGCTGAACACCGACAGTTCCCCCACCGATCCCGCCTATCAACAGCGTAAGTCCCATGGGAATATCCACATTTCCCAGACGCATATGGGCAAGTGTCCCCGATGTGGATGCACCAACAATCTGATTTGAATCAGATGCCGCCGCCACCGTCGGTGGGATACCAAACATCATTAATAAGGGTGTCATAAGAAATCCTCCACCCACACCAAAAATCCCTGACAGCAGCCCCACAAAGCCGCCCAATCCCAGAATCAAAAAAACATTCACGCTGTTTCCTGCAATGGGTAAATACATATGTAACATGCTTTTTCTTCCTCTTTTTTTAACAAATACCAGGTAGTGTCTGTTCAGAAATAGCTCATTTATGAACAGGCACTAGTTAATTGCCCCGTTCCCTTTCCCATGACGAATTGTCATGTCCCATAATCTTTCTCCAAATATTTCATATCTCCTCCTTGTAGTTAAAATGGTCATACGCCGGGGTTATCCATTTCGTAACCAGCGGCTCAGTAGCAATGGTTATGCCAAAAGAGTTTACGCCACAGGCAAAAAGCAACATGCACAATATTTCTTTTATATCCATGCCGTTAGCAGAGGAAAAAATATGAGCGAGTCACAAAACGACTCTTTAAAGGATGTTCCAAGTTGAAAAAGGAGGAAGCCACGTTCCACAATGAAACGTACGAGAAAAACAAGGTGTAATAATTTAATATTATTATATATATTGACATACCCAGGCCATATATGTTTCATAGTGAAACATGCTGGCCGGGCAGAGCGGGCGGTCTACACAAGCTAGTTTTTTGGGTTTCAAACTCTTTTTGGAAATACAGACAATATCCGCGACGCCGTAGATTGAACTTATTACAACACCGCAATCGTTCTCATATCACGAAATTATGCGTTACATATTGCACAATTGAAATAAACGGTGTACACCCAAAGTATACTGTTTTTTTAGGGAAACACTGCTGTGCTAAATCCATAAAGGAATACCCGCCAGCGAGGACCAAAGCATCTATTGATTTGGAGCCATGAGTCCCAAACCCAACTTTCTCAGCACCTTTCTTGACCGGGCAGCACCGCCTCTTGGGCTTATGCTGATCATTCTTTCGGTTGCCATCGGCGCAGCAACCGGACTTGCGGCAGTGGTCTTTATCAAACTGATTTATGGTATTCAATATTTCTGTTACGCATATCTACCCCAAATTTTTCCAAGTATTGACACATGGATATACCTGCTCATCCCGGTGATCGGCGGAGTACTTGTTGGTCCCATGATTTATTTTGCACACGAGGCAAAAGGCCATGGTGTTCCGGAAGTTATGCAGGCCCTGATCATAAACGGCGGTAGAATACGCGCTCGGGTAGCCGCTACTAAAATTGTTGCTTCTGCGTTGTGCATCGGCACTGGCGGCTCAGCCGGCCGTGAGGGTCCCATTGTGCAGGTTGGCTCAGCGCTGGGTTCCGGCCTTGGCCAGATTCTCCATCTCTCCGATGAACGAATCCGCAATATGGTGGCTTGTGGTGCTGCCGCTGGTATTGCTGCAACCTTTAATGCTCCAATCGCAGGAGTTATATTTTCCATCGAAGTCCTGATGTCGGGGCTTGAAGTCAGAGCTTTTGGCAACGTTGTTATCGCGGCTGTATCTTCATCCATTGTCTCAAGAATTTTCCTTGGCGCACGACCAGCCTTTGAAGTCCCCCACTACGCCCTGATCTCACCTCTTTCCATTTTCCTTTACCTCTTCCTGGGATTACTGGCAGCCTTGGTTGGGATTATGTTTATTCGTATGCTCGATTTTTCTGAGCGAGTCTTTGAGAATTGGGATTTTCCAGCGATACTTAAACCCGCCATTGGCGCTTTATGTCTGGGGCTTATTGGTACTACCTATATGTTTGTTTCGCAGACGCACGTTGCGGGCCCAATCCATACACCAATGGGACACTCCATATTGCCCAGTATCCCGCATATGTATGGCTCTGGTTTTGAATATATCGGCACGGTAATCACCGGACACGGTGAGTTTTGGATTCTACTGTTGCTAATCTTTCTTAAACCACTTGCCACCGCTGTTACGCTTGGATCGGGAAATTCGGGTGGTGTTTTTGCCCCATCACTTTTTCTTGGTGCAATGCTTGGCGGCACCATGGGCCACCTCTTTGAAATCTGGTTCCCCACCATATCAGGAAATGCCGGAGCATACGCTTTAGTCGGTATGGCCGCAGTTTTTTCCGCCACCGCAAGAGCTCCTCTCACAGCAATGCTTATCGTTTTTGAAATGAGTAACGATTACCTGATAATCCTGCCGTTAATGGTTGCGGGGATCACCGCCTGTTACTTCGCGCAATGGCTACATCCAGAGTCAATTTACACACTTAAGCTTTCCAAACGCGGTATTCGCTTCTCCGAAGGCCGTGATATGGATATCATGCAGGGAGTTCGGGTCAGTGAAGTTATGAAGGCCGACCCTGTTACCATTCACAAAGACAGCCCCCTCTATGAGCTGATGAGTCTTTTTCAGGAAAGTAACTTCCTGGGCTTTCCGGTACTGGGTGATCATGAAAAACTGTATGGAATTGTAACGCTGCAGGATGTCCACAAGGTACAGACAAAGGATAATTTTTCTTCAAAAAATATGACTGTCAAAGATGTTGCCATAGAGGCACCAATAACGGTCTTTCCCGACGAGCCCATCTGGGCGGCCATTCAAAAAATGGCGCCTCGTGACCTGGCACGTCTTCCGGTGATCGACCGGGATGGTTCAAAGACCCTATTAGGCGTAATCAGCCGTAGTGATATCCTTCGCGCCTACGACGTCGGGGTGGTCCGCAAACAGCGCGGGCAAATACTTGAAGGCCAGACATCGCTACGCGGACTAAAAGAGAATGGATTTGTTGAGTTCGTACTTAAAGAAGAGGATAATTGCAACATGGCCCAGATAAAAGACCTTCCTCTGCCGCATACCGTCAATCTCGTTTCAATTCGTCGCGGCGGCACTATTATTATCCCAAGGGGCAGCACCAGATTACAACCCGGGGATGTGGTAACTGTCTTTGGCAAGCTCCGTGAGATCAACAATATAAAAGATTTACTCAATTCCTGTGAAGTTAGGACGTAATCTGCTGTTCCTATGAATACAGCCGGTTTGTGAAGATTCTCAATAAGTACCTTATCTTCCAGATCTTGTGCAGAATTGACAAAAATAAGAGAACTTCTTAAAATGTAGAGTATAAACTTTACTAGGTGTAAGCTATGACCACAGTAGAAAAATTAGAACAAGAAATCGCTCGATTGTCAGGCAACGATCTTGCTGCATTGTTTGAATGGATAGACGAATTTAGGGCTAGGCTTGTCGATAGAGCCTTAGAAAAAGACGTTGACGCTGGTGTTTTTGATGAGTTAGCAGAACAAGCCCTTCGTGATTCAAAAGCTGGTAAATGTACCCCTCTTTAAATGAACCACGAACACGCCCCTAGTTACTGGCAATATTACGATAAACTTCCTATTAAAGTCAGAAAATTAGCTGATAAAAATTTCCGGTTACTCAAAGAAGATTCTCACTATCCTTCTTTACATTTTAAACCCGTTGGTAAGTATTGGTCAATTCGGATTGGCATTAACTATCGAACTTTAGCGATAGAAAATAAGGGGTTGTATACTTGGTTTTGGATTGGAACGCATACGAAATATGACAAACTGATAAAATAGAAAGGAAATATTGCATTCTCCCTATATCAGCCTAATTCCCTCTCAATTTAGAAAAAACAATCTTCTCATTTGCGGTCGGTTTAAATGCAGCAAAGCTTAATGATTTTGAACAGGTTGTGCCACCAGTTTTACACCAAGGGCGACACACACCTTATGGATGATCTCAAAACGTGGTTTGGCATTTGGTCTAAGCGCTTTATACAAAGCTTCGCGGGTTATTCCTGTGCTCCGGACAATATCTGTCATTCCGCGAGCCTTGACGACAACACCCAGAGCGTGAGCCAGTTCGGCGGCAATGTCTTTTTCGTTTTTGAGAAATTTTGCCATGCCAAAATCAGGCAGCTGAGTCAAACATAGACTCATTTCATCTCACACAAAGCACAGTCCGTATCGATCCCCATGTCGAAATAGTCTTGACTTTTTCGACATGCTGCGCAAAATAGTCGTTATAAACGAGATACCTTAAAAAACAAATTCTTAAAGATTTACCCAGGAAGATTTTACTGCTATCTGGTCCCCGGCAGACTGGAAAAACGACTTTATCAAAAGCACTTTTACAAGACTTCACATATCTAAATTACGACAATGCGGAACATCGCCTTGAACTTCCGGAACGTTCCTGGAACAGGAAATGTGAGCTGGTAATATTTGATGAGCTTCACAAACAGAAAAACTGAAAGTCCTGGATTAAAGGGATTTACGACTCAGAAACCAGACCACCTTCAATAATTGTTACGGGTAGTGCCAGGTTAGATGCACATCGAAAAGTTGGAGATTCTCTCGCAGGTCGCTTTTTTCCATTTCGCTTGCATCCATTAGATTTAAAAGAGATTCACACAGTTCTCCCAAAGATGGATAGTCAGGAAGCACTGCAAAGGCTCCTTGTTTGCGGAGGTTTCCCAGAACCTTTTCTAGAGGGGGATCAACGGTTTTATAAAAGATGGAGACGGACTCATCTGGATATTATCCTGAGACAGGATCTCATTGATCTTGAAAACATTCAACACATCTCTTCCATAGAGACATTAGTGCAACTCTTGAGGAAGCGGGTGGGAAGCCCAATTTCCTATAGCTCCCTTGCCCGTTGAGTGTGTTCACGATAAATGATGTTGCCCTTTTCAAGGTATTTGATGTTTTCAATCTTAGCAATATACTGGAACCACCGTTCTACTTCCCAGCCATTTTCACCGGCATATTTTTCCACATAACCACCGGCCAGAAAACCAGCCATTTTTCCTTGTAACTGCGTTTTTCTTCCTTTTTC
>JBNKKR010000064.1:0-16745 GCA_050291935.1 Desulfocapsaceae bacterium | reverse complement strand
CTATGACACCATTGGGTTTCCTGCAACCGACCGCACCTTTGGCACATCATTAACCATTACTTTTTAGGGAGTTACACTGTCATGGACAATGAGAACCAGCATATTTGGGAGAAACGTTGGCAAACAGCCATGGACAACTCCCCCATGCGTCGTCGTAAAAAAAAGAACCATTCCATGCAACGATGGAACAAAATGGCAACTGATTTTGCAAAAAGAAGCAGGGAGAAGAAAAGCCATGATAAACGGCTTAAAACCTTAGCCTGGCTCTGGGAAGCAGGAGCGTTAACCAGTCGTTCAAAAATACTTGATATCGGTGCAGGCCCCGGCAACTGGTCCATTCTGCTTGCTGAAGCTGGCGCACATGTAACAGCACTTGAACCTGCCGACAAAATGGCAGATATCCTTCAGGAAAGGATTTTCGATGCGGGTATTGACAATATTAGCATTGACCGCCGCACATGGCAGGAGATTGATCTGGCAACGGAGGGGTGGACGGGAAAATTTGATCTTGTTTTTGCCTCCATGACACCTGGGATTGACGGACCGGAAAGTCTCTTTAAACTCATCAGCGCATCAAAAGGATTTTGTTATCTGAGCATGTTTTCCGGACGAAACTGGCATCGCTGGTACGGCGAGTTATGGAACATGGTCTTTGGTGAAGAGCTAAACGTTCAGGGGAACGATATAATAAATCCCTTTAATGTTCTCTATGCCATGGGCTATCGGCCTGAGATAAAGTTTGATTTCTGGGAACGAACAAACAACTGGCCAAGACAAAAAGCCATTGATGATTTTTCCACGTTTATTGAACAATACACCGAACTTACAAAAGAAGTAAAAGCAACAATTACCGAATATATCGACAAATATTGTACGGACGACACCTTTATCCAGAAACGTAAAGGTTGCAGAGGGATGATGGTGTGGGACACTAACCAACAACTAGTACAGTCTTTATGAAATATCGATTTCATCTCAAAATTTTCATTCTGTTTAGCCTCTTTTTTCTGTTGCTTACCAGCTGCAATGGGAGCAAACAAGACACACCACCTCATAAAAGCAGTAGTGGTGTGACAGCCAGTAGTGTTGATGTTATTCGGCTGGCGGGTGGTGATTGGGGCTATCCCTCCCCTTTTGCCCATTACCCGAGAGGGCCTGGAGGATTCAAAATGGCCCTGATCTTCGATAGTCTTCTCGAACGTGATGAAAAGGGGCTTATCCCATGGCTTGCCAAAGACTACACGGTGGATCCTGATGGGCTTACCTACCGTTTCACCATTAGGGAAAATGTCTTTTGGCAGGACGGCGAGCCGCTAAGTCCTGAAGATGTGGCCTTTTCATTTCGCTACACCAATGTGCATTCTGCAACATGGTCCTATGTTTTTGGTGCGCTGGCATCCGTTGAAGTCGGCCCCAAGCAAAGCGTCATTATCAGGCTAAAACGTCCCAACGCTGCAATGCTTGATGGCATAGGCCGAACACGCATCATCCCAAAACACATCTGGGAAAAAGTAGAACGACCAAAAGAATTTCTTGGTCCTGAAGCGGTTGTCGGTACCGGCCCATACCGACTCACCAGTTACAACAAAGAACACGGCACCTATCGTTTTGAAGCCTTTGACAATTTCTGGGGCCCCAAACAACGGGTTCAGGCAATTGAGTTTGTTCCGGTGAGCGAACCGCTGCTGGCATACCAAAAGGGAGAACTGGACCTCACAAGAGTTCCACCCGATGTCCTGGCAAAATTCAAACAAGATCCTGCCAATACCATCCTTAAAAACCCTGCATTTTGGGGCTATAGACTCCTTATGGGAATAAACAAGGCTCCATGCCTGCAGGAGCTCTCTGTTCGCAAAGCAATAACCCATGCCATAGACAGGCAGGAGCTGGTGGATAAAATTGCAAGGGGCGCCGCCATTCCCGGAAGCCCTGGGATACTCCCTCCTGGCCATGTAATGGCAACAGATGCCATCACCCATTATCCCTTTGATCTCAACCGGGCAAGTTTCCTTCTGGATAAAAATGGCTACGAACAAAAAGACCGGGAAGGTGTTCGCATTTTACCAGATGGTGAACAATTTTCCCTCGAACTGCTTTGTAGCGGGCGCGAGGTACGTATGGCCGAGTTAATCCGTCAACATCTTGAGGAAATCGGTATAAAAATTACCGTTCATACCGTGGATGGTAAAAGCCGGGATACCAAGGTACGACAGCATGATTTCCAATTAGCCATCATTGGTCATGGTGGCTGGGGTAGAGATGCAAACTATATAGGAGCCCATCTTTTCGGTGATATTTTTGCCCAAAACAGTGCCCCATCCCATTCAGGGACAGCAAGTCTTGAGGCCCCTGAGTTGATATCGCTTTTACAACGTCAAGCAACGACAACGGACCCTCTACTGAGGCGATCTTTGGTCGAACAGGTACAAAAAGCAGCATCTGAGCTGGTGGCTGAACTCCCCCTTTTCTATACCACCGGTTACACCATGTACCGACCGGAAAAATACGACGGGTGGATGTATATGTATGATCATCATAGCCTTCAGCATGGCAAACTGTCCTATCTCTCACGCAAAGGGGTTGCTGCCAAGCGGTAGTCTAAAAAAAAATCGTATGCCACAGTATCGAAGACGATTTTCTGAGTATGCCTTCACTGTTTTTGTCGTAATCAGTCTAAACTTTGCCCTCCCCCGGATAATGCCAGGGGACCCTTTTCTTTATCTCTCGGCAGATGAAGGGGATGAGATTGCGACCTTTAGTCAAGAGCAGGAGGACTATTACAAAAAACAGTATGGCTTAGACCAACCTCTTCCGTATCAGTACATACATTACTTGTATAATTTATTACGAGGAGATCTTGGCTACTCCATTTACTACAATGATGGGGTTAGGACCATCCTCCTGCGCCGTCTTCCCTGGACCTTGCTTCTTGTATGCGCTGCCATTACCTGTAGTACTATCATCGGCTGTATCTTGGGAAGCCTGAGTGCAATCTACCGCACATCATTGGATCGCTGCTTATATCCGCTGATGATAGCAATCTCTGAAATTCCAGCATTTTTACTTGGTCTTGTCCTGCTCTTTGTTTTAGCAGCAGGACTGCAACTCTTTCCATTATCCGGTGCCATGACCCATTTTGCATCCTACAGTTCGCCATGGCAACGGATATGTGATATTGCACTCCATGCCGCGTTACCAATCCTAACCCTTACCATTGTCCGCTGTGGTTCCATGTTTTTACTTACACGAAATAGCATGGCAACGGTGCTTCCCAAAGAATATATTCGAACTGCCAAAGCTAAAGGTTTGACACCTTTGCGTATCCTTTTACGTCACAGCATGCGAAATGCTATGCTCCCCATCGTCACCCGAATTTTTTTGAGTCTTGGTGGCCTGGTGGGCGGTGCTATTTTGGTGGAAAACGTATTTGCCTATCCCGGCCTTGGCCTTCTTATGCGCGAATCGGTAATGCTACATGATTACCCCATGATCCAAGGTATTTTTCTTCTGGTTACCATCAGTGTGTTGTCGGCAAACTTCTTGGCCGACTCCATTTACCAACGCCTTGACCCACGCATCAGTCAGCGGATTGAAGGGCAAGCATGAATGTTCTTGATATCCCCTTTTTTCCAAACCGCCACCAATATAATACCACTTGGTTGACTCACCTCTCCATGGGAGGAAAACTCTGTTTGCTTGTCATCTTTTTGATTATTTGTCTGGCCATTACAGCGCCCATTGTTTGTCCCCATTCCCATCGTATTCCCTCAGGTACTGCCCTTGTTTCTCCCAATACGACACACTGGATGGGCACCGATGAACTGGGAGTTGATATTTGGGCTCAGATTGTTCATGGCGCAAGAATAAGTTTGCTTGTCGGTCTTGGCACTGCCCTTATTGCCGGGCTCGGTGGCGCCATCGCTGGAGGTATTGCAGGTTATAAGGGCGGGTTAACTGACACCATTTTGATGCGCATAATTGATGTATTACTGGTGCTCCCTGATCTTCCGGTACTAATTGTGCTGGCCGCTTTTTTTGGTCCCAGTGTTATTACCATCATCACCGTTCTCTCCGCCTTTTCCTGGGTGATGACTGCTCGTATTATCCGCAGTCGTATGCTTAGTCTTAAAGAAAGGTGTTATATTAAAGCTGCAGAAAGTTATGGTGCAGGAATTATATATCTTATGCGTCGTCATTTTCTCCCGGAACTCTTTCCCTTAATTGCGGTGGGAATGATTCGCCTTGCGGGACGAGCCATCATCGCCGAAGCGGGTCTCTCTTTCTTGGGCCTTGGTGACCCCACATCCCGTTCCTGGGGATTGATTATCCATAACAGCTTACATTTTCCAGGAATATACTACACAAATTTTTGGAAATGGTGGCTGCTCTTTCCCTGGCTGGCCCTAATGCTGGTTGTCACTTCTCTGGCAGTCCTGGGAAGAGATCTTGAAAAAATAGCTGATCCCAGGATGCAGGAGTGCTAATGCTACATATTGAAAAGCTAAGCGTCACCTACACTCAGGCAAACCAGCACATTCCAGCAGTTATGGATGTCTCTTTTTCAGCAAAGTCTGGTGAATGTATCGGTATTATTGGTGAATCGGGTTGTGGAAAGAGTTCTCTTGCTCTTGCCCTTATGGGCCTTATTCGCGGAGGAACAGTCACCGGTACAATACACTTTCGTGGCCATGAGCTCACATCCATGGATGAACGGGAACACCGTAAATTCAGGTGGCAAAAGATTGCCATGGTTTTTCAAAATAGTCTTGAGATATTCAATCCGGTAACCACCTTGGGGGAGCAATTAATAGAGGTTCTCACCACCCATCTTGGTCTCTCTATACAAGAAGCCACCTTAAAAGTGCGCTCTATGCTTTTAAAAACAGGACTTGATCCCAAATGGCAAAACGCATATCCACACCAGCTTTCTGGAGGAATGCGTCAACGGGGACTCATTGCCATGGCACTGTGTTGTGAACCAGACATCCTAATCGTTGACGAACCAACCACCTCCCTTGACCCAGATAACCGCAGAGAAGTCCTTGAGTTATTACAAGAGTTACAGAAAGAATTTGGATTTACCATGCTCCTTATCTCCCATAATCTCTCAGCAATACAAAAACTCTGTACAAGGGTATTCACCATGTATGGTGGACGAATTATCGAAGAAGGTGCCACTGAAAAAGTCTTGTCTACACCTTTGCATCCCTATACTCGGGGGCTTATCAACTCAGCATCCGATTTTTTCCCCTTTAAAGATCTCTGGGGAATACAAGGTTCCCCACCACAACCGGGTGAATCCACAGGTTGCAGCTTTTCGCCCCGCTGTTGTCAATTCTCTAAAGGATGTAACGACAGTACACCACCATTACAAACATTGGCAAATGGCCGAAAAGTCGCCTGTCATAAGAATGGGATCGAAACAGTTCTTCAAGCAACGGCTATTAAGAAAAGGTATCAAGTGGGGAGAGAAACCATACAGGCGCTCAAAGGAGTAGATCTTTCCATTAGAAGGGGTGAAGTGGTTGCCTTGGTCGGTAAATCAGGATCAGGGAAATCAACCCTTGCCAATATTATGGTGGGAGTTTTACAGGCAGATAGCGGCTTGGTTCAATTTTGTGGAAAACAGGTTAAAAAACATGAAAACAGCGGTATCATGGGTGGTATTCAACTTGTTTTTCAAGATCCAAATGAGGCTGTAAGCCACCGACTCTCCGTGCTGGATGCAGTTTGCGAACCGCTACTGATTCAAGGTTGGGGAAATCGTGCTACTCGTCATACAAAAGCTATGGAATCCCTTGCTGCCATGCATCTGCCCACATCAAAAGAATTTCTTTTGCGTCCTTGTCATTCCCTTAGTGGTGGTCAACGACAACGTTTAGCCATTGCCAGATCTTTAACCACCGACCCAGTACTACTAGTGGCCGATGAAATCACCGCAATGCTTGATCCATCCACCCAGGCGGTAATCCTTCGCGAACTAAAAGGGCGCCAGCACGAGTCCGGATTCTCCATGTTATTTATCACCCACAACATGGATATTGCACGTAAAATTGCAGATTCCGTCTATGTATTGGAACAAGGGTCCATTATCCAGGAAGGTGCCTGTTTTAGTGTCCTGGGGGCTCAATTGAGTCATTTTCAAGAGAAAATATCATTGTCACAAGGTTAATTCAGCAATCTTCGCCCATCTTATTATAGAAATTTTCGATTGGCCAAATCATCCCAATCTATAGTAAGAATGGGTTTTTATTTCCTGACAAAAAACTCTTCCAGCCAAAAAAATGTATCGCCCACCATCAGACTTCACCAGAAAACCTTTTTATCATAACAGCATCTGCGCGTCTTCCAAAAGGCAAGTAGAATGTGTATGGGAACAGGGGAGTGGTGTCCTGGGAGAAGATGTACTTCTCCTCCAAGACAATATTTTCGGAGTATTCGATGGTGCTTCCAGTTTGGACGGCAAGATTTTCAGTGATGGTCTGAGTGGCGGCCTTTTGGCGGCAAGACAAGCTGCAGAAGTCTTTACACTCAACCAGGGCTCACTGATAGATCTTGCGCGAAGAGCCAATACGCTTATTCGAAACCACATGGATTTGTTTTCCGTGGACTTACGGAAAAAAAGAGAACTCTGGTCCACAAGTATGGCTGTGGTACGGGTGGAAGATGACTATTTTGACTGGTGTCAAACGGGTGATTGCCTTATTCTTGTTCTGCAAACTGATGGTACAGCTCGCCTGCTGGTAAACGATCCAGGACACGATGAAAAAACTTTTGCCCTGTGGAGAAAATTACATCCCTTACCTGAACAAACTCTTTTTGACCTTCTCAAAGACAAGATTGTGGAAGTCAGGGAAAAGATGAATATTGAATACGGGACCCTGAACGGTGAAGAAACGGCCCTTGATTTTATCAACCATGGACGCGAATCCCTTGACAAAGTAGCGGATATACTACTCTACACCGATGGCCTATTCCTCCCCACCCTTGAACACGAAACCCAAGAGCAAGAGCTGGATCGATTTGTTTACCTGTATCATCAGGGAGGACTCAAATCTATCTTGGCCCATGTAAGGGCTCTGCAAAAAAAGGACCCCACTTGCCGCCTCTATCCCCGCTTTAAGATCCATGATGATGTGGCTGCAATCGCCATTAACTTTCTGAATTAATTTTTTCTCCCCATCGCCTTTTCTTTATTTTTGTGTTCCTTTGGCGTAGGCTTATTACTAAACACTTGTTCCTTCTTTCACCTGGATTCCAATGAAAATCCTCCACCTTCTCAGTCAATGCCCGGATTTTACCGGTAGCGGAATTTATCTACAAAATATCATTTGCGAAGCTGCAAAAAAAGGCCATCGGAACTTTCTACTTGCGGGAGTTCCCCTGGGACAAGAAATATACCCGGTGGGGACGAATGATAAAAACTGCCGGTTTGTCACCTTCTCGGGTGGTAATCTGCCCTTTACTATCCCGGGCATGAGTGATGTTATGCCCTATCCCAGCAGCCGCTTTTACGACCTAAGTCTTGCTGAAATAGAAGCATATGAAAACGCTTTTTCCGTGGCCCTTACAAAGGTCATAAATGAATGGAAACCGGATATTATCCATAGCCATCATCTCTGGCTAATGAGTAGCATTGCCCGTAAAACGGCTCCCAATCTCCCTCTGGTATGCAACTGTCACTCCACTGATCTAAGACAGTATCTCAACTGTCCCCATCTCCGTGACAGAGTGAAAGAAGCATGTGGAAAAATAGACAAAATCCTTGCATTAAGCAAAATACAAGCTGCCGAAATCACCAATCTCCTGGCAATACCAGCCGAACGGATTGCAATCGTAGGAGGAGGGTTTAAAGCCGATCTGTTTTTTCAAAGGGAAAAACCACTGCCACCACCAGTACATGTTATGTATGCCGGTAAATTAAGCAGGGCAAAGGGAGTGGTTTTGCTTCTTAATTCTCTTGCGAAGATCCCCCATCTCCCCATCCATCTACACTTGGTCGGCCAAGGAAGTGGTGAGGAAGATGCCGAATGCAGACAACTTGCAGATAAGCTACGTTGTCCCGTAAGCCTCCATGGTCGGGTGAGTCAACCTGAACTAGCTGAGCTTATGGGCAAAAGCCATCTTTTTATCCTCCCCTCTTTTTTTGAAGGCCTGCCCCTTGTCCTCCTGGAAGCTCTTGCCAGCGGCTGCCGGGTCATTAGCACTGATCTTGCAGGATGCAAGGAACTACTACAAGGCATGGAAAACACTTTTGCAGAGCTGCTTCCACTTCCTCCTTTAGAAAAAGTAGACGCCCCTTTCCCAAAAGATATGCCTGAACTCACACGCAAACTGGCAAAAGCCATAGAAAGAAAAACCCACGAAATTCAAACAAACCCTGCAAATACCGATAACAGAGTTCGTGCAAGAATTGCGCAATACACATGGCCTGCGATTTTTGCTGACATTGAAAAAAACTACCACACCCATCTTTTCCCGCAAAAATAGACACTGCAGCTACAATCCCCCTTCCATTTCCTATACCACGATGTGGATATATTGAAATTACCTATTTGCAAAATTGCTTTTTTCTTTTCAAAATAGAGTTTCTTATAAAAACCCATAACCCATAGAAACCTAAGGAGAAAGAACAATGAGAAGTGCACTACTTGCAGCAATACTTATCCTGCTCTGTTTTTCCATGCCTCTTTCAGGGGCCGCAGCCACCGAGGCCTCTGGGACCATTACCATGGAATTTGACCTTTCCGGGCATCCCACTGATCAAAAAGCCAAACTCTGGATCCCCTATCCCCTGTCTGACACGGATCAGCTTATTAGCGACATCTCTGTCTCAGGTGATTTTACCGAATCAGCCATCTACTCTGATCAAAAATATTCCACCCCTATTCTCTATGCCCGTTGGGAAAAAGGAACTGCCAGCAGAAAGTTACTATTATCTTTCCATGCCACCCGTCAGGAAGTGGTGAAAAAAGATTTCCCCGCTAAAGAAACAGCATGGGATCAAGCGGATTACGCCATGTATCTCAGCTCCAATAAACTTGGGCCAATTGATGGCGCAGTTAAAGTGCTGGCAGATAAAATAACCACCGACAAAACCACTGTCTACGACAAGGCCAAGGCAATCTACGACTGGATTTGCGAAAATATGTACCGCGATCCTGACACAAAAGGTTGTGGTCCTGGCGATGTGTGTCAGCTTTTAACCAGACCTGGAGGGAAATGTACAGATATTCATTCAGTGTTTGTTGCCCTCTGCCGCGCTGCTGGTGTACCGGCCAGGGAAATTTTTGGAATCCGCCTCGGCAAGAACTCAACGGTGGACATTACCAAATGGCAACATTGCTGGGCCGAATTCTTTTTACCAGGGTATGGTTGGGTTCCCGTTGACCCGGCAGACGTTCGTAAAAAGATGCTCAAAGAAAAGTTGGAACTGGGTGATAAGAAAACCAAAGAGTACCGCGAATACTTCTGGGGTGCCTGGGATCCTTACCGGGTTAAACTGGCAATTGGTCGTGATCTGCAGCTCAATCCAGCGCAGGCCGCTAAACCACTCAACACCTTTGGATATCCTTACGCCGAAATAGGCGGGAAAACACTTGATTGGCTGGAACCTGCTTCGTTCAAATACACCATTACTTATAAGCAGTAAGGCTTTTGGAAAATCTTACCAAGATAGATTATTAGAAGAACTTTTCACACTCCGGCAGGGTACTCTTTAAGCCCTGCCGGAGTTTTTTTGTTTGAAATAACGGACAAGTAGTTCCTTCCACTCATCAATAAATTTTTCATACTCAACTTCACCAAAACCCAGAATAAACTCCTCTCCAGCCGTTGAAAGAGCGGTATACTTGTAGCTCACCTTAACAGTGGTTAAAGTGCCACTTTCCGCAAAACATTCCACCGTGATTATACCGACCTTGTGCCCAGGTTCGACTTTGTAAAATTGTACCCTATACGTATCAGGGTCATACGCCTTTACAATCCAAATTGCCTCACTTGCCCCGTGATCATGATTTTCTGTCACAAAGACATAGTCTTCAGCAAGGACAGTCGTTCCCATAATATTCTTATAGTCCCAACCAGGTACCCAATATTTTTCCCCTTCCGGGCTGAATAGAGGGAACAGTGTGTCTATCGGTACATCCACTTGGAACGTTTTGGTGTGTATTACAGATTTCATTTTTGATTTACCAATAGAGCACTCAAAACAAAGAAAAGGTGTAAAATCAAATGATTGGTAGGCGAGGCGGGATTCGAACCCGCGACCTTCGGCTTCGGAGGCCGACACTCTATCCAGCTGAGCTACCCGCCCTTATAAAGTTGAGTTGAGCAGCTTGCCTGCTCGTACGAAACTTATACCACTCAAAGTGTTACTGAAAAGAGTGGACTGATGGTATCAAGATTACTATTCAGAAGTTGAGTGGTAAATACCACCAATCCCTCCTCTGTGCAAGAAGTAAGTCTGAGTGAAGAAGTATCGTTGCAATTGCAGATTTATCTAATTATGACACAAAACTTTCCGGAAGTAGCAATTTGCTGGAACTAATGGTAGTAAGGTTACGGTAAGAAAGAAGAGACAAAGTGCGAATATCACTCATGCACAACTGCTTGTAATGGATGACAAACAGGAGGCCAAAGAAGAAGATGACCAATGTCAACAGTTGAATTTTCCAATGAAACGATCCCATAAAACACAATTGCAGTTGGAATACCTAAAAAAGAAATTTTCCGAACAAGTAATCTTTTCACCTTTATCTTGGTCCGATGCATTGCCTTTGTTTGTTTCTCGCTCTTTTACCGCTGGTAGTAATATTATTGAAGCAGGAAAACAGGTATCTGAAGTTGGCTTTCTGATAACTGGCCTGGCGCGCTACTTTTATCTCACCAAAGATGGAGTGGAATTCAACAAATCATTTTCCGGACCGGGACAGGCACTCAGCAGCGTAAGCGCCCTTGTCACAAAAACGGCCTCACCGTTTTTCGTACAGACGCTGGAACCGTGTGAATGTTTGTTTATACAGTATAAAAGTTTGCTCGGACTCTGTGAAAAGCATCAAGAATGGCACTCCCTTGTCCGTCATTTCTTAGAGCAATTGGTTATCAAAAAAGAGCAACGCGAAGCAGACTTCCTCCTTTTTTCCGCTCAAGAACGCTACCAAAAATTTATTTTAGAACACGTCGATCTCGTTGATCGGATCCCCAATTATCATATCGCCTCCTACTTAGGCATTACCGAGGTTGCCCTATCACGTATCAGAAAACGAATGGGAATGGTTAAAAATTAACCTGGGTTAATGCACCGATCTTGTTAACTATGTACACTCTCCAGCAAATAAAACATTTACTGGAGGGATATTATGCAGTTAGTTGGAAATACAATTTTAATCACCGGGGGAAGCGAGGGCATTGGCCTTGAACTTGCTGGTAGGCTTGCTCCTCAAAATAATGTCATAATCTGCGGACGCACCAAACAGAAATTGGCACGAGCAAAAGCAGCTATTCCAGACATTACCACCATGATTTGCGACGTGACCGTAGCAGAACAGCGTCAAGGGCTTATCAAAAAAATAATCAGCGACCATCCCGACCTCAACGTACTCATCAACAATGCGGGTGGAAGGCATCTGGTCGATTTAACTACGGCGGAGAATCCGGAAGGAGCGCTATCTGCTGATTTGGATCTTAATTTCATCGCCCCTGTCTGCCTGTGCAATACCATACTGCCCCACCTTAAAACAAAATCGCAGGCTGCAATCGTAAACATTTCCACTGGCCTTATCTATCTCCCGAAAGTTTCGTCCCCATTCTATTGTGCTGCGAAATCGGCACTTCATTCATACACAAAGAGCCTGCGCTGGTCTCTTAGAAATGTACCAATTCATATCTCTGAAGTATTTCTCCCGCTTGTTGCGACGCACTTTCACCAAGGCAATCTACCCGACACCATCCCCGCCATAAGTGCCGAAAATGCGGTGGATCGAATGTTACCAGGATTAAACAAGGGTAAACAAGAGATCCACATTGGCAAATCAACCCTTGCTCGCTGGCTGGCATGTATAAATTATGACCGAGGTATGGGGATTATCAATAAATGATATAAAGAGGTGTTACAATATGAAAGATATATCACATACAATTTGCCCTGCGGAAAAAGCTGGAACGCTTGATAGTCCAATCAGAAGATTTTTTCAAAATCCTAAAAAGATAGTGGGGCCGTTTCTCAAAGAAGGAATGACCGTCCTTGATATCGGCTGTGGCCCAGGTTTCTTCTCCCTTGATATGGCAAAAATTGTAGGAGATTCGGGGCAAGTTATCGCCTGCGATGTCCAAAAGCAAATGCTTGAAAAATTGAAGCGCAAAATAAAAGGGTCAACACTTGAAAAGCGAATTACTGTGCATCAATGTTCTGGAGAGCATCTGGGTATCGAGCAAGCAGTGGATTTTGCACTTGCCTTTTATATGGTTCATGAAGTTGCCAATCAGGAGGTTTTTTTTCGTGAAATCGGATCGATTCTTAAAAACAGTGGGAAGCTGCTAATTGTTGAGCCACCATTTCACGTAACGAGCAAAACATTTAGGCAAAGCCTTAAGACCGCAACGCGTTTTGGGTTTAGGGCTGTCGCACGGCCAAAAATATTCTTGAGCAAAACCGAGCTGTTGGAAAAAATCAGCTGCTCTGATAAAATTTTATCCTGAGCATTTTTCACAGAAGTCCATACAGATCACACCACTTCGGCGGCGATTTTCCGTAAATAGTCCTCCCACTCAAGGGGAAGCATACTCTTCTTTTTGCTATTACAGTCCTTGCAACAGGGAACTATATTTGCCTTTGTTGATCGTCCGCCCCTGGACAAGGGGACGAGGTGATCCATGGTGATGTCTTTAAATGGAGTCTTTTTTCCGCAAAAATAGCAAAGCCCGGAGGCGGTCTTTTGCTGCCACCATCTACTTTTTCTAAGATTTCTCGCCTTGTCCCGCTCTGCCCTTATCTGCCTCTCGTCCGGCGCATCAAAGTCAAAAAATTCCCTTGTCATACCACAAGTTCCCCAAGGAGGATTGTTCGTGCCGCGCCAACAAGATACAGTGATCCGGCAACGACAATAAGATCGCCTTCCCCGGCAACGCCTTCTGCCCAGGCAATGGCATCCTCAACTTTGGGCAATAATTTACATTTCTCCTTACAATCCGCTTTTACATTTTCTAACAGCAAAGCGGGATCTGCTGAACGTTCACCTTTAGGTTTGGTCAATATCATTATATCTGCAAGGTTTATTACAGTTGCCAGGGTCGTTTGCAGATCCTTATCTGCCATGGCACCCCAAATAAAAATGAGTTTTGTATAATCACACTCCTCTGTTATGCACTGCACCAAACTTTCAACGCCCGCCGGATTATGCGCCCCATCAAGAAGGTATTTTTTTTTATCCCCCTGTCGGTTTATCGAAAACGATTCCAGGCGACCGGGCCAATGAACAGCGGCCATCCCCTCCTGGATAGCATTTCCCCCTATTTGATATCCCTGTTTCTGCAACAGTTGAAGGGTAGCCACTGCAAGGGATGCATTTTCAATCTGATACGCACCCTTCATTGAACAGCGAAGTGGACGCCCGACCTGGCCGAGTGCTTTATGGATGGCATTCCACTGCCAACTTCCGTCTATAGTATTAGTTGCAGTGAAATCACGGCCAAAAAGATAGAGGGGTGCATCTTTAACACTACAGCGCTTCTCTATTTCAAAAAGTCCTGCCCCCTCCCGTACCGCCGAAACCACAGGAATTGTTTCTTTTATTATTCCTGCTTTCTCGTTTGCGACTTCAGAGATGGTACTGCCCAGATAGGCTTCATGATCCATGGAGATATTAGTAATAACAGAAACCAGAGGGCTAATGATGTTTGTTGCATCCAACCTTCCACCAAGCCCGGTCTCTAAAACTACCAAATCGACATTTTCCTCGGCAAACCAGAGAAAGGCAAGGGCAGTGGTAAATTCAAAATAGGTGATTTTCCCATCACCCAACACTTCTCTTATCTTTGTGGCAATACGGGCAAAATTCGCTTCATTGATACATGTATTTCCTATGCGAAAGCGTTCCCGTACAGAACTGAGATGCGGAGAAGTATAAAGGCCAACCCGGTACCCTGCCTTTGATAAAATGGAAAGCAGGGTCATACAGACAGAACCCTTGCCATTGGTCCCTGCCACATGGATCGTCTGCAGGTCCTGCTCCGGGTTATCCACCCGCGCCATAAAAGATCGCATGGCCTCAAGGCCAAGTTTTATTTTATGAAACTGTAGACTATCGAGATAGTCCCAGGCCTCTTGATAATTCATCTTCTAAATAATAGTGAGTTTAACGTAATCGAGGTGCAGGGTTTTGATCCCATGCCGATAAAAATCAATATCCACGGAACGTCCTTGAAGGGCTTTGCTTACAACTCCTTCACCAAAAAAAGGATGGCGTACCCGAACACCCACACCAAGATCCTGGGCGTTAAGTTTCTTTTTCTTCTTTTTGGCAGATGCATTTCCATTGCCAGAAAACGCTTTACCTGCAAAATAGGACAACGGTGGAGCATCAGACTCATTTTCAAGACGCTCAAACAACCCACTACGTAATTCACGCAGAAAAGGAGAAATAGGAACCTGGTGAAATTGCCTGTCCTGGGTCATCAACCATTTTGGATAGGTAAGATAGAGATACTTTCTAGCCCGTGTTGCAGCCACATATAACAATCGTCTTTCCTCCTCCCATTGTTCACCAAATTGTCCCTTGGAATAGGGAAACCTGCCTTCGGACAGGCCAATAACAAAAACAGCATCCCATTCGAGGCCCTTAGCTGAATGAATGGTTGAGAGGATAAGTGTATCCTTTGCAACCACCTTGGAAGCGGTTTCCGGAGGATCAAGGGTGGTATCATCAACAAAACTTTGCAAATCCTTGTAGTCAGCAATAATAGCCTTTAATTGATCCAGATCTTTTTGTCGTTTGGGATAATCATCGGGGTACAGTTTGCTAAAGAACGGTTGATAATAGAGCAGAATCATTTCATACAACGCCGTTGGCTGTCGTTCTTGACGCATATCTGTCAAAAGTTTAACCAAGAGCCCCATCTCCCCCTTCCATGCTTTGCTGGGTGGATATTCTGATAGTGCATGGACAGGATCTTCTGTTGCCGTGATTTTATCAACAATCTTTCTTGCCGTTTTGGGCCCAATCTGATTGAGATGCAAGAGGATGCGATTCCAGGACAAACCATCATAGGGATTTACCTGAATACGTACAAAAGCGATAACATCCTTCATATGGGCCGCTTCGGTAAACTTTAAGCCACCTCTTTTTTCAAATTCAACACCATTGGTATGCAGTTCAAGTTCAAGTTTGTAGGAATGAAATGCCGAACGGAACAAAACAGCTATTCTCTCCAAATCAATCCCTTTTTTCTGAAGATCTGCAATTTTTTCCGCAATAAAGGATGCCTCTTCTCGTTCATCACGTGCTGCAAACAATTTTGGTTTTATATCGCCCGCAATTTTAGTAAAGAGGGTTTTGGTATATTTTTCCTCTGCATTTCTTATGATATCATTGGTGAGGGAAAGGATGGGCTGACTTGAACGATAATTCTCTTCAAGTTTAATAATCCTGGTATTGGAAAATACCTTGGGAAAACGCATGATATTATAGAAATCTGCGCCCCGAAAGGAATATATGGACTGAGAATCATCCCCCACCACCATCACATTGTTATGGTCGTGGGCCAGCAAACGAACGATATCAGCTTGGATTAAGTTGGTATCCTGATACTCATCCACCATGATATGACTGTATCTGGCCGCTATTTCGGCTTGCGCCTCGGGAACCTCCTGCAACAGGCGTTTCCAGTTGACCAGCAGATCATCATAATCCATCAATCCGTTATTGAATTTAAATTCTTTATAATGGGCGGCAAGGCTTTCAATACTCTCCACATGTTCATCAAGATGGGAGTAACTTTCAAAAATCAGTTCTTCAAGGTCAACGGATTTATTTATCGATCCAGATATGATATTGATTATGACGCGCTTTGAGGGGAAGCGCTCTCCCTTTCCACCCAAACCAAGGGAACCTTTTAAAAGATTTATAATCCCTTCTGCATCGCCCCGATCAATAATCGTAAAAGAAGAGCCAAATCCAAGATGTCTCCCATAGCGGCGAAGCAACATATTGGCAACACCATGGAACGTCCCACCAATCACCCGCCGACAACTCTCATTGGAAAGCTTTCCGGCACGCCATAACATTTCCTGGGACGCCTTTCGGGTGAAAGTCAATAACAATATCTTTTCCGGACGTATTCCTTGTTCTAAAAGATACGCAACACGGTGAACCAACGTCCTGGTCTTCCCACTACCGGCACCGGCTATGACCAAGACAGGACCTTCAGTGGTGACGACGGCCTGCCGCTGATATGGGTTCAACCCATCAAGGTTAACGGAGTCCTGAGAGCATTCAGGAGCAATTTCAAAAGGATCATCTTGCATATGGCTACTTTAGCACAGAGGAATTTTGCACGCAACGCCAGTTGACATGACCAGCAGGAAGTATATAATAAGCGGATCATTAAATAGTGATCCGCTTCTTGCAGATCAAACTTACTTTCTTTACATACAAAATAAATATCATGGACACAAACAAAATAGATGCACTCTTTACTCCAGATGCACTGCTTACGATGTTTCCCAAAGAGCGCAGTAATGAATTTTT
>JBNKKR010000063.1:0-16786 GCA_050291935.1 Desulfocapsaceae bacterium | reverse complement strand
AGTTCAATATGTTGATCGTAAAAATAGTCTGCTTAAAACCCTACTCCTTACAGACTATAAACAATTCCTCGGTAAATATTGGCGGGCGGCCACCATGGAAATGACCAATCATCAGACAGGAAAATCAACCACTCTGCTAACGAAAAATTATATTTTTCAAAACGGCTTGCAAGAGCAAGATTTTTCGGCCACATATATTAAACGGATGAGATGAATATTTCCATCCCGTACCAGAGACAACGAGCATTCCATATTGTATTGATTGTTTTACTCTGTTGTAATTCAAGCGCTTTGATGGCGATTGAACTTACAGGAGAACTCAGCCGTGATACCTTTATTTTTTATAAAAGTCCAGCCTGGCAAAATCAAAAAGACTACTCTTTTTCCATAGCAGCGACCATTTTTTATTATCAACAACTGAGCAATAACCTTAGCCTTAACTTTGAAACATTCTGGCGAGGGGACAGCAAAGATCAAGAACGTAGCCATACGGATCTTCGTGTCGCTCAACTCCTCTACTATACAGACTATTTTGAAATATCAGCAGGTTTAGACCGTGTTTTCTGGGGTGCCACCGAATTTGTCCATCTTGTGGATATTATCAATCAAACGGATCAAGTTGAAGCCCTTGACGGGGAGCAAAAACTTGGCCAACCCATGCTCCATTGCACCGTTACAGAAAAGTGGGGAGTGGTGGAAACATTTTTTTTGCCATGGTTTAGAGAACGTACATTTCCTGGAAAAAATGGAAGATTTAGGACACAGATCCCGGTAAACACAAAACATAGCGTCTATGAAAGCTGTGCCGAGCAACAACACTTTGATTTTGCATTACGATACTCCACCACCTTCACAAACACAGATCTGGCATTCTCCTATTTCAATGGAACCGCGAGGGAGCCTGAGTTGCGATACGCACAAATAGAATCTACTACGGAGATATATCCATACTACCAACAAATCCGTCAAACTGGTCTTGACCTGCAGATGGCAACGGGAGCGTGGTTACTCAAGGCTGAGGCATATTACAGACGCGGACAAGGCAAACCCTACCCAGCAACCACCTTTGGATTTGAATATACATTTGTCCGAATAGCAAACACGATGATTGATGCAGGGGTTCTTGGAGAATATGTATTTGATAACCGGGATCAAAGTGTGTTGCCGACAATGTATGATAACGACCTTATGGCCGGGATTCGTCTTGCCCTCAATGATATTGATGACTCAACCCTGCTTTTGGGTGTTACATACGATCTCGATAATGACTCCACAGTTGTAGCGATTGAGGCCAGTAGACGTCTAAACTCCTCTTTTCGCCTCAACCTTGAATCCTCTTTTTTTCTGGGTACAGATAAAAAAGACCCGCTATACAATGTGTCTCGGGACGATTATATAAAATTTGAATTGGTGTATTACTGGTGAAATATTTCATTTGTTTTCTTTTGTTGCTCCCGTTCTTTCATCCACCAGTTATTTTTGCAACGGAAAACAGTTATCAAAATGTCCAATACCTGGACAATTATGATGGAGATACCATCACCGTTGATATACCGGGAGCATCCCCTCTAATCGGAGAAAAAATACACGTCAGGCTTCGGGGAGTGGATACCCCGGAGCTTGCAAAGGGAAAATGCCAGGAAGAAAAAAGAATCGCGCTACTTGCAAAAAACAGAGTTCATTCTCTATTAAAAAGTGCTAGAGTGATCAATCTGCACCATGTTGAAAGGGGCAAATATTTTAGAATTCTAGCAGACGTTGAATTTGACGGAAAAGATCTGGCCAGCATCCTCCTAAAAGAAGATTTGGCCATCCCCTATTCCGGTGGCACCCGAAGCCACGACTGGTGCAATGGTCCGGCACCTCTCCCCGCAAAGTCTACACAGCAAGGACCAGCCATCTTACCACCCATCGTAGAAGGTGTTTATGTATGGCCACCACCCCCAACCCAAGAATAATATAGATGCAAGAAAGCAGTAAAGGCCTTGCTAGTGCAGTGGCCGCATTTTTTTTGTGGGGAATATTGCCCCTTTATCTAAAGGCCTTGGCTCCGGCTTCCCCTGTGGAAATACTCTGCCATCGCATTGTCTGGTCGGTACTCACCACCCTTATACTGCTCTTATTAAGTAGAAAAATTGAGGAGTTGTTTTCGATATTTCGTAACAGAAAGCAGCTTCTGATGGTACTTGTCACTTCAGCCCTTATCTCCTTAAATTGGCTTACTTATATCTGGGCGGTAAACAATAATTTCATTGTCGAGGCCAGTCTTGGATATTATATCAACCCTCTGGTTAATATTCTCCTTGGCATGATTTTTTTACAGGAACGCCTCAGATCAGGACAATGGTTAGCAGTGTTTTTTGCCTTTTTAGGTGTTTGTTATCTCACCTTTTTTTACGGCCAATTCCCTTGGATTTCCCTGGTGCTCGCCATAAGCTTTGCCTTTTATGGACTGTTTCGAAAAATATCCCCCCTTCCATCCCTTGAGGGACTCTGTCTGGAAACAACATTTCTTTCCGTACCAGCTATGGTGATTCTTTTCTTTTTGGCAGTACAGGGGAGTTCAGATTTTATCCAGCAAGATGCGAGTGGCCGGCTTCTTCTCATGGGAACCGGTATTATTACTTCTCTTCCATTGTTACTTTTTGGTTTTGCAGCCCATAGAATCCCACTCTCAACCCTGGGTATCGTGCAATACCTGGCGCCAACCCTCCAACTCTGTCTTGGTGTATTTGTGTATAAGGAACCCTTCCCGGGAAAACAGTTGATCGGTTTTGTTCTGGTGTGGCTTGGGTTGCTCATATATGCAAGCGAGGGGATTATGGCACGCCTGGCCCAAAGAAAAGCCTGCTCCTCTACGTAATGAATGGGCACAAGCAACTATTACTTCAAAAGATCGGCAATTTCATCTGGGGTCAATAAGGAACGTAACTCTTCACTGCGACGATCAGCATCGCTCCGTCTATCATTTCCCTTACGGCGATCCACTCCAAGACGAGCGTTGGTCAGAGAACGAACCCAAGCTTTTAGTGAGCGGCGTGAGGGAGAATGCGTCGTTCTGAAATCATAACGACGCTCACTACTTATTCGCCGATCAGCCAGTCCACGCCTTTCCTGGCCCTGTCTTCGCCTTTCCATCCCGTCCCATCCCTGTACAACACTTTTTCCCATAACATTACTCATCACCAAATATCATTAACACACCGGCGGAGCATACTACCACAAATTAAAATGTTACGCAAATTGTCTTCTACCAGTAATTTAGTACTCCAGTCTCTGCACAATACGGCTATAAATGGAAACCACAGCCGTATCGACCTTTAAAATCCTCTCTCCAAGTGAAAACAGTTGCATTCCTGCCAACTTCAATTTTTCCAGTTCAAAATCCACCCAGCCACCTTCAGGACCAACTGCAAAGAGTATCCTCCCCGGGTAAGTGTCCATCAACTGGGAAAGATTTCTCTTTCCTGTTGGATGCGCAAGCAGCATGGTGTCATATTTTGTAGCAAGGCTTGGTAGCTGCCCTTTATAAAAGTCGTGAAATGAACGAAAAACTTTAATTTCAGGAAGTTGTGTATCTACAGCTTGCTCTAGTCCCTGGAGTAAATATGGCCTGTAATGCTCCTTTTGTAACAAACTGCTTTCCCAGAAGCTCTTTTCAACCCTGCGTGCATTGACAATGTTGATGGTCCCCACACCAAGTGTGGTAATTTGGCTGAGTATACGTTTCAGCATAATAGGCCTTGGTAAGGCAAGCAACAGATCAATATTAGACCGCTTTGGTGGATTTTTAAAAAACCTGAGAGACAGCTCCACCTCAAAAGGATATTTTCTTTTAATCTTAGTAATTAGGCCGCTACCAACCGCCCCATCAATAATACCCACACGTACACTATCATCAACGTCACTTCGCAGCACTTTTACGATATGTTTCGCCCGCACTCCACGAAGTATAGCAGAATCATGCTGTACTTCACTCTTTTCAAATAAAATTATATTCATACAGCTAGCGAAATATTTTGACTTTGCAGACAGGTTGTTTATACACTGTGGCATATCTCCCTTTACTCATTGTGCGTAAGCAAGAAAAAATGAAACAAAAATTTCACTTTAAAAACCTAACCCTGTTCACAGGAATTGCCCTTATTCTTGGAATATCTATCACCTTTGCAGTTATCGATATACTTGCTTCTTCTGGCGATTTCAACTTTTACTCAGAGAGATTACGCTCTGAGTTTATCAATAATCAGAAAAAAATGATCAAGCAGGAAGTATTGCAAGTTGCTGAACTTATTTCACATGAGCAAGCACAAAGTGAAATTGTAACAAAAGAGACAATTCGGCAACGGGTTAATGAAGCCTCAGCTATTGCAAAAAATATTTATGAACAAAATAAGACAACAAGCGATCGAAAAACAATTATAAAGATGATCACCGATGCCCTTCGTCCCATTCGATTTAACAATGGGACCGGCTACTACTTTATGGTCGACCTCAACGGAATCGCTTACCTTCATGGGAACACACCAGAATTTGAACAAAACAATCTTAAAACGCTTCAAGATATCAAAGGGAAGTATGTCATACAAGATATGGTGGATATCGCAAGTACCAACGGTGAAGGTTTTTATCAATATCACTGGAATAAACCTGGATCAAAACACAATGGATTTCAAAAAATTTCATATGTAAAACGGATTGACCCGTTACATTGTTTTATTGGTGCAGGCCTGTATCGTAGTGATATGGAGCAAGATATAAAAGAAAAACTCCTTGAGAATATCAGCCGTATCCGATTTGGCAAAGAAGGTTATATCTTTATCAACCGGCTTAACGGTGACGCCCTTGTTTCAAACGGCAAGGCAATTAAAGGGAAGCAGAAACTCTGGGAAGTATTTTCCAAAAACCCGGAACAAATGAAAAAGATTTTTGCTAAAGAATACAATGCTGCCACCACTCCTGATGGGGATTATATCTATTACACCCATGTTAAACTCACTACTCCGGATATTGAATCCCCTAAAACATCATTTATCCTTGGACTACCAAAACTGCAATGGTTGATCGGAGCTGGAGTATATCTTGATGATGTTGAAAGTGAAATTGGTATAATGCAAGAGCACCTCCGCGACCGTGAGAAACAAAAATTACGCTCATTAATTATCTTCACGCTAGCTGTGATGTTTCTCTTTTTACTTCTCTTCAGACAATTCACCAACAGAACCACCGGCGACATTGATACCATAACCTCATTTCTAAAAAACATTAGCTCTTCCAAACAAGCAATCAAGAGAGAACAGATTAAATTCCAGGAATTTGACGAGATAGCAAAAGACATCAACACAATGTTTCGTGAAAAAATCCTTGTGCAACAACAACTCATCGATGAACAAATTGCACTTTCTCAAAGCGAGGAAAAGTTTCGTCACACCATGGATTCCACCCTTATTGGGGTCTATATCATCCAAGATCTTGTTTTTCGTTATGTAAACCCGGCAATGACTAAAATGTTTGGGTACAGCGAAGAAGAAATGTTGCAAATGTCTCCACTTGATCTGGTCGTGCCTGTTCAATGGGAACAAGTGCAAGAAAATCTTATCCGCAGGGCTGCTGGGGATCTCAATACTATCACTGATATCAAATGTGTTCGAAAGGATGGTGAAATTTTTGATACTATGGCCCTTGGCGCTGCAACCATCCATGAAGGAAAGCCCGCTTCTGTTGGAACAATGATAGATATCACCGACAGAAAAGCCGCAGAAAATGAATTAAAGAGGAGTAATAAACGTGCCACTGCCCTACTCGAGGCAATTCCGGATATTGTCTTTCGAATGAATGGTGAGGGTGTCTATATTGATGTCAAAGCTGAAACCACTGATCTTAATTTGAAATATTACGACAGAGTTGTGGGCAAATCCTGCTTTACGATACTTCCACCGGATGTGGCTTCGCTCATTGCAAAACAGATAAAGTCCACTATTCAATCAGGAGACATGCACACCATTGAATACCAACTGGGGACGAGAGAACAGAAGATATCAGACTATGAAGCACGAATGGTGAAAAGTGGCGATAATGAAGTTACCTTAATCGTAAGAAACATCACTGAACTCAAACAAGCCGCCAAAGAAAAAGAAGTTCTTGAAAAACAACTCAATCAGTCCAAGCGCATGGAATCCATAGGTCTTATGGCTGGTGGCGTTGCTCACGATTTAAACAATATCCTTTCAGGTGTCGTTGGTCATCCCGATTTAATCTTACGCAACCTTCCCTCGGACAGTAGTATCAGAAAGCCCATAGAGGCTATTCGGGACTCAGGTCTTCGTGCTGCCGCCATCGTTGACGATTTGCTCACTGTAGCAAGGGGCGTAGCCGGTACCAGAACTATTTATGCACTGAATGATCTTATTCTTCAGTACTTGGATTCTCTTGAATTTGCCAAACTAAAATCATTATATCCACAAGTTAGGGTAGTCCACGATTTACGGGCAGATCATGATAAAATTTCCTGTTCCCAAGCCCACATAAAAAAATGCATCATGAATCTTGTTACCAACGGTGTTGAAGCTATGGAACACGTTGGTAAGGTTCTTATTTCCACCGATGAGCTCCAGGTAAACGAACAACTGGCTCTTGAAAAAGGAATGGATGCAGGCAACTATATTAGGTTAATGGTTATTGATGATGGTCCTGGCATTAGTAAACAGGACATAGAACATATCTTCGAACCATTTTACTCAAAGAAATCCCTTGCCAGAAGTGGAACCGGACTAGGCTTAACTGTGGTATGGAATACAGTTGAAAACCATAACGGGAAAGTTTTTGTTAGCAGTGATTCCTCCGGTACAACGTTTGAGCTCTTCTTTCCATTGGAGCAAGCGATAAGCGAAACTCCGTTGCCAAACAGTGTTGAAAATGGAAAAGCTCTTTTTACTGGCAGCGGACAACATATACTGGTGGTGGATGATGAGATATTACTACGAAATGTAGCCTCTGAGATGTTGCGATCCCTTGGCTACAGTGTAGATGTGGTTGCCAGCGGGGAAGAAGCCATAGCATTTTCGAAAAATACAAAAGTGGATCTGCTCCTTATAGATATGTTAATGGAACCTGGTATCAACGGTCTTCAAACCTACAAAGAAATCAAGAACATCCACCCAGATCAAAAGGCTATTATAGTCAGTGGCTTTTCCAATAACGATGATATACAATCGTGTATCAAAATCGGTGCCCACGATTTTCTTAAAAAACCCTACACCATGAAGCAGTTAAGTGAGACCATAGACAAAGCTCTACGGGCGTAAAAAAGGCGTCTGGCCACATTTACCAGGACAAGTCCCTGGTAGAAATGAGAAGATATTTATCATATCTCCACGGGAGATTTTGTGGTACGCTGGGTCATTTGTGAATGTATTTTCTCTTTTTTCCTTACTGCTGCTTAGCGCTTCGCTTGTGTTTTGGATAACAGCAACTCGTGAGGAATAAAAACTTTTTCAATAAAAAAACTGTATCATTTACGACTTAACATACTCAATCCATGATAGTTATCTACAATATCCTGCAATTCCTGCTCGCTCCTCTTCTGCTTTTCGTAATCCTTTTTTCTTCAACAGACAAAAAAGAAATTTTTGAGAAATTAGGTATTGGTTTTCAATGCAGACCCAAAAAAATTTACAGAAAGACCTTTTGGTTTCATACTGATTCAGCAAGAGAAATTATCTCCTCTGTTCCTCTTCTTGTTGGTTTGAAACGGATTTATCCTGATGCGGAAATATTTTTTTCCACCACAAGCAGGCAACTCCATTATTATGTGAAGCTATATGTGGATACTTATATTGACCACCATATTCCATTTCCTTTTGACATCAGATGGGTTGTACAACGATGGATACGGCTGATCGAGCCAGATCTCTTTCTTATGCTCAATAGTTATGTATGGCCCAATATGACCAGTTGTTTACATGGCAAAAAGGTTCCGACCATGCTCATAAATGGACGAATTACACCACCTATCCAGTCAAATTTCAAACGTTTTGGTTTCTTTTTCAGACCTTTTCTCCAAAAAACTGATCTACTCTGCATGCAAACGGTAAACGACCGTCAAAAACTCATCCAACTGGAAGGAAATAGAATAGACAGCAAGGTGATAGAAAATCTCACATTTGCCGGTGCCCTCTACAGAACAGCAACTAAAAAGCAGGAGCTTTCCTTTATCTTGCCTCCACATAAGAAACTTATTGTCGCTGGATCCACTCATTTTAAAGAAGAAGAAATTATTCTTCGTTCTGTTGTAAAACTGCAAGAAACAATCGCTGATTGCTATCTTGTTATTGCACCAAGTGACATCCAACGAGGTGCTGAAATTCACAAACTGGCAAGTGATATGAACCTTACTGCCAATAGACGAAGCCAAATAAATGTCGGTGGAAAAGATCTTTTTATTTTAGACACATTGGGAGAACTGAACACGGTCTACAGCCACGCCGATATTGCTATCATTGGTGGAAGCTTAATCCCAGCAGGGGGACATAACCCCGTGGAAGCCGCTATCTATGGTATTCCAGTGATCTTTGGCGGGCATATGAAAGACTATTTTGAGATAAGTGTTGAACTGATGCAAGCCGGCGGCGCCATTATGGTTCGGGACCAAAAAGAACTTGAAGCAAATCTTATGTCGCTTTTGACAAATCCATCCTGGCATGCAAAAAAAGGTGCTGCAGCAAAATCATATATTGATTCAAAACAAGGCATTGTGAGCAAATATATTGATCTGGTTAAAGGAATGTTGTGATATCAATTCAGAGAAAAGCTCTGCAATATCCATTACTAGCTACTAGTATAGCATTTCTCTTCGGCATTATTATTTATCATTTTTTCCCTTCCCCACGTGGTTTTGCAACCACTGCTTCTGCGCTTCTGTTCTTCCCAACCTTTTATTGTATAGTAAAAAAAAATCGCAGCAGCGCTTTTCTGATGCTTCTTTTCCTGAGTATCTCTTTGGGCTACACAAGAACAGCACTCTATGAAGTTAATTTCTCTAAAAACAATACTATTTACAATCATATAGAAAAAGAGACAGAAGTTGTTATCAGTGGAACGTTGTACAACATGCCCACCTTTGACGGAGAAAAAACGAGCTTTCTTCTCAAAAGCCGGCTGTTACGAAAAAAGAACGAAAGCTCTTTTGTGCCGGTTTCGGGAATAGTCAAACTGAAACTCTACGAAACATTTGCAGGCCACCAGCCAGGCGATGAGCTTATTATCCGCTGCACCCTCTCGCGCCCCTACACTTTTGGCAACCCGGGCGGCTTTAACTATCCTGCCTTTTTGCAAACAAAGGGAATAGTTTTGACAGGATATATTCGATCGCCCTTTTATATCCACTCCATTTCAAAAGAGCAGTCCCTCTTGCATTCACTTCGCTATTTTCCTGAGCGGGTTCGATGCACTATTCGTGATTTTATCGACAAGCAGTTTCCCAATAAATCCGGAGCAGTTTACAAAGCCCTCCTTATTGGCGATCGCTCGGGACTCAGCAAAGAACGTCTGGAAACATTTAAAGCATCCGGTATAATGCATATTTTTGCCATCTCCGGGCTTCATCTTTCTCTGGTGGCAACAATTCTCTTTATCTGCCTTTTCTTTCTTCTCAAACGATCCACCACCCTGCTTCTTCGAGTTATAGTAAAAAAAATGGCACTGCTTGCCACAATTCCATTTCTTGTTCTGTACGCCATGTTGGCAGGAAATCAACTCCCTGTCCTTCGCTCGCTACTTATGGTGCTTGTTGTCATCATTTCTTTTTGTGTGCAACGAGCCAAATCACCCTTTACCGTTCTCTTTTTCGCTGCTCTAATCCTTCTTATCCTAAATCCCCTCTCATTATTCACTGTATCTTTCCAACTTTCTTTTGTGGCAGTAGCCTCAATACTTCTTATCCTGCAAAAATTACGTCCTCTTTATGAGGGAAACACACAAGATAACAGTCGCATCGAAAAATATTTCCAAAAGTCAAAAAAGTGGGTGCTTACAGCGATGCTGATATCATGTGGTGCAATCATCGGAACAGCTCCACTGATGCTCTATTACTTCAACAGAGTATCCACAGTTGGGCCACTTGCCAATCTCATTTTCGAACCGCTTCTCTGTTGCTGGGCGCTTCCCTGCGGCCTTCTTGCCATTCCTTTTATTCACCTGGCCCCACAGGTTGCTGATTTTCTCCTTTCCATGGGAAACACAAGTATCCTTCTGGCACTTCACTTAAGTGACTTTATCTCTAAACTTTCCTTTTCAACCCTGTGGTTTGCAACCCCATCACCTCTTCTTATTATTTGCTACTACACTACTCTTCTTCTGATACTGTGGAGAAAGTTCATAAAATCTTCAATGCTTATTCTTCCAGTCATTTTAGTACTCTTTTTTCTTCCTCCGCGGACGATATACTCCTATTTCCTAAGCAAACACGCAGAGCTTATATTTCTTGATGTGGGCCAGGGAAGTGCAACTGTCGTTCTTCTTCCCAAAGGAAAAAATATACTTGTGGATGGTGGAGGTGCCTTTTCCTCCACGTTCAATGTTGGCGAGAGTGTCATCGCGCCCTATCTCTGGCATCGCGGCATAACGCATCTTGATTCCATCGTTATCACCCATCCCGACGCCGATCATTTTAACGGTATCCCTTTTCTTTTACAGAGCTTTAACCCTGATATTTTGTGGACTAATGGAGAAAAAAGTCTAAAAGATCAATACAATACGACCTTAAATACGGCAAGAAAAAAGCATATTCAGATCAAGACTCCCAAACCGGAAGAAATAATAGCAAAGCACCAAAACATCACTCTTAAAAATATCAACAATCCGCTGCGAGTGATTGCAAGTTCCAGTTCAAATGACAAATCCCTGATTGTTCAACTTATTGACAATCAGATCAGTTCGTTACTCACTGGGGATATCAGTAAAAGAGTTGAGGAGAAACTCCTGAAAGAGAATACTACCCTAAAAACTACGATTTTGCTGGCACCACACCACGGGTCAAAAACTTCCAGTTCTGCAGCATTTCTTCGTCATGTCAAGCCGGAACAAATCATAGTATCTGCAGGCCGTTTTCGTCCAAAACAGTTCCCAGCACAACAACTACAAGACTACTGCCAGCAGCACAACATCCCTCTGCTCAACACAGCCAAAACCGGGGCCATACAAATTTCCACAAACGGCAAAGAAATGGTCATTCGAACTTTCAGGTCCGATTGAAAAGTCGAATGATCCCCTCTTATACCTTTACACCTCAGTAAAATCAGAAGGTGGTTTTCGAAGATATTTTAAAAAGTTAGATTTTTCAACGGCGTTTGAATAGGCATCATCCGCACTAATCTGCCGCTTTTCAAGAAACCCCATAATGGCATCATCAAGGGTCTGCATGCCATATTTTTTCCCAGTCTGCATAACAGACGCTATTTGATACGTTTTCCCTTCCCGAATCAGATTTCGTACTGCAGGGGTTGCAATTAATACCTCAAGGGCAGCACACCGACCCTTAATATCCGTTCGTTTAAAAAGGGTTTGTGAAACAACTGCCTTTAATGCATCGGATAAAGTGGAACGAACCTGCCCCTGTTGGTTGGCTGGGAAAATTTCAACAACCCTATCAACGGTTTTCATGGCATTAATGGTATGCAGCGTTCCAAAAACCAGATGGCCGGTCATGGCAGCTTCCATGGCAAGGGAAATTGTCTCAAGATCGCGCATCTCACCAACCATGATGATGTCTGGGTCTTCGCGCAATGCGCCACGAAGGGCCGCCGTAAAACTTCTGGTATGCTGTCCCACTTCACGATGATTAATGATACATTTTTGGGATCGATGGACAAATTCTATTGGATCCTCAATGGTTAGAATATGATCCTTTCGATTGCGGTTTGCCTCATCCACAATGGCTGCAAGGGTGGTCGATTTTCCTGACCCGGTAGGACCAGTAACCAGCACAAGCCCTTTGGGAAGATAGGCAAGGCGGGAAATAACTTTTGGTAGGCCCAGCTGTTCACAGCTCAGAATTTCACTTGGAATTTCACGAAAAACGGCGCCTATTCCAAATTTCTGTCTGAAAAAGTTACAACGATAACGAGCAAGACCAGGAATCTCATAACCAAAATCCACATCTCCCTGTTCCTCAAAAACCTTAATCTTATCTTCCGGACAGATTTCGTAGAGCATCGACTTGAGCTCTTCGTTATTCATCTTTTTGAACTTAACACGCTCCATATCTCCTCGAATACGGAGAACCGGCTGCTGCTCAGCAACCATATGCAGATCCGAGGCGCCCTCATCATTCATTAATTTAAAAAAAGCGTCAATCTGGGCCATTTGCTACTCCTGTATGAAATAATAAAAACTGTAATATGCGCTCTACTGTACAACACTCTTTTTTATAATTTCAAGGACTTCTTCAGCATCATCGACTAACTGTATAAGATTGAGATCTTTTTCGTTTATTGTTCCATTGGTGACGAATTGATCCCTAACCCAATCAAGTAAACCACCCCAAAACGAACTACCCACCAGCAAAATCGGACAGGGTTTTATGCGTTCAGTCTGGATAAGGGTCACAACTTCAAAGAGTTCATCAAGTGATCCGAAACCTCCCGGTAAACATATAAACGCCAATGAATACTTTAGAAACATCACTTTCCTAACAAAAAAATATTTAAAAGCAAGGGGGAAATTTGCATAGGGATTTGGATCCTGCTCATGGGGAAGGGCAATGTTAAGACCTACTGATATACCTCCAGCCTCATGGGCTCCTTTATTGGCCGCTTCCATTATTCCAGGACCACCACCGGTGATAATGCCATATCCCGCCTCAGCCAGCGATGCTGCTATATCTTCAGCCTTTTTATACCAAACATTTGATTTATCAGTCCTTGCCGAACCAAATATGGAAACAGAAGGAACTTGTACGGCAGACATTCCATCAAAACCTTCAACAAACTCCCCCATTATCCGAAACATTCTCCAGGAATCACCTATTATATCGTTATCAAGGCAATATTTGGGTTCCCTATTAACACGTCTTCTCTCTTTTTTTTGCATGATACTCCTATGTTAATTACCAGCAGCAAACTTTTCCGCTTTGCTAATCCAATTTGCTGCGCTTTTATCTTTTCCTTGTTCTTTGGCAACCACCGCTTTTGCCTTTAACGCTGCAAGCCTTGTTTGTTTATTTCGAAGACAGAGACGAAGATTCTTCTCTGCAGAACTGTAATCGCCGCACTGAATCTGAGCCCTTGCCAAACGAATTTTAAGAGGAAGGGAATCAGGGTTTAGTTCAACCGCTTTTTCACAAAAGCGAAGTGCAATATCATCCCCTTCATTTTCAATTAAATAAATTTCGCCAAGAAGTCCCAAAACATCTGCATCATACTCATCATAGCGGGTGGCTTGCTGGAGATATTTCATACCAAGACGATTGTCACCCAGTCTAAAGTAAATCTCCCCCAAATATTTCAACGCCTTTCCATTGCCTTCTTCTTCATACCAGGGACCCAGGAGAGCCATGGCCTTCTTGTACTGTTTTTCCAGGGTACATAAAACAGATAGTTGAAAGGTAATATCTTTGCGGATACTCTTCTGCTCTTTATCTTCAATGCAATCAAGCGCTTTACTAAACGAATCTATGGCTGCAAGGTTATCTCCCAGTAGCTGCTGTTCAAGACCAAGGTTATAGAGGGCCATAAACCTGTCATCTTTACTCTTGCTAGCCTTACGAAAACAAGCAATCGCATCCTTATGTCGATTCATCTGCGCATAACAAACGCCCAAACTATTCAGCAAGTTTCCATCGTCAGGATTACGTTGTAAGCCTTGTTTATATTCGGTAACAGCCTGTACAAAATCACCGTCACCATAGTAGATATCTCCACTGACATTGAAGGTAACTGCGTTACAAATCACAACTGAGCCATCGTCTAAAAACGCTGCATGACGCAAAGCCTTTTGACAATTGATCAGTTCCATTGACTTCGGACCGTTTTTTGGACAATAGAAGGAAATTCCGACATTTATTGCTTTTCCATCTTTATCCGACTCTTGCTGTATCTGGATAATTTTTTTTCCCATCGCAGACACTTTCTTCTTATCATTTTCCGGGGAGAACAGGTACCAGCTTGCCCCATCCTGACAGATTATGTCTCCTATTTTTTTTCCTATTTTTTCGGCAACGTCCTTTTGTACATCTGCAAACGAGAGTAATGCAAAGGTATCAAATCCACGCGCTACTTTTTGCAGCCATCGTTTGACAGAAGCAGAAGGCGGAGCTAAAGGGTGCTGGCCTTGGTTTTCCAAAACTGAAACATTACAAAATGCAAATGGGCCACGTTTACTGGCAACATGTAAAGCGGCCCAAGCCTTTTTTAAACAGATCTTTGCAAAACGTTCTTCACCTGAAACATTGATATCTGCCAATGCAAGACAGGAAATATGTACACGAGAGCAGCCTTCTCGTTTAAAATAGTCAAGAAGAAGCGGGGGAAAGCTTGTCAGAAATGTATCTTCAACATTTGGACAGAGTAGTGCAAAACATGATTGTCCAACGTAGTACACAGGAAAACGTCCCGACACAAACGTATTAAGTAGCGAAACGAGCCTGTTACGATGGTGCCTTGCGTAAAACGAGTCAACTCCCCCTGCTGGGATTGAAAGAAGAATCATCGAACTTGAATGTCCTTGTCCAAAACGATCTAAGGTTTCATGTAGATTGAAACTACTCAGCAGTCCCGTGAGGGAATCGATATTTGCCCGTTTGGTCAGCACAAAATCATGAAGCAGTTTTGACTGCAGCTCTTCAAGCCAATCCCGCCCAATTCTTTTCCTAAAATAGTCATCAAGGCTTTTCACCTCTGCTATCACTGTAGAAGGCTGGACTGGAAAAGAAAGATAAAGTGCATTGTTTGTTAAAACGGGACATCCCTTTTCAGACGCTTTGACTATTGCCTGTCTTGCAGACCTCTCTTTTTTGCTCTCTTTTTTAGAGTCCGCTGGTTGCTGTGCCATGGCATCAAAGAAAGTAATCTGGCCAGTACCAGGAATAGCATTTTTGATTAACTGAATAAATTCTTCATTAAACCGAAAGAAATCTATTCGTTCTAAGGTGTACAACGGCGACAACATTCCATGATCCTCTATCACTTTTCACTCTCAACAAGTAAAGTTTTTAATACATTGCAAAGATCTGCAATATCAGTGGGTAAAATAGTTCGAAGATCAAGCACTATTCTTTCATTTTCCATACGGCCAAGAATAGGTATTTTGCCCTTTCTAAGCCGTTTTTCAAGACGTGCCCCATTGCCGTCTTGCGGGTGTAATATCAAAGCCCAACTCTTAAGACCATATTCCGGCATTGCCCCACCTCCGACTCGTGAAGTGGTTTCCTCTAAACGCAAACAGTATCTAAGCTTTTTAGCACCTCCAAGACGCCGAAGGATGGCTTGGCCCATTTTCTTTATTTTTCCTGAATCTAAGGTAAGCAATCGTAAAGTCGGCACATTTTCAAGAGCAACATCAAGATCGTAATAATTTTTAAGTACCGTCTCAAGTGCTGAAAGAGTAAACTTATCAATCCGAAGCGCTCTATTCATGGGATTCTTTTTAATCCGCTCAATAATTGCTTTCTTTCCAGCAATTATTCCAGCCTGAGGGCCACCAAGTAATTTGTCTCCACTAAAGGTGACAACGTCGATACCTTCCTTTATAATCTCTTGAACCGTTGGTTCTTTGGGAAGACCATATGGAGAAAGGTCTATTAATGAGCCACTCCCCAGATCTTCCATTACAGGAAGACCATGTTTTTTTGCAAGGGCGACCATATCCGTTGCAGAGACCTCTGCCGTAAAGCCGACAAGTCTAAAATTGGAAGTATGTACCTTTAACAGAAGTGCTGTGTTTTCAGTGATCGCGTTTTCATAATCACGCAAATGGGTACGGTTTGTAGCCCCAATTTCCACCATCTGAGCACCACTTCTAGCCATAACATCGGGTATCCTGAACGATCCACCAATTTCTACAAGTTGCCCTCTGGAGACGATGGTTTCAGACATAAATGAGAGGGTATTTAACGTGAGTAACACTGCAGCAGCATTATTGTTGACAACCAGTGCTGCCTCAGCCCCTGTAAGGTCACAAAGTATATCCTCAACAAGGCTATACCTGCTCCCCCTCTTTCCAGTTGCAAGATCAAGTTCAAGGTTAGTATAGGATGCAGCAGCCATTTGCAGAGCCTGCAAACTCTCTTCACCGAGCAAGGAGCGACCCAGGTTTGTATGGACCACAACTCCGGTTCCATTAATCACCCGCTTATAATTACAGTCATGTTTTTTTAAGACCGCGTCCTTAAACAGTTGCTTCCAGGCTTTCTCATCCCTTGGCAAACTGGTCAGTTCGCAAGCAATGACTTTTGCACGTAGGGCTGCAAGTTTTTGCTGGATTGCTGTTTTAATAAGTGAATGAGGGATAGATTCTGAAAAGCACTCTACCATCTCATCAAGTACCAGATCAACTTTTGGAAGTTTACGAAGAAGTTTATTTACATCACTCATTTTCTCTCCCTATTTTGTTTACAAACATACCAATGTTACGTTTTAACTACTGGAAAAGCAAATAAATTTCAAGATAGTGCTCTTTGTTTTCAAAAAAAGAGGGCAAGAAGTAAAATTTTATTATTTTAGCAGTTGACACGTCCCCAAGAATTGAGTAGTTTGCCGCGGCCCTGAGGGGTGCAGCAAGTGGTAGCGAAGCA
>JBNKKR010000062.1:0-17551 GCA_050291935.1 Desulfocapsaceae bacterium | reverse complement strand
CATGGATAAACACCATTATAAGGTTAGGTTGATAAGACATTACATGCGTGAAAGAGGCATTTATGGACAGACACTAGTTTACGCAAATCCGAGGGGCGTTGAAGGTCGAGGAATATAGTATCTTCTCGCCCAGATACCATATGCTTTGCCAACGTGGATTTTCCACATTGCCGTGGTCCCAGTATGGCCGTGACGGGAAAAGAATCCAGGGCTTGAGTAAGCTCTCCTTCCAGTTGCCTGGGGATATATCTTTGTATATTGTAACCCATGCTTTCAATTTACAAAGATAATGGCTGCTTGTCAATTAACTCTCCACAAATACTTTTAACCCAAACTACGGGCATAAATACGAGTCCATCAACGAACGGTAGGACATCCTGCTTCACTCTTACCCGATTAGACATTCTTTATACTTGTGCCGGACTTCTATGGTTGTTTGGAGGAATGTATTTCTTAACCTCCTTGTCTATTTGCCTTCCTGTTTTTTCTTTTACAATTTTCATATTAAATCTCATTTGGAGATTTAACCAAAACTCAGGTTCGATACCAAAATACCGACCTAAACGTAGTGCCGTATCAGTGGATATTTCTCGCTTACCGTTAATTATTTGATTAACTCTATTGGCTGGAACACTTATATCCCTTGCTAATTTAGCTTGAGATATACCTAGTGGTTCGAGAAATTCTTCAAGAAGAATTTCACCGGGAGTAATTGGTGTTAACTTTTTAGCCATAACACGCACCTCAATGATAATCTACAATTTCAACGTCATATGCGTTTCCATCTTCCCATTTGAAACAAATACGCCATTGAGAATCAATTCTTATACTATACCGTCCTTTTCTATCTCCTTTTAATGCTTCTAATCTGTTACCTGGTGGAACCTTCAAACTTTCTAAAGAAATAGTTGCACTGAGTATTTCTAATTTCATACGGGCTTTTCTGGAAATACCTCGAAATTTCTTTACATCTATATCGTTAAAAAGTTTTTCTGTATTTTTGCAGTTAAAAGATTTGATCATGTCAATGATTGTATTACGTGTGACGTAATGCGTCAAATATTATTTTTGCGGTCTTGAACGGGGTCGGGCCAAGCTAACATGCAGAAATCGTATCAAATATGTTCCATTTGCAGGTGTTTTTATGGTCTATATCGCTCTTTTCAGTATCAAAAACATTATTATAGAGCGGTATCTTTTCTCGTAGTTCAAATCCATCATCAAGGGATTTCGTTTTCCGGCCAACCGCCTTTGCACCGAGTTGATTTTTAGTTCTTTCGATAAAATCTTTTCCACCAACAGCAATACTTTGACTCCAGTAAGATTGACGTTTGTTTTTGTCTTTTTGCAGAGCATCATTTATCAGATTTAAATGCAATTCCTGTAATGATTCGTATGAGCTACATCCAGACAATTCTGCAAGCTTTTCATAATTTATCAGAATACACTTTCTGCGAGGTGTTTGGATTTCATTGAAACCGCTATCCGGCCATTGAGAAGGATGTGATACCACACCTGTTCTTACCATATTCAAATCAATATAGATGAGACATTGCAATAAGTGTTTGCCATCCTCAATTGCAGTTGCATGATACCGATCCTCCCAGTACGCTCCTTTGCGTTTTTTTCTGTTGTTGTATTCCTGGGCTTGACGACCAGCTACCAATTGCATGGATTTCGGTATAGTTAACCTGTCCTTATCATCTACAACCAGTAGATGGATATGGTTGGAAGTTACAATGTAATCTAATATCGTTAACCCGTATCGCCCCTTTGACTCAAATAACCACTGCAACCACCGTTTTCTGTCTTTTGCAAATTTGAGCAGGAATTCTTGTTTATGGCAACGGTGAGTAATATGCCACACTAACCCTGGAATATAATGTCTTTTTGCCCTGGCCAAAATTTTGTTGCTTGTTGGATTTTTTATATTGCTTATATTGGCATTTTCAGCATCGAAAAGTTACATATAGGCCTATATATTAGCATAAATTGCATACTATTTCATTAAATTTCAAATTATTAGCTTGGCCCGACCCCGTATTCATGTGACCGTATTCATGTGCCGCCCCGTATTCATGTGCCGTTGCGATACCATTCAAGTCAAAATGAAAGTAAATCTTCCCATGCTCTCTTGAATATTTTGAATCATGATTTACGATAGGAATACAAAGGCAATGGCAAACCATATTTACCTGCTCTGTATCTCTTGACGGGAAGAGGTGCTTCATCAGATGAGTAACAAAAAAACCACAACGGAGGGGCTTATGAGGCGACATAACACATACGTTCATGGCATTTTGGGTATGGTAGGCAGCGTAATTGCAATTTTGCTAATGACCTGTGTTTTCATGGTTTCGGTTGCAAATGCACAACTTGATCATTTCGCAGCGGAAATGGAGCAGATGATCTGGCTTGATATCCTCCATTTCTGGGATGATGAAGATGACTTGGCAGTTGCCGCAAGAAGTGTGTTGGCCGACCAGGCCCAAACAAGTATTAAAAATGGGCTGGATGAGATGCTTACTGGCCAAAATCTTGATCCGGGACAACGTTATGTGTGGCGGAGTGCAGGTGTTGGTGGGTTCCAGCTTGACTATCCAAGGCCTAACTTCCCAGAAGTTACTTTACGATCAGTGGGTTATTGGAAGGTCCCTCCATCTCCTGATGAGCTTAAAGTTGTTTTTGTCGTCGGCTGGAACTGTCACTGGGAGGGCCTTTCTCATGCGGTACATAACGGACCATATATTAAATTTCGCCTTATGGGAGGCTGGGCAACATGGACCAGAAATAATGATGTTTGGGTTGAAATTGACAGAATGGACATGAATATACATGGAACAACCTGGTATGTGGTCAACACACCTCTTAGAGATGGCAGACCTGATCACGATGAGGCCTCTGTAAGGACTCTAAACTATGGAATATCCACCGAAGGTGGTTTTTTAAGGGGCATTAACTACCACACTACCTTTACCAACCCCAACAGATACGGCTATAAAGAACGGCTCGGAAACAGAATTATCAGAGAAATCGAGAACAATTATGCCGATAGGATAAAATCATTAATTTACAATACTCTTCTCAAAGATTTTATTACTTGGCGATTTGAGGAGGGGCAGGACATCGCATCTAGCATAGACTTCTGGAGTGATCAAGTCAGGTGGGCCCTTCGGGAAAGTGAAGAGCATGGAGAGCTCAACCTCGAATAGTGACTTAGATCCTGCTATTCCAAAGGAAGCACAGGTAAACGGGAAGAAGGGGCACAGTCACGCCCCTTTTTTTCCAGCCCAACGGGCCACTAAAAATCACGATGCGAAAAGAATACGGGAAAGCGTTACGATCGTTGTTTTCGTCCGAGATGAAACGGAGTAAAAATGCAATTAGCATGATTAAGGAAAAAGGACTCCCCTACCTCGAAGAGCTTTCTCACGTTGCAAACAAACACAACCGAGTTATTTAATCAGCAATTTTAAAAGACCACTCATAATCCAGCGTCAATGATTGACCGTATATATCCCTGATCTTTTCACCGGCCAAAGAAACAGTCACCTTTTCTCCTGGGACAAATTCAACATCTGATCTAAATTCCATATAGTTATCAGACACACCGTAGCTAATCTTCCCCTGGACGATTCCAGAGAGACTTCCAACCACACTGATACACTCAGGGTCTGCAAACGAATCTATGTCCATTGGCCTGGAAAAATAGACCTGAATGGGTGCGTCTACAGGGACGTCTTCCATGCTATTTTTCGGGGTAAAGTTGATCGCCTCAGGCCCTGGTGGAACCGGTTGGACATCCTGAAGGGAGCCATACGGTTCAGGAGATATTTCTTGTGATGGCGCGACATAACAACCACCGTCTATAAAAATCGGTACAGGCCCATGAACTGGTATCGGCAGCAACAGCGGCAAAGGGATCCCTTTAGGCAAGGGGACAGTCACTCCGGGGATAGGCGGTACCAGAAGATTAGGCAGGCTAGGATGCTCTCTCATCTCCAAAAGATACCAAATAATTAAAACAACCACCAAAACAACAAGGACGACGATCAACCCGGTCGGTGTTTTCTTCAAAATAACCTTAATCTGAGCCCGTTGATCAGATTGCAAGGTGAATGTTTTACTCCGTCCCCCCTGAAGATCTTCAGACCTTCCATCTACCATAACGCTGGTATCCACTACCTCAAACTTATAGGTTCCACTGGCCGCATTTTTTATCAGCCAGCTCCCCTTGGAGGAAGTTGCCAACGGGACAAACACACCATCATCCCCCTGATACGACAGACGTGTGGAGACCCCCGAAAAATAGGCTTCTTCCTCCACCTCTCCGGGAGAAGAAAGATACATAATCATACCTATGGAAGGTTGTTCCACGGCGGTATCAATACTACTTGCGGTGTACTGCAGAGACACACATCCGCTACAGCTTGCAACAATAAAGAAAAACAACGTCAACAAAATTAGAGGTTGACGATATTTGAGTATCTGCGCGAGATTTGATCTTTTTGATTGCATGGGGGCATCCAGTGTTAAGAAAGCTGCAGCAAATAGGGTAGACTCATTCCTCAATTAATACTATCCTCTGCCCAATAATCAAACAAAAATAATGTTTACCGAGTTCGCCCTGATCTCAACAAAGATGGCTGTCCTCGGAAAGGAAAATCATGGAAATCTACGAAGCACCAAAATCTGATTTGACGACAGAACCGGAGAATAATTCAGGACAAGGAAAGGGCACCATCCCTCCACAAGGCATCAAAGGATGGAGTTGGGGAGCATTTTTTCTTAATTGGATATGGGCAATTGGGAACAAAACCTGGATAGGTCTATTTGCATTAATGCCCTATGTGGGATTTATAATGTCCATTGCACTTGGCATCAAAGGCAGAGAATGGGCATGGCAAAATAAACGGTGGGAAAGTGTTGAACATTTTCAAAGAATACAAAAAAAATGGTCTTTCTGGGGAGTTTTGCTGGTTTTGGGATTTGCAATTTTAGGTATTTTAGCCGCCATTATCATACCGAATGTTATTGCCTACAGGCAAATGCAATAGCTTTACATGGCCGATTTGAGAGAGATCATCACATATGAGGGAAAAGAAACCATTCTTAAAACATATTCATTATTTTCGTGCATTTGCAATAATCAATATTGTTATTCTTCATACATGGCACGCGCCGGCCTCTGCCAAAACAGCATTCTCAACAGTAAATATTATTCGAGAGCTTTTATTTCATTCCAGTACCATTTATTTCATATTTATCTCCGGATTTTTATTCTACTATTTATCAGAGAGGTTTGTGATTTCAAGATACTACAAGAGCAAGTTATTAAACGTGATATTTCCATATACGTTTCTGACATCTCTTGTGTTAATTGCTCACAAAACGCATCTTCTCAACAATGAATACTCCAGCTACCCTCCTGAAATGCACCCCTTGTTGATATTTGTGTATGGAAAAGCGCAGTGGCAATATTGGTATATCCCTTTCGTTACTTTAATTTTCATAGTTAGCCCATTGCTGTTAAAGCTACCCATTATCAGAACAACGAAATTTTTTATATTGCTAAGTATATTGCCACTCTTTGGTACAAGAACGGAAACAGAGATCACGTTGGGGCAATATCTCTATTTTTTCCCGATATACATTCAAGGGATGTATATCGCCATGAACTACTCAACCTTTATATCAACCATTAAACGACATAAAAGTAGTATACTTTTTTGCGTACTCCTTTCGTCAACATTGATCGCCTATTTTCATACAAACCCGTGTACTTATGGAATGTTCAATCCCTATGAATCGCTACACTATATCCAAAAATGTTCCATTGGTTTACTTGCTTTGCTCATCCTTTACGAGCTTGAAGATAAACATTTCCCCCTATTAAATTCATTTGCAACGTATAGCTTTGCCATCTACTTTACCCACACAGTAATAAGAGAATTAATCCCAACATATCAATACTTCCAGCTTTTTGGCACATCTGAAATGTTGATCTTTTTTGCATCAATAGCCTATGCCACCGTTATAACCTTTATAACTTTATATGTTTGTATAGGCCTAAAGAAAATTCTTGGAAAATATTCACGATTTTTTATTGGCGCATGACAAGGTTCTGCAACACCAAACAATCCGATTTCAGCGAGATCTCCCCGAGCGTTACTGCTTTTATATTACGCTGATCGGTGCCTGAAGAGCCAGGCGGCTGTAGGCAAGGTAATGGTTGCAAGTAGCATCAGGGGCCAAAGCTGGGGCCAGATCATGCTAATATCAGCACCTTCAAGGAAAATATTCCGCAGTGCTATAATCACATACCTTACCGGATTGATCAGGTCAATTCGTTGCAGCCAAAGCGGCATATTTTCAACGGGAGTTGCAAAACCTGACAGAGTCACCGCCGGCATAATAAATAGAAAAGAGCCCAGCAGTCCCTGTTGCATGGTCATGGAAAGCGATGAGACTAGCAGTCCGACCCCAACCATGGTGATGATAAAACAGAACAGGGCCAGTACAAGTGCACTGACTGTCCCTCGAAATGGAACATGAAACCAAAGCACTGCACCTGCGGCAAAGATAAGAGCGTCGAGCAGGCCAAAAACGATACCAGGTAAGGATTTGCCGATCAAGATCTCTACCGGAGTAAACGGAGCCACTAACAACTGATCAAAGGTTCCAAATTCCCTTTCCCTTGCCACCGAAAGACTCGTGAGGATCATCACCACCACCATACTGATAATACCGCCCAATGCAGAAACAATAAACCAGCGACTGCGCAGGTTACTGTTAAACCAGGCCCTGTCGGTAAGCTGAATAATCGGCGCTTGCATCTTCACAATACCCTGCTGCACCAGCTCCAGATTAAACTGTTGGACAATATTGCTAAAGTAGCCCATACCGATGAGCGCAACATTGGGATTTCTGCCATCAGCTATGACTTGAATGATTGCCTGTTCCTGACGTAAAATATTTTCCTCAAATTGGGGGCCTATATGAATCAGTAATCTGGCCTCTTCGTTATCAATGGTCGGTGCAACCTGTCTGTTATTGCTAAGCGTTGCAGTTCGCTTGAAGATACCAGATCCATCAACATGTGAGACAAGCTGCCGGGAAAGGGTGGAGTTGGACTCATCAAACAGTGCATAGCGAACATTTTTCAAATCATATGTTGCTGCGTATCCAAAAACGAAAAATTGAATTAACGGTGGGCCGATAATCACAAACCGGCTCTTTTTATCTTTTAAGACTAACATAAACTCTTTGCGGACCAGAGCCAGTATGCGACGCAAAATATGCACTATTTCTCCAATCGTTTGCTAATGTTACGAAATGCCATACTCAAGAAGAATATTGCCATACCCATCAACACCAAACCGTTAGGGAGCAAAATCGCCCACACATCTCCAGCCAAAAACAGGGTATGACTAATGGAAACAAAATACCTGGCAGGCACAATATGACTGATAAGCTGGATAAAAGATGGCGTACTCTCCAGATCAAAAAGCAGTCCGGAAAGAAAAAATGCCGGAAGAAATCCTGCCACAATTGAAATCTGAGCAGCCACGAACTGAATCCGAATAGCTGCAGATAACAATAAGCCAAAACCGAGCGACGCAAGCATAAAAAGAGAGCTAAGAAAGAAAAGCGCTACTATGGAGCCACGAAAAGGTACATGGAAAACTGCAACGGCGACACTAACAGAGAGTGACATGCCAAACATACCTAGAAAATAATAGGGAATAATTTTTCCAAGGAGAATTTCAACCCTTCGCAATGGCGTGACCAGTATGGGTTCCATGGTTCCACGTTCCCACTCACGTGCCACAACAAGAGCAGTAAGAAGAATCCCGATTAAGGTCATAATCAGGGTGATAAGACCAGGAACCGTAAAATTTCTACTCTTGGTTCCTTCATTGAACCAAACCCGTTGCGAGATCGATACTGCGACCACCGGTGCTTGTTCACCGCGGGCGCATCGCATGGCTGTCCAATCTCCAATAAGGTTTCTTACATAGCCTTGGATAAGTCGGGCTCGGTTGCCGTCGATACCGTTGACAATCAGTTGTATTGCAGACGAACGGTTATTCAAAAGCGTTGCACCAAAATCATCTTGTAATACGAGAATCCCATCGACACTTCTTTTCGCAAGCATCTCTTCTGCCACAAGCGTTGACGAAACGTTATGAAGCGTGAAATGTGGAGAGAACGTAAATCTGGCCATCAAGTCACGTGAGACCGAGCTATTGTCTTCATTGACCATGGCCAGTGGAATATATTCAGCATCCAGGGTTACACCATACCCGAAGATAAAAAGGAGGATTAACGGCATGACTATAGCCAAGGCAATACTGGATGGATCGCGAATAATCTGCAGGCTTTCTTTTATAAGAATGCCACGTAATCGCATGAGAAAAAGTCCAGCTTTTGGTGTGGCATCCTTTTTCATTAGCCTACCGCCTCGCTCTGTTTTGAAGAAAATGATTTCTCCGCAAGATCAATAAAGGCATCATCCATGGTCGGTTCCGGGTTTTGTTCGCTGCGAGCAAGCCCTCGAATGGTTTCCGGGCTCCCCATGGCAAGACTTGCACCCTGACTCATAATAAGCATCTGATCACAATACTCGGCTTCTTCCATAAAGTGAGTCGTAACCACTACGGTTACACCTTGTTCGGCAAATGTATTGATTCGAAGCCAAAATTCACGGCGCGCAAAAGGATCCACACCGGACGTCGGTTCATCTAAAAAAAGAATATCCGGTTCGTGCAATAAGGCCGCTGCCATTGCAAGACGCTGTTTATTGCCCCCTGGAAGATTGGCGGCACTGGTGTTGCGCCATTTCTCAAGACCGAACTCTTCCATTGCCCAGTGGATACGTTTTTGCAAACGCTTCCTGTCAAGCCCATAGGCACTTCCGAAAAAACGCAAATTTTCAAGGCTGGTAAGCTGACCATAAAGAGAAAACTGCTGTGCCATATAGCCAAGACGGCCTCGGGCCCTTGCCCTTGAAGTACGAAGATTATGTCCGGCGACCCTGATCTCTCCTCCACTGGCGGGAAGCAAACCACAAAGCATTCGAAACGTGGTACTTTTACCGGCTCCATTTGGTCCAAGTAATCCAAAGATTTCACCCCGCCGCACATCAAATGTGATTGTTTTTACCGCTTCAAAATCACCGAAAAATTTCTGTAACCCCCGAACTTCAACAACCTTTTCATCACTCTGTGGTTGTGATGGTGGCGTGGAATTAAGCACGCTGTTAAAATGATGATCCGTATGGGGGATTAACGCCATAAAACCATCTTCAAAGTTTGGCTGAGCCAGCTCTACATTTCCCTGAACACTGCCAAGTGCACAGTGAACCACCTCACGTGTCGGTTGCTCGCTCACCACACGAACACGACCCGATCGAATGCTTGTGTCAATGATATGTTCTTTACCCGCTATTTGGGTATAGATCTTTCTTGCTTTCTCACCTTTTTTAGGAGCTACAAAAAATACTTTCCCCCTTGTTTGTTCTATAAATTTTTCAGGAGCTCCCTTGGCAAGCAGTTTGCCCTCATGCAACACCACAACCTGATCACATCGCTCTGCCTCATCAAGATAAGCTGTTGAGACAAGTACGCCGATATGCTCGTTTTTGACTAAGTGGTATACAATTTTCCAAAGTTCACGGCGGGAGATGGGGTCGACACCAACGGTTGGTTCATCAAGGAGCAACAACTCAGGGGATTTGATCAGCCCGCAGACGAGTCCAAGTTTTTGTTTCATCCCCCCGGAAAGAGCACCTGCTCGTCGATGAATATATGGGGCCAAATCAGTCATCTGCAACAGTTGTTGGTAGCGATTTTTTCGTTCTTTTGGGGCTACTCCCTGTAAATCTGCATAAAGATTCATATTTTCAATAACAGTGAGATCTTGATACAGACCAAATTTTTGTGGCATGTAGCCGACGCGACTCTGAATTTCCAGCGTATCGCTAGAGCTGTCCAACCCAAGTACCGTTACTTTCCCTGAACTTGGCACCAGAAGACCGGCGGCGATTCGAATAAGGGTTGTTTTACCGGCGCCATCTGCCCCCACAAGCCCAGTTACCTTTCCCCTGGAAACCGAAAAAGAAATATCGCAAAGCGCGTTTACCACAGGATTCTTTTTATGACGGAAATCTTTGCATAGTTGCCAAACTTGCATCACCGTTTCCATCTTTGTCTCCTGGGGACCACCATCATGAGATACTATTTTCACGATCTGTTTTTCATCGCATTGAGAAATGTTGGCCTACATCTCGTGGGAAGCCATGTCCCATTTAACCGATACCGGCATCCCAAGCCGCAATCTATCGTCAGGGTCATCCACATTCACTCTTGTTTCATATACCAGCCGGGTGCGCAAATCTTCTGTCTGTACTGTTCTTGGGGTAAATTCGGCAATGCTTGCAATAAAACCAATCCGACCACTGACCGGAGTATCTGGAAAACTATCACTTATAATGTCAACCTCCATTCCAGGTCGTACTCTTCCGAGCATCGGTTCCGGAACGTAAGCACGTACCCATTTTGTTTTAGTCAATGCCAAAGTGAACACTGGCCGTGATGGTCCCGCCATTTCACCGGGTTCAAGGATCCTGCTTTGTATTGTACCGTCGGTTGGAGCCTTCAGCGTCATATCCGCCAGTCGAATATGCAACAGCTCCAACTTGGCCTGCAATGCCTGTAATTGATATTTGGCTGCAGCTATATCTTCCTGCCTGGGCCCTTCTTCAACCAAAGCCAGAGCTTTTTGTTTTACCTTGTACAATGCCTTTTCTACTGCCAACGCAGCTTTTGTATCATCAAGATCCTGTTGACTGGTGGCACCTGTTTTAGCAGTCCTTCCAAGCCGTGTTAGGGCCTGCCGGGTGTTTTCTATTCTCGCTTTTGATGCCTCCACTTCGGCTTGTGCCTGGGCAATTTTTTGCGGTCGATAGCCCGATTGCAAACGGTTTACAATTTCCTGCTGGGCTGCAATTTGTGCCGTTGCTTCAACAATTGCCGTTTGTAAACGATCCGGGTTGAGTCTTGCCACAATCTGGTCTTTTTTAACCATCTGTCCTTCTTCAACGAGCACTTCGGCCAGACGCTCCTGTTCACTGAAGGCAAGCTCAGCATCCCGTATTTCAACATATCCGTAAATAGTATTTACACTACCATTTGCCTGTTGGGGATTGTCATACAACTGTTTTTTCCCAAAATATCCCGCCGCGATACAGACAGCCAAAAGGAGCAGGAGAACAATACGTTTTTTCATAATTGATGCCTCGCTATCTTGCGTTGTTGAGTACTGTTTGCAGTCGTTTTTATGGATTGATTGGCATGTGCTGCTATTTGCTGTGTCCATCCGCCACCAAGTGCACGGTACAAAGAGACAACTTCGGATAGGGTTTGTAGTTTGGCAAGCAGCAGTGCTTCTTGCAAAGTGACAAGTTTTTGCTGGTTATCCAGAACAACGAAGAAATCGACCAGTCCCGCATCGTAGAGAGAGTCTGAGAATTCAACACTCTGCAAGGCGTATTTTTCTGCTTTTTCTAAATTTTTCGTTCGTTCAATACTACGGACTACGCCTTCACTACTGTCTTCCACCTCACTCAGTGCTGTAACTATTTTTTGTTCAAGTTCAAGCCGCTCCTCTTCCGCCTGACTCTTTCGTATCGCCACAAGATTTTCTATCCGGTGGCCGGTAAAGAGTGGGAATGTGAGCTCTGGACCAAGGGAATAGGTGAGCGCATCCATATCAACCATTCCCCCAACTGTATCGCTTCCCAATGTTATGGATCCGGAAAGTGATAGTGACGGATAGCGTGTTGCCTCTGCAGCACCGATTTCGGCCACAGCTTTATGAAAATTATGCAATGATTCTCTAATATCAGGGCGTCTTTTCAGTAAATCAATGGGTAAGCCAAGACCAATCATCGGAGGCACTGTCACCATCGGTCCAGGTTTAACAATCTGCTGTTGCGGAGGCAAGCCAAGCAACGTACATATCCTGTTTTGACTGACTCTCAAGGCTCGTTCCAATTCAGGAATACGAGCCTTAGTGCTTTCAAGTAGTCTGCCCGCTTGGGCTACGGCAAGGGCTGTACCGTTACCTGCTTGATATCGACTTTCAGCCAGTGCTCTGGTCTTTTGCTGCAGCTCAATATTTTTTAAAATGGTCTCTTTTCGTGCCTGCAGACTACGGATTTCAAAATAGGTAAGACTTAGCGCTGCACTTAAAGAGACCTGCTTTGCTTGATAATTTGCGTATGTTGCTTGGATGTCCTGTTCTGCTGCTTCAAGCAACCGTGTTGTTCTTCCCCAGATATTCAGCTCCCAACCAGCAGTAACACCGGTTGAAAAAACATCTATTGAGCTTCCCGGCGCCAAGCCCTGAAGAGATACAGCCTCATTCTTACTCTCCACATGGGTATAGCCAAGGGCCGCTGCAAGCTGTATCTGTTTATCTGCGCCAACTACGCCATAACGTGCATTTGCCTGGATGATTCGTTGCTCTGCTTTTTTAAGAGCCAGATTGGATGAAAACAATTTCGCGATCAGATCATTTAGTTGTTGATCATTGAATTGAAGCCACCAGGACACACTTGGTTGTTCATAGCTATATTGCTTTTTCTCATCCGTTTGCCATTCTTTTTGCATCACCTGACTAAGATCAGGCTCTTGATAATCAGGGCCAACCGTGCAACCGGCGCCAAGGGACATAATAAAAGTAAGAAAGCATAAACGAATACGTTTCATAGCGGTTTCCTCGCTCAAGAAAGTGCGTCAAGAATGGCTCTACTATGTTCTACTATTACCTGCTGAATCTCTTCTGTTTCTCCACTGCTATACCCTTCCATATCCAATGCGCGAGCAACAGTCTCCCTGGCGACACGAAAGGCAAGTACCTGCCCCATAATCGCCATGGCTCTAATTTTTGCTGTTCGCTTTGATGGATTCCCCGAGATAATGACGATTACGGCCTGGAGCGCATCAAGAATGGACGACATAAATCCTTTAAAGATGGTGTCGTATGCAGTAGATGGGAACATCTGCTCCCGCAGGATAATTCTAGAAACCCGCCTGGCGTCCGGCGATGCAATTATAAATGCGATAACTTTTTGGAGAAGTTTTTCAAATAACAGTCTCGCCTGTTCTTTACTCTTTGCATTTGAGATATCCAGCTTGGCAATTTCTGTGCTCATTGGAGCTAGCTGAGCCTGAATAAGCTCAACAACTGCATTAATTACCGCCTGATAAAGTCCTTCTTTACTACGATAATAGTATTGAATTGCAGCAATATTGACATTTGCTGCATTGGCAATCATCCTCGTGGTTGCACCGTCAAAACCATGTTTACCGAATATATCAATTGCGGTTTCAAGTAATCGTTCCTGTGTATCACCACTTGCGGTGAGCGAAGCATTCTGTTGTATGATCATTTGTACTCCATTATTGATTTTGCACTATTATAATCAAACGATTGATTTAATCAAGTGATTTATTTTTATTGTGGGATACTATCTCATTTAAAAATCATACTGGATTGGTTGAAAAGGTATCGCTGCTCGTTTTATAATAAAAGAAGATTTCATACCCGAAAAAGCATAATAATTTTCTATTCAAATCAAGATAAATAGTTAAATGATAGGTTTGCAGCAAAAAATTTTCTTCAATTGATTCGCTTTGATTTTTGGTGTGAAAATATTTGGTATCTACGGAAATAAAGGTACCGTCCGCCAGACTTGAGCTTTACGACTGTTATAACTGAACAATTTTTCGCATCCGCCTGTGCACATCTGCACCAATAATTTTCCTGTCCTGCTTGGGTACAGTATAGTCTGCAAAGACAGCCTCCCAGCCTGCAACGGCGTCACAGACGGACGCAATGACATCATCAGCCTGTTGTCGCCTTTTAATACCGAAAAACGTAGCCTCTTTTAGCAAAATTTCTCGATCCGGCACCAAGTTTTTCAAGCCAATTCGCAAAACATGCTCCTGGTTAAAACCGATATTCGGTAGCAGATCAAAGGCTGGGCTGAGTTGCCAGCCATTCTCACCATAAAGCAAAAGGAAGTTTTTTAGGTGGTCATCGGTATTACCAATGAGCACATTAAAGACCATCTGCCGAAAGAGTCGGTGCAAATCCTGGCCTGGCTGATTAGAGACATGGCGGATCACCTCGGCCAGTTCTCTGTATCCGGCAGTATAATAACCATCCGCCTTGAGCAACGACTGCATACTGATAAGATGATTACGCCCCCCCACCGCATTCACGTCAAAACGTTTTACCAAAAGGCAGCGACCAGTCGCCAAAGATGCAAGCCTGGTTTCTGCAACCTCCAGACCGGCGCGACGTCCAAGTTCCATTGTGGCAGCCTCCAGAGTGACCACATCCATGCTATCTTTACTGCTGGCAAACTTGGCAATACAATGCTCATCACCATCCTCAACCAGGGCTTTAGGCCTGGCCCCGCCTGGAGAACTGCCAGCTTGAAAAAGGAGCATTAACTCGTCATCAACGCCTCTACCTGGATCCTGCTCAAAGATCTTAGCTAAACGAGCAAGTTCCTGAAGATGGCGGGTAGAAACAGTGATCGGTGCGTTGTCAGGCTGGCCTTGTTCAACGTATCTCAAAGCACCAAGACCACCATTGGCCAAAAGTCGCAGCAGGTTCGGCACACGTTGTTCCCTACGGTCCAGATTATGGTAACGAACCATAAGACGTCGCCCCCAGTCATCCGGAAGACTATCCTCAAAGACACCATGCACCCCTGCCTGGAGTCGTTCTGCGTTAAAAATCCCTTCCTGCAAAGGCAGGTTAAGTGGGTCAAGGGCAAAGGAAGCAGGATGATTCAAGTAGTTCTGGTCATAGCGGAACTGACCTGCTATCCCCCCCCTAACCGGATCAGGATCAGCACTTACCAGACTACCGGCCTTCAAACTTTCTCCTGACACCATGGTCAGCCAGACGTCAAGGCGGATCATTTCCTGGCCTTCCTTTTTCTACCAGCTCGCTGTCGAGGAGATTTCTCCTGTTCAAACCGTGCAAAAAGGTCTTCCTTTTCCGACAACAACTCCTGCCAATCCACTAGCCTTCCCAAAACAGCACTGGCCCGTAACCAATTAATCATCATGGTCTGGCCCGAACCCTGCTCCATACGGCTATAAGCCTGACGACTCAACCCCAGCCGTTGAGCAAAGATCTCCTGGCTTTCATTGCGGGCCAGTCGGGCAGCCTTCAGTCGTTCACCAAGCTGGATCAGAAGCGATTCAATAACTCCATCATTGTTAATCATAATTAACAATGATACCATAAATTGTTATTAAAGTAAAAAATATGTTACATTAACACTAACAATCGATGAAAAATCAGCCCATCGACGGATCAAGTCATTTCGACTTTCTTTGTTTTAGTAGGTAAAGACAAAAAGGTGACACGATTTTGCGTCATACTGAATCACTTGATTTGCTCACAAATAGTTCAATATCGGGAAGGTTTGCTGCTACTTCTTGATAACTCTTATATTTTTCCAAGACTCTAATCACAACGGGCAATGGTTCCGACCATATTTCCTGTAGATCTGCCTCACCTTCAATACGTATTGAAAACGCGAGGTTTTCTCTTGGGGGGGTAAATTTTGTTTCAACGCCTTCCTTGTTTCCCCTTGCATCTATTCGATACCAGCCGATATTTGGAAGAAAGACAGCGTTAAGACCATGCAAACAAAAAGGTGGCTGATCATTATCAATGGTAAGTCTTTGATAACAAAGTCCAGCAGGAATTCCATTTGCTCGCAAAAGAGCTGCCAAAAGATGGCTCTTCGCATAACAGTAGCCTGTCTTATACTTGAGAACGTCCGATGCTTTACATGTGACAGGGTTCATCTTGTAGTCACGGCTATGCATAATTTCATCGCGAACGTATTCATAGCAAGCCTTGGCGATATCTTCAGATCTATTCAAACCTTGAGAGAGCATTTTAGCCTTTGTAATAATTGCTGGTTGTTTCCAATCAATCACTTCCGTTGACAACAAATACTTATCCATTATCTCCCCGAAAAAAAGGTTCAAGCATTTTCGTTTACAAGCAATCACTTTTGGGTCTGTACGCAATGTACCCCCTTACTTAAAATCGTTTTTATCAAGACTATATTTTTTCATCTTATCAGAAAGCGTCTTACGGGGAATGGAAAGATTTTCCATAACATCTTTTATCGATCCCTTTGACGAGGCGAGCTCTTGCTCAATAAGGCTTCTTTCAAATAAATCGACTTGTTGTGATAGACTTTTTGCCTGAAAATTTATCGCCGATGACATAAGTTTTTCAAGGGACCAGTCATTTTGTGAGCCAAGAAGCACATAGCGTTCTGCAACATTTCTCAGCTCACGGACATTACCGGGCCAGGAATAGGTGCGCAAAGCATTGAGCTGCATCGGATCAGGCATGGGGACTTCCTGCTGATATCTGTGGGCTGCAACCAATACAAAATGATGAAAAAGTAGGGGGATATCTGCCCTTCGTTCCCGCAAGGGAGGAAGATGCAAGCGCACCACATTCAAGCGATAGTACAAATCTTCCCTAAATTCATTTTTCATGGCCAGCTTCTTTAGATCAGTCTTGGCCGCAGCAACCACCCGCAGGTCAAGGGAGAGTTGTTTATTTGACCCGATACGCTCCACCGTTCTTTCCTGTAATACGCGCAGCAAATGCACCTGAACTCGCATGGACATAGACTCAATTTCATCCAATAGCAACGTGCCGCCATTGGCATGCTCAAACTTTCCAGCCCGACTCTCCCTGGCGTCAGTGAATGATCCTGCAACGTGGCCAAAAAGCTCACTTTCAATCAGGGTATCAGATACCGCGCCACAATTTATCGCCACAAAGTTGTGTTTTCTTCTAACACTCTGCTCATGCAAGGATCTGGCAACCAGTTCCTTGCCGGTTCCTGTTTCACCAACGATAAGCACATCCGCAGCTGAATTGGCGATTTGGGCAATGGTCGCCCGGAGTGACTCCATTTCGGGCGTTTTTCCAATGATTCGTGGTCCCGGTGCAGCCTGTACTTCCAACTCCCTTTTGAGATTTCTATTTTCCAGGGTAAGACTACGTTTTTCCAAAGCACGCTGCACTGTCTTCACAAGGCGTTCCGAGGCATAGGGCTTTTCTATAAAATCATACGCTCCGTCACGCATGGCCTGGACGGCGGTAGATACATCACCATGGCCGGTAATCAGAATCACCGGCAGATCGGGGTCAATATCCCGCGCATTTGCTAAAAACGTGATACCATCCATTTGCGGCAGACGAATATCACAGACTACAACACCTGGCCAATCACTCTGCAGTATTGCAAGGGCGCTTTCGGCATCCTCAAAACAACTTACTGCAAAATCGGCTAGTTCAAGGGTTTGTCTGTTCGCCAAACGAATATGCTTTTCATCATCTATAAACAGTATATTATTGCACTTTTCCATTTTCGGTTTTCACAGCTTTAAGCACTATTACAAAATGTGCTCCTTTTGTTGACGGC
>JBNKKR010000061.1:0-19196 GCA_050291935.1 Desulfocapsaceae bacterium | reverse complement strand
TTTAATAAAAAGATTGTTGTACAGTTCATAACTTCTGTTGAGTAACCTGACGATATCCATTTTCTTCTTTTTGCAAGTGAAGTTGCCAGTGTCTGCAAGGGTGAGCTCGAAAAGATTATTAATTAATCGTGAGAGTCCTCCCACGCTCTTGTGAAGTGAGGCGATGCTGTCACCGTTGAGCGGGCGAATACCGTCTTGAATAGCTTCGATTTCAGCCTGCAATACTGCAACAGGTGTGCGCAGTTCGTGGGAAATATCCGCCATCATGGTTTTGCGGAGTTTTTGTGCATTTTTAAGGGTGCAAGCCAGATTGTTAATATCGCTGATAAGTTTGTCAAATTCATCGTTGCTGCGCCAGTGGATGCGATGTTTAAATGTGCCGTTGGCGATATTTTGTATGCCGGTCATAAGCAGTGAGATAGGTTTTAAGATGGCTTTGACCAGTGGGATTGAGACAGCAAGTGATATACATAGAGCGATAGCAGCTGATACAATGACCGCAACAAGCTGCGTGTGCAAAAATTGTTTCGCTAGTCCTTTTTCCAGCCATTGAACACGGATTACAGCCAGCCAGCCAATGACTTCGCCACCACTATGAAGAGGGATCATATAGCTATCATCTGCAGGTTGTTCTTTCCCAAAAAGCAGCTGTTTGTTTTTGTCGAGTAGCCGCAGCCGCCAATTGAGTGCATTTGAATTTTTGGGAGGTTCTGGAATACCACCGGGTGGTGGGTGATGTTCCCTTCCCTCTTCCGGAATGTTTTTCGTGCTTGGTTGTTGCGGATGCCTGCGTGGAAGAAATTGGTCTTGAGGCTGCTGTGGATTTGGAGGTGAATCCAGATAATTGATTATAAAATTCGGAGGTTTGTTTTCCCATAAACCTCCAGGGAGGAATTTGATGAAATTCCCCCAGATCGTTATGTTATTTCGTACGAAATCCCATGATTCTTTTGATGCGTAGGCGAATTCAAGGGCTTGGATGAAAGAGCCCAGCTCATCTTTCTCGACTTCCTTTAAGTAGTTGCTAAACCCTCGTTGGAAATTCCAATACATTAAGGATGTTATTGCTGCAACCAAGGTAAGGTTTACTACAAGTAAGGCAGCCAAAAGTTTTTGTTTAAATCCAAAGCGCATCAATTCTCCCTGTTAAAGAGTTTGCTTTAGTCTTTTTAGCAGAATAGCCAAACAATACAGTATGGTCAACAGGGTGCTCTGAAATTCACACTCTCTTCACATTTTGCACCAATTCTCTTCATAATTACCGGTTATCTTTCTTCACATTGAAAGAGTTATTTACATATCATTGGGGGTAATAATGAACTACTACGATAAACGTTGTCAACGGCAAGTGATACTGTATACGCCTCAAAAGACCTATTCGGGCGTGGTTGATCTCGGTTCGATGAATATGCGAACCATTGATCTGTTTAACAGTGCAAATATTTATTGGAAAAAACCATCGGAAAAAAGTCTGAATGATTCGATTATGTTGAAAAAAGTGCATGTTACAATTGGAGGAGGTACTTCTCTTGGGAGTTTTTCTACTCTCCAAATGCGCCTTTCAGAGATTATCTTTTTTACCGACGAAAGAGAAGAAGTTGGTGACTTTGGCGAGAAGAGCAGGGCAACTTCCTTGGCAAATAAAAATGGTAATGGAATTGTAACGGCTCGAATTATCACACGGATGAGCGGAGATGTCTTTTATGTTGTCAATGGAATATTAAGAGGACTTTTCAGGGCTAAAAGTAAAAATCGATATTTACCCATCGTTAAAGCCACGGTTAATGCGGTTGCCCGCGTAGGAGATACCTGGAAAAATGAGACGGTTCTTAGCAATGCATTTATCGGTTTAGCTACTGATCATATTGAAGCCTGTTCTGTTTTTCAGGGGCATGTGGGATATAGCTTGCAGGGGAACTAACTGCATATTTTGTCATAAAGAATGGTACTTATTTACATCTTATGCGATAGCCACTGTACTCTGTTGGTGAAGCGATTGAGCGGTAAGGCAAGCAACAGCAAACCGCAAAGTAACAGAGCTATTCCCCACCATCCGGTTGGACTGAGTTGCTCATGGAGAACAAATACTCCCAACAGACCGGCTGTCATAGGCTCTCCCATGGTTAAGGTGCTGGCTGTTGCCACGTCCACACGGCGTAAACCTGAGTTGAAAAGATAGTAGGCAATGGCTGCGGTGACAACGCCTAGATAAAGGACGATAGGGTACCCATCTGCCAGCAAAAGCCAACGCAGATCATAGAAAAAGAAAACAGGGAACGTGAGTAGGCCCCCTAAAAGAAAGATTCCACAAGTAACCGATATTGGATCGTTTCTTTTTAGGAGGATGGTTTTCATGGTAACCGCTAAAATGGCGTATGAACATCCTGCTGCCAGGGCAAGAAAAATTCCAAACAGGGCAACATGTTGACTGTTTGACGAGAATCCGACCAGACTAATCCCACTGAGTGAGAGAAACGTGGCTGGCCACCATTTCTTTCCAGGGCGCTCTTTGCGAATAAACCAGCCTAATAATCCAGCAAATATGGGTGAAGAACCAATACCAACCACTGTGCCGATGGCAACACCAGTTAACTTTACTGCACTGAAGAAACACACCTGGTAAAGAAGTGAGCTAATGGCCGCTGTAAGCATAAGGCCGAATGGTTGAAATAAACCAGCCGTTTTTTTCTTTTGGATCACCAAAAGAAAGAGTGCTATTCCTCCAACAAATGTTCTTGAAATGCCAATTATTTCGGGTTGTGCTGCTGGGTTGGCAAAGCTTTGGGCGGTACCGGTTGTACCCCAGAGGATGGCTCCCAGCAGTACAAGAAACTCGCCGTTGATTTTATGAGTTTTTGTCAAAGAAGTAGTTATCCTGTGTGTAAACATGGTTTGGATTTTTTAATGGAGAAGGTTCTACACCTCATATGACACTATTGCCACATTTACCTTGAGGGGGCGTGACTATTTATACAGAAAAAAGGAATATATTGACTTTGATCGCCTTTTACCGTAGTTTTTAGAGTTTTACAGGTGGTTTTCATGTTTTTGCAGAATTTGGTAAACGGGGTGCTGGCTTACCATGTATAACTAGCGTTCGCTACTTATACTGCCAGGGTACTCTTTTTAGTACCATCTTTGGAGTGTATATGAGTGAAGAAAACAGTCTGACAGCCAGTCAGGAAGATTATCTTGAGGCCATTTATCACATTTCTGCTGAGAAAATGGCTGCACGTGCTAAGGATATCGCACTCTATCTAAATGTTCGAGCGTCGTCTGTTACGGGGGCTTTGCGAATACTCGGTAAGCTGGGGCTGGTGAACTATGCTCCCTATGATCTGATTACTTTGACTGAAACCGGCCGCAAAGAGGCCGAAGATATTGTACACCGGCACAGTGCACTGGAGCACTTTTTAATAAACGTTCTGGGAGTGGAGGCAAAGGAAGCAGATGATGCTGCTTGCAAGATGGAGCATTCAGTTCCTAAAGCCATTATTGAGCGATTTATAAAGTATTCCGAGTACGTGCAAAAATGTCCCAAAGGAGGTATCACCTGGGAATCCGGTTTTGGCTATTTTTGTAAGAATGGCTGTACCGAAGAAGATTGTAGGAGTTGCGATTCCCATAAGAGTGAATAATTTTGTGGGAATAATGTTATTGAAAATCACAGGCCAACAATTTACTATATAATCCATTCTTTGCAAGAAGCTCTGTGTGGCTTCCCTGCTCACGAATTCTCCCGTTTTCAAGAACTATAATCCGGTCTGCACGCTGCACGGTCGACAGACGATGGGCTATTATAAGTACTGTTTTACCCGCAAAACAGGTGTGGAGAGTACGTTCTAAAAGTTGTTCAGTCCTTGAATCTATGGCGGAACTTGCTTCATCAAGGACCAAGAGTGACGGATTGCGACAGAGGACCCGACTAATGGCCAAGAGTTGTTTTTCCCCTGTGGACATGGGCCTTCCTCCCTCACCAATTTTGGTATGCAAGCCATTTGGAAGTTGTTTTAGAAAATCATCCAGTTGTGCTTGCCTAAGAAGCTGTTCGATTTCATCTTGGCTTTTGTTGGTATTCAATCTGATGTTGTTCAGTAAGCTGTCTTGCAGAATTAACATTTCCTGCATTACTACCCCAATTTCCTGCCGAAGGGTTTTTGTCTCAATCTGTTCCAGGGGATGGCCAGCAAGGCTGATGCTTCCTGCGTCAGCTGCGTAAAATTTAAAAAGCAGGTTGATGAGTGTTGATTTACCGCTGCCTGTGGGACCGACAATGGCAAGGGTTTCCCCCTCCTGCACGCGAAAGGAAATATCTTTTAATATTGGTACGCCTTTTTCATAGGAAAAAAAGATATTGTTAAAGATGAGGGTGCCCGTAAGGGAAGGAGATTGTGCGTTATTTGATGGGATTGTATTGTTTTCAGGTGCTGGAGTGTCCAACATGTGAAAGATGCGCTCTGCAGAGGCCAGGGCTGATTGGACGATGGAAAATTTTTGTGAAAGTTCGCGCAATGGTTGAAAAAAAAGACGCATATAGGAAAGAAAGGCGACCAGTTCGCCAAGGCTTAGCTGTTTTGCGATGATATTTTTTCCTCCATACCAGAGAATAAGCGCTGTTGCCAAGGTTCCCATAAATTCGGAAAGGGGCATAAAAGTGCCAAACAGCTTAATTTGATTAATCGTTTTTGTAAGATATCCGTTGCTTAACTTGCCATATGTCTCTTCCATTTCTTGACGCTTACCAAATATCTGTACCAGATACACTCCTGAAACGGATTCTTGAATAAATGCGTTAAGTTTGGCCAGCTGTTTACGGATTGACCGAAAGTGATTCCTGGCAAATTTGGAAAAAAAGTAGGTGATGAGTCCTGTTAACGGGACAAAAATACAAAGTACCGCACCCAGTTTGATGTGGAGTGAAAGGAGCAGGATAATAATACAGGACATCTTTAACAAATCATTGAACAGGGTAACCATGATGGAAGTAAACATTTCATGCATGTTTTGAATATCATTGGTAACACGGGTGACAAGCCTTCCAACCGGCTGTTTGGTAAAAAACGGCATGGGCAAGGTGAGTAAGTGCGAAAAGAGCTTTTGCCGCAGGTTATGCATAACAGATTGGCCTATCCACTCCAAGAGCAGTACCTGGGTAAATGAGGTAATGAAATTAAGACAGATAAAAGTGCCGTAGAAGAAGACGATTTTACCAAGCCCCGCCATACGGTCCGCAAAGGCGGAGGTAGTATCAGTGATGTACAAATCGATTCCCCGTTGCATCAACCAGGGTAATACCAGGCCACTTGCGGTAATGGCCAGGGAGAGGAAGACAGCCACAAAAAAAGAAAACATATAGGGACGCAGAAGCTTAATACTTCTTAGCCATAGGGTCCGTTCAGGAATGGTGGAGCTATGTCCTTCTTCAAAATAACCAAAATTACGCATTCGCCTCTCCCCTTATCCCTTCTGTCAGCGATTGTCGGTGGTGAATTTCTTGTAAAAAGGAGTTTGAGCTAATAAGCGTATCGAAACTACCAAGACCGCTCATCTGACCATTCTCAAGGACCAGAATCCGTTCCATGAGTGCCAGTTGTTTTATTCGCTGGCTTACCCATACGACAGTTTTTCCCTGGAGTAGTGGTAGAATGTTACGTAAGATTTGTTGTTCCGTGGCCGTATCCACAGCTGCAAGGGCGTCATCGACAATCATAATGGGACGATCACATGCAAGCGCCCTGGCAAAGGCAATCCGTTGCCGCTGTCCACCGGAAAGGGTAACGCCTTTTTCACCGATATGGCTCTCATAACCATTGGGAAGCTGCATTATTTCATCGTGGATGGAGGCTGCTTTGGCAGCTTGGATAATTGTTTTTTTTGCAGTTAGGGGATCTTTGAGTCCAAAACCAATATTTTCCGTAATGCTGCTTGAAAAAAGGAGTGCTTCCTGGCCGACATAACTGATTTGCTGTTGAAAAGATTCTTGTTGCAAGGTGTTAATATCGTTGTCGTCAAGAAAGAGAGTGTTGTCTTTTACCGGAAACATGCGACTTAATATCTGGCAAAGGGTGGTTTTTCCGCAGCCGGTTGGGCCACAAATCCCAAGTGTACCAGAGTTGATGGTAAGGCTTAGATCTTGTAACGTTTTGTTTTGTGCACCGGGGTAAGTAAAGCTAAGATTTTTGATGGAAAAATGCTGCATTGTAGGCTGACAGGGGATGGTGCCGGCTGGTATTTGTGATCTATTTGTAAGCAACTGTGCGATACGTCTTAGCGAAGTGAGGCCTCGTTGGGAGAGATTAGCCACCCAGCCAATGGCCATTATGGGCCAGATAAGCATGTAGAGGTAGGTGATAAAGGCCACAAAATCACCCATACTGATCATTTCCCGCATCACAAGTTTGCCGCCAAAATTGAGGACAAGCATCATTCCTATACTTCCCACCATGGTTGCCACCGGAAAAAGAAGGCCCTGAATAATGGCAACCCGGATGGAAGAGCGTACATATTCCTGGCCGATATCAGCAAAACGTGCACTTTGCGAACTCTCCAGGGTGTAAGCCTTTAACAACCGAATTGCACTTATGGATGATCGGACAAATTCGGTCATAACGGAAAACTGTTCTTGTACCAGATCAAAGCGCTTATGCATTTTCCCCGATAAAAATCGAGTGGCCAGCGCCAGAAAAGGCATGGGTGCCAAGGCGAGGAGGGTGAGTTTTGGGTTGATGAAAATCATAAATGTGATGGCGGCAAGCGACATGATTATTGCGTCCAATGCAGCCACCATCCCCATGCCACAGGCCATTTGTACTGCTGCCAGGTCGTTGGAAGTGTGGGCCATGATGGAGCCGGTGGAGTATTTGGCAAAAAAAGAACCATCCATCGTTAATACATGGTTAAAGATCGTGATTCTAAGATCCCTTTCCAAATGTCTGGAAAAGCCAATAATCAAGTATCGCCAACAAAAACGAAGAATTGTGGTAAGAATTCCTATTCCACAGATAAGAAGGGCCAGAAAAAGCAGATCTTGCTGTTGAACATTGGGGTTTGCAAGGCCATCCACCCCTTTTTTGAGAATGCGGGGAATGCAGAGTTGAAAAAAGTCCACTCCCAGTAAGGCCACAAGACCAGCCAGAAGGCGGGCTTTGTGTTTATAAAAGATGGGGCCGAGGAAGGTGGAGACGATTTTAAAACCGACTTGCCCGTTGTGTGAATGCTGTTTGTCCATGTTTTACGTTCCCTATTCATTATCCATACTGAAATGCGTAGGGAAAGGGAAGGGCAAACTGCGAAATGGAGGTTACGTTCTCTCTGGCCAAACCAGTTTGATGTCGCCCTGATCATCCAGCTTACAGGCCTTTACGTCCGGGTCATGGTAGAAGCTAAACCAACTGTTTTTTTTCTGATAATAGCTAAAATATTCTTCTTTACGATCGATGACATCCAAAGGGAAATTGTCGTAGCCCATTATCCACAAGGGGTTGGTGTGGGCATGGGTTGGATAGAGATCCCCCAAATGGACAAGCGTTTCTCCCTTGGAATGCAGTTCCACCAGTTGATGGCCACGGGTATGCCCACCGGTGAGCCTGAGTTTGACACCACTTGCCACTTCGCGCTCTCCGGAGATAATCTGCAGTTTTCCCTTTTTTTTGAGTTGCTCAAAGTTTTGCGGCCAGTAGGTTGATTGCGCTCTTCTGTTTGGATTTTGCACATCTTCCCATTCTTTTTCCTGAATGTAATGAACGGCGTTGGGAAAGGTGAGTTCTTCTTTGTCGCCCGCTTGCATGACGATACCTCCGGCATGGTCAAAATCGCAATGGGTCATAAGGACGAGATCAATATCGGCTCTTGTTAGGCTCAGTTTGGCAAGTTCTTTTACCAGTGACCATTCCCGGGTTACTTTAAAGATTGAGAGTTGTTTTTTGCTGAGTTTATTGCCAATGCCGGTGTCGATCAGGATATGTTGTTCAGGGGTTCGGACAAGGAGTACGTCGTTACAGAGTTTGATTCTGTTTTTCTTGTCAGACTCATATTGCTTTTTCCAAAGGGTCTTGGGAACAGCTCCAAACATGGCGCCACCATCGAGGCGAAAATGACCGCCATTGAGCCAGCAGATCTGAAAGTCTCCACATTTAAGGTTGGGTAATTGCATCTTTTCCCTCCATTAAAAATTTCCCAGTGCAGACCAAAGTACACCTGCCGCAATTGCAGATCCAATGACACCCGCCACATTGGGCGCCATGGCATGCATTAATAGAAAGTTGTTTGGATCTTCTTTTAGTCCCACCGCATGGACCACCCGTGCCGAATCGGGTACTGCCGAAACACCGGCCGCTCCCAATAGCGGGTTGATTTTTTCTTTGAGAAAAAGGTTCATAATTTTGGCAAAAAGCACCCCGCCCATGGTTGCAATAACAAAAGACGCAGCTCCCAATACAAAAATAAGGATGGATTGGGCCGTTAAAAAGGTTTGGGCCTGGGTGGAGGCGCCAACGGAGAATCCAAGTAGAATGGTAACAATATCAATAAGTGCATTTCGTGCCGTATTGGCCAGTCTCTCGGTCACCATGGATTCTTTGAGCAGGTTTCCAAAAAAGAGCATACCCAGAAGGGTCATGGAACCTGGAGCAATAAGCGCGCAGATGAGAAAAGCGACAATTGGAAAGATGACCTTTTCCTTTTTGGAGACTATACGTGGCGCCTTCATTTGAATTTGTCGCTCTTTTTTGGTGGTAAAGAGGTACATAATCGGTGGTTGGATAACCGGCACCAGTGCCATATAAGAGTAGGCAGCAATGGCAATGGGGCCAAGGAGTTCCGGTGCAAGCATGGATGAGAGGAAGATCGCGGTGGGCCCATCGGCCCCCCCGATAATACCAATTGCTCCAGCTTGTCCTGGAGTAAAACCAAGGTAGAGGGATCCAAGAAAGGTGAGAAACACGCCGATCTGGGCAGCGGCCCCGAGAAGGATGAGTTTAGGATTGGACAGCATGGTGGAAAAATCGGTCATGGCCCCAATACCCAGGAAGATAAGTGGAGGATAAATGCCCTTCATAACTCCCAGGTAGAGATAGGAGAAAACAGAATTTTTTGCATAAACGGAGAGGGGCATTCCTTCAATGGGCGGGATATTGCCAACAATAATTCCAAAACCGATGGGAATAAGCAGCAGAGGTTCGTAATCCTTACTAATGGCAAGATAAATAAAAATTACCCCCACCGCAATCATCACCAGATTTGTCCACTCCAGATGGGCAAGACCGGAGTTGTTATAAAAACTGAGTAGATTCACACCATCACCTTATACAATTTCTATCAGTGCTTGGCCCTGGGCGACCACGTCACCTTCAGATACCAGGATTTTTTCAACCGTACCATCTCGGTCGGATGTGATACTGTTTTCAAGTTTCATGGCTTCCAACACCAGTAGCTTTTGTCCGGAACGGACTTTTTCGCCAACACTTACGTTGATACTTATAATTTGCCCAGGAATGGGAGTGGGAATCAGAGAGCCACCGGCAGTTGGAGTTTGCGGAGCAGGAGCTGTTTGTGGTGCGGCAATCCGGGGTGTGGATGTTTGGGGGACTTTTACAGGGATAGAGGGTGTATCAGCGCTCCTTTCCAGGTCGACCACATACTGTTTTCCGTTGACCTCAGCCAGGACCGCATCGTCGGTAACATCTTTGATGGTGACGCTATACCTGTTATTGTTAATAGAGAGCTTATATTCTTTCATTGTGAATTCCAGGATGTTAATTGTTGTCTACTGCTCAGGGACTGCATGCGGCCTGAGACCAGCCATGGCGATTCCATATCACCGTGACTCTTCCAGGTAATGCGGTCTTCTCCTTCGGGGAAGTCATTGTGCAGATGCAGTGCAGTGGCAATGGCCAGTAAAATCTCTTCTTCCTCATTTATTTTGTCGTCGGTGGATGATTTTTGTCTGTCTTTTACTTGCTTGTTGCCAATGTTCAACAACTTTGGAAGTAAAAAGATGTAGCAGGCGATAATGATGAGCCCGCCAAAAACCAGCCCCATCCCCATCAAGGAAAAGAGAAGGGCGTTGAATTCCGGCTGCAGAAGATTCTGTATACCAATGTTTGTAGATATCATACCCTTCTCTTATAATGGGATATTGCCGTGTTTTTTCATCGGGTTGCTGTCACTTTTGTTCTGTAGCATACCAAGGGCTTTTACAATTCGAAAACGGGTTCTGGCAGGCTCAATAATATCATCGACATAACCGCGTTTGGCCGCGACATATGGGTTCGCAACCTTTTCCTGGTACTCGCTCTCTTTTTTACTGAGAAAGGCTGTGGGATCATCCTGAGTATTCGCTTCACGACCATGGAGAACGCCAACGGCTCCCTTTGCCCCCATAACCGCAATTTCAGCGGCAGGCCAGGCATAGTTGATATCGCCCCGTAAATGTTTAGATGACATGACACAATAGGCCCCACCGTAGGCCTTTCTGGTAATCACTGTAACTTTAGGAACAGTTGCTTCTGCGTAGGCATAGAGCATTTTAGCGCCGTTACGAATAACGCCCCCGTATTCTTGGGCAGTACCCGGAAGAAAACCGGGTACGTCGACAAAGGTCACCATCGGTATATTAAAACAATCACAAAATCGCACAAACCTGGCACCTTTCACCGAAGAATCAATGTCCAGAACACCTGAAAGGTGCATGGGTTGATTGGCAACAATTCCAACGCTGCGACCATCATAGCGGGCGAAACCGATGATAAGATTTGGGGCAAAATCCTGTTTGATCTCGAAAAAATCCTGATCATCAATGGTTGCCAGGATGATCTGTTTCATATCATAGGCTTCGTTCGCGTTCTCAGGAATTATATCGTTAAGTTCTTCCGCGCGTCGTTCAGGGCTGTCTTGGGTGGCAAGACGTGGTGGTGTCTCCACATTGTTTTGCGGTAGAAAGGTGAGAAGCTTTTTGACATAGGCCACGCATTCGGCGCCAGATGGTGCAGCATAGTCACAGACGCCGCTTCTTGAGGAGTGCATGGTGGCGCCACCCAATTCTTCCACCGTAACATCTTCGTGGGTGACCGACTTTACAACTTTTGGTCCGGTGAGAAACATGTAGGAGTTGTTTTGCACCATGGCCACAAAGTCTGTTAGGGCTGGGGAGTAGACAGCTCCCCCAGCGCATGGACCAAAGATTGCCGAAATTTGTGGAACCACACCGGATGCCATAACATTACGCAGAAAAATATCTGAGTAGCCGGCAAGTGATTCAATCCCTTCTTGAATACGGGCACCACCGGAATCATTGAGCCCGATAACAGGCGCACCGTTTTTGATTGCTAAATCCATGATTTTGCATATCTTTTCGGCAATGGTTTCTGAAAGAGACCCTCCCAGCACAGTGGGGTCTTGGGCAAAGACATAAACCAAACGGCCATCGATGGTGCCATACCCTGTAACCACTCCATCGCCTGGAAAAATCTTTTTTTCCATCCCAAAATCGTGGCAACGGTGGGTTTTAAACATATCAAACTCTTCAAAGGAGCTTGGGTCAAGAAGGGTCTCTATCCGTTCCCTGGCCGTCATCCTTCCCTGGGCATGGAGTTTTTCTATACGTTCTGTACCACCTCCAAGACGGGCCTGGGCCCGGCGTTCGTGGAGTTGTTTTAATGCTTCGTTCATTTGTCTGCCTCGCTGCAAAGTTCGGTGAGAAGCCCATGGCTCGATTTGGGATGAAGAAAGGCCACTTGCTTGTTCCCGGCACCTTTGATGGGACTATCGTGGATAAGGGCGCAGCCTGCATCCTTTGCCTTTCGCAGTTGCGCTTCTATATCTGTTGAGCGGTAAGCGACATGATGCAATCCTTCTCCTCGTTTAGCCAAAAAGGTGGCAATGGGGCTGTCCTCGCTTGTGGGTTCCAAAAGTTCGATATGGGTTTCGCCAAGGGCAAAAAACGCAGTGCGAACGTTTTGCGATGCCACCTCTTCCTCTTTCTCACAAACAAGGCCAAGGACATCTTCGTAAAAATGACGCGCATCCTGTATGGAATGCACGGCGATACCTAAATGATCTATTTTTTTTAGCATAGGTTTGTGGCGTGGTGTTATGGGGTTAGTCTCTGTACTCTCCAAAAACTGCACGGAGCACGCTGCATATTTCACCAAGACTTGCGTAGGCTCGTACGGCATCCAGGATCGGTTCCATCAGGTTGTCGTTTGATTCGGCACTTTTTCTCACCAGTGCAAGACAGCGATCCACCTCTTCCTGGTCCCTTGTAGCTTTAATACGTTGTAGACTGCTGATCTGGTTTTGCTCCACCTGGGGATCCACACGCAAAAGCTCCGGCTTTGCCTCTTCCTCAATTTGAAAGGAATTTACGCCTACGATAACTCTTTCTTTTGACTCCACCTCTCTTTGATAGTCGTATGCAGCCTGTTCAATTTGACTCTGGATAAAACCGTTTTCGATACAGGTGACAACACCGCCAGCATCATCAATCTTGGCAATGAGTTCTTCCGCTGCCAGCTCTATATCGTCGGTGAGCTGTTCCATATAATATGATCCGGCAAAAGGATCAACGGTTTCGGCCACTCCCGATTCATGGGCAATGATCTGCTGGGTGCGAAGGGCAATTCGAACAGAATCTTCGGTGGGTAAAGAAAGGGCCTCGTCACGGGAATTGGTATGTAAGCTCTGGGTTCCACCAAGTACGGCTGCGAGAGCCTGGAGTGTTACCCGGACAATATTGTTGTCAATTTGCTGGGCTGCCAGAGTGTTGCCGGCAGTTTGGGTGTGAAAACGCATCATCATCGAAGCCGCTTTTTGGGCTCCAAAACGATTTTTCATAATACGTGCCCAGAGCCTTCTTGCGGCTCTGAATTTCGCCACTTCTTCTAAAAGGTTGGAAGAGGCGTTAAAAAAGAAGGCCAGCCGTCTGGCAAAGTGATCAAGCTCAAGGCCGGCATCAAGGGCGGTCTGAACGTAGGTGATACCATTGGCCAGGGTCAGTGCCACTTCCTGGGCGGCGGTGGAACCGGCTTCACGAATATGGTAACCCGAGATGGAGATGGTGTTAAAGAGTGGCATATTAGTGCTGCACCACTGGAAGATATTGGTGATAATGTCAAGGGATGGCTTTGGTGGAAAAATGTATGTTCCCCTTGCAACATACTCTTTTAAAACGTCATTTTGAATGGTTCCCCGTAGCTTTTCGGCACCAATTCCCTGTTTCTCGGCAACCACAATATACATGGCGAGCAGGACAATGGCGGGTGAGTTGATGGTCATTGATGTGGAAATTTTACCAAGAGGGATATTCTGAAACAGTGTCTCCATATCGGCCAAGGTGTCAATGGCCACCCCGACCTTACCTACTTCTCCAATGGATATCGCGTCATCTGAATCGTAGCCAATCTGGGTGGGCAGGTCAAAGGCCACTGAGAGGCCGGTGGTACCCTGTTCCAAGAGATACCGATACCGTTTGTTGGACTCAGCGGCGCTGGAAAAACCGGCGTATTGGCGCATGGTCCAGAGTCTACCGCGATACATGGTTGGCTGCACACCCCTGGTGAATGGGTATTTCCCGGGAAATCCCAGGGAGCTTTCGTATTGGTCATCAATTTCCTGAGGGATGGCTAAGCGTTGTATTTCATTGCCACCGTGGAGGGTAAACGTTTCTTTTCTCTCTGGAAAACGACTTAAACTGGCGGCGAGCTCATTTTCCTGCCATTCATCGAATGTATGTGTTGTCATAGCGTCACCTAATGGAGATCATTTGTTGGAGTAAGCTGTTGGCTCGAACCCTTGGGTCGTACTGTTTGTCAGATTGTTGGTGTTTTAGATTTTGCAGGACCATGGGACGTACTATTTCAAAAAACCAGTCCACAGTCTCACTTTCCAGAGCTTTTTGCCGGCGCATTGTTATGTCCCCGGTGCGGATCAGATGCTTTGCAAAACGTTCAACGGCAATGAGGATTGAGCGTATTCCTTTGTTTTCTAAGGCAACACTTTGGAGCACTCGCTCTATGTTGCTTTCTTCTTCTTTGTCATAAAAAATTTGTTTCATATCCATAACCAGCGCCTCTGCCCCTGCAAGATCTGATTTGTTGACAATGAGAAAGTCTGCAACTTCCAGGATTCCGGCCTTCATCGCCTGAATATCATCACCAAATCCGGGGGCAAGAACCATTAGGGTAATATCAGCAAGGCGTACGATATCCATCTCCGATTGGCCAATTCCCACTGTTTCAATAAGGATAACTTCGCAGCCGGATCCTGCCATGATTCGCACTGCAGCACCTGCAGAAGCGCACAGCCCGCCTAGTCTTCCCCGGGTGGCCATGGAGCGGACGACAACGTCAGGATCAAGGGCATGTTCCATCATCCGTACCCGATCTCCCAAAATTGCACCTCCACTGATGGGAGATGATGGGTCGACTGCTATAATTCCCACTCGTTTCCCGTCTGCCCGCAACTGATGGATTAAGCTTGAGGTGAGGGTGGATTTGCCAGCCCCTGGTGGTCCTGTGAGGCCAAGGACTATCGCATTTTCAATGCGTTTTTGATCCAGGCCGGCAAGAATTTCATCTGCGCCATCTGCGTCGTTTTCGGCAATGCTAATAGCCCTGCCGATGGCGCGCGGATCTTTGTCAACAAGACCTTTTAGGAGCTTCTTAGCGTTTGTGGCAGGCATCATTAAATGATTGAATTATTGTTGCTGCCGGAGTCCCGGGGGTGAAAATAGCGTGAAGACCAGCCAGAAGTAGCTGCTCTTTATCTTCATCGGGGATAACACCGCCACCAAGAACAGGGATATCCGCTGCCCCCCTTGCCTTAAGTTCATTGACTACTTCCGGGAAAAGCCGTAAATGGGCACCGGACAGGGAGGAGAGCCCCACCACATCAACATCTTCTTGAATGGCGGTGGCTGCAATTTCAGCAGCAGTTCTGCGAATACCGGTATAGATTACCTCAAAGCCTTCATCACGCAGAGCGCGAGCGATAAATTTCGCTCCCCGGTCATGACCATCAAGGCCTGGTTTCCCAATAAGAATGCGGTATGGTGTGTCGTTCATAGCCCTATGCAATAGTTGTTGTTAAAGTTGAGTAGAGTATTGTTTGCTCGTACGAGACGTTCACCACTTAAGGTAGTACCGAAAAGAGTGGTCTGGCCATTAAAAGGTGGCCTTGCAGGTTTCACCTACTGCCCCAAGTGACTCGCAGACGACAATCCCGTTTTCTCGCATGGCAGCGACCTTTGCTGCAGCGGTTCCCTGGCCGTTGCTGACAATTGCTCCGGCATGGCCCATGGTCCTGCCCGGAGGAGCGGTAAGACCAGCAATAAAGCCTACCACCGGCTTTTTTACATTTGCTTTAATCCAAGCAGCCGCCTCTTCTTCGGCACTGCCGCCAATTTCGCCGACCATAACTATGGCTTCTGTTGCAGGGTCATTGTTAAATGCCTTTAAACAGTCGATAAAATTTGTTCCATTAATGGGATCGCCACCGATTCCTAAACAGGTCGTCTGCCCCAAACCTTGCATTGTGAGTTGATGGACAACCTCATAGGTAAGGGTACCTGATCTTGAAACCACGCCCACTGGTCCACCAGGTGTATGGATGGGGCCGGGCATAATGCCGATTTTACATTCTCCGGGAGTGATGATGCCGGGGCAGTTGGGGCCGATAAGTCTGCTTTTTTTCCCGGCCATTCCATTTTTAACGCGGAGCATATCCTGCACGGGGATGCCTTCGGTGATACACACTATCAATTCAAGTTCAGCATCAACCGCTTCCAGTATGGCTTCTGCGGCAAAAGGTGGCGGGACGACAATCATGGTGGCATTGGCACCAGTTCTGCGGCTGGCTTCGGCCACAGAATTAAAAACAGGGATTGCATCGACCTCCTGGCCACCTTTTCCAGGCGTAACTCCGCCAACAATCGTTGTGCCATAGGCTTTGCACTGTCCGGTATGAAAACGACCTTCTTTGCCGGTGATACCCTGAACCAGTACCTTTGTGTTTTTATCTATAAATATGGACATCTGTTAATTCTCCATTGCAAGGGGATTTGGCTTTACGTCGTGTGAGGAAGGAACTGCTCTTTCTTTGTTTGTTCCAATGGGCGTTTGAACCAGCCGTGTTTGCAAAAAGTCGTGTGCATCTTTGCAATCATCGGTGAAAATACCATCAACCCCCACCGTAAAATATAAAAATTCTAATTCTTCCCTAAAGGTACCGCCGAAGGCTAAACGGTTCCTGGGCTCCTTTTCCACCGGGAAGGTGTAAATATGGGCGCCAAGTTGTTGAGCGCTCTCAAGAAAACTGGTGTGCAGTAATTGTCCATCGCTATCCACCAACATCTCTTTAGGAAGAGCGATGGCAGCAACAGTAGCGCTCAACGTTCGTAATCCACTGTTGGTAAAAAGAAGGCTATAGTCGTAACTTTGATATTCCCCCCATTGCTTCACCATATACTCCTCACCATCAGGAAAATCGATAAGCTGCACCAGTTTCAATTTCATTTGTAAAGATGGTAACGACTGTTTAGCCAAATACTTAAGTGCTTCCACATCGTAGCTAAGGAGCATAACTTCTCTTTCATTTTCATTGAAAGCAGATTCTTGGAGTGTCCTGATTACAGCACCACTCAGGTCCATATTGGCCCTGCGGTGGAGCCAGGGTTGTACAAGTGTTACAGCAAGCGTAACAGAATGGTTGAGGCGCGTTTCCAGGATTTTTAGCAGTGCAAGCTGCTCTGTAAGAGTGCTTAGTTGAAAATGCGGCTGAAGTACGGTGGTCTGTTCTTTTTGCGGGTCAAGAAGAATGAGTGTTCGTAACTCAGCCATGGTGAAATCCATGACGTAATAGTGCTGATCTTCACGCATTCGGTCTGGAAAAACTTCGCTTACGTTTGTTGTCGATTCAAGGTAGGGCGAAGAGAAGACAAACACTTGATTGTCTTTACTGAGCACTAGATCCAGCTTAATAACATCTGCCTCCATGGCAATGGCAAGGCTGGTGGCCGAAAGACTATTTGCTGGTAAATAGCTTGCGGCGCCACCATCGGCAATAACCAGTTTGGCAAGTCCCATGGAAGGAGAGAGAAAAAATACCAGTACGAAAAAGAGAATAAATGGTCGCATCGTATCGTATTGCACCCCTTTACAGGGCGGCAAGTAAAGTGGCTGCATGATTGAGATCTTTGGCACTTTGCAGGCTGAGGCCGGATTCTTTTAGAATTCTACGGCCTTCGTCCACATTAGTTCCTTCCATACGGACCACAACCGGTAGGGTTAAACCAACTTTTTTTGCTGCATTAACAACCCCCTCGGCCAGTACGTCACAACGTAAAATTCCACCAAATATATTGATAAAAATTCCACGTACGTTGGGATCTTTGAGAATTATGCGAAATCCATTCTCAACCATTTCAGCATTTGCACCGCCGCCAACATCCAAAAAGTTTGCCGGCTCCACACCCGCCTGTTTAATAAGGTCCATGGTGGCCATGGCAAGGCCGGCACCGTTTACCATACTGCCAATGGTGCCGGATAAACGGATGTAGTTTAGGCCATGTTTTGAGGCTTCAACCTCGAGGGGATCTTCTTCGCTTGAGTCGTGCATTGCTTTAATTTCAGGATGCCTAAAGAGGGCATTGGAATCAACATCAACCTTTGCATCAAGGGCAATAACGCTTTCTTCCTCGGTTACCACCAGCGGGTTGATTTCAATCAAAGAGGCGTCCACAGAGCAAAAGAGCGAGTAAAGCTTGCGGAGGTTGCCGGCAAACGCTTTTGCCACTGTCCCTGAAAGTGAAAGGCCAAAAAGGAGTTCTCGGATATGATAGCCCTGCAGCCCAAGAAGTGGGTTGACATACACTTTGATAATACGATCAGGGGTCTTGGCTGCCACCGTCTCAATATCCATTCCACCATCTGGGCTGGCAATGATGACAATTTTGCCATGGTCTCTGTCGACGAGAAGGGAAAGATAGAGCTCTTGACGAATGGTGACACCCTGTTCGATAAGGATGGTTTTAACTTCCACCCCATCTTCACCCGTCTGCTTGGTGATTAACCGCATGCCAAGAATCGTATCCGCGGCGCGGTGGGCCTCTTCTTCAGATTCTGCCACAATAACACCACCGCCTTTTCCCCGGCCACCGGCCAGGATTTGGGCCTTAACCGCCACAGGCATCTGCATTTCACTGGTGACTTCTGCAATTGCATCTTTGCTTGTGCAGGTCCTGCCTGTGGGAACGGTTATACCGGCCTCACGAAAGAGTTGTTTGGCTTGATATTCATGAATTTTCATGATTTAGGGTATCCCATCTCCTTTAGGGTGTCAGTGATTTCATCAAGACAGGTTGGGTCATCAATGGTGGACGGCATGCGATATTCTTTTCCATTTGCAATGGAACGCATGGTTCCCCGAAGAATTTTACCAGAACGCGTCTTGGGTAATCGCTCTACCTTGGATGTTTCCCGTAGGCAGGCGATAGCACCAATTGATTCCCGTACCATCTGTACCAGTTCAGCCTTAATCGTTTCAGGATCACGACTTACACCCTCTTTAAGGACAAAGAGCCCTAAAGGAAGTTGTCCTTTTAATTGGTCGTTGGTGCCGATAACCGCGCATTCAGCAACGTCGGGATGGGTGGCGATTACCTCTTCCATGGCCCCCGTTGAAAGACGGTGCCCTGCAATATTGATTACATCATCCATCCTGCCCATAACAAAGACATAGCCGTCTTCGTCAATATAGCCACCATCACTGGTTTCGTAATATCCGGGAAATGTATTCATATAGGAAGAAAGAAAACGATCTTCATTTCGCCAGAGGGTGGCAAGTGTCCCGGGAGGCAGGGGAAGTTTGACCACGATATTTCCCTCTTCTCCAGCAGGTAAATCGTTCCCTTCGTTATCAATTACCCGAACATCATATCCGGGAACAGGGAGTGTGGGGGAGCCGGCTTTTACAGGTAACTCCTCTATGCCACGGCAGTTACCAACAATTGCCCATCCGGTTTCGGTCTGCCACCAATGGTCAATAACAGGTACATGTAACAGTTGGTCAGCCCAGTGGTAGGTGTCTGTGTCTAGTCGCTCCCCTGCAAGGTAGAGGGCTTCAAAGGAAGACATGTCATATTGCTTGATCAATTCACCGTTGGGATCCATCTTTTTGATTGCCCGAAAGGCGGTGGGAGCGGT
>JBNKKR010000060.1:0-19264 GCA_050291935.1 Desulfocapsaceae bacterium | reverse complement strand
TAATTTTACCCACGTGAACAAGGACAGCCAACATACTGCCATCCTTGTGGAGCGCCTCCAGTTCCAGCATCTTCGAGATAACTGGCCCTTCCCCACTTTTCTTAAATTGTTCCATCCCTTTAGCGGCCTGCTCCCGACTCTCTTTAGGTACAAACAAGGAGTGCAGTTTTTTGCCAAGTAATTCCTGCGGCCCATAACCGAAAATAGTTTGCACAGCCGGATTAACAAAATGAATGGTATCCTCGTCGTCAACAAGAAAGACAGCGCTCTGCACAGCATCGGTAATGGAACGAAGCATCGCTTCATTTTCACGCAATCTACACTGCGCCTCCTTCAACGCTATTTGCTGGCGAACTCGCAACAATGTAATAGTCGGATCAGGAGGTTTGGTAATATAATCAACCGCACCCAAATCAAGACCTTGAGCCTCATTCACCTCACTCTTTAATGCGGTAACAAAAATCACCGCAATTTCTGCCGTACACACGTTGGATTTAAGTCGGCGCAATACCTCGTAGCCATCCATACCAGGCATTTGAATATCGAGCAGGATCAACTCAGGAGGTGGCGATACAGCAGCAAGTTCCAAGGCCTTTTCACCATTGGTCGCTGCGATAACAGCATACTCATCACGAAGAATATGCATCATAGCATGCAAATTTTCCGGCACATCATCCACAATGAGCACTTTTGGTTTCACGTTCGAGCTCATTTATTGTTCCTCTGTAGTCACCCTTAAACCACGTAACTTATCTAAAGCCTCATCAATGGCAAACGCATCAAAACTTGTAGCAATCTCCTCCATCACCCCCTGGAGATCACTCCCCGCTGTCAGTGCTCGCAGCTCAACTAACAGTTTCTCTGCTGCGCCCAAATCACTACTTAGCAGTTCAGACAGTTCGGTAAATTTACTCCGTAAATCTTCATCAGATAGGGTTTGCAAGACCTGCTGTGGTAAAATAGGCGAAAGAACTGAAATTTGGTCAATAACATTGTTCAGTAAACGTTCCATTTCCCTAAATTGTTCCGCTCCTGGTATTTCCCCTCGTTTAAGAAGATCATCCAATTCTGTCACACAGGTAGTAAGAGTAGTGGCACCAATGGTTGCACAAACTCCTTTCAACTCATGACAGAAAGACTCGCCTGCCCCCACCCCCTCTTGTGTAATCAACCCTTGCAATGTCTCCACCGCCTGAGCGTAATGGCCATAAAACCGCTGCAGTTGCCTACGATAAGCATCAGGGTTATTACCAATACGACGAATAGCCTGAACGACGTCAATATCTCTTGACGCCAGCAGTTCAGCATCAATACTACCCGCGTCACCGGGTGCAACAGGACAGCTCTTATGTCTAAAATCATTCACCAACGAACGCAATGTCTCCAGCAACTTACCGAAATCAATAGGTTTTGTTATATGGTCATTCATCCCCGCAGCAAGAGATTTTTCTCGATCTTCAACCATTGCCATGGCGGTCATAGCAATAATTGGAACCCTGGCAAAACGATCACCTTCACCTTTGGAAAGACCACGGATACGACGTGTTGCCTCAAGACCATCAAGTTCAGGCATTTGCACATCCATCAAAACGGCATCGTAAGAAGTGCTTTGGATCATCTCCACCGCTTCCAGACCATTGACAGCGCAATCCACCTCAATTCCATTGGAAAGTAAAAGTTGCACTGCAAATTCGCGGTTAATCTCGTTATCTTCTGCAAGCAAAATCTGCATCTTACCGGTTTCCAGCTCAGATTCAGTAGTTTCTACACTTGAGCTTCTGGGGGAAGAACTGGAGAATAACTCTTGACCCAACGTGCTTAGCAACGTGTCAAGAAGCATGGAAGGCACAACAGGTTTAGTAAGAAAACTATCTACTCCAGCCTCCTTAGCCGATCTAACAACATCATCACTGCCATAGGCAGTATGCATAGTGATTTTCGGCTGTCTACTAATATTTGAATCGGCGCGAATACGCTGGACTACTTCATCTCCATTCATCCCCGGCATACACCAGTCCATTAAAACCAGATCATAAGGTCTGGATTTGGCCTGCTCAAGCATCTCTATCGCATCTGTACCATTTATGATACTATCAGCCTCCACCCCGAGACAATTCAATGTTTCCGTTAGAATTTCACAAACACCTTTGTGATCATCCACAACCAGCACACGTAAATTTTCAATGAGCGTCCCGGCCTGTTCCAAAAGAGTGTCTTTGCAGGATTTGGCTTCCTGGGCTACCCCAAGTCTTATCTTGCAAGCCATGGTCGTTCCACAATCCGGCGCTGAACTCTCAACCCAAATGTCCCCTCCCATCAATGTTACCAGGTTCTTACTTATCGCAAGCCCAAGGCCAGTACCGTCAAAACGACGTGTGCTGCGTTGATCCACTTGACTGAACTTCTCAAAAAGTCTTCCCTGCTGCTTACGATTCATACCAATGCCGGTATCACGTACTAGAAGCAACAGCAACAGCTCATCCCCTTTGTGTTCTATTACTTTTAACGCAATTTCTACCTCCCCGCTTTCTGTAAACTTGATAGCATTGGAACAGAGGTTGAGCATAATCTGAGCAAGGCGCAGTGGATCGCCAAGTAGCCGATCTGGGATATTGACATCATAGCGGATAACATATTCCAGATTTTTATCCTGGGCCTGCAAAGTCAGGGTATCAACCACCTGTTGCACCACCTTCTCTGGGTCAAAGGCAATACATTCAATTTCCAGTTTACCCGCCTCGATTTTTGAAAAATCCAGAATATCATTAATAATTCCCAATAATGACTTGGCAGCATTCTCCGCCTTTTGCAACTGAATGCGAAGCGATGTTGGCATTTCTGACTGCAACACGAGATAGAGCATACCAAGAATAGCATTTATTGGCGTACGAATCTCATGGCTCATACCGGCCAAAAAATCCGATTTCGCCTGGTTAGCAGCAATGATTTCCCGTTCAAAATGCTTTCGTTCGGTAATATCCTGATCTGCACCCCGATACCCTTCAAGGTTCCCTTCCTTATCAAGGATCGGCACACCACTTGTCAACATGCAAACCAAACGACCATCTTTGCTCAGATTCCAGTTTTCAAGGTTAACAATGGGTAACTTTTGAGAAACAAGGAATTCAAACTGCTCCCTTACTCTGCCACCTTCTTCTGCAGTCATCAGATCAAATGGGGTCAAGCCTAAAATTTCATCGGGCTGATACCCCAGCACATCATAAATTTTTCCACTACAAAAGGTATATACTCCTTCAGTGTCCACCTCCCATATCCAGTCGCTACTACTGGCAAGAATATCTTTAAAACGCTCTTCACTTTTCACAAGGGCGTAGGTCCGTTCCTCCACACGACTTTCCAAATCGATATTTGCCTGTCGTAATTTCTCCTCTGCTGCGTCTTGTTGCAATGCTAGTGCCACCGCACTACTAAGACTATCGAGCATGGCATCATCCGATGGTAAAATCGGTTGTTTGGAAAAAAGCGCCAGTACACCGATAGATTTGCCATCCGCCGGATGAATCCTGTAGCCTACAAACGACGCAAATCCTTGCTCGCTCGCCCACTCATAACTGTCCATCTGGGGATCTGAAGCCACATCATTAATCAGAAACTTATGAGCAGAGCCCGATGCAATTGTTCCTATTTTGTAACAACCAAAAGGCACTCGATGATAAACATCTCCATCGTTACTATCACACTGCCCAGAACTCGCTATTAGGTGTAAACATTCATCACGATGTCTGCAGACATGCGTTCCGTCCTGCATTTTTGCATGGATACAGTTCACGCACCGGTCGCCTGGACGGATAAGCCAAATACGACATAAATCGGCACCAAAATATTTCACCACCCCATCAGTTACTGCTAACAGTTTTGTTTCCAATGGAACGGATTCAAGCAATAGCTGCTGCAGTTGGTTAATCCCATCAAGCTGCCTGGCTACCTGCCTGGTTTGCTCTTCACCCCGTTTTCGATCAGAGATATCACGACCTTCTGAGATCAGTTGAGTAACAAGTCCCTCTGCATTAATCACAGGTTTCAATGAAAAATCTATATAATGGAGTTTTCCATCTCGGGAAAAGGGGTGGGTAAATTCTCGCCTCACCAACTTACCGGTGGCAGCCTCTTCAACAGCTTCTCGTAACTGTTGCTGCTGCCCGGAAGAATGTGCCCACCACGGTGTGTCCCAAAAAGGTTTACCGATCACATCTTCCTTTTTAACGCCAGCAAATTGCAATGCCGTCTGATTGGCCTCCAAAACGACACCGTCCACAGACAACACCCCAATAAATTGGAAGGTTTGGTCAAAAATAAGACGGAACTTCTGTTCACTTTCTAACAAGGCTTCCTCACGCTCTTTTAGCTGGGTCACCATAAGGTTAAAAGAGTGGGCAATGGTCCCAATTTCATCCGAAGAGGTTACAGGCAGCACTTGATCCATCTCGCCTTCCTGGATCATCTCCATGGCACTGCGTATGGTTTCAAGAGGTTTGACAAGAAACAGTCTGATGAGCACTGTGAGCACTAACACAATAACAACATCAAGCAGAACAACGCGGCTGCTTATCTCCCACAATGCATGGTTTAGCTCCTCTTGAATATAACGTTTTGTTAAAAAAACAGAAACCTTACCTATGGTCTTATTTTTGCGCAGAATTTCATGATTAACAGATATAAAATCACCCTTTGCCAGAGGAACAATGGATGAAACCGGTTTCCCCATTTCATCCCGCCATCCCCCGTAGAGCGCTTCCTGGGCTTCTTCTTCCCATACCTGAACCCCGTAAACCGACTTTTCTTCCATCTCGGCAAGAATCACATCATGGGCGGCCTCTTTATCATAGTCCCACACTATTTTCTGAAAGCTAACAGCCAAACGTTTGGCATCTATTTTAGCCCGCAGGTCCAGGTCTTTTTCAAGTTTGTCGCGTGTCGTTGCGTATTGCCATAGGCCCACACCAGTTAAGGTCACTGTGCTGGTGAGCACAACGATCAAACTTAATTTTGCCAGGATACTATGACTCAACAATGTCAATGTGGGCTTGAACATGATATTGGACCAATTGCCCCTTCAATATCTTGAAAACACTTGCAATATAAAAATATAATCATCTCGCAAGCGACCAACTTCTCTCCAAATTCTCTTCTTTTCTTCTGAGGAAATGTCACTTTTTTTTGTAAAAACAAGATGGTATGAATGGGATGCCACAGGTGTTGCATGAATTTTAATTTTTCCCTGAAACCTGGGATCCCCATTCATTAGCTCTGCGACCACGCTGGTGGTAACAATCACCCCAGCTTTATCCCGGATCAACTTAAGGAAATTTTGGACATCTTTTCGTACCTCTTGTATTTCTACTCCAACCTTATTGAGATCATCAATAACCGGATCACCCTGCAGCACCCGAACAGGGAGAGGGAGCGTATTCAGATCGCCTTCAAATTCATAACTATCATCAATGGCACTGACCACCACGTGATCCACCTGCATAATCCGCCATGGAGATTCAACATCTTTTTCTGCACCTGGTGGATAATCCAGAATTTGACTTAAACCCGGGTCAAATCCTATGCCGACGATACCATCCACCGTTCCTTTCTGTCCACTGACGACGATACGTCTAAAAGGCATGGAATAAATACGAACATCTATTTCCAGGTTTTCAAACGCTTTTTTAACAATGTCATAGAGAATTCCCTTCGGTTGGTCATCTTGAGTATACAAAAAAGGGTACCAATAACCATCTGGACAGCTCAATGGTAACGGTTTACCATTTGCAGAAAAAACCGAGATACTACAAGCAAAGAGAAAAAAGAAGCTAACCGTAACAAGGTGACGTTTCATCATCTTTCCATTAGTTCTGCCATTGTTTGATCAACGTATCATAAGGGATGGTTTTCGGTGGTTGCGGGTCTCTTTTTTGTTTTGGCGAACCCGGTCGATTTAACCAATACGCACGACTTTGCACCGGACTTAGTTTCGGTGCAAACTTTGCGAGTTTGAGTTTTGCCATGGCATCATCCTGAGCCCTGGCAAGGCCACTCATGGCTTGCTGGGGGGTCAGTTCGCCCCTAACCGCTCGTGCAATAAATGACCACCAAATTCCCGACAAAGCCGGATAATGGGGAACATTCAGTCCAGTGGGTGTCCACTTTTTCCGTTCTGGTGAATTATAAAATTCAATAAGGCCACCCCAGCGAAAACTATTTTGGACAATATACGGATGAGAAATTGTCGACTTACGCACCGGTGTGCCACCCGCCAAAAATTTTGTCACACTGACAGTTTTTGATACACAGAATTGCGCCCATAACCATGCAGCTGCACGATATTTTCCACGGATATTCTTTGGGATGGTCCAACAACCTGCATCCTGATAACCGACTTTCATCCCCTCATCCCAATAGCGGCCGTGGGGTGTAGGTGCCACTCGCCAAACCGGATTCCCTTCACCATCGGCAACAGCACTTCCCGCCTGGTGAAACTCCTTCCCGGCAAAGACAAAACCATAGACAAAAATCATTTGCGCAATATTTCCCTTTGCGGCCTGGGGTTGGCCATCATATGTGCCCCACCGCTTGCTTTCAGGGGGAGCAAACTCACTTAGCCACTTCAAATATTTGGTCAAGGCATAAACCGCTGCCGGACCATCCAGTGCACCACCTCGCTCAACCATGGAGCCAACCGGGATACCATTTTCCACCCGAATGCCCCACTCATCCACCGGCATACCATTTGGCAAGCCCCTATCTCCAGCACCTGCAATGGAGAGCCAGGCATCAGTAAAACGCCAGCCCAAATCGGGTGAGGGTTTACCGTAATCAAGGTGGCCATACGCTTTAACTGTAGAGCCGTTTGGATTTTCCATCTCCCTGCCGGTAAAGAATTCAGCAATATCCTCATATGCAGCCCAATTCAGTGGTACTCCAAGATCATAGCCATACTTTGCCTTAAAGGCCTTTTTGGTGTCCGGATCGCTAAACCAATCGTAGCGAAACCAATATAAACTTGGGAACTGCTGGTCAGGAAGTTGGAGTTGTTCACCATGATAACCTTGACCAAATTCCAGATTGAGAAAATCCTCAAGATCCAATCCAGGATTGGTATAAGCTTTTCCTTCACCGTGCATATATTGACCAAGATCAACGACCCTATTCAATCGCAAATGGGTCCCAACTAAATCTGAATCATTCACATAGGCGTGATAGATTACACGGCCAGTCATCATCTGTTCTGTAATCTTATGTACCACATCACCCTCATGGATGATATCGTGCTCGACATGTATTCCAGTGATCTCTTCAAAGGCCTTTGCTAATACATCTCTTTCCCACTCATGGGTGGTAATAGGTTCCGCTGTCGATTTTATACTCATGCCTCGCAATGGCTGGGCACTCTTCTGAAACCATTGCAATTCCTTAACTTGTTCTTCAAGTGGCAAAGCGCTTGGCTGAAATTTTTTTGCCCATGTAACGACTGTTTGCTCATCTGAATCCGCCAAAACCTGTAGTGGCAACAACACAACAACAATCACCAAGAGAAGGTAACGCAACTGCTGTCTTGTCAACCGTTTCATACTCTTTCTCCCCCATTTAATTTCTTGGCAATGCTTCTATATGACCCCTGGCACGACCCCTCTTGCTGCAAGAGAAGTGGATTGAACATCTAATGACCGTAGACAAGATTCCGCAACATTTGGACAGAACATACCGTTGCAAACAATCAAACAAGCGTTCCTAACAATCTTCTTTCATTACGTACACAAAAAGCACCGTTTGTCAAACACATCTACCAGAGGGAAAAGCAGAATCAGCCGCCCCCATACTGTGCTTTACAACACTATTTAAAAATAATCGCATCGAAAAAACCTGCGCAATCATTTTCCATCTCGGTAGCGGACACATCATAGAAGCAACCGGTAGCAAAAATTTTAGAAACCGGATCACCGCTAAAGGAAAGGAATTGTTTCCTGGTTGACTCAACTCCTTTACGGATAATCAGCTTATCCCCCTTATTCACCACCTTTCCGGTAAATTCTCCGCTACCGTTTGTTACTGCAGTCCACTTTGCCTTATACTTTGCAGAACTAAATACTCCAGGTTCATAGAAGGACTGAATTCGATATTGTGACTTACCTCCATTTACAGGAAATAGTTCAAACAGCAGCAGCGTTTCATCAAGAAGTGTTTCACTGGCAAAACCCAAATGAACATGAATACGCGAGTCCCCTTTAATTCTATCACTGGTAAAATGCAGTGAAAACGAATTCATCTCCACCGATAAGGTTGAATCCTCACGCAACACCTTGCTTCCCTGGAAAATTTTGGGAAGAAACCTGTTATCCAAACGGCAATACTCCTCCCAATCATCCACCGCCCCATCGTACCCCACAACAAACTCGTCATAGCCCTCATGGATGGCGTCAAAAAACCCAAGTTTTCTGCTTGTATTGGGAACAGTGTCAACCAAACAGGCAACACCTTTGGGATATGGCAGACAAGAGCTATGGACAAAGAGATCTTCATAGGGCAAGTCCCAGAGTGATGTTATCCATTTTCGCCCCAGCATGTCTTCAACCATTTCTGTTTTGGCGGGTACTCCCAAAGAAGTCATGGGCACCTTTTCTCCTCCCACCTCCCGGGGATAAGAAATTGCCTGCAGTATGGTGTCCATTACCATCTGTGGAGACTCTAAAAATGAAACCAGGCTCACATCTTCTGGTTTTTCTACAATGACATGAAGATCCGAAACCTTCCCCATTCTTTTATATACGTTCTGCTTAGCGGTTAGGGGAATTTTCTCCCCTCCCCAGCTACTGGCACTCCATTTTTTAAAGCCCTCTTCCGGAGTCACCAACGCCAAACCTTTGATGATGGATTGCTCTCTTAGATAATCGCGAAAACGCACTCCCCGAGGCATATTTTTATCTTTGACCTCTTCCATTAAATCGTCTAAAAGTTGCACCCAATGTGCATTGAGACTTTCCTGGGCAGGAAGGGCCAGTTCCTCTACTGTTGCAGGCAGTGGAGCTGAAAAAAACCAGTCTCGACTCATATTATCATTCACACCATACAATCCGACAACGACATTTCGAAGATGAAACGTAGCATCCTCACCCAAGTTCGCCATTTCATCTATGGGAACTGCAATATTATAGTTTTCACTATTATTTTTTTTGACTATTACCCCAACTACTTCACCCTGCAAATTAAGTAACGGTCCCCCGCTGTTGCCAGGAGATGCCGGTGAGGTAAAGCGGATATCTTTCCATTTTCCAAATTCTCGTTCCGGGGTAAAGGAGGCCACCTGCCCTGCACGATATGCTATCCCCTCACCCTGGGCATTGCCCACGGAGAAAACTGTCTCACCAATTGATGTCGCTCCGTTCTTTTGTAATGGTATAACTTTGTCAGGATACTCCTGCAGATCAAAAACCACCATGTCACGAAGGGTGGAATATTTTTGGATACTCTTCACCGGATAAACCTTCCCCTCACTGTCTCGAATATAAAAATCCTGATAGAGAGAAAAGTACATCAATCGAAAGACATGGGCGGCTGTCATCAACTGTTTCTCATTAATAAAAAACGCTGTTCCAATACTGTAGTATTTTTCATTTCTTTCAATAAAATCAAGTTTATCAAACGGAAGTTTTCTTGCGTACGTTATCTTATCACTCTCAAGTTTTGGAGTTACAACCTCATACACCCCGTAATTGAGCTGAACAATTTGCTCTTGGGAGAGAAATTCAATATTACTTGCAAAGCAAGAGCCTCCCTTAAAAACCAAGCTGAAGCAAATGAGAAAAAAGCAGATGCTGGCATTTTTTAAGATGCTAGCGGTTGGCCAGGCAGTTTGCCGCCGTAAACAAAACGTATATCGTGGTGCTACGATCATAGTATCTCCTGTATCGTCCGCATTGGCGGCGCTGTTGTTATAAATCAAAGGTGTTTTTGGGTAAAAAAAAGCTTCTCTTCAGTATACGATATTTTCTCTTTTTTACTGTTTTTTTTGCAAAATCATCATATCTTGTCAGCTCAAGTGGTAAAGAAACATCCATAAATACGTTTTCATTCTGGAGCATATGATATGTTTAACCCTGAAAAACTCCTTTTTAAAGTTGTTTCCGAAATGGCAGGATCCGCAGATATATTCGGTGGTCAAAAACAGAGAAAAAAAATAAAACGAAAGGCCAGAGGGCTTAGCGATAGTCTCCTTGACAATCTGACATCGGGAAAGGGCTTAATGACCGCAATTGCCCTTGGAGTGGGAGCATACACCGCTGCCACAAGTACTAAAACCGGGACAACAGCTCCCCACTCACACACGCCGCAACCTCCACCACAAAGCCAAACCGAAACCCCTTCGACGCCGCCCCCTTTGCAAACAAACGGTCAGTCTGTCACTGCGCCACCTCCTCTTCCAAAGACAGCAGAAAAAGACAATTTGGCAGTTAAGCTTATTCAGGTCATGATAGCGGCGGCCTGGGCAGATGGCGCCATCGATGCCGAAGAAGAGTCTCAAATTCTAAAAAAACTTCAAGGACAACAACTGGAAGCGGAAGAAAAAAGCTTTCTCCTTGAAGAACTCCACAATCCCAAATCCATCAGTGAACTGACAAACGGGATAAGAGATGCGCGCATCGCCCAAACCATGTATTCCCTTGCGGTCGCCACCCTCGTTATCGACACCGAGGAAGAGCGCACATGGCTGGACAACTTAGCACAACATCTTGCTATCAGTACAGAAATGCAGATGTTCATTGAAGAGGAGTTGTAAGGGCTTCTTCATATTATTAATTCTGGAAAAGCGAACCCAGCTCTCCTAAAACAGAGCCCTCACCTTTACTGGAAGCAATCCCTCCGGTTTGTGGAGCCGCCTCGTGAATTCTACCGGCCAGCCGTGAAAAAGGAAGTGATTGCAACCATACGTGTCCCGGTCCTTTTAGGGAGGCAAAGAAAAAACCCTCACCGCCAAATATTGCCGACTTTACTCCACCTACAAACTCAATATCATACTGCACCGTCTGGGTAAGTGCCACAAGGCACCCCGTATCCACACGTAAGCTCTCACCCGCGGCCAGTTCTCTCTCCACTATGGTTCCACCCGCGTGGACAAAGGTGAGTCCATCACCCTCCAATTGCTGCATGATAAAGCCTTCTCCACCAAAAAGGGCTGTACCGATCTTTTTCTGAAAGGCAATGCCTATGGCAACACCTTTGGCTGCGCAGAGAAATGCATCTTTCTGGCAAATAATTTTATTGTTAAACTTTGTCAAATCAAGGGGAATGATCTTCCCAGGATAGGGGGAGGCAAAGGCAACCCGCGCCTTTCCACTGCCGGTATGACTAAACATGGTGGTAAAAATACTTTCACCGGTGATAAGTCTTTTCCCGGCACCCAGCATCTTATCCATAAAACCACCACGCTCTGACTGTTGGCTACCGTCACCAAAAACAGTCTCCATTTGGATGCCGTCGGTCATATACATCATTGCCCCTGCCTCAGCCACCGCTGATTCACCGGGATCAAGTTCAATTTCAACAAACTGCATCTCATGGCCAAAAATTTCATAGTCAATTTCATGGGCCTGCATTCCTTTCACTGGAGGTGGTGCCTGAACAGATTGCTGCTGCAGAGCTGCAACAGTGGCAATGGCTTGCCAATCGCTCATCCCCTGAGTCCATACCAGTGTGTCTTCTGTGTATACACCCTGGGCCATAGAGCTTCGAATCTCGGCCGCCGTAAAGGGACCTTGCTGCTGGCCATTTACCGCCACAAAATAACTTTCCATCCTTTTCCTCCTGTTCTATTTGATTCTGCAAATTTCAATTCTTTTCTGATACCACTAACAAACATAGATGTTTACTTAACATAAAAAACATGGTTCCTTATTTCCACTGCAATTTTGCAGTTTCTTTAACATTATGTTTGAATAATAGAACCCATGAACTACACAATTGCCCTCGTTGAAGATGACAAAACCCTCCGTCAAAACTATGTCCAAGCCTTGCAGCGAGACGGATACACCGTACACAGCTACGATTCAAGAGAGAGTGCCACCAAGGCATTTACCAAACATCTTCCCGATCTTGCCATCCTCGATGTGATGTTACAAGATGAAATGGAAGGGGGCTTTGAGCTCTGCCGTCAATTGCGAGCACTCTCCCCCAGCCTGCCCATTATCTTTTTAACTGCCAGAAATTCAGATCTTGACCGAGTTTCCGGGCTTCGCCTGGGTGCCTGGGACTATTTAACCAAAGACACCACCACCCTTGATTTTCTGCCCGTTCGTGTCTCAGCCCTCTTTAAAATGCTGGAAACCATAAAAGGTACCGTGGCTCTAAAGGATGAAACTGTAGTTGAATACAATAATATCCGGATTGAAGAGGAGCGCAAACGGGTGAGTTGGAAAACAATTCCCATCAGCTTCACCCTCACCGAATTCTGGTTACTCAGCGCACTTGTAAAACATCCTGGACACGTAAAATCCCATGAACAGCTTATGGATGCTGCTCAAGTTGTGGTTACCAATAACGCAATTGCGGCGCATATGAGACGCATCCGCGAGAAGTTTCGCGAAGTTGATCCATCATTTAATGCCATCTGCGCGGAATACGGGATGGGCTATCGTTGGCATGAAGAGTAGAGTTGATGCGCATCTCTCTTCGCCTCAAGCTCACCCTCCTCTCCCTACTCTTATTGCTGATTCCGGTAATCGGTTTTCGCTTCAGTGCCATGCTCCAGACCAACCTTCTGGCAAGCAGGGAAGATGCCTTAATGTTCACCGCAAAAGCCGTAGCGATAAGTCTTGGCAATAAACCCAAACTTTTTGATCAGGAGTTATTTCATTCCAAAGATCACAACCGGGACCTCTATCTGTTCAGCCTCTCAAACAGTATCCGACTCAACGGCAAAACAGACGATTGGCAACCGGAATTAAGTCAAAGCGAGCAATTTGGAGCTGAACATCTTCTTAGTTCACGTTCCCGTTACGATCCAAATTCCCTTCGATTCAACCACTTGCTTGGACAACGGGACAAATACCTTTACGGTCTCTTTCAGGTTGTGGACGATCACGTTGTCTATCGTCATCCAAACTCCCTCTTCCCTTCACGGGCAGACCATATTCAAATTGGAATCCAAAATGATTCCGGAATGGTCAGTAGATATATTATAGCCACCGACAAGCCCGGATGGGTGAATGGCTTTTTAATGGACTCCAATCCCAAAACACTTCTTCCCCTTGGTAACGAACCACGAATCCAGGGAATATGGGCCCAAACTTCAACAGGATATACCCTGGAAATGCGGATGCCTCTCTCCATGGCAGGGAAACGACTCTCTTTTGCCGTTGCCGACGTGGATGATCCCGGCAGCAGGGTAATCGAGAATTTAATTGGTACTGCAAATCCTGCACATACCGGAGAACTCGGTTGGCTCCTTGCCCCTTCAAAAAAAATAGAGTCACTGCTTGCCAGAATGGAGCTGCCACATTCGAGAATTAGAGTTGTTGACGAAAACCGGCGAATACGGGCAAGATTTGGGCAGCTCCAACAAGAAGAGGTGGACAAAAGGAATTTTTCACATACCCTTTTAAGACCTATTTACCGACTTTTCACCGATGCCTTTACCGAAAAATTCAAAGATATCCAGGCGAAAATGCTTGATATTAGCGGTATTGAAGAGGGGCTTGCCGGCAGATCCAGTATCACCTATTATCAGTTGGAAAATGCCAACGTTGAAGTCATGGCCGCCATCACCCCACTGCTACAGGATACTAAAGTTGTGGGAGCTGTGGTCGTTGAGCAAACCACCAATTCCATCCTGGCCTTAAAAAATAAATTTATTGAAGAATCTATCATATTTACCATCACATCTTTTGTAATAATCGGCCTAGGTCTACTCCTCTTTGCATCTCGTATATCCAGCCGCATACGACGTCTGCGTAATCAAGCTGCCAATGCCATCACCCATGACGGACATCTTACTTCACAAATCATTCCATCCACAGCCAAGGACGAAATAGGAGATCTAAGCCGAACCCTTGCAACAATGCTTGCCCAGATACATCAACAAAACCAGTATAAAGAGACCATGGCCGATAATCTGGAACATGAGATGCGCACACCCCTGGCAGGGGTTTCCGCCTCCCTTAAAAATCTGGCAAGAGAACTGGGGGCACCAAGCAGGCAGATCGAAGAATATATGACATGGGCTTTACACGATGTACAACGAATGGAGTCACTTCTCACCTCCATTCGCGATGCCACAAACCTTGAGCAGGCCTTGGCACAGGATTATATGGAAGCCTTTGACCTGGCAAAAGCCATGGAACTATGGCTGGAACATGGCTGGCAAATACAATATCCGGATATCCACTTTATCCTCCAATGCCCACAACAGCAGGCAACAGTCATTGGTGATGCAGACAGGCTTAGACAGATGATTGAAAAGGTAGTAGACAACTGTGTCTCTTTTCACAAACCGGCAACACCCATTACCTTGCAACTATTGATAAAAGAGAAGATGGTGGAAGTACATATCTCCAATCAAGGGCCTGAAATAGCACCAGAGAGACAGGGACAGATCTTCAATTCCATGGTGTCTTTTAGAGAACATAAAAAGACTACTCCACACCTTGGCCTTGGACTCTACATTGTACGCACAATTGCCCAGCATCATAAGGGACACGTACAAGTGAAAAACTTACAAACAGAAAACCCGGATGAAAAAGGCGTCGTATTTATTATCTGTCTTCCGCTTTCCTGACCGTCTCACCCCATGGGAAGGGTAAACGAAAATGAGGCTCCACCCTCCGGATTATTTACCACCCAAATTTTCCCGTTATGGGCCGTAACAATCCCCTGACAGATGGCAAGCCCAAGGCCCGTTCCGCCGGCTCCAGATTTTGTCCGGCTACTTTGCCTGAACTTCTCAAAAATCGTCTCCCATTCCCCTTCAGGCAAACCGACCCCCTGGTCTTTCACTGTAACCTTTTGAAATTTCCCACCGTTCTCATCTGTCATTTCTCCGATGTGAATGGCAATGGTGGACTCTCTGGGGCTGTATTTGACTGCGTTATTCAACAAGTTATGCAACACTTGCATAATTTTCTGCCGATCAAAATAGGCAAGTTTGGGTCCATCCGCATGAAAAACCACTTCAATACCCTTTTCCTTCAGGCTAAACTGCGCTTCATCAATCAGGACTTTCACGCTCAAATTAAGATCATACTGTTGGATTTCGTAGCCACTCTTATCCACTTCAAGCGTGGAGAGGTCAAGAAGATCACTTAACAAGCGAAGTAAGCGATCGCCACTTTCATGGATCAATGAAAAATATTCGCCCAATCTTTCACGTGGTACTTTCTGGTACCTGTTACAGCCCATTTTGGCAAACCCAAGCATGGCATGCATTGGAGTACGCATTTCATGGGACATATTGGCCAAAAACTCACTTTTTGCGTTATTGGCCTCTTCTGCTTCCTCTTTGGCAAAAACCAGACTCTGCTGTGCCTTACGCCTCTCACTGATCTCTTCGCAAAGTAATTTTTGTGCTTTTTTATGGGCACTCACTTCACTATCCAGCAGAAAAACATTCATCAGAGAATTCCAATACACGCTATTCCACTGTTTTGCTTGGGAAAAATTATACAGAAAAGAAAAGATGGACAACCAGCCAACCAGAGCAACGTTCGATTCACAAATAAAGAAGGCAACCACCGCAATAGGCCCAAAAAGTACAATTAAGTAAAACATATTGAGGTGCAGCCAGTTACTGTAGCTTATGATAGTCCCCCCACCAATGCCTGCAATCATGTAAAGGACCACCACATTCTCCCAGGTGGCGCCATAACAATACAAGACAAAAGCTCCGAGGAATCCCCAGCATAGGCCGGTTCCCAGGCTTGTTAAAAAATAGTATCTCTGCCAAAATTGCCTGGAAGCAATCCCAAGAGTTTTGATTTTCAAAACGGAATGGAGCCGGCCACAACAAAACAGAAACATAACAAACCCAAGACAAAAAAAATGTTTTGGATAATCTGTTGTTAAATCAGTTGTATAGGCGGCAACAAAAAGCAAGAGAGGGATAAGGCCGATGCCAACATAGCCCCGTTGGGCAAGGTGCAAGTCCGCTTCATAGACCATCCCCTGAATTTGCGTCTCATCAAAATGATGTCTATCGGGATCTGTATACCTGTGTAGGTCGTTGTGCTGAAACATATATCACTATAACGCCATAAAAACAGGTATTGCAAGGGTATTTCTATTTTATACCAACAAGATATGTATATCCATAAAACTTATGGATTAGAATCGAGCTCGTCAGCCACCACCTCTTTTTCGGCAAGACGACTTACTCGCTGTTTTCTTTTGGGTTTTCTTGGTACTTTTTTTGCTGCTGGAAGAACTATAGTTGCCGGATTTTGCTGCAAAAAGGCCCTGTTCGCGCATCACATCAAAACGAGTTCTCCTATATTGATCAACAGGAGTGTTCATAATAATGGTTTCAGGATTTTCTTCTTCATATCGTTTACGAACAATCGCCACAGCCTCTGCAATAATCTTCTCGGCTTCCGGTGCCAATGTGGGCACCTCCACCTTGGCAGCATTGGCATCTTCATACGCAAGCTCATATTCTTCCATGATCATCAAGAGTTGACTCCGCTCGAGGTGAATCCACCCCTTGTGATCAAGATCAAGGGCTTTGGTATAATCATCCAACGCCTCTTTCAGTTTGTTAATTTTACAATACTGCCGCGCCCTATATATATGTAATGTACTCTTTTTACTATGATCGCTCTCTTGCTTTATATCCTGACTGATCATGGTTATCAGCATCTCACTATTCCCTGCCCTGCATAGTGGAGCAGTAAACAACCATAGTGAGCACACTATGAGGGGAACGATTTGAATCGCTATTCCCTTTTTCCCAAACCGCTTTGCCAAATTCCAAAAAACCATTGACCGATACTCCCTTCACCGCCACCATTATTGTTATGCATTCAACACAAATGATACACACATCATACAATCCCAGCCAACACTATCCTCTTTTTCCTGTAAACTCAATAGCCTTATCCCTCTACCTTTCGAAAGTCCACGCAAATATTTGCTAGAAAGGCAATGATTTCCAGGCATACGGAAAAAATCAGGCAAATGCAAAAAAGCCATGTACTCTATGATAAGGAGAAATTAGAGTTGACCTACAATAAATGGCCTTTTACAATAAGTGGTTACGATAAAACTTTAGGTGATCTGAAAGAGAGTTGCAGTTAAGTTGCTAACTTGGGACAAGGTTCCGTGAATACAATAGAATATACAAACAACAGCTACAAGACCGCCCCTGGCCTTGCTTCCTTTTGGGGCAAACTTTTCCCTTCTTTTTACTTTTACAGCAACTTTCTTGCCGAAGTCTATTTCTCGGCAAGAAAAGCCAAAAAAGGACTCTATGATGGTAACGCCTGGCAGGAGTCCAGCCGAAGAGTCATGCAAACACTTGAGAGAACTGGGATCATATTTACCGTTACCGGAATAGAGCATCTCAAGAACCTGCATTCTCCCTGTGTATTTATTGGTAATCACGAGAGCATGATGGACACCGTTGTCCTCCCCTCATTTATTCGCCAGGAAATGCCTTTTACTTTTATTATTAAACAAAGCCTGATGGATTATCCGGTATTCAAACATGTGATGCGCTCAAGAAACCCCATAGCGCTTAGCCGCACCAATCCCCGGGAAGATTTAAAGACTGTGCTCATTGAAGGAAAGAAAAGGCTTGACGATGGAATCTCCATCACTGTATTTCCCCAAACCACCCGGGGAATAGGGTTTGATCCTAAGCAGTTCAATTCAATTGGTATTAAGCTGGCCCTTAAGGCGGGTGTACCCGTAGTTCCGGTTGCTGTTAGAACAGACGCCTGGACCAACGGGAAACTTATCAAAGATCTTGGGAAAATCCGGCCAGCAATTCCCACCCATTTTGCCTTTGGCCCTCCCCTGACCGTTTCCGGCAAAGGAAAAGAAGAACATCAGCAGGTTATTGATTTTATCCTCTCTAAAATCAATGAATGGCATAAATAGTTATACAAGCTAGGATTGCCTACCGGCCCGCATCATACGCCACACAACAAAATGATGAAATGGGCGGATAAGGTTGAAATACACCGGCCCGGTCCAATGAAGATATTTCACACTGGTAAACACATGGTATCTTGTACAAGTCTTTGTTGTTTTTTCCGCTACGACACCCAAAAATGCTGTTAAATGCCTGTCTTCTGGAGTCTCTGCAACCCAGTATGTTTCCTCTTTTGCACTGCGTACAATAAAGAAGGATGCCTGGGCGCCAGGTTTAAAAGAGAGCTTTTCTGGTGTTATCGAAGCTAATGCTTCGGCTTCTTCATGGTGAACCAGCCCAAGAAGCAATACAATGATTTTTCTAATTCCAAATAAGAATACCATCCACCATGGGTGGTAAGAAAGCATTCCAGAAATAAAAGCTCTTAAATCAGTATCACTTGTAATGGTTTTAACATCAATATGATCCACATCCTTAAAGTAGACCTCTAACTCTTTGTATTCCTGAATTATATTCATCTGTGTGGCCGATTTGAGGTAGCAGCTATTATACGATCTGCCGGATCTTTGTTAACTTCATCAAGCAAGGGGTGACCGGGTCTGATCGTACTCACAAAGCAGCGCAACTAGGCTCCCTGTTTACCGATTTGTCCGATAATGTAGTTTTTTATTCTTTCATAATTTTTATAATTCTTTCATCTAAACAGGATCGTAAAAAGCTATTCATCTGTTTTTGGTTTCCGGAATTATAATAGTTTATCATTAACTGATTGAACTCTAATTGCCTTTTTGCCGGAAGATTAATTGCAGGGTATCCGTAACTTAATAGCAAGCCATTCATAACAAATCGCCCCATTCGTTTATTGACATCATAGAAAAACTGATTTCTTGCCATTAAAAGAAAATAGTGTATCGCTTTGTCATAAATATCATTCAATTTATCAGCTTCTGAAATCATCTGAACGAACAATCCCGGCAACAATTCAGCATTTGGCGGGCAATATTCTGTACCAGCAACAGTTACACCACCTGACCTAAACTTCCCCCATCCCAATGCTTCATCTTTTGCAGCAACTCTATGAAGATCGCACACATTGGTAATATTGTAAGCGGTAATTAAACCCCACTCTCCAGATCAATAAGCACAATATCCTTTGCCGAAAGTCTAGTGGGGAGGAGT
>JBNKKR010000059.1:0-19440 GCA_050291935.1 Desulfocapsaceae bacterium | reverse complement strand
ATTCCGGTTCCGAGGCGTAGAGTACCGCCCGGTGTTTGCGGCTGTAACGCAGCGACAGAGGCTTGTTCCCCTTGATGACGGTAATGGCCCCGGGATCAAGCCGTGAGGCCAACACGGCGCTCATTTGGCCCCGACACAGGCGCAGGGCTTTGCGGAAGCCTCGGCCGTCGATGGTTCCGTCGGGCGCAAAGCGGTCGGCCAGCCGAAAAAGCAGCTCACTGTCCACCTCGGCATAGCGCGGTAGGCCAAGTCTGCGGAACAGGTAATCGGCATTGTAGATGGTGCCGTTATGGGTGCCGATGATGATGCCGGAGCGGATCGGATGGTTGTTGCGGCTGTTGATTTCACTGCCCCGGGTCCGCCAGCGGGTGTGTCCCATGAGGATGGTGGTCTGGTTGTCCACCTCGGCCATCAGCTCATGAAAGGTCGATTCCCTGACCAGCTGGTGAGCCCGGATGGGCCGTTTGAAAAGCCGGAAGTCGCCGTCGGTCCTGAGCCATGCCATGCCGCTGGCGTGGGGACCGCGCTCCTCACTGCAAAGCAGCATTCGAATGAAGACCTCGTTCAGGTATTCTCGCTCGGCAATGCGGCGTCGCTTCTGGCCGAAGATGATGCCTACTTGTCCACACATAGATCATCCTCCTTGGCAAAGGTGTCCTCCGGCGGCAGGTCGATGAAGGCGTCATCCGGCAGGAACTCCACCAGCCCATGCTTTCCCAGCAGGGTCAGGAATTCAGCTGCGGCCGCTTCGGGATCTTCAGGCAACTGGAGTTTCCGGTCCGGCTCGATGCGTCCAAGCACACCGAGCATGTAGTCCCGGGCGGTCGTTTCGATGCAGGTCGATAAGTACCTCTGGCAGGCGGGCAAAGAATACTTTCCCAAGCAATACTGACCGCTGGAAATCCGAATAAATATCACTTCCCGAAACCTGCGAGAGACTTTTGGTTTGTGAAAGCGGGTGGTTTGACCCGACCATTTGAGGTCTTAACACAACTGCAAAATACCGTCATTCGGCTAAATGCTTAATCTGAAAGGATATCTGCAACCGGACGCGTGTCGGACCCTGTCCGAAGAAAACAGAGAATACCGCCCCAAACAGAGAATGAACGTGGGGAGAATGGAGAGAATCTGGTGGCTGGAGAGAGGTTTTGGAAAGATGTCAAAACGGCCGAAACCCTTTGAATACAAGGGGAAAAAGAAAACCCGTCACCCCGGAGAATGACCCCAGAGAGACGGGTTTGTCTTTTCTAAATGGTGGAGGCGGCGGGAGTCGAACCCGCGTCCAAAAATGCTCCCCTCACGTATCTACATGCTTAGTTCCGGGCCTTAGGTTTCGCGTCAAGGGCCCCGCCGGAACCAGGGTACAGTGACGCTATTCTGCTATAGTCTTATTCTTTTACCGGCAGACACGGCAAGAGAACCAGCCCGTTAGTCGGCGCTCCGGTCCAGCCTTACGGGCGAAGGCCGGGGGAACGGCACAGCAGTCTAAGCTGCCAGTGCGTAGTTATAATCGTCGGCGATTATAATTAAAGTTCCATCGGTTTTACGAGCAGACAGAAAGCTCGGCATGCAACGTACAGCTTACACATCCCTGTCGAATCCGTTTCGCCCCCTTAGATTTTTTTAGCCAATACTATTGTGCCGCATGGCACGCTGTAACTCACGGTTACTCTGTTTTTCTTTTAAAGAGGCCCGTTTGTCGTATAATTTCTTGCCGCGGGCAAGGCCCAATTCTAACTTGGCTTTGCCATTGCCGATAAAATATATCTTCAACGGGATTAGCGCAAGTCCCTTTTCCCGTAATTTACCAATGAGTTTTCTCAGTTCCCTCTTATGGAGAAGAAGTTTTCGGATCCTGCGCGGTTCATTGGGGTTATGGGTTGCAAAAGAGTAGGCGGAAATATGGACATTATGCAGATAGAGCTCCCCACGTTTATCGATTTGCGCGTATCCGTCCTTTAGGTTTGCTTTACCTGCGCGAAGTGATTTGACTTCAGGACCGCGCAGCACCATTCCCGCTTCATATTTCGCTTCGATATGGTAGTCGTGGAACGCCTTTTTATTTTTGCAAACAACTTTGATTGCGCTGTCTGTTTCTTTTTTTGCCATCGTTATTCGGCGGTTACCCGCATTGCTTCTTCGTAGGTGGTAATTCCTGATTTTACTTTATCCCAGGCATCCTCGCGTAAAGTAGTCATTCCCTCGCGGATTGCAAGCTGTCTTATTTCATCGGTGCTTTTCTCCTCGCTGACCATTCGTTTCATCTGTTCAGAAAGGGGAAAGATTTCAAAAATTCCACATCGGCCTTTATAGCCGGTTCCACGACATCTCCTGCATCCTTTGCCACGTTTTAGCGTAAAGGTTTCTTTTGTGGCCACTGGAAAACCAAGATGGAGAAGCTCACTGCCTTCCATGGTAAATGACTCCACGCAATGGGGGCAAATGGTACGAACCAGGCGTTGTGCCAAAGCGCCTAACAAAGTGGAAGAAATGAGAAAAGGTTCAAGACCGAGATCTCGCAGACGAACAATGGAAGAGACCGCATCGTTTGTGTGCAGGGTGGAAAAAACAAGGTGACCGGTCATGGCTGCTTGTACCGCATGGGCAGCGGTGTCAAGATCACGAATCTCACCAATCATAATAACATCGGGATCCTGGCGGAGGATATTTCGTAAGATGGTGGAAAATGTGACATCAATTAAGGGCTGAACCGAGATCTGATTAAAAGCCTCATGGACCATCTCCACCGGATCTTCAATGGTAATCAGGTTTTTCTCGGGGGAAGCGATTTTTTCAAGGGTGGAATAGAGGGTGGTTGATTTACCTGAACCAGTGGGGCCGGTGACCAGTACAATTCCATGTGGAGATTGGGTAAAGGAGTTATATACCACCCGGTCACGCTTAGAAAAACCAAGTTCATTCAAATCGCGAAAGATGACATCAGGATCTAAAAGACGCATCACCACTTTTTCCCCAAATGCGACCGGGACGGTGGAGACGCGCACTTCCGCTTCTTTGTCACTTTCAAGGGATAATTTTATCCTTCCATCCTGCGGACGTCTTTTTTCAGCAATATCCATTCTTGCCAACGATTTGATACGGGCGGTGATCGCCGAGTGTACTGCTTTTGGAAGGGTATATATGGTGTGCAGGGCGCCGTCAATGCGAAAGCGAACCACACAGCTGTTTCGTTTGGGTTCAATATGAATATCACTGGAACTTTGGTCTAGGGCATAGTTGAAAATGTGGTTGACGGCGGACTTGATATGTTGGTCGGAAGATGAAATTTCTTTTGATGAAGAAACTTTGACAAATTGTTCCAGGTTACCGATATCAACGCTTCCGCCAACACCGGGTGCACCAAATTGACTTTCGGCCGCGCTGATGGAGTGTTTGAAACCAAAAAATTCTGCCAGGATTTTCTTGATATCACTTTTGGGGGCAATATAAGGCTTTATCTTTACCTGGGTGGCCTGCTCGACGTCTTTTAAGGCTGTATGGTCGTCAGGGTGGTAGACGGCAACTTCCAAGACGCCGTTTTCGAAATTGAAGGGCAACAGCAGGTGGGTGAGTGCGAAATTTCTGGGGATATTTTTGGTGACAACATCCATATCCAATTTAAGAGGGTCCAGCTTTTTAAAGGGAAGACCACTGTATTGGCTCACCGCTTTGATAATAGTGTCTTCATCAAGGATAACGCCTTTCTTTTCACCGGCAAAGAGCTTAAAGGAGATAATTATGTCCACAAGATCGGGGTAGCTTTTATCTAATTTTCTTTCATTGCCAAATTTTCTCAGAAGCTTTTGCCGTTGTTTTCCCTTTTCTAGAATAATAAATTTTTTCTGTTTAGGAGTGAGCAGCCCTTTGTTAATGAGAAGATCGAGCAGAGCATCTGAGTTAAGTAGTTTCATGGTTTTTCTAGTATGTTGAAAATGCAGAGGTTTTGAAGATCATTTCCCAGCTATTGTGTTCTTTTTTTTCTTTCTTTTCAAGAAACTTTTCATGGTGTCTGCTATCTGTTATATACATCTTGGTGAATATGTTTGAAGAAAAGATGGTCGTACGGGTGAGATTTGTCACTCAGATAATAATTATTTATTTTTTCATTTCTTTTGAAATTTTTAGGAAAAGCCATGGCATCCACAGTGAGTCAGTTGTATCGAAAGACGGAGAGTAATCGGGAGTATTGCTTTAATATTGAGTCTAAAAAGGCGTTAACTGCAGATGAGCAGTATCGTTTGCGTCTTATTCTTGCCGATGGCTTTCTCGCAGGGTCTGTGACCAGCGCTCCTGCGTTGTCAGGGGAGCGGGTGGTTGAAATGGGACCAAGGCTTAATTTTGCTACTGCCTGGTCATCCAATATGGTTTCCATCTGTCGTGCCACCGGACTTGATAGCATCACCAGGGTGGAGCGATCTCGTAGATACCTGGTGGATGATGGGACAGATCTGGATGCTTTTATACGTGCAAATCACGACCGGATGACAGAGTGTGTGTACCAGGAACCTCTATCAACCTTTGAAACCGGGATTTTACCTGAACCGGTGTATGATGTTGATATGATAACCGGCGGTCCCGACGCGTTATTGAATATCCCAGGTATTTCCATGGATGAACGGGATAGAAACTTTTACTACGATTATTTTGTTAAAAAGCACAAGCGCAATCCCACCATTGTCGAAATTATGGATCTGAACAATGCCAACTCTGAGCATTCAAGGCATGGTTTTTTTGGTGGTTTACAGGTGATTGATGATAAAACGCAGGATGCCACCCTGTTTGCCATGGTCAAAGAGACCCTTGCCAAAAATCCCAAGGGCAGCTTGGTTGCGTTTAAAGATAATTCAAGCGTTGTGGCAGGGCACCGGGTAAACACCATAATTCCAGAAAAACCAGGCTCTCCAGGACCGCTGCAGGAAAAAGAAGTGACAATGCATATGCTTCTTACGGCTGAGACCCACAATTTCCCGACAGGCGTTGCACCTTTTCCAGGGGCTGAGACCGGGACAGGCGGAAGGATTCGTGACGTCCAAGGGACAGGGAAGGGTGCTTTTGTAATGGCTGGTACCGCTGGTTACTGTGTAGCTAATCTCCATATCCCTGGATATACCCTGCCGTGGGAGAATTCCTATCAGTGTCCTGATAATCTTGCCTCTGCCCTTGAAATTGAGATTGAGGCCAGTAATGGTGCATCCGATTACGGTAATAAATTTGGTGAGCCACTGATCCAGGGTTTTACCCGTTCCTTTGATTTACGTTTGCCGGAAGGTGAGAGATGGGGTTTTCTTAAACCCATTATGTTCACGGGAGGAATAGGGCAAATAGATGATCGTCATATCAATAAGGATAAAGAAGTAAAAGGAATGAAAATTGTGCAGGTGGGAGGACCTGCGTATCGGGTTGGTTTTGGTGGTGGTGCTGCATCCTCCATGTTGCAGGGAGAGAATGCCTCTGAGCTTGATTTTAACGCGGTGCAACGCGGTGACGCGGAGATGGAACAGAAGATGAACCGGGTTATCCGGGCCTGCAATGAGATGGGGGATAAAACCCTGATCGATGTGATTCACGACCAGGGCGCAGGGGGACCCGCCAATGTGTTAAAAGAGTTGGTGGAACATTCCGGTGGGAGTATTGAGATCCGCAATATCCGGGTGGGAGATCCAACCATGTCTGTGTTGGAAATCTATGTTGCCGAATATCAGGAGCGTAACGGATTTCTAATCAGTCCTGAAAATATGGATGCGTTTCAAAAGATCTGTGCGCGTGAAAAGGTGGGTTGTGAAATCCTTGGGGAAGTGACAGGGGATCTGCGCTTTGTGGTCCATGATCAGCAAGATGGTACTACGCCAGTGGATATGGATTTGTCAGAGTTACTCGGTGATATCCCGCAAAAGACCTTTTCGGATATGCGTAATACGGTGCAACAGCCGCCTTTGAATTTTCCTGAGGAGTTAACAGTCCGTGATGCACTGCATAATGTACTACGGTTGATTTCTGTTGGTTCCAAACGTTTTTTGACCAATAAAGTTGATCGTGCAGTTACCGGTCTTATTGCCCAGCAGCAGTGTTGTGGACCTTTGCAACTTACGGTGAGCGATGTGGCGGTGGTGGCGCAATCCCATTTCGGCCTCACTGGTGGCGCCACAGCAATTGGAGAACAACCGATAAAGATGTTGGTTGATCCGGCAAAGGGTGCCAGGATGGCAGTTGGTGAAGCATTGACCAATCTTGTTTGGGCCAGAATTGACGATCTTGAGCAGGTGAAATGTTCCGCCAACTGGATGTGGGCACCAAAGCTGCCTGGAGAAGGGGCTGCCCTGTACGACGCCGTCAGCGGTATGTGTGATGCAATGGCCGGAGTGGGGATGGCTGTTGATGGTGGAAAAGATTCCCTTTCCATGGCCACCATGGTCGGAGAAGAAACGGTTAAATCTCCACGGGAGCTGGTGATTTCCGCCTATGCTGCCATGACTGATATCAGCAAAGTGGTGACGCCTGATCTAAAACAGGCAGGTAGCTCAACGCTGCTTTTTCTTGACTTTAGCGAGAATCGTAATCGTCTTGGCGGATCAGCTTTTGCTCAGACTTGTGGTGCCCTTGAGAATGATTGCCCGGATATGGACAATCCTTTGTTAGTTAAAAATGGCTTTCTGGCCATTCAAGCGGCCATGGATCAGGGGCTATTGCTCGCAGGACATGACCGAAGTGATGGCGGTCTTATTACAACTGTGTTGGAGATGGCATTTTCCGGCAACTGTGGTCTTGAGCTGCAGTTGGATTCCACCGATTCTGCCATGGCGACCCTTTTCTCCGAAGAGCTAGGTGTAGTTGTGGAATGTGCTACTGCGAATCTGGCAACGCTCACTGCTCTATTTAAGGAGTATGGAGTAGAGGCAAAAAATATTGGTACAAGCAGCACGGAGAAACAGATCAAAATCAAAGTCAATGATAGAGTGGTGCTGGATGAAGATATGCGTCTTTTGCGTGAATGGTGGGAAGAAACCAGCTATCAGATTGAACGGTTGCAGATTAACGCTTCCTGCGCGGACGAAGAAAAGAAAAACAGCTATGACCGACCCGGGCCAACATATAAAGTTGATTTTACACCTGAGCCTGCTCCTGCGGAGCTATTGGCCAAAACAGATAAACCAAAGGTTGCTATTTTACGGGATGAGGGCTCCAACTCCGATCGTGAGATGAGTTCGGCCTTTTATCTGGCAGGTTTTGAGCCTTGGGATGTCTCCATGAGTGATCTTCTTGCTGGAAGTGTGAATCTGGACAATTTTAGAGGGCTTGCGGCCGTTGGTGGCTTTTCCTATGCAGATGTTCCTGAATCTGCCAAAGGATGGGCCGCAACCATCGTTTTTAACGACACCCTCAAAGAGATGTTTCGGGATTTTTATGATCGTCCTGATACCTTTACCCTGGGTGTTTGTAATGGTTGTCAGCTCTTTGGTCTGCTTGGTTGGGTTCCCTGGCCGGATATGGATGCTGAAAAGCAGCCCCGTTTTATCCATAATGCATCCGGGCGTTTTGAGTCTCGTTGGGTGAGTGTCAAGATCGGTGAAAGTCCATCTCTTATGCTAAAAGGGATGGAAGACGTGGTTTTTGGTATCCATGTTGATCATGGCGAAGGCTTATTGCATTTCCCTGATGCGGCGGTGAAAGAGGAAGTGCTGGCCGAAAACTTAGCTCCTATTAGCTTTGTAGATGATGCGGGACGTGCCACGGAATCCTATCCTTTTAATCCCAATGGATCGCCGGGAGGGATTGCAGGCTTATGTTCAAAAGACGGTAGACACCTGGCCATGATGCCACATCCAGAACGTGTTTTTCTTCCCTGGCAGGCACATTACCTGCCGCAAGAGATGAAGCATTTGCAGGTAACTCCGTGGATGCAGATGTTTAGAAATGCCTACGACTGGTGTCAGAAAAATAGTTCTGTTAATCGGTAACAGGAGGATCTATGTCCCACGGAAGTGATTCATTGAAGTCTATTTTTTATGCCTTAGGTGCGAACAGTGCTATTTTTGTGGCCAAATTGGGTGCGGCATTTTTTACCGGCTCAGGTGCGATGATGGCAGAAGCTATTCACTCGTTGGCAGACACAGGTAATCAGCTTCTTCTCCTTCTTGGCCTGCGACAATCCAAAAGACCTCCAACCCTTGAATATCCGTTGGGGTTTGGTAAATCCATCTACTTTTGGTCCTTTATCGTTGCGTTGATCATGTTCAGTTTAGGCGGCATGTTTTCCATCTATGAGGGTGTACATAAACTGCAGCATCCGGCTCCCCTGGAGAACCCGCTGCTGGCTGTTGGGGTACTCATTTTTTCCATTGTCGCAGAAGGTACCTCCATGTGGGGTTGTCTTCGAGAGGTGAATAAAGTACGCAATGGGCGTAGCCTTGTGCAGTGGTTTCGGGAAAGCCGTCAGAGTGAGTTGTTGGTGGTGTTTGGAGAAGATTTTGCGGCCCTTTTAGGGCTTATTTTTGCGCTTTTTGCCGTGATTTTGACCATGATTACCGGCAATCCTTTTTATGATGCCATCGGCTCAATTGGTATCGGTGTTTTACTTGTTTTAATTGCAATATGTATAGGCATTGAGGTGAAAAACCTGCTTATTGGACAAGGAGTGGAAGCGGAACTTAAAAAAGAGATGGTTGCTTTTCTTGAACAAGAGGAAAAGGTTGAAAAGATCTTTAACGTCCTTACCCTGCAACTGGGAAAAGACGTGATGGTGGCAGTGAAGGCCAAGATGTGTAACTGTGATTCTGCCAGTGAGATGGTGGAGGCCATTAACAGTTGTGAAAAGCGTTTTCGAGTACGTTTTCCAGAAACGCTTTGGCTCTTCTTTGAGCCGGATAATCAAAAGTGAGAGAGGTGGCCATGAACAAGATATACGAATATATTACATGGCTTTTCGATCCACTTCATTACCATTATGAACATGAAAAACTACATAAGAAGATCTCCATTCTGCTGGTTATCTTTTTCCTTGGGAGTTTGTTGCTTATTGAACTGAATCGGCAGCATTTGCTGCCCGATCAGTTTGGGCATTCGATTCCGGTGAATCATTTTTACGCCGTGAGTTGGGCCTTCACCGTAATTCTTGTCCTGGAGGTTATCAGTCTGGTTTTTACCCTGCCCTGTTCGTTTGCAAGATCCCTTGGCAAACAATTTGAGATTCTCTCTTTAATTTTGTTACGCAACGCCTTTAAAGAACTGTCTACCTTTTCCGAGCCGATTACTTTTGCAGGCAACCAAGAAAGCGTTATGCATATTCTTTCCGACGGTTTTGGGGCGGTGATTGTCTTCAGTTTGCTTGGGGGCTACTATATCTTAGAGAGAAAAACCAGAAAGACTCGAATGCCGGTGGACGATATTTTTTCCTTTGTCAGCGCCAAAAAGGGGATAGCCTTGCTGCTTCTTTTTTCTTTTATTGGTATGGGGATTCGTTCACTCTATTTGTCAAATCAAGGGATTGCGCATGGAGACTTTTTTTCGGATTTTTATACGCTGCTTATTATTACCGATATCCTGGTGGTCTTAATCGCCCAGTGTTTTCACCCATCTTTTTATTCCGTTTTCCGTAATTCCGGTTTTGCTCTTTCTACCATGATGATCCGTTTGGCACTGGTTGCCCCCGTCTACTATGATATTCTTCTTGGCATGGCAGCAATCCTCTTTGCCATTCTTCTAACAGTGATCAGTGGGAGATTTTTTCCAGAACTCCCCGAAGTTCATGAAAATGTCTAATGTATACCATTTTCAGCACTGACACCCTGAAGCTCTTTTAAATGGTTAGTCTGTTGGTGTAAGTCATTATTGTTTTGTGGTATATTGATCAGGTTGACAATGCCAAGATTCTTCGTGCATAATACAATAGGTTGTTCTGTTTACATGCAAGGAGGATCAAAATGCGTACTGTTGTCATTTTTCTTTGTTGTTGCCTACTTCTCCCCCTTTCCGGAAGAGCGCAGGAAAAAGCAAGCGAAACTGATGTCCTGAAATTTTGCGTTTTTCCCGATAAAAGTGCAAGGATGCTCTACTCCATATATATGCCCCTGGTGGAACGTTTGAAAACAGTGACGGGGAAACAGATTAAGCTGGTTACTGCTCCCAGTAAAGAAGAGTTTCAAAAACGGGCCATGGCTGGAGAATACGATATGGCAGTGGCGTGTGTGGCCTGTTATTTTTTACTCCGGGAACAAGGATACGAAGCCGTTGTCCAGGGAAGCCCATCATTTCGTGGCGCTGTGATAGTAAAGAAAGAGAGTAACTTCACTACTCCCATGCAGCTTCAAGGAAAAAAAGTTGCTGCCATGCGCAAACACTCCTATGCGGGCTATCTTTTTTTTCATTCCTATTTTTTAAACCATCGCTTAGAACATATGGCTTTGCCTCAATATCTTTTTCAGGACCAACTGGATTCATCTCTTTTGGCGGTCCTCAACGGCCAGGCTGATGCTTGTGTCGTCAGGCTGGATGCGTTAAACTCATCGAAGATTGCTGCCCATAGTGAAGAGTTTCGAATTATACTTAGGTCAATCCCAATTCCCCAATTCCCCTTACTCGTTGCTCCCGGTTTTAATCCCCAGGTAAAAAGTAAAATTGTCAAGACGTTGGTTTCCCTTACAGCTGATGATCCGGCGGTTGAGAAGCTCTTTTCCACATATAGAATAAATTCTTTTGTGAAAACTTCTGACAGAGCGTATCAAGACTTTGAGAAAGAATATTTGAAGGCAAGGCGAACAATACAGGAAAACCATGTTCAATAAGATTTTTCCGGTGCGCCTCCGGATAGTGCTGTTTGGGTTGCTAACTCTTGGAACGGTGCTCTTTACGGTTGTGCAGCTCTTTTTCTACAGTGCAAGTGTAGAAAAACGTGAGTTAAACGCCCTTGAAGATCTAGGTGAAGCCGTGTCGGGGAGCGCTATTTTGACGATAGTGGATTTATTACTTGAGGAAGATTATGCAGGTTTGGATGAAATTTGCTTAGGATATGCTGGTAATCCTTTGGTTACAAGGGCTTATGTAAAAACAGTGGATGGCAAAATTGTCGCTGATTCAAGGGCAGAGTCGTTGGGCCAGGTGGCAAAGAAGGTGCCTGAAGGGCTTTTATCAGGAACCAGGCAGTATGGTATGGCACACTTTGAGAATTATTTATTGTTTACCAGAGTGGTGACATTTTCCGGGGACACCTTTGGGTATGTTTGTCTACACATTTCCACAGAGAATATGTCGCTTCATATCAGGCAGTCATTCAGAGATGCTTTGCTTACCGGAGGATTTCTCTGTGGACTGGGGTTGCTCTGTAGTTGGTTTTTTTCCTTCCTCCTGATTCGACCGCTGGAGCAAATGACAAGTTTGGTTATGGAATTTAGCAGGGGGAGTGGCGAAAAGAAGGTGGAACCTTCTGGTATTTTGGAAATACATAACCTTTCATCAGCTTTCCAGCTGATGAAAGAAAAAATAGAGAACAGAGAACAGGAATTACGTGCTTCTGAAAAGAAATATAAAGATATTTTCGATAATGCCCTTGAGGGGATATTTCAAGGTGATGCAGATGGAAATTTTATCACCGTTAATCAGCGGATGGCAGCTCTTTTTTGTTATGGTTCACCCGAAGAATTTATAAGAGAAGTGGGAGGGTTTAACGAAAAATTTTTAGTCAATATGGAAGACAAACTGCACCTTTTGAGCCTGCTGAAAAAAAATGGGGAAGTGGTGCAGTATGAGTTGCAGTTGAGGGAAAAAGGCGGGGGGAAAATCTGGGGCTCTCTTAATATTCGTGCATTGTATGACCGAGATGGGCTTGTGACGTATTTTGAAGGCTCTTTGGAAGATATCAGTCCGCAAAAAGAATCTGCGGAAATTCTTGCTGATGAACGGGAGAGGCTTGGGGTTACCTTACGTAGCATTGGTGATGGTGTTATCGCCACAGATCGAAAAGGATTCGTAACTCTTATTAACCGGGCGGGAGAGGAGATGACAGGATGGCCTTTGGAGGAAGCCCGAGGAATGCCCTTAGAGGAAGTTTTGCGACTTGTAAATGGCCGAAATGGAGAGCCTTGTGCAAATCCAGTGGAAAAGGCTGTTAGTACAGGAAAGATCGTTGAAATGGCTGAACACACCATTTTAATTGCTCGTAATGGGAGCAGGAAATTTATTGCTGACAGTGGGGCACCACTTCGCGATAAGGACAGTAATATCATTGGCGCAGTGTTGGTCTTTCGCGATGTGACTAACCTGCTCAATATGGAGCAGGAACAACTCAAGCTTAAGAAGCTGGAATCATTGGGGACATTAGCTGGAGGGATTGCCCACGATTTCAACAATATTTTGGCAGCCATTGTTGGTAATATTAGCCTGGCCATGCGCCATCAATATGATGAGAAGGCCTTACGTAATCTTGAAGCAGCCAACGAAGCGGCGCTTAGAGCAAGAGATTTAACAACCCAGCTTCTTACCTTTGCCAAAGGTGGTACTCCTGTTAAAGAATCGGCCTCCATTGGAGAGTTGGTGAGAGGGGTCGCTGATTTTGTGCTCCACGGCAGCAATGTCTCCTGTATTTACAAGATACCTGAAGATGTATGGCTGGTGGAAATTGATAAGGGGCAGATAAGCCAAGTTATACAAAACCTTGTTATCAATGCTGATCATGCCATGCCGGATGGGGGCGATCTGTATATCGTTTGCCAAAATGTTGCAGTTGATGCCATTAGCGATGATTTTCCCAAGGTTTCAGACAAGTATGTCCGAATCTGTGTAATTGATTCGGGTACAGGTATTCCTACAAATATTGTGGAACGTATATTTGATCCGTATTTTTCCACGAAAAAGGAAGGAAGTGGCCTTGGGCTTGCCATATGTCACTCAATTCTGAGTAAACATGACGGCCATATTTCCGTTGACTCAATGCTCGGTGCGGGGACAACGTTCAGTCTTTTTTTACCGGCCTCAAAGAAACAACAAATGGATATTGAAGGTGAGGTTGAAGAGCAGAATAGACCTCTGCGGACAAAGGCCAGAATAATGGTTATGGATGATGATGTCATGATTCGAGATATCGCAAGGGAGATGCTTGAATCGTTAGGACATGAAGTTATAGATGTTTGTGACGGTGAAGAAGCTCTTTCCACATTTATCATGCAACGAGAAGGAGGTAAGGCCGTTGATTTGACAGTGATGGATCTTACCATTCCCGGAGGTATGGGAGGCAAAGAAGCGGTGAAAAAAATGTTGGAAATTGATAAAGACGCAAAAGTTATTGTTTCCAGCGGTTATTCAAATGATCCTGTGATGGCAAATTTTCAGCAATATGGATTTGTTGCCGCCATCAGTAAACCATATTTGCTAAAGGATTTTGTAAGTGCCATCGCGCGTTGCCTGGAGGCTGAAAACGTGAGTTGAGCATCTTGTCTGCTCGACTCAAACGTACACCACTCAAGGTGGTACCAAAAAGAGTTCCTTAGCGGTATACATTCCTATTCACTTGTTAACAGCGCCCTGAGTGTTTGTAGATTCATGCGATCTTCTTGTAAATCTTTTCCCTTCGGTGTTTCAAGGGTCATCGGGTGTGAATAAAAGCGGGGGTCGTTTAGGAGATTGCGAAAGCCCTGGATACCTATTTCACCTTGCCCAATATGTTCGTGGCGATCCACATGGCTGTTAAACCCTTTTTTAGAGTCGTTGAGATGGAAAAATTTAAGTCGTTGTATTCCAACCAACGTATCAAAGGTGTCCATTGTTTTTTGGTAGCTCTTTGGTGTGCGAATATCATAACCGGCTGCAAAGATGTGGCAGGTGTCCAGGCAAACACCTAACCGATCAGGATATTGTGAACCTTGAATAATTGCTGCCAGTTCCTCAAAGCGGCTCCCTAGACTGGTCCCTTGGCCAGCAGTAGTTTCCAGGAGCAACAATACGTCATTGTTTGCTCGTGCAAATGCTTTGTCAAGGTTTTGGGTAAAGCGGGAGATGCCTATTTCCACTCCATCACCACCGTGGGAGCCGGGATGCATAACTACATAGGGGATGCCCAGTAATTGACAACGAATGAGCTCGGCACCAAAGGCATTGATGGATTTTTCAACCAACTCCGGTTTGGCGGAGGCGAGATTGATAAGATATGAGGCATGGGATGCAACGACCATTGCCGGTTGTTGTTCCCAGGCTTGGCTAAAGAGAAGTTGCTCTTCTTGAGAAATAGGTTTTGGGGCCCATTGCCTTTGGTTGCGCGTGAAAATTTGGAGTGCTTCACCGCCAACGGTTGCTATATGATCGAAAGCTCGATGCAGGCCTCCGGCTATGGATTCATGTGCGCCAAGTAATGCCATGTCATCTCCTCTATACTACTTGTATCCATTGCTGAAAAAAGAGTGTGCGTATGCCTTTTGGATCTCTTCAGTGGATGCGTTACATCCGCTATATTGCAGTACCACTCGTTTTCCGCATAACTCTTTTTGTAAACGAAGGGCTGCCATAATGGTTGCCCCACCGGCTCCCTCAAGATAGCTTTTTGTATAATGTGCTGCAAGGGCAATACCAGCATATATTTCTTCTTCTGATAGGAGGATAAAGTCTTCTAGGGCGTCTTTATAGATGGTAAATGGGGTTTGATAGCCAGTACCCGTTGCAAAACCACCTGCGAAACTGGTGTTTGACTTTTTTTGTATGGTCCCGGATTTCCATGAGTCATGGGCGGCTGAAGAGCATGCAGCCTGGACTGCGTATATTTTGATCTTTGGATTGATTGCCTGTAGCACCGTTACCGCAGCGGCCGCTTCGCTCCCGGCACCAATGGGCACGATCATCGTATCAATGTCTGGAAGTGTTTCAATAATCTCAATAAACTCTGTGCCAACACCATTGATTAAGTGCGGTTCATCTGCTGGATGCACGTAGTATGAACCTGTTTTGGCAACAATTTCTTCAACTACTTTTGAGGCTTCTTCAAATGTACTCCCGGCCTCGATAAGATTTGCACCGGTTAATTTGATATTTTCTTTTTTGGTTGGATTGGTGTTTTCCGGAACCACCACCGTTGCTTGCATCCCTGACCAGGCGGCTGTGGTTGCTACTGAATAGCCATGGTTGCCTGTTGAAAAGGTAACGACTTCTTTTATTCCTGATTGTTTGAGATGGTGCATCAGGTTGATACCGCCTCGGACTTTAAAAGAGCCAGTTGGGTTATGGTCTTCGTGTTTGATGTAAATATCGGCGTCAAGCAATTTGGAAAGGCCCTGGTAATAGGTCAGTTGAGTAGGGATAAGATGTTTGTAGACATGGGATTGTGCTTTTTTGCATTCCTCAAAGGATATTGGGTACTGTTTATGGCTATTCATGACTGTTCACCGGGCTTAAGGGATTGTAATGGTATATGTTTGTTATTAACTGCTTATCTATTTGAAGCAGCGGATAAATGTATCGGAAAATTTGAAGTCGGGCATTTTTTATGGTACACTAAAAGTGCTGGAGAAAGATTGTCATATGGAGGTTAATTGATGTCATTAGGTATAGCAGTAAACAGTGTGTCAACTGCAAATGCGTCCCCTGCCGCTCCCCGTGATGCCAATGGGTCGAAACTCTCCCGTGATACCTCTGATAACTTCCGGGTGGACGGGGCAGCTGGCAGGAGGGCAAGAAAGCTGGCAGAAGCGGAACGTGCTGAGGCAAAGGCCACCCAAATTGCTAAAAAAGTATTTGATATCAAGACGGCCGATGAAGAAGCGGCTGAGTCTTCCAGGCATATAGATACCTACGCTTAGAAGCTTTTTATGCCACCAGACTACTCTTTTGAGTACCATTAGACATTTTCCTTTTCTGTGCCTGGGTCTTGTGAGTCGTTTGAATATTGACTATTCTTGAATCTATTAATCTGCCTTTGGTAATAGTCCCCTTCTGTGGGATCGACAAAAATTGCCTGTTTTTCCGTTTCAACCGCTTTAGTCATAAAACCATTAGCCCAATATGCCATTGCTAAGGTGTCGAGAATCCCACCTGTGGGAAGTTGCATGCTGGCAAGACGAGCCATATCAAGGGCTCTTTTGGGATCACGTAGGGTGACATCATCGCAGGTGAGAAGTAACCAGGCAAGGTTGTTTAAGAGTCTTGGGTTGTCTGGCTCTAACTCAAGGGCCTTATTGTAGGCGAGAACGGCCTTTTTTTCCATTTTTTTGTGCTGTAAGAGTTCATCGGCCAGGCCAAGCCATAGTCTCCTATCTGTTTCTTTGCTAAAGGTTTGGTTGATAATATAATCGGTGTATTTTTCTTCGTATTGTATCTTCCACGTTTCCAGCGGAAGGAGATTCTGAGAGGAGGCTGCCAGAACCACCAGGATAATGTAGGCAAGCAAACTGGACCGCACTTTTCGATTATGCTTGTTGATCATGGCGGGATCCGATTCACATAGACGTAAAAAGTCGATTCGCTGACCAATTCCGAAATGGTGCCAGCTGGGCAAATCCCTTATATTCCCGGAAAGGATGGCGATTTTTTCAAATGAAGAAATTATGGAGTTGCAGTTGCCAATTGCTTCAAAGACGTGAAGATCTGCCTGCCTTTCAAAATTTCGAATAAAATAACCAAATAAAAATCTGAAATAGACGATCAAGGTGAGCAGGGCGGCCACGGCAGTGATGGCAGCAAGGAGATTCTCAGATGAAATTCCAGTGAGTTGTAGGGTTGTGTAGTACCAGTCACGGGAGAGGATAAAAACACTAAACGGTTCGAGGATAAATCCTGCGAGAATTGAAAATCCTGAGATAATAAGAAGGTAAAGGAGTATGTGCTTTTTTCGTATATGGCCAATTTCATGGGCCATTACTGCATCTAATTCTTCCAAATTAAGATGTTCCAATAAAGCGGGAGTGATCATTACATAGCGTAGGCCGGGGACAATCCCCATTACCCCGGCAGTAATTACCCTGCCTTCAAAGAGTGGCCACAGAAAGATGCGAGCGGAGAAATTTTGTTTTTTAAAAAAGTCCTGCAAATGATCATGGAGTGGTCCTTCAGGCAGAGGAGTGCAGTTCCAGAGCCTTCTTACAATGGGAGGAAAGAGGATGAGTATGGCAAGCAGGAAGAGAAGAAAGGATACATATTCTCCCGTTTCCGAGTGCAGAAAAACGGCCAATTGAGGGAAGGGGAGGAGTGCCAGCAGATCGTAGGAAAGTGAGAGTACAATCCAGGGTAAAACAATGGGCAAGTTGGTTTTTATATTCGTCAGAAGAAAAGCAGAAGAACTTCGTTTTTGGGAAAAAATAGTTTCATAGATTGGTTTTGCCCGGTGCCACATTACGCTGAGGAAGAGAAAGAAAAAGAGCAGCCCTGTTATGTTGACAAGGGCTGGAAACTGCTCGTTACAAGAAAGCGGTTTCAGGTAATAATGAAGGTCACAAAGATAGAGCAGTGCACCATAAAAGAAAAGGGCAAGAAGAGTGAGCCTTTTTTCAATGTCAAAATAGTGGATGGAACCCCGTTTCTTATATTTTGAAAAAAGGAGTTTGCAACAATAATCGTATAAGAGAAATAAGCTTACGAAAAAGCATAAAGAGACAGGTAAAGAATGTTCCGGAGCTGTAGTTCCACTGGTCATGGTGAAAAGAAAGATGGCAATGAGGAAAAACAGCAGGTTATTATATATCACTATGGATTTGCTCCAGTTGATGGTGTGTTGTTTTGAATTACCTGTTCATAACGGCCCATACAATAATCATACTGTGGGGAAATGAAAACTTGATAGTTAAGCAAATAGAGTACATCGCCAAATAAAATCTTCATAAATTTTTATGGTACACCCATGCTTTTTTGATTGGGTGGTAGACGTGGATATAAAAATGCTTTTTGTTTACCACTAAAAACGTTAGACCATTTTACGGTTTTTCACCTTTATGGAGTGGTTGAAAACTTGCTCTTCGATTGAATGTAACCGTTGATATTACAGACATATGACAATAATCATCCGGAGATTTGCAACTGCTACCATGGGCCTATGCGGGTGTTAAGAAAAGTTATTGAAATAATAAATGTTCCCATTATTTCAAATTGTGGTAGAATAAAAGGAGCTTATTGCGATTTGAAGATGCTGACAATAGGTGCTTTTTTTTGTATTATAACAGAAATGCCATTTGCAGAAGAAAATTCTGCAGGTGAAAATCGGTTGACCAACTAGAGGAGGACTGGTAGGGAAATCGTAGCTGCAATGTATAGCTGAGTTGCGCAGCTTGTCTGCACTGCCCGGACTTGTGTCCTGGTGGTATAAGCTATAGCACTACACAAGTAGGCTTGTATCAGAGTAGATCTGAACGATTACACCTAAACATACTGTACATCTTAAAGGCAATACTGGATACTGATACCCTTTAGGATGGTCCAGTGCGAACCTTTGGAGTGGTAAAATGAATGATGTGGATTTAACAAAGCCTGTTGAAATATCTGAGGATATCTATTGGATTGGATCGGCCGAGGAGGCGCTGCTTAGGCGCAACATTTATTTGCGGGTATTTAAGGGCAATGACCGTCACTTTGCAATGATCATAGATCCGGGGCCGCCGTCGGATTTGGAGGTTATGAAGGAAAAAACGACGGAAGTTATTGGAGGGATAGGTAAGCTTGATTTTATTTTTATAAACCACCAGGATCCCGATGTCGTCACCAACGCTATCAGTATCCAAAAAGTGAATCCAAATGCGTTGACAATCATGACGGAAGATACTTGGCGGTTGGTGCAATTTTTTGGGTTGAGGAAGAATAAGTTTATTGCGGTTGATAAGTTCCAGAAAATGAGTGCTAGGCTTCGTACCGGGCATGCTTTAGAGTTTGTGCCGACACCCTTTTGTCATTTTCGGGGTGCTTGTATGTATTATGATAAAGATAGCCGTATTTTGTTCAGCGGTGATTTCCTGGGTGGGATTTCGACATCGGATCTTTATGCCGAAGAACAACATTGGGAGGGCGTCAAGGCCTTTCACCAGCTTTATATGCCAAGTAAAGCAGCCCTTAGATATAGTGTTAAAAAAATAAGGGCACTTGATCCACAACCTCGTATTATCGCCCCTCAACATGGTTCTATTCTGACCGGCGATATCATTGATCTTTTTCTTTCCCGCATAGAAGAATTGCCGGTGGGTATTGATTTGCTTGAGAGTTTAGACTCGGAGGTAGATGATATTCTTGCTTCGGCAAATGAAATCACGGTATTGACAAGAGATGTTATTGGTGAAGAGGCAATTTCTGAAATTTTTGAAATGTTTCACCCAGATGGAAGCTACCCAGCACTTTTTACCATCGGAAAGAATAACGTTATTCGTGATATCAAAGGTGATCCTGTGGAATCGGTGGAAGCTTTAGTGCAAGTGATTTTTTCAATGTGCAGTGATGAACAGGAGAGAGAGTTGCGTTCTTCTTTTGTAAAGATTCTTGCGGAAAAAGGGCTGC
>JBNKKR010000058.1:0-19494 GCA_050291935.1 Desulfocapsaceae bacterium | reverse complement strand
TTAGTTTGTTATAACTTTGTTCACTAACTGCATAAAACCTGTACCTGCCACACTGCTCTGTTCCTACACGCAACAGTTACACCATACCGGGATAGACGGTAAATAGCACTCCTATTACTTGAAATGGTTTCGTTACTATTATGATTTTTGTCTCAAATATTCACCGGAATTCAAAAGTCCTTGCTAATCATTCATTGATTTTGGTCTACGAATGATCTACAATATGTCTAAACATAGACCAAAGAGGTTCAATATGGCATTAGCTCTTTTAAAAGACCAGGAAATGACTATCACGGAAGTGATACAGGAAATCGAAAACGGCTTGCCGCTATCTATTTTCCATGCGATGCGGGATGAACTTGAGCTGAATGACAGGCAACTCAGCAAAATTATCAGGATTCCCAAAAGCACACTGGCTATCAGGAAAAAACGAGGGAGGTTCTCTTTTGAAGAGTCGGAAAGACTGTATCGCGTTCAATGTCTTCTTGAAAAAGCAATAGATGTTCTCGGCAACATTGAAATGGCCAGAAAATGGCTTAAAGAAAAGGCATATGGCCTGGGAGATGTTTCCCCGCTGGATTATTCCAAAACTGAAGTTGGAGCAAGAGAGGTTGAGAACTTGCTCGGTCGCATGGAGCACGGAGTTTTCTCCTGATGGAAATTACCGTTTATCGCCTTGTTAAAAATAGACATATTGCTTCTGCTTTTGACGGTGAGGGGGCCAGGACCTACGGAGGCCGATGGAACAGTCCGGGTGTACCTGTTGTTTACACTTCTGAATCCCTCGCATTGTGTTGTCTTGAAATTTTCGTACATCTTCCATCCTATAAACTTCTTGACGACTATGTATTTATAACAGCTACCTTCAGTCAAAAATTTATATTAAGCGCTGAACTCGTTGATGGCTGGAATGCAAGACCAGTTTCTAAAGCATCGCAATCCATGGGTGACAGATGGATTGCTGAGAGTAAATTTCCAGTTTTGAAGGTACCGAGTGTCATCATACCCGGTGGTTCCAATTATTTGCTCAATATCACCCACCCAAATTTCAAAAGTATCAAAATTGGAGAACCTTCCCCAATAGCTTTTGATCCTCGGTTCCATAAATGATACCAGGACCAAAACATTCTCACCACAATAGTCTCATTTACTCTGCGATGTTTCTTCCCCTCAACAAAAAACATTCATAGCTTCTATTGAAGCGCAAAAACAATCTCTTGCAAAATGGTAACCAACCGGTAATTGAAGCGATTGCTCCATAAATAGAGAAACGCCGAAGCGCTTTACCCTCCACCAGTAACCATTATTTTTCAAGAAAAATTACCATTTCCAAAATAAAGTGGAATAAAATAGTTTCACCGCCCGTTGTAAGGGTAACAGGAAAATTTTAACACACATTCTTATGACAGCTACTTTTAGAGATATTGCCCTTCCACACTTTGACGCGCTTTACAATTTCGCCATTACCATTTCGGGACCTGGGCGGGATGCAGAGGATCTGGTGCAGGAAACGTATCTTCGGGCATTTAGCAAATATGACCGTTTTGATTACGGGACCAATATTAAGGCGTGGATGTTTCGTATCCTTCGCAATATTGCCATTGATACCATCCGAAAAAAGGACCCGCTCCTTGCGGATAAAAATGAGCTGTTCAACGAGGAGTTGTTTTCCATGCCCACCTCACAGGGGCACATTGGTGATACCATTGACCTAAAAGACGCATTAAAGCGTTTACCGACAAAATATCGTACCGTGATCGTACTCAAGGATTTGGAGGGTTTTAGCTACAAAGAGATTTCTGAAATATTAGGATTTCCCATGGGTACAGTGATGTCCAGACTCTCCAGAGGAAGAAAGGAGCTGTTCATGCTTATTTCCGGGACAAAGCAAAAAGAAAGCACTCAAAAAATTGTACGCTTAAAAAAATGAAAACTTGTGATCAAATACAGAAAGTAATTTATGCGTATCTGGATGGCGAACTCAGCGCTTCGGATAATCAGATGGTGGAGAACCATATTCTTGATTGTCAACAGTGCAGTGAGATTCTCCTTTCCCAGAAACGATTCCTGAACATGTTGGACAGTGCAAATCTGCGCGAGAAAGGACCAAGTGAGCTTAGGGCAACAATCAGCAGAAAAATAGCGCCCAAAAATAGATTTCGCCTGCAGCTCCCTGCCTTTTTGACTTTTCGTTATATGGCGGGTTCCGCCCTTGCAGGCGCCATGATGATAGCACTTTTCTTCACCTTCTTTTCTTCAACTCCGTCTTCTCCCACCTTTATTGAAAGTACAGTTATCAGTCATATCAAAAATATAGAAGGAGAGACAGATCTTGAAATTCGGACCAACGATCCTTTGGTGGTGGCAGGGTGGCTCGAGGAACAACTTGGTATTAAGGCGGATTTCCCCACATTCAGCGATCCTGATGTCATTCTTCTCGGTGCCCGTGTTGGGCGCTACAAAGAAGAGCAGGTCGGATTCTTAAGCTATCAAGTACATAACACGCCAGTAACGTTGGCTGTGGTGAACAAAACTGCTGACACCGCAATTATCAGCTCCAACCATAGGATGGTGGGTGATCGACGTATAAATTTCAGGAAATCGCAAAATTATAACGTGGTCAGTTGGTCAGTTTGCACAACGAATTTTGCCCTCATCTCCAACTTACCCCGCCAGGGAAAACAGGGCTGTGCAGTCTGCCACGCCAAAGGATCGGGTCTTATAGATTTAAGTGATTTCTACACCTTGAAAACTTGAATCTGCAAACCACGACAATTACGCCTTTTTTCCACTCTCAGAGGAAGAGCAATGAGCAAAACAAGTAACGTTGATTTACATGCAACAAGTTGCAGCTGCAAATGTTCTGAAAAAAACCATTCCCCGTCCCGTCGGTCACTCATTAGAGGATTGGGTTGGGGCGCATTTTTCACAAGCATTGCTGTGGCCGCCGCAGGGAGCCTGCGATTTTTTTTCCCACGCGTTCTTTTTGAGCCACCCACCACTTTTAAAGTTGGAACCTTAGACGACTATCCAAATGGAACACCGGACAAGTATGGCGTGGTCTCCGTTTCTGAACAGTTTATGGAATCACAACGGGTTTGGATAGTTCGGGAAAGCGATAAAATTTACGCAATTTTTGGAAAATGCACCCATCTTGGCTGCACACCGAAATGGTTCCCAGACGAACGCCAGTACAAATGCCCATGCCATGGCTCCATGTACTACTCAAACGGTGTTAATTTTGCCGGCCCTGCCCCTCGTCCCATGGACAGGTATGGCATCCGTATCCTTGAGGATGGTCGGATATTGGTTGACAAATCAACACTATTCACCGTTACCCAGTTTAATGATCCCCACTGCTTCTTAAAGGCATAAGGAATAAAATTTATGAGTGAAAAGAAGACGATAAGCGAAAGAATAATGGCTTCCCAGCTTTGGAAGTCCATCTTTCGCCATGATTTTGAAGATACCCCAGCCAATCGAGGCAAGGTAATCCGTTCCAATGTGTTTCTCCATCTGCATCCCCTCCGCATCCCCAAGCATGCCATGCAGATCCGCTTTACCTGGTGTATGGGAGGGATCACCTTTTTTGCCTTTTTGGTGGAGTGTATCACCGGGATCCTGTTGATGTTCTACTATCACCCGGTCATTGAATATGCCTATATGGACATGAAGTATCTCCAGTTTGACGTCCCTTTCGGCCAGATTCTACGAAACGTTCATCGTTGGGGCGCGCATTTAATGGTCCTAACGGTGATGCTTCATATGCTTCGGGTTTTTCTCACCGGCTCCTACAAACCACCCCGTGAATTTAACTGGGTGGTGGGAGTTTTACTCCTTACCCTCACCCTGCTCATGTCATTTACCGGCTATCTCCTCCCCTGGGATCAACTTGCATATTGGGCCATCACCGTTGGAACCAATATGGGTGCAGCTACTCCTTTTTTTGGAGTTGAAGGACCATTTTCGATGGTGGATAAATTTTCAGACGTACGATTTGTTTTACTTGGCGGGACAACAGTGGGGCCAAACGCCTTACTGCGCTTTTATGTGGCCCATGTGATTGCCATTCCGGCTGCGGTTTTTATTGGGTGCGCAATCCATTTCTGGAGAATCAGAAAGGATGGCGGCATTTCACGACCATTATAAAAAAGCGACTCAATAGAATCAAAGGATCTGTTATGGCAGAAGAACAAATAGAAACAAAGAGTAACGACAGCGCCCAAAAGGCAAAAGCGGCCAGGGCAAAGAAAAAGGCTGACAACCCACATGTTTGGCCGGAACTGCCATTTAAAGAGCTCATGTGCGCGGTGGCAATCATGGCATTGCTTATCATCTGGGCACTCTGGTTTGACGCACCTCTTGGCGAGATTGCAACTCCTTCAAGAACCGAAAACCCCGCAAAAGCACCATGGTACTTTATTGGCTTGCAGGAAATCCTTGTCTATTTTGATCCATGGTATTCCGGGGTGGTCATGCCATCCGTTATCATGTTTGGTCTGATGGCCATCCCCTATCTGGATAATAATCCACGGGGAGTTGGTGAATACAATTTCGGCGCCCGCAAATTTGCCATGTGCAACTTCCTTTTTGGCTATTTTATGTGGATGTTTGCCATCGTTGTGGGCCAATTTATGCGTGGCCCCAGTTGGCTCTTCTTCTGGCCATGGGAAAAATGGGACGACTCTGCCCATCACGCTGAAACCCTGCTTGTCAATATTAACAACTCCACAAGCGCTCTTGCTCTTGGAGGTGCTTTTTTGCTGTTCTTGCTCATCCCCAAGCTTTTTCGCATGAAATGGTGCAGGAATTTGGGACTGATTCGATATGGCATACTTATTTCTCTTCTCTATCTTATGTATCTGGTTCCGGTGAAAGTAATTCTACGACAAGTCTTTCATGTCCGCTATCTGATCACTACCCCCTGGTTTAACGTCTAAGAGAGATGTTTATGAAATCGATAAAACTTTCACCACAACATATTAAGATCCTGGTTATTTTTTCCATTGTTCTCTTGTTGCTAACAACCATTTTATTCTACGTGGAAGGAGAACTCAGCAGACCCTGGAAACAGTATCAAAGGGACTTTACCAGCCTTGACAGCCAGATGACCGAAAAAGAGATGGAAGCACTCTCCACTAAAACCGATGATCCCCAAAGCAAGGAACGACTTGAACTGCTCCAGCAACGTCAGGAGGCAACAGATTGCAGGCCGGTGGCCATTAAACAGATCTGGCTACCGGAACTGGGCATCACAGATCGCTGTACAACCTGCCATCTGGGAGTGGAATCGGCAAGGTTTCAAACAGCAGAACAACCATTTACCACCCATCCTGGAAAGCATATCGCAGCGGATCGACATCCGGTGGACAAGTTCGCCTGTTCCAGTTGTCACGATGGCCAAGGAGTTGCGTTGGATGTGGAGACGGCCCACGCTGAGACTGATATCTGGCTAAAACCCATATTGCGCGGTGAACTGGCCGAATCCTCCTGTCGCAGATGTCATGATTTTGACGATAAGACCCCGCAACATCTCAATTTTCCTGCCGCCCCACATTTAAGCAATGGTAAAAAGCTCTACCAGGAAAAAGGCTGCCTGGGTTGCCATATTTTAAACGGATTTGATAAGCCACAACATATCGCTCCCAACCTGAGTCGGGTGGATGAAAAGGTAACAAATTCCTGGATGAAAGAGTGGATTAAAAAGCCAAAGGACTATTTACCGCTCACCATTATGCCCTTTTTTGATCTGAAAGACGATGAAATAGACCAATTGGGCGCCTATCTTAGCGCATCCCCAGCCTCAAACGAAGATAGAGTTATCCAAGGCGATAGTGCAAAGGGTAAAAAACTCTTTGATACCATAGGATGTCTTGCCTGTCATTCCGTAGGCGAAACCAAATCCACATTCGGCCCGGATTTAGGCAATGTTGCAGAAAAACTCAAAAGCAACGAGTGGTTACACAACTGGATCAAAAATCCAGCCGCTTATGATGCTGAAACTGAGATGCCTGATTTTCGTCTTAATGGACAACAATTAAATGATATCAGTGCCTACATCCTCACGTTAAAGCACAAAGAAGCACCGGATGCGATTTCTTTTTCCCAGGACTTAGCAGAACAGGGTAAGCAGCTTTTCCAGACAGTGGGATGTACCGGTTGTCATAAAAAGGAAGGGGTCGAATACGGTTTTCAACGTTCACCTGAACATACAGGTCTTGCCGACAAGGATATGGAGATGTTTGACTTTGGTCACGTAACAAACATCCCCAAGACAAAGGCCGCCTGGATAAAGAAAAAACTTGAAGAACCCCGTGCCTTCTCCACCGACGCCATCAAACTGGTAATGCCTGACTTTGAACTAACAGAGGAAGAAATCAAAGATTTACGGGTCTGGCTCTTTAGCCTCAGCGAACATAAAGCGCCGGAATCATACCAGCATCAATTCTTTGCCACCGACGATCCGTTTCTTCAAGGGATGCGTACTGTTGAAAAATATAACTGTACTGGATGTCATAAAATGGGGCTTGTTTCGAAAACGATGGCCATTGATGATGCGTTTCCGGAAGGGTATTTCTGGGCGGCCAAACATTATGCCATTGATGACATACACGTTGCAGACGAACTCGTCTATCCCAAGGGCAGTACGCTCACTGATTCTCAGGTATCGTCACTATTAGCAGAAGATCCGGAAGCCGGTCTACAACTCTTTAGACAGCACTGGTTTGTCGATTATGACACCGTCGGCTATTTGATGGATATTGGAGTCAAAAGTATGGAAATCTTTGGCATGGATGAAGGTGATATCATGTCCAACTACAAAGATTTAAACTTTGCCCCTCCGATTCTCCACTATGAAGGAGAAAAGGTCCAGGCAAACTGGCTTTACGATTTTCTTGATACACCTTACCCGGTTCGTCCTCTGGTAAAGGCGACCATGCCAAGCTTTAGTCTTTCTGACAAAGAGCTCAAAGGGCTGGTGGCTTTTTTTACCGCCAAAGAAGGACTGGATCACCCCTATTTTCCCATCCATGAATTAAGCACCGACAAGACGGATAAGGCCGAGCAGGTGTTCAAACTCTGTTTGCAATGTCACTATTTTGACCAATCACGTCTTCATGAGCAAAAAGATTTCGGCGATCTGAAAGGTCCTAATCTTGCAGAGGCAAAACGTCGTCTGCGACCTTCCTACATCAAGCAATGGGTCAAATTCCCAGATCTTATTGTTCCTGGAACCCAAATGAAAAACTTCTTTTATGACTTCAATATTGATGAACGTTTTATGGAGATTGAAGGTGATGAAACGGGCATAGAAGACATTTCTCAGGAAGAAAAGCTAGAAATGATGTCCAAATTTTTAATGAACCCTTACAAAAACTCAAAACTATCCGTGCAGCGATGATGAGATCGTTAGAACTCATTTGCAAAAAGGAGAACCTATGAAAAGCAAAAAACAGTATGCCAGGGGTATTACCATTGCAGCAATGGCAGCCCTTTTTCTTATCCAACCCACCATGGCCCAGTGTAATGAAGAAGGAAAAGCCTTGTTTGAAAAGCAATGTGCCTCTTGTCATACAATGGAACAGGGAAAAAAGCTGAGCATCAAAGAACGCAACCAGATAAAAGGAACTCCGCTTTGGTTTGCCGGATCAAAATTCAATAAAGAGTGGCTGGTCTCATGGCTTGCCGCCCCCACTCCCTTGCTCGGCGTCTCCTGGAACAGTGCCGAGAAGGGTAGCACTGATCACCCGGCTGTATCTCCTGATGATGCAGAAAAGATTGGAGCCTATCTGATGACAGCGGTGGATACAAGTGTGGAAGCTGGAAAAGCAGCGCTTCTTCCCAAACAGCGCTCCCAAAAACGTAAATTTCTGACAAATGCCAGGGCCCTTTTTGAAAAGCACCAAGGCTGCTATTCCTGCCACCGGTATCTCAATAAACGCAACGTGGAACTTGGTGGATTTTCCGCTCCTACCTTCGTTACTGCCAAAGACCGGCTCCAGGGAGACTGGGTCTATAGTTATCTGCAAAATCCACAAAAGTATTATCCAAATTCAAAATGTCCCATTCCAGGCGAGAAGGCCACCAATACATTCACCGAGCAAGAGAAGGCGGAGCTTGCCGGCTATCTGGTCAATATCGGTGTGAAATAAGCAAAAATTAACAGAAATAACACTTACATAGTATGGAGGATACTCCCTTGAAACAAATACTTTCTCTTTTTGCACTCTTTATCAGTTTTTATTTACTTATTCCCACGGCTTTTGCAGCTTCTGAAAACACAGGAGAGGAAATCTATCAATATTATTGTGCCCAATGCCATGGGGTAAAAGCGGATGGCAAAGGCATCAATGCAACGGAAGACCTTCCCACAGCCCCAAAAGATTTTACCAGCCCAAAAACCTTGCCGGTTTTCAGTGATAAACAGATCGAAAATACCATTGTCCACGGCGGTCCTTCCGAGCAGTTGTCATTTGTCATGCCGTCCTGGGCTGAGATTTTAAGTGATGAAGAAGTGCAGCTCTTACGGGTCTATCTCCGCAAAGTTTGTAATTGCGAATATGACCCCGAAGCGGCAGCCAAAGCAAAAGCGGAAAAAGAAAATGGGTAGCAAATCTCTTTCTTTTTCAACAACGTCAAGGAGGTGCAACACCTGAAAAACATGTACAAAATGGCAGGAATTTATTCAACAAAATCATCATAAATAAGAGGAAAGAAAAAATGAAAAAAATCATTGTATCATCGCTATGCGCTGTTTCCATGCTGGGAGCCTCAGTGGGAATTTTTGCAAATGATGTAAATGCCATGGGACGTGAGCTTATCCTTGAAGTCCCCCTTGGTTTACCCGATTTACCCGTTCCGGATGATAACCCAATGACCCTTGAAAAGGTTGAACTTGGAAAGATGCTCTACTTTGATCCACGGTTATCCATTGACAATTCCATTTCCTGTGCAACCTGTCATGATCCAAACCTTGGCTACTCCAATGCTGCTGCAAAGGCTGCTGGGGTAAATCATGCCATTGGTGGTGCAAACACCCCAACCGTACTTAACGCTGCCTATTCAGCATTCCAGTTCTGGGATGGTCGTGCCCCACATCTTGAGGCCCAAGCAGGCGGACCAATGACTGCTCCCGTTGAAATGGCTGGAATCCCTGTGGAAATTGCCCAAAAACTCAATAAAATCCCCGAATACAGAGAATTATCCATGGCTGCATTTGGTGAGTACCTCAGCTTTGAGAATGTTGCCAAGGCCATTGCTGCTTTTGAACGAACCATCCTTGCCGGAAACTCTGCTTTTGATAAGTTCTATTATGGCGGCGATAAAAACGCGATTTCCGAAAGCGCCAAACGTGGTAAAGAAATCTTTGATAATCCAGAAAAGGGTAACTGTAAAAAATGCCATACCTACAATAAAACAGACGGTTATTTTGCCGATGGTATGTTCCACAACGTGGGTCTTGGAATGGACAAAGAAAAGCCAGATGTGGGCCGCTATGCTGTGACCAAAAACAAAGAAGATATGGGACGTCAAAAAACTCCTACCCTTCGTAATGCAAGTGTTACCGCGCCCTATTTTCATGATGGTTCCACTTACTCTTTACGTGAAGCCTGTCAAATTTGCTTAACTGGTATTCCAAACAAAAACCTGGATCCTGAATATAAAGTAAAACGCAAACTGAGCGACAAAGAGATGGATGATCTTATGGACTTTATGGCAACCTTGGATGGCGAATTACCCATCTTTGCCAAGCCAGCCATCCCTGGTTTATAATTGATCATTTAGCTAAGACCCAATAAAGGGTATTTCTTACATCTCTACGAAAAGGCAGGACAGATCCTGCCTTTTCGTTTTTCCGTACAAAAAGAATGCAAAACGCTTATCGTAAGATCAATCCAGAAAACGTAACGCCCAAAGAGCTCTACTGTAACAGGCGCCAGTTTATGGCCGCTGGTGGTGCTGCTGCTCTTTTGGGAGGAGCCACACTTGATTTAGCCCTCTTCCCCACCACCGCTAATGCCCAAGAAAAGTTGCAATACATAAGAGATCAAGATTTTGGAGACAACGAACCATTAAGCGATTATGACGACGCAACCAACTATTGCAACTTTTATGAATTTACAACGGACAAAAACCGCGTCGCTCGTAAAAGTAAAACTTTTCGCACAAACCCCTGGACCATACGTGTGGAAGGCCTAGTCCACGAACCGCAATCATTTTTACTGGAAGATCTCCTAAAACGATTCCCACTGGAAGAGCGAATTTACCGGCTACGCTGCGTCGAGGCATGGTCCATGGTTATCCCGTGGGTTGGATTTCCCCTTGCTGATTTTATCCGTATGTGTAAGCCATCCAGCGAGGCCAAATTTGTTGAATTTATCACCCTCTATGATCCAGCACAATTTCCTGGACAAAAAAGTGGGCTCTTACACTGGCCATATACAGATGGGTTACGGATGGATGAAGCCATGCATCCCTTAACCATCCTGGCCGTTGGCATGTACGGTGAACCTTTGCCAAACCAGAACGGTGCTCCCATTCGTCTGGTGGTTCCATGGAAATATGGATTTAAATATGTTAAATCCATTGCAAAAATCCGTTTTACAAACGAGATGCCAAGAAGTTCCTGGATGCGCAGCAACGCAGCGGAATATGGATTTTACGCAAATGTCAATCCAGAGGTTGACCATCCCCGGTGGAGTCAGAAAAAAGAACGCCGTATCGGGGAATGGAAAAAAAGAAAAACCATGCTGTTTAACGGCTACGGGAATCAAGTGGCACATCTCTATAAAGACATGGATCTGACAAAATACTTTTAATCCTCTTTGTTGACCTTCAATGGTAAGGGCTACCATGTTTTTGCAAAAACATATTGCCACATTAGCATGCTGTCTCCCCCTGCTCTTCACCCTTGGCCAGCTCTTTCTCTTTGGCCACAGTCCCAATCCCATCCAACAGTCACTCCACGCCACTGGACAGTGGAGCCTTATTTTTCTATTATTGTCTCTTAGTATCACACCTCTTCGCAAATCCTACCATCTTGCATTTCTTATACCGCCAGGGCACTCTTTTCAGTGCCACCTTGAGTGGTGTAAGTTTCGTAAGAGCAGACAAGCTGCTCAACTCAGCTTTAGACGCTATCGTCGTCTCTTTGGCCTTTCATCTTTCTGGTATGCAAGCTGTCATGTGGCAATCTACATTGGTCTTGATCAATTTTTTGATTTCCCGGCAATATATGCGGATATTTTTACGCATAAAAGGATATTGGCCGGCCTTATGGCATACCTTACCCTCCTCATACTGGCCATCACCTCTCTCTCCTTTATAATGCGACGGATGGGCCGGACCATGTGGCGCTGGTTGCACAAACTTGTCTATCTTGCAGCCATCGGTACGCTTCTCCACTATCTATGGCTGGTCAAACTTGACAGCTCTACGCCAAAACTCTATGGTATTGTCTTAGCTCTTCTTTTCGGTTGGAGACTCATTATCTCCAAAAATAACAGCCATTAATTTGAGCCACAAATTTCATCAGCATGGCAACTAATCTTGTTGTGTTGCTCACCGCCCTGCTATATACTACAAACATATAGCTTATTGGAGGAAGTAACTTATGCCCACAGGATCAATTTTTGTGAACAATAGAACGCAAGCTGTACGATTGCCTGTTGATACACGTTTTCCGGATAACGTCAAGAAAGTACTGGTACGTATAGTTGGAAAGGATCGGGTATTGTCCCCTGTTGAAAACACATGGGACAGCTTTTTTATGGCTGAGCAATCGGTCACCGATGATTTCATGCGGGAACGTGCCTCACAGGAACAACCGGAAAGGGAATCGTTGTAGTGCTGAAATACATGCTGGACACCAACATTGTAATTTACGTTATCAAACGTCGACCAGTTGAGCTACTTGATCAATTTAACCTCCACGCCGGAGAAATGTGTATCAGCTCTATAACCGTTGCTGAGCTTATGCACGGAGTAGAGAAAAGTAGCAAGCCTGAACATAATCTACGGCAGGTAGAGGATTTTACTTCCCGGTTGGAAGTGCTTGACTACACAAACAAAGCAGCTGCTCACTACGGTGATATTCGCGCCGATCTTGAAAGAAAGGGAACGCCGATTGGGGTCAATGATCTTCACATTGCAGGACACGCCAGAAGCGAGGGTCTGACCCTTGTTACAAACAACCTGCGTGAATTTAAACGTGTGGAAGGATTACGCGTGAACAACTGGGTATAACCGAGTTTGATAGCAGCCAAAGGCAATTGACTAGATCTACAGCGATTTACGAAAGTTGTATGCGTCAAACCCATGATAAAAGAGATAATCGCATATTTCACCTTCTTTCAAAACGTATAAGCTTGCGCCGATAACATATCACAACTGTACTCCTCTTTGCACTTTTGGGGAATCATGAGCAAAACCAGTGAAGAATTTCTCAGCCGTTGCCTCTTATTTGACATTGAAACAAATGAGCATGGGGAAATCTATAGTTTGGGAGCATCGTGTAATGGGAAAACCTTTACTACCCGAAAGGGAGCACATATAAGCGAGCGCGACCTTATCCGGTTTGACGACTTTGCACATGATGCGCACTACCTTCTAGGGCACAATGTCCTCAACCACGATATCCCCTGCCTGCGGAACCAAAAAACACCCCTTGCACTCCTGCAAAAGCCGGTTATTGACACCCTCTACCCTCTATCTCTCACCACTTGCCTTTCCCGAAAATCCCTATCACCGTTTGGTCAAAGACTATCAAATCGTCCGGGACAGTATCAACAATCCCGTGGAAGATGCCCAGTTAGCAGGGAAAATATTTCTCGAACAGTGGGACGCCTTTACCCAACTCCTTGATGATGGGTCTAAGGAACCCCTGCTCTACCGTGGTTTTTTACAAAAAGAAGCTAAGTTTTCAGGAATTTCAGCAAGTCTTGAAGCAATGGGAGCATCACACCTTAATGACGAGCAACTGTACGCTCTTTTCTGCCAATGTGTTGAAGAAAAAGTCTGCCAAAAATCTCTGCAGCGTCTTTTAAAGCAACTCAAAAGTCAACAAATAGAATATGCTTCCCTTGCCTATGTCGTTGCCTGGCTCTCCGTTTCCGGGGGTGATTCCGTTCTCCCCCCATGGGTACGACACCATTTTCCCCAGGTGCCAACGCTTCTTCATCAATTACGGGAGCACGCCTGCGGCAACCCGGATTGTTTGTATTGCAAAACAAATCATAATCCACATTTTTTTCTGCAAAACTATTTTGGATTTGAAGATTTTCGCCCAAAACCTGCCACTGAGGATGGACAAAGTCTGCAGGAAGCCATTGTCATTTCTGCTGCCCGCAATGCCACCCTTTTTGCAACCCTTCCAACCGGTGGTGGAAAGTCAATTTGTTACCTTCTTCCTGCGCTTATGCGTTACCAAAGAAGACACGCATTAACGATTATTATCTCGCCGCTGCAGGCATTGATGAAGGACCAGGTGGATAATTTTTGCAAACAGACCGGCACCACACTCGCTGCAACCATCAATGGCATGCTTACCTTACCCGAGCGAGGTGAGATCATGGAGGGCATTCGGCTGGGAGATGTTGGTATTGTGTACGTTTCACCGGAGCAATTGCGTAACAGTTCCTTTATCAACACCATCAGCCAACGAGAGATAGGTGCCTGGGTCTTTGATGAGGCCCATTGCCTCTCCAAATGGGGTCACGATTTCAGGCCAGATTATCTCTATGCCATTCGTTTTATCCGGGAATTTGCCAGCCGTGAAAAATGCAGGATCCCCCCCGTCCAATGTTTCACGGCCACCGCCAAAAAAGATGTACGCCACGAAATAATCGATATTATCGGACGTGAGCTGGGATTTAACGTAACAGAGTTCTCAGGAGGACATGAACGACAAAACCTCCATTATGAAGTTTGGCCGGTGGATAGTTATGAAAAAAATGCGACCATTCTCTCACTCTTGCAAGCGCGCTATACACAAAGCGGCAGCGTTGTTATCTACTGTGCCACCCGAAAAAACACTGAAGATTTAGCCAAGTTTCTGGAACGTGAAGGCTACGAGGTGGCAGCCTTTCACGCAGGACTTGAACCGTTTGTCAAAAAACAGATCCAAGAGGATTTTATTGCTGGAAAAACACCAATTATCTGCGCCACCAACGCCTTTGGTATGGGCATCGACAAAGATGATGTTCGCCTGGTGATCCATGCCGATATCCCCGGTTCGCTTGAAAATTATCTCCAGGAAGCTGGAAGGGCCGGAAGAGATCGGAACATGGCCGAATGCATTTTGATCTTTACCGAACAGGATATTGAAGGCCAATTTCGGCTGAGCAGTAACGCAAGACTCACCCAAAAGGAGATAGCCCAAATCTTGCGGGGACTCCGCCATTCTGCACAAAAAGATGGGAAAGTGGTGGCAACTTCCGGTGAAATTCTACGATCAAGGGCAACAGGAGTTGAGGAAGATATTTTTGCCCATGACTTTGATACCAGGGTAAAAACCGCCATTTCCTGGCTGGAAAAAACAGGATTTCTTCGCCGTGATGAAAATAACACCAGGGTCTTTCAGGGAAAACCAGCTGTCAAAAGCCTTGCAGAGGCAAGAGAGAAAATTGCAACATATGGGCTCTCAAAAAGACAGCAAGAACGTTGGCTTGCCATTCTTGGCGCGCTGCTGGAACGCCCACCGGGACACGGATTCAGTGCCGATGAACTTGCCTGTCTCGGTTCCTTTACCCTAAGCCCGGATGAAGCAGAAAACGAAACGGAAGCACAGCGTGTATTGCGGACATTAAACGATATGGCAAACCAGGGTATCCTCTCCAAGGCGACCACCCTTTCGGCCTACGTACACCATAAGGTAAAGGGAAGTTCGGAAAAACTCCTCAAGCGTTTTTGCATGGTGGAAAAAGATTTTCTAGCCCTCCTCCAGGAAAATGCACCGGACGAAGATCTTGAAAAGAATCTCCTTATCGATCTTCGGCAAGTCAATCAGCGTCTTATTGATAGAGGACATCCCTACAGCACACCAAATAGTTTAAGCATGGTCTTAAGGGGGCTGAGCAGGGACGGAAAAGGACTCGCTGGCAAGAAGGGAAGTATCAGCATAAGGTCGATCGGCAACGGTGTTTTTTCCATCGTTTTGCACCGCGATTGGGACTCTTTGCACAAAACGGTATCCATTCGTCAACAGGCAGCCAAGGTTACACTGCAAGTTATACAAGAACCCTTGCGCAAAAATAACACCATCGGCAGCTCCATTTTAGTTGAATTCACTCTGGAAGAGATTGTTGAAGGACTCAAACAAGATCTGATTCTCTTTTCAACCCTTAAAGACCCGCTGGCAGCCGCTGAACGAGCACTTACCTTTCTCCATGAACAGGGGGTAATCATTCTCCAGCAGGGACTGGCGGTTTTCAGACAGGCGATGACCATTGCAATCAACCCCGATGTAAAAAACAAGTCTTACACAAAGGCCGATTTCGAACCTCTGCAGACACATTACAACGAGAAGAACTTTCAAATCCATGTAATAAACGAATACGCCCGTTGCGCACTGAATAAAATCAGCCATGCCATGCAGTTGGTTCAATCCTATTTTAATGATGAAAAAGAAGACTTTGTTAACCGTTTCTTCCCAGGAAAAGAGGAGTTACTGGAGCGAGCCACCAGTGAACAATCCTATCAACGAATAGTTGAAGATTTACATAACCCGGCCCAGCAGGCCATTGTCGCAGCACCCACAGATGAAAATCTCTTGATACTGGCAGGACCAGGAGCCGGAAAAACGAGAACGGTGGTCCACCGGGTGGCATACCTCCTCCGGGTTAAGCGGGTTCGACCGGATGCAATTTTGGTGCTTTGCTTTAATCGAAGTGCTGCTACCACCCTTCGCCGTAGATTACGTGAGCTGGTGGGCAAAGAAATGTCCTGGGTCACCACCCTCACCTTTCACGGCCTTGCACTTCGTTTGACAGGAAGATCACTGGTTCGGCAAAGAGAGCAAACAGTCCAGGATGAGATCAACTTTTCAACTGTCATCCAAGATGCCATTGATCTTTTAAAGGGAGAATCTGATGTGCTTGGTTTTCCTGGCCAGCCACCAAGGGATGCTCTCACCTCTCGCTTTAGTCATATTTTAGTTGATGAATATCAGGATATTGACAACGAACAATATGAGTTGATATCTTTGCTTGCTGGAAGAAATCTTGTGGAAAACGAGCAAAAACTTACCATCCTGGCAGTTGGCGATGATGACCAGAACATCTATCGCTTCCGAGGGGCAAACATCGATTTTATCAGACGTTTTACAACAGACTATAAGGCGACAATCCATTATTTAACAGAGAATTACAGATCCAGTGCCCATATTATTGCTTCTGCCAATGCACTTATTGCGCACAATCAAGACAGGATGAAACGGGAACATCCCATTGTGATTAATGAGGCGCGAAGGTCATTGCCTTTAGGAGGGAACTGGCAACGCATTGATCAACTGGGGCAGGGAAAAGTGCAGCACTTCACAGTTGACAACATAACAAGCCAGGCCCTTGCCGTTCTTGAGGAGATACAACGTTTGCAAAGTCTTGATAGTGATTTTAATCTCAATAGCTGTGCAATACTGTCCAGGGAATGGCAGGGCTTAAGCAAAGTCCGCTCCCTCTTTGAAGCAGAAAAAATTCCGGTGAGTCTTTATTGGGGAAAGAGCAGTTTCCCAAATCTTTGTCGCATCCGGGAACACGCAGAAATACTTAGCTTTTTACACAATTACAAAGAGGAGCGAATCAGCGCCACCACATTGTTGCATCACCTCTCAGAAGAGTGCGAAAACAAAACCATTTGGCAAATCAATGTGCGGAGGCTTCTGGACGAATTGTCCGATGAAACAAACAATAGTCCGCAACCAGTTGGCCGGGTGGAAAATTTCTTGTACGAATCATTTGCTGATCAATATCAAGCAAGAAATCTTGACAATGGCATCTTTCTCTCCACTGTCCATTCCGTCAAAGGACTTGAATTTGACCATGTATTTATCCTTGATGGCAATTGGCAAACCAAAACAGGCCAGGAGATGGAAGAAGAACGTAGGCTATACTATGTGGCCATGTCCAGAGCAAAAAAGACCCTCCACCTTTTTGCACTGCAGAACAATTCAAATCCCCACCTGAAACTTTTGTCAGGTAATCTTTTACTCCCAAGAGAAGTTGTCCCCAAGAGTGGGCAGGCAATACCATTTTTTCACTACGAGCTCTTGGGAATGAAAGAACTTTTTATCGATTTTGCAGGACTAAAACATAGCAACCATCCCACGTGTAAAGCACTCTCTTCCTTACAGTGCGGTGACCGGCTGCAAATATCTTGTCAAAAAGGATCCTGTTATTTACTCGACAAAACAGATTGTCCTGTTGCCTGTCTCTCTAAAAAGGCACAACAACTATGGGAGAATCGATTAGCAACTATCCACGATATACGAATTGTCGCCTTGGCCACTCGCTACAAAACAGACATCAAAGACCTCGCATTCCAGCAGAGATGCAAGCAAGAACGTTGGGAAGTACCCATCGTTGAGTTACGCTATCGGCAATAAACAGCACGCCATAGAATAGCGCCCTTCCCCCTATTTCTTATGCATCATTTTCGATGCACCAATCAGGTACCACAAAATAACATTCGTTTATCAGCGTTATTTCAGATGAATAGTCTGCAGGCCCAAACGCGCTAAAAAAGAGCTACGCAACACATGAGCTGCAGTGCAGCATTTTTTTTGCACCACTCCAGCCATGGTGTTTTTACCACACCTATCACTCCGTGGTGTTGTCATCCCAGTAAGTAACTGAATATTCGTGGCACCTCTTTTTTTTGCCTCACTGCACTTTTTGGCACCAATTGTGCAATTGTTCAAATCGATGTGGGCTAACGCCTCTTGCCTGGCGAGTAGCTCAAGATTTAGTGGTTGATCTGATTACTTTGTATGGATTTAGTATGCGCCTTTGGAAACAAAAACTCAGGATATCCCCTTTTCTCCTCCTTTTGACATTCACTGTCTTTCCTGGAAATGCGTGGGCTGTTCAAAGCCACGGTGCGCCTGAAGGCCTTTACGTCCATCAATTAGCCCACATCTTTTATACTGCAGCCATGTGTTATCTTTTCTGGGGAATCAGAAGGTCTGTTTTCAAGTCACAGGCATGGCGCTATCTCCAGATCTTCTGTATTTTTACCATTCTGTGGAATGTGGTTGCATTTACCGGTCATTTCCTTGCAACTTTTATCAGTGATGTCCATTTCGTTCGTACCTCAGGCTATTTAAGTACTGGCATCCAGGGACCTTTCAGCGGCCTGAAACTTTGGTATTATTTTACCAAACTCGACCATCTTTTCAGTATTCCGGCACTTTTTTTTCTCTTTCTCGGCATGAGAACACTGTACCATAATGGTTTGGAGGAGGAAGAATGACGGGCACTCTTCCCATGCTTCCGGCCATACTTGTGGATATGATTGGATCGTTTCTTATCATTATCCTCTCGTTTCTCTCCTTGCGCTATGCGTGGCTTTTAATCCGCCGCCAGCCTGAAAATTTTCTCTGGGGTTTTCTTTTCTATTTCTGCCTGACTCTGGTCTGTTTTTCGGTTTCTAGGGCAGTTGGCCATCTCCTAAAACAGATATTGTTAATTTTTGGTAATACAGAACAGTGGCGCATCCTTTCCCCATATTCAGGTGGTTTTAACACCCTGCTGATGATCTCACTTTCAGCAGTGAGTATCTATTATCACAAAGGAATAGAGGGATACCGAGCTATTCAGAAAAAGGCCAATAGCTTACGGGTTGCCAACGAGCAGCTTGAAGTTTCCGCCAACGAGCTCCTAAAACTCAATGAAAATCTGGAAAAAATTGTAGAAAGCAGGACCAAAAAGCTCTCCGCCTCAGAAAAGAAATTCAGGAATTTCTTTATCAACTCAAAGGACATGGTCTTCTTTTGTGATTCCTCCAATAGGCTTGCCACCATGAATTCTGCAGGTCTTGAGATGCTTGGCTACACCATGGAAGATGCTCCGGAACTTGGCTTAAGAGATATCTTTCGTAATAAAGAAGACCTGGAGAAATATTTTGAGACCATCATTTCCGTGGGCTTTGTGGAAGATCTGGAAGTGGAATTTATCCGCGCTGATGGCACCGTCATCTATGTTTTGCTTTCCGCCACAGCCATTTACGATGATAACCGGGAATTTACGGGCTGTGAGGGGATAGCCAAAGATCTCACCAGAGTCAGGACCATGATGGAACAACTTGCTTCCAGTGAAAAAATGGCATCCGTTGGCCAGATGGCCGCAGGGGTTGCCCATGAAATAAATACCCCTCTGGGAGTCATTCTTGGTTATGCCCAATTAATGATGGATGATTTCACCCCGGAATGTGAAGAGGGGCAAAGCCTGGAAGTGATTGAACGTCAGGCAAAGGCATGCCGTAAAATTGTAGCAGACCTAC